>JAFUFD010000025.1 GCA_017470055.1 Prevotella sp. | reverse complement strand
TTTTACTACCTTCCTCAGAGTACCGTTTCCACAGGATTTCAATGTCTTTACTACTTATTGCCATAACTTATGTTTTTAGAATTAATGGCACAAAGGTAATAACTATATATTAGACCACCTAAAAAGGGGTTGGATGCTTACTTCTCTTGACTCCATAATTTTGAAAAATTAAACGGAGGCAAAAGTACATATTATATTTTGAATGACCTTACGCTAAAATGGTCGTTTACCATTAGTTTAACCCAGATTTCGATTTCCTAAAATCCGAACTGAACAATTTTCTTATATTCCCGTAACTTCCCCAGAAGAACGATCCCAAATCAGTCCAATCCAAATCCTGATAATGGACTTTCCTACCAAAGAATGAATACCATGACGGATACGTATGATGTCTATCCTTTGATTTCAGGAACCATAGGGTATCAAAGCCCAAGAAACGAAGTACATGTCCTGGATCATAATCATAGTTCTTCTGAGGTTGATAGAGTATATCATTAACAATAATCTCACCCCAGTTTATGCCAGAAACTATTGCACTTTTGATGCATGCTGGTACACGTGGGTTTATTTCCATTATTTTCAGTGTTTCATCACGTGGATCTTCTATCACATCAAAGTCAGCAAAACCATGCCAATTCAGTTCCTGCAATATAGAAAAGCAAGCCTTTACTAATTCAGGTTCTTCTATCGTAATATTACAACAACTACTACCTCCTTTTACTGGATACCATCTCGTTTTCTGCATCACAGAAGAACAGACCAAACTGTTTTTCCTATCTATAAGCAACTGTACCTTGATTTGTCTGCCACCTTGTGGTATATATTCCTGAACGTGGCAATTGCCATATTCTTTGATTGTTTGAGGAATAATTGCCTTCAGTTCTTCTTCATTTTCTAAGATTCTCATGCCTCTGCCACCAGATGTAATATTGGGCTTTATAATAGCAGGATAACTCATCTTCTTTAAGTCGTATGTTTCAGACAAATCAATGGTTAGTGGATGGCCTACTCCCAAACGCTCGCATACTTTCATCAGTTGGTTCTTATCATAACCCTTCAAAAAAGAGTCAATCTGAGGACAGGATACAGCAGAGTATCGGAATATCTCATCTTGATGTTGAGCCAACATTTTTGCCGACTCATCACTCATTGGAATAATTGCAGAAACAGAATTGTTTTTCAAGAAATCCAACAACAATTGATAATACTCTTCTTGATGCCCTTCACAAGGAATTGTGATATGTTTTTCATCAACATATTTTGTATGATAGCCATACGAGTATTTCTCCTCACAAAAAGAAATAACTCGATAGCCAGCCTGATGCAAAGATTTTGCAATAGACTGAGTTTGAATCAAATATGCTTCAAGCAGCAAAACGCTCTTCATACTATTCCCTTTTTTTTAGTGGCTTGCAAGGAATGCCACCACAGATGGTATATTCAGGCATGTCTTTGGTTACGACACTTCCAGCACCGATTACACATCCTTTTCCAATATGAACACCAGCAGTAATGACGGAACAAGCACCTATCCACACATCATCCTCTATCACTACATCTGCCTCATAATAATCCTGTTCTATCATCGGCACACCACTCATCTCTGTACCATGATTAAATGCAAAAATCATCACATTGGGACCGGTCTGGACATAATCCCCAATAATGACTCTTGCAGAATTCTTACCACCCTGAATCACATTATTGTGGTTAAACAAACCATGACTACCAATTTTAACCCTTTCACCATGACGAATGAATGCTGTAGCATGTATTTTTGTTCCTTCACCAATTTCTGCCAGATGTTTCCCTATAGTGTGGTTTACCACATAATAAGCAAACTTGTATGCGTAATCATAAAACACTCTTAATGTTATAATAGAGAGAACTATCTGCCATAGATAGTACCATTTCGAATGTTTTAAATATTTAACCTTCTGTTTTTCAATCATATTCCTTCCCGTAGATATCTTTTTCTGATAATACTTTTTTACTTTCAATGCGTTGGTATCAGACTGCACTTTGCTTTTCTATATGTGACTGACCATTTCAGAATGCGAATTACATATTACATCCTAACACTAATAATCTATAGAGGATGTTATCATTTCTATTATTTACAACTTTTTTCTCATTAACACACGTTCTCTTCCATCTGGCAATGTTATTTCCTCTATTGGCTCTGCTTTATTAACTTTTAAATGGAATTTATATACCGCCTTGTTAAATTTATCCACTTCGAAGAAAAGTTCTTTGACCCCAAGTTCTTTAAGAATATTATTCTTGACATTGCTCATTTCAAATGATTTAAGGCTATCATCACTTTTCAACCAACACCAATATCCGCCTCGTGCGCCTTCTGTATTAACAAACTTTACACTACTTTTTGCATCACCTAATGATTTGTATCTAAGCCATACTTGCTTTATAAGGGAAGGATGGATGATTAACGACTTCATAGCAGCAAATGCTAATTTTATTCGATGATTTCTTATATTATTAAACCTCTTCTTAGCATCCATGGAGGTGCTTGTAAAACCAACAATCCTATCTTCTAAATTAACAGCACACACTACCACTTCCCACGGATCGTTCAACACAATTCTGTAATAAGCTTCAATGTATTTTTTCCCTAATGCTAAAGCGATTCCTTCATTATACCGATCCCTTACATGCCAATGAACATTAGCAATCTCTTTTGCATCGCTCGGCTTTGCCAAACGGTAACGTATTTCACTCATAATTTATAATTGATTTAATTCAAAATCTCAAAGGGTGAACACTTTCGATGTTCACCTGTGTATAGAAAAAAATGTATTATATCTGGCTAACTATTAGAATGCCACGTTCGTCTTGTACTCTATCTTCAAGTCCGTCCGTGAGGTAAAGGCGTCTTTGGCCGTAAGCCGCTGTGAATTCCGATGGGCACTCATCCCTGGAGCCGTCTTAATACACACCAAAACTGATGCATGACCTTTGGCATAGTAATTTCTGTATGCCATCAAGTTTTGCGGGACATCGTTACAAATATTTTGCGAAAGCACAAAATGTACAAGGAAAAAACACGAAAGCTACATAATGATCATCTCTGGCACCACCATCGGCTTCGTCTTCAGCAGCATGGTGCCCCAGCTGAGACCGAGGCCGAAGCTTGAGCCGAGGATGGTGGTGGGCTCCTTGCGCAGCTTGTCTGCTATTCGCGTCACCATCAGCGAGGGGATGCTGGCACCGCCCAGGTTGCCGAACTCCTCGAGGTTGTAGGGGCACTTCTCCACGGGCAGCTTCAGCTTTTTCACTACCCTGTCGACAATCATCTTGTTCGCCTGGTGAATCAGGAAATAGTCTATGTCCGTATTCCTGTCGATGTTATAGTCTGCCATAAACTGTTCCACGCTCTTCGGAGGCCGACTAATGGCAAACGAGAAGACGTTCATTCCGTTAATCATCGTATGGATTGGGGCACGTACAATGCCATTGCCAAAGTCCTCATACTCGAAACTCTCTGGAGTGGCTGGATGGCGAAATCCTCCGTGAGGAGTCATTAGAGCCTCATACCCTTTACCTAAGGTATGGAAGTCAATAATGATGTCATTGGCTGTCTCATCATACTCCAACGCAAGCGCTGTGCCTCCGTCACCAAACAAGGGCACGCGGCTCTTATCCTTCATCGAGCCCATCCTGAGGGCGGTATCACCTACCAGAACCAATGCACGCTTGATCTGTCCTGTAGTCAGCAGGTTACCAGCAACCGTGAAGGCATACATACACCCACAACAGCCCATGGGGATATCCACACAAAAGCAGTCCTCGCTCAGTCCCATCCGGTATTGCAAGAGACAGGAGGTTGGAGGTGTGCGGTAGTCACCTGTCACAGACTCAAATATCAGTGCGTTAATACTCTCCTTCTCCCAGCCAAGTTCTTCTAACAATTTCTCACCTGCAGCCTGACACATGTCCGATGCACACATGGTATCTGGAGCGATGTGCCTTGATTTGATTCCGACCGTCTTGTCGAACACATCAGCCTCTTCCTGTGTAAACAGGTCTATCTCTGCCGTCTTCACCGTATGCTCAGGCACAGCCATCGACACACCGGCAATGTTTACGTTTTTTATTTCCCAACGAGCCATTTCTCAAATTGAAAATTGATAATTGAAAATTGAGAATTAAAGGGTTACGTCATACTTGGCAAGGAGCTCCTTGCCTTTGGCATAAGAGGTCATCTCCATAATGTCTTCGGGGTCGAACATGATGTCAAAGGCTTCCTCGAAGATGGAGATCAATGTCAGTTGATGGACAGAATCCCACTCACCGACATTATCCTTCGAATAGTCATCGTTTAATTCTTCTACTTTTGCTCCAAACACTTCAACAAACGCGTTGTTGTACTTTTCTAAATTCTCCATTTTATTTCACACTGATTTATTTGTTTTTTATTTATGTCACACAGATCGCACAGATAACACAGATTAATGATGTCCCGCAGAAAGCACAGAAAGCACAGAAATACTTACCTCTGATAATGTGTTTTGTTGAACACGGATTACTCGGATTGAACGGATTACAAGGGTATCTGTTAGATCCGTGGTCTATTTGGTCTCTAATTTTGCGTAAAGTGTTTTGCCGGCTTCGTTCTTTGGGATCTCATCAATGATTCGAACCTCAAAAGAAGAGGCAACAAGTTTTAGACGGTTAACAAGTTCTTCTTTTACTTGTTCCTTATAATTCTCATCCGTCAGATAGACAAGCATCTTCTCATCTGTTCCGACACAGGCACATTCTAATCCAGAGAATTTACCTTTGACGATACGTTCACATTCATCGAGCCCGACACGCATACCAAAGAGTTTCAGGAAACGCCCCATACGACCAACAATATAATAACAACCGTCTTCATCAAAATAAGCCAAGTCGCCTGTACGAATAAAACCATGACGCTTATCTCCTAATAGTAAGTCCTCACGACTACGAGCATAGCCCATCGTCACGTTCTTGCCACGATAACACATCTCGCCCTCCGTATTCGGCGTAGTGATGGGATTACCATCCATGTCAATGAGTGAGAGTTCTGCGTTGGGTACAGCGATACCAATACTACCGACCTTCTCTATTGCCCACTTCGAGGGCAACCATGCCATTCGTGCCGTACACTCCGACTGTCCGTAAGTGGCAATCCATTGCTTGTCATTATCACGGCAGAACTCTGCAAACTTCAAGTTCAGTTCTTTAGGCATTCGTCCTCCACCCTGCGTTAGCAGTGTCAAGTCAGGCAGATCCATACGGAAGAAGCGCATCATGTTCAATATCTCAAAACTATAGGGAACGCCTGTGAAGCTCGTCGCCTTCTCTTCTTTAATGAACTTCCAGAAGTTACGGTCCGTCATGCTGAGGTTCGTGATAAGTACCGTCGCACCTACGTAGAAATGACTGAACACCATCGATAACCCCATGGTGTAATATAATGGCAGGACCATTAGTGGACGATCTTTCTCTGTCAGTTCAAAGAATGTGGAGATATTCAGTGCCGCAGCCTCGATGTTCGCATACTTATGACGCACGAGTTTCGGACTGCCCGTACTGCCTGATGTTGGCAGCAGGTGTGACAGTTCTTCGTTCATCGGGCATGCTTCATTTCCTGTCTTCATCAGTGTATATCCATAACAAGTAATGACCTTCTCAAAATCATACTTGTCTGCCATTGCCTCTGGCACACAAATATATGGGGGCTGATACAAGTCATACAGACTCGTATATAAGCCCTCGTCTAAATGGGCATTCAATATCAGCGGTACGTTTCTGGCACAGATATCCCCTATCGTCCAGGCAATACCACCCACATTATTCTCCACTAACAGGAACACTAATGAACGTGAAGGCATCAGATGTTTCACCTGTTCAGCAAAGTCCCTCAACTCACCATAAGTCAGTTGCTGTCCCTGCGAGTCAATAGCAGCAACTGCTTCTCGCGACCACTTATCCAGATTCAATATCATCTTCAACTATGAACTATGAATTATGAACTAAATCGACGCACATCCGTTAACGCCTAATATCTCACCAGAGATATAACTTGCTCTGTCAGATGCTAAAAATGCACAGGCATTGGCAATATCCTCTGGTGTTCCAAGCCGTCCCAGTCCTATGCGTGATATACGCTGGTCTATCTTCGCCCCGTCACTCTCGTAAAGTTCCGCAAAACGCTCTGTCTTAACAATGCCCGGTGCTACTGCATTCACACGGATACCCTGCGGAGCCAATTCCTTGGCGGCAGATTTGGTAAAGGAGATGATAGCCCCCTTCGTGGCCGAATAGGCAGACTGGCCAGGCGAACCAAGCACAGCCGTCACTGATGCGATATTCACGATGGAACCACCACCAGTACGTGCCATTAAACGTGAACAAAACTGCACCAATTCGATGACAGCAATCACGTTGATGCGGAACATCAGTTCGGTTTCTTGACGCACAATCATACCAATCTTCTTATTGA
This sequence comes from Prevotella sp., assembly GCA_017470055.1. Classification (GTDB taxonomy): domain Bacteria; phylum Bacteroidota; class Bacteroidia; order Bacteroidales; family Bacteroidaceae; genus Prevotella. The sequence goes on along the minus strand of JAFUFD010000025.1, from coordinate 41,786 downwards.
ACACCACACCTGCATTGTTCACCAATGCGTCAATACGCTTCTCAGCCTTGAAGATGCTCATCAAGGCATTCTTGACTGCCACCGCCTCCGATACGTCGAAATACATAGGAACCACACGGGTATTATTCCGCTGTGAACAATCCTTTGCCCAGTCGTCCATGCTTCCTTCACGCAAATCACAGGCATAGACAACAGCGCCATCAACGGCAAAACGCTCCGCAATGCCCTTGCCTATCCCCTGTGCTGCACCAGTGATGATGCATACCTTATTATCTAATAGTCTTTCCATAACTATGAACTAAGAATTATGAACTATAAACTATCCTAACGTCATTCCTCCATCTATCTTCAGTGCCGTACCTGTCACGAATGACGAGGCATCAGACAAAAGATAGGCGATGCCATTGGCAATATCCTCGGGTTGGGCAAAGCGGCGCAAGGGATAGTTCTGTTTCTCCTTTTCCTTCTGTTCCTCCGTGAACGAACCTATCAAGGCTGTCTCCACCATACCAGGGTTCACGCTGTTACAGCGGATGCCCTTGGGACCAAACTCAAGCGCCACCGTCCGCATGAAGGCATCGATACCGCATTTCGTTGTGGCATAGATGCCATTACCTGGCGACACGCGATAGACCCCAGCGGCAGAGGCTGTGAACACGATGGAGCCTCCTTTCGCCACTTTCTTCTTCTTCAAAAGAGAACGCGTCAACAAGATGGGTGCATTCAGGTTAATCTTCTGGATACGCGTCAGTTCCTCCTCCGTGATAAATTGAGTCAACGTCAGTTTCATCACTCCAGCATTGCATACCAGACCATCTAATGTAGGGCAAAAATCAATTAAAGACACCAGTTGTTCAGCATCTGTCAGGTCTGCTGTAAAACAGAGATTAGGCTCTCGCATCTGAGACTCTGGCAATGAAGCCAGGGTGGTCTGAAGGGCATCCTGACGGATATCCGTCAGGATCACCCTTGCACCCAACTGGATACATGTCTTTGCCACGGCTGAGCCAATACCACCAGCCCCTCCTGTAATCAAAATAGTTTTACCTACAAGTGTAAATGGATTATTCACTTCCATTATTAAATCTTTGATTTAACGATGTTAAATAAGTCCTCAATAGTCACAGCAGAAGACATTTCCTCTGCACCGATTGTAACATTATACTCATCGTCTACCATACCAATAATAGTAAGGGCTATTAACGACGAGTACTCGTCCAACTCGTGAAACACTGTTTCTGGTTTAAACTCACTAATGTCCGTGTCATCAAACTGCTCAGCAAAGTGCTGAATAAATTCTTTAATTTCCATATTTTCAATTCTTTATTATATATTTATACAATCTTTGTATTATTTCGGTATTCATTGTCTGGCCAGCAGATGAAGAGGGCGTTGTACACCCATTGCAAATAACAATAAAACCGAATCTGCCATTAGGATCAAATAGCATTGTACTATGAATTCCATGAGCATCTCCTACCATCCCGACAAGTTCTACATCTTTGATTCTTCGTGGATATTGAGCAAACGCTAATCCATATTCAGGATTCCCCAATTGTGGGGACCTCATCTCCCTTTCGCTCTTCTTACTAATGATGCGCTTACTCCTATATTTCCCAAAATTCATGTGCATCATCATATACGAAGCCAGGTCTTTTGCCGTCATTCGCATACATCCCGTCGGTGAATAATAAGCAGCAGAAAAACCCATTTTATAATTATCCTCTACCTTTCTATAAAAGGAGTAATCATATACTTCGCTCTTGTCTTTTCCAAAAGATTTAGTTTGTGGGTAATAACGATATGCTTTTACCTGCAATGAACTGTCTATCCTGGTAAGGTTATAACTGCCGGTTATTCCCAGTGGCTTATTGATATGATTGTCAATATAATCATAAAACCTTTCACCTGACACATTTTCTATAATTGCACCCAGCATATTATAAGCCAGATTACAATATTCATACTTAGTACCAGGAGGATAGTCATTATAACATTCTTTCCAACGTTTTCCTGTTTCTGGATTAATCTGATCCAGGCTCCATGAGTAAATTTTATCGTTAATACTTGAGCGATGACTAAGAAGCATCCGAATAGTTATCGGTGTTTTAGGATAATTGGGATTGACGACTTTGAATGACAAGTATTTATTAACATCATCATCCAGTTTCAACTTTTTCTTTTCAACCAGCTGCATGATGGCAGTACTTACAAATGTTTTTGATATTGATGCTATCAAATATACCCCATTGTCTGGTATTGGTTTTCGAGAAGTGCTGTCATTGTAATCTGGATTGTAGCCAAAAGTCTTAAAATAGCATATTGTATTGTTTTTTACCGCCAATGCTGTTATTCCAACACATTTTCGTCTGTTCATTATGCTGACTATCTCTTCTTCAAGAGTCCTGCCTTGTCCAGAACATGACCCTGCCATTAATTGAAAAGTGAGAAGAAATAACAGTATTATTTTTAACATCCTTACACTAAGAAAGAATTAAAAAGATCTACATTGAAATCCGAATAGACTTTTTCTTTCATTTGTTTAACAGGAGCATTCAGATACGATCCGAAATCCCCCATATTATCAATATAATAGAAAGCGTCATCGTCAGAACGGTTAACGGGTTGAAGACCACAAATATTCAGCCTTGCCACTTTTTTCCCTAAACTTAATCCCTCAAACAATACTGTAGAATTTTCTCCTATGATATAATCGTAAGTCATTGCTACCAATGTGGAATTCCTTTTGTTCGTGGCATCAATAACATTGGGAATTTTCTCAAATTGTCTTTTCTGTTCTTCTGTAAAAGATTCTTGAGGGTGCCTTCTTATATGAAACTGTATATTGGGAAAATTCTCTGCCAACAATAAGGTAGCAGAAATCACCTGATTGCTTATTTGTGGTTCTGAAACAACCAAACAACAATCCTTTTGATACGTTCCGCTTGCAATACCTTTCAGATAGTCTTTAAACGCCCACCCAATGACAATAGTTTTACTCTCTGGAATCCCAAAAACGTTATTTGGACATGAATCACCAAATAACAAGAAGTAGTCTGGATCGATTTCTGGAACATAATTCCCAGAATAAAGTTCTGTTGCTCCTAAAGTAATACCGTGCTGAAATTCAAATACAGGTATCTTTTTCTTTTTGGCAGCATAAGAGACATGCCTAAATAAAATACGACTTACACCGAAAACACGTTTTGCTTTTGACCGTGATAAGAGAAGAGAAAAAATAGCGGCATTTGACTTAAACTCTACAATCTTCCTTGCGAGCCATAACGGACTTAATGTCAGTGATGTCACGGCCTGTATTTTCCTTTTTAACACAGAAACAGCCCGATAGTGTGCACATAAAAAGAAAATTGCCAGTAAATAACTGCAAACAAAAGAGAACATATAGATATAATCAGTATAGATTACATGCTCCTTATGTTTACGCGGCTGGTGGTGTATGCCAACACGACCGTATTCAAAACAAATATAACTCTCCTTTAATTGTGTCAGGTCTATTACAGGATCTACAAACCGATCTAAATACAAATCATCAATTCTATCCAATCGGGAAAAGCCCATTATGAAATTATCTGCTACAGAAGGGAATAACAGTTGTTTATGAACCTTATAAAATGAAGACAACATTCCTTTGACAGATTCCTTCAATATGATTTTACCCTTAGAAGATTGAACACTATCACAAATACCATTTGCTAAAACATATCTCCTCCGGATATCATACTTCAAATGATTCCATACAGGAACTCCTGAAACTTGTATTACATCCAGGCCTTCCCTATTCTCTTTTTCTACGAGGTTCGTTAAGACTTCGTCTAATCTCATTATGATAAAGATTTAAAAATACTGATATATGACTCTATCATCTTCTCAACAGTAAATCTATCCTGGAATAGTTGATATGACTTTTGTCCCATCTTCTTCCAGTCATAATCATTAATGTGAGTAATAAACTGATATACGCCATCAGCAGTACTGTCAATGAGCAAGCCACTTTCACCATCAATAATAGTTTCAGGGATTCCCCCAACACGAGTAGAAACAATTGGCAATGACAACCTCATGGCTTCCAAAATCGCCATCGGTAACCCTTCACTTATACTAGGCAAAATAAAAATATCGGCTTCACGTAAGTATCTATCGACTTCATTTGAAGATCCCACAAAACTAACAGTTTTACTAAGACCATATGAATCGGAAAGTTGCATCAAGAGTGGAAGTTTCTCTCCCCCACCGACCAAGGTAAAATGGATATGGTCAAGACTGATGCCATTGTCCTTACATTTGATTAATGCACGAACAATAGACTCCTGATTCTTACGAGGATTTATCGTTCCAACGCATACAATCTCAATTGGACGGTGGATAGGAACATCACGTTGGGGATATGATTGCATTCCATTCTGAATATAAAAGACCTTATCTGTATCAACTTCTTTGTGAAGTTCCTTAAAACGCTCTGCAGCCATTCGGGAAACGAAACCAAGTCTATCTGTCTGACTAATCACAAGATCTTGTCTGCGCATATACATACGATAGACCCATGTTTTCTCAAAGCCTCTTGTCCTTTCCTTCTCAGCGGTAAAATCCTCTCCATCACTATGGAACATGGTTACAATCTTATGATTGCCTTTACCGTATTGTTTCAAATAATAATAGCACATGACAAATTCATTAAAGAACAACACGTCATCCTCTTCAATATAATCACGTAACAGATTGTTTAATTTCTTAGCAGGACGTAAGCTTCTAATATAAGTCCATAAATAAGCAGCCGTTGCACTCTTTCTTGAAAGACGCTCAAGGCTGCCGGTTATCAGTTTCTTATAAGAGAAGTGCGGCTTTTGTGCCGAGTTTGCAGTATTAGCCTTTTTATATATGGTATCCCGAGCCAGAACTTCAAAATTGATACCTGCCTTTGCATAACGATCAACTTGTTCTGCATGGATTCTCATCACAGTACTTGCTCCAGTAGGATCACTTAAGTTTTTAGAATAAATCAATTTGACATTCATATTCACTTCGTTTGATAATGGTTCAACTATTTACCACTTGAACACGATTTCCTCTTCTCTTGCTCGCTATATATAGATAAGCATAAACAATTATCACATTCAAAGAGAAGAATACATATATTGGTTTAATTGCATGTGCTCGAGGAGCAAAAATAATCTGGTTAAACATAACAAGGCCAACAGAGCCTATCCAAAAATTTTTCCTACACCATAAAGGGATTTTTGCTAATAACAATCCATATAGAAAACTTACCAAGCATATACCGAAATAGCCCAAATCTTTCCATGCCTCAGCAACATAGCACCCACCTAAGCCACCTCCAGATAAATACAAATCTGGTTTTACAAAATAGGTCAAAGCAGCATCCAAGCTATTGTCTTCCAATGCATGTTCCACAGACTGAGGTTCAGCAGATTTTGCGCCAAATAATAATCTGGCAAATATGTTATGACGAAAATAATCTGTAACATCACCAAGTAGATACACTTTTCCCTCAGGAAACCTATTCTCATAGTCATACGTATAACCTATCACCTCTGCACTTACACCTTGTTGATAAAAAAATGAGATCAACAGATTCTCCGACATTGAACGGTCTCTATCAGAACGAATATAAACCATCAGGAATAAGAAAGACACCATAAGAGGAAGAGAGACCAATATGGCTATGATACCGCGTCTTCCTATCCAAGACCCATCTCCTGTTTGCAGTGAATTCCTAAGAAACAGGTACATAACAACGAATAACAAACCAAGCACAAAACTACCTCTCTGTCCTGTTGCCAAAGAAAGAATAGAAATCGTCACATAAAAAGACAAAGGGATCTTCGCCTCTTTTTTGGAGGGCAGAGTTGCGAGAAATATAAAGAATGCATGATAGAACCATCCTCCGATCAATGTAACAAAATAGGGAAAACTCGATTGGAAATCAATATACATGGCCACATATCCCATGGTAAGCACAAGATACACTTTCTCCAAAGTTAGTAATAATGCCACAGGAAAAGTCATATACATAAGTTTCCTACTTAAGTTTCTTACATTCTGTACATATAGTTCATCACGATTGAACGGTTCCTTCTCATAATACTTTTCCCTGTACACATACTTATAACCTATATAAACAAATAAAAGCGCCAAAAAAAGTGATAAATCCATATGAGATATCGTCTCATTAGAAAAATTAGCCCCTCCTATGTCATAAATAAGGTTAGAAGTATCATAAAAAATTGGCAAGATCATTCTACCCATCAAAAACGTAAAGAACGCGATAGCAAACACTAATAAAGTGATATGTTTATCGATTTTGCGGATAGCAAAGAAAACAACATAACAGAATAGCAATAATAATGCTATCCCCATTGTTGTTTGGTTGTCAGTGAAATACCCAGTAAAAAAAACAATAGTAAATACGAATAAGATCATATAAATCCTTAATATCTAAATACTTTCTGCCTTATAACAGCCCAAACTATCATCCTATCTTTTTTAGAAAAGCCCCACATGGCTATTATCAGCAAGGTAATAAACCCAGAAAGAAGAATATTCAGGAAACTATTATCAACAATTGAGCAAATGACCATAGACATTCCAAAGGAGAGTAATGTTATGGTACTTGCTTTTATCAAGACCTCCTTGATATAGGTAATCGTAGGGAACTCCATGAGCGATTTCATATACCATATACGAACAATTGCGGTCAAAACATTCAAATTGACACGAATAATAAACACAACATAAATGGTAACACCTATTTTAAGTAACATATAAGACAAAGGGAGATTTAGAAAGATCATCGCACTTAGCCATATATTGTAAATTTTAACTTTTCCTGAGGCATATATCAGGGTGTTAATTGGAGCTTGAAAAGCATCTACCAACTGATAAAGAGTCATCAAGATACAAAAGCCACTTGCGTATTCTGGGACTTTATCTAACCAAAGATCAAGAACAAAATCTATTTGCAGTATAAAAGGAACAGCAACTATCAACATCAAATAGTAGGAGGCTAAAGAAGAGCGAAAAACTAATTGATATAGATCTGTATAACTACGAGCCGCAAATAATTTAGTAATTTGCGGATTAAAGGCAACTTGAAAATTCTGAGAAAATGCATATACAGCATGGCTCACTTGGTTGGCAACGCCATATGAAGCATTTGCAGATAATCCCGAAAAAATATTTAATAGGATATTACCACCTTGTTGCGCAGATACATTTGCCACTCCAGCCAACATAGACCACCCTGAAAAGCTCAACAATTCCCTAAAATAACTGGTATTCCAATAATAATGGTATCGACAAGTCTTGATATGTTTAAAACAATATAAGAAATATAAGAAAAGGATAAGGGCTGACACTATTGTTAATAGAATCGCATACAAATACAGTTTATCAGCAGATGAAAATACCAACAAGTAAACAATTCCAAGTTTTAAGACAGATTCCGCAATGCTTATATAAGCATAAAAAGACATTCTTTCATAAGCAACGATGGCAGAATTGTATGGAACTCTAAAAATAGTAAAAACAAAGGAGAGAACGGAGAAATGATATACGATTATGGCTGTACTCATTCTGTCTTCTGGTATAACAAGTTGAGTATTTACAAACCACAAGCCCAAAGTCTCTGCTAACAAGACAATTATAAGAACGATACATAAGTTGGCATTAACACTCATGCAAAACGTTCTATTCACCTGTTCTTCATCTCCCCTTCCTATGTCATAAGCCAAATAGCGTTGGAATGCAGAGGTCAGTCCTGTTTGTAAAAAGGCCAATAAGACAACAACTCCTGCCACCACATTGTAAATGCCGAAATTATCTACACCTAAGATGCGAAGAATTTCACGTGACGTAAACAAAGTGATTGCCATAATTACTACCATCCTAACATAAAGATAGATAGTATTCTTGGCTATACGTTTGTTATCAGAAATAGGAATATTTCTATTCACAATTGCAATTTACATAATTATAAAGTCTTAACTAAATAAGAAGGGGAGTTATCATTTTCGTTTAATTACCTCAATCTTCCTAAACATAATTGATTTTCTTATTTCACCAGATTCATCTTTTGTCTTAAAATCTGAATAAACTATATAAAAAGTATTATCATTAACTTGAAGAATACTTGGATAACCACAAGTTGCCCCCCATATGTTAAAATTTCCTTTATCGTCCATGAAAGGCAACATTTCAATTGGTTCAGTCCATTTTTTTCCATCCCCATCTACACAAAAACGAAGTTGAAGTCCAGGACGCCCAGATGCTAGCACAAGAGCGCCATTATCAAGAAGCAATAAATTGGGCATCACGCCATTAGAAGTAAAAGGTATGGGATCTGTCCATTGCCGCCCTTTATCGTATGAAAAAGACTTATACATCGGAGAAGTATAACCTGTCCTCATCACACAAAAGAACGTTCCATCTTTAAGGACCTCAAATGCAGGTTCTTCAAATCCTTCGCTTCCATCAAATGGAATATCTGCGCCATCCCTTTGATAACTGATAGTTCCAACCTTCGACCAATTTAGTCCCGTATCTACGCTCTTGTAAAATGATACTGCAGTTCTATTTACCTTTCCATTAAAATCTTGATAATAACATGGATATACACCAGCAAAAAGCGTACCATCTTCCGTCTCTTTAATATTGCCCCACCAAACAACAGGCATCATATTGTTAATAGAATATCGTAATAATAAAGGGTCGTCTAAAGAAGCATGAATGATTTGTTGTTGGTGATTTATCTTATCCCATAATGATAAATACACTCCTTGTAAATCTTCTGGAAGTTCTGAATGAAGATAGAAATCATAACCATTTATCGTCATATCATTGACAGGTTGTGGAAAAGACACATAAGCCCTAACATCCTTAGATGGAGGATCCTTCACTTGAAGAACGTCTCCATTGTTGAGTTCTACCCTATATCGTTCAAAACGGGGGTATTCGTCATCTAATGCCTTCCACGTTTTACCCTCATCTGTTGACATTATACGACCATGTGATTCTTCTCCATATGCCGTATATGAGTCTGGTCTCATCTGCCAATCAATGAATAATCGTTGATTGGCTCCTCTGTATATTACTGGAAATTGGAAGAACCCCCACTGCTCTTTTTTTTCCGCTTGTGCAATTATTTGTGGTTCGCTCAATTTCAATATTGCTACAACATCATCCTCTCGTATTACTCTAATTGTTTGTTTCGACTGACTTACTATTCCTTGATTTATAGTTAAATTAGAGCCATCATCCTCTTTTATTATTGCTAAAGTCGTATCTGTGAAAGCTGAAAGATTATCAAGAACATCTTTAGACACCTTAGTGAAAGAAATGCTATCAATCATATTCGCAGGGTATGCGGCTATAATATGACCTCCTGCATGGATATTTACTGAATAATTCATATTTTGTGCCATCGCAATAGTTGGACAAAATAACATGACATATTTGAAAAATTTTCTCATATCTTTTTGATTGAAGCCATTATTATTAATGAAGCACTACTTTCTTTCCATTCAAAATGAAAATCCCTTTGCCAGGATTCTTGATACATCGCCCTTGTAAGTCATAGAGCATTTGAGGAATAGAATCATTCTTTATAGAGTGTGTAATTACCTTTACAGTTTCATTTTCACCTTTATAATAAACGGAAAATCTTTCAGCATCTCCCAAAACTGATGTCATATCAAAATACCCATGAAAGGCCTTATAGTTCACGTCACCTTCTAACATAATTACTGTACCATCGTTAGTCAAATTAAAAACACAATCATTATGTGCTGAAATATTTGATGTAGAAAAAGCACCCCAAAAATTAATGCCAGAAGTATTATCAACTACAATTTGAGCCTCTTTATTGATATTTACATCTGTCAAATAAAAAGGGCTCTTGCCGAGCATTGCATCCTCTGATGCATATACAATTAATGGTTGACCATATCTAATTGCATCGTCAGAACTCAACTTTTCTAATAGAATTTTACCATCTTCATATCCACTGTAATAAAACAATTGATAATTATGTCCAAATATTTGTTTTAAAAACTCATGTGTAGGAGTGAATGGTAATGAGAGTGTATTCCACTTGATATTAGGTGTGTATGATAAACATATTGCCCTATAACGTTCATCAATTATATTATCTAAATTATTTTCATCTAATAGCAATGACATTTGAATTATTAAATTGTTCATGCTTTTTTCTACAGTATCATTAATTATAACCTTATCTCCACTAAACCTTAACTTTTCAACCATAGATCCTGCGATTTTCTGTTTTTGTGCCATCCCAATTAGTGAAACACTCAACACAAGCCACAGAAATAAATAGCGTTTCATAATCAAATGGAATTTGATACCAAACAAATTACTACCGAACAAATTCTTGTGAAAAACGAGTGCCTTTTTCAAGATCGCAGTTAACAACCTTTCCTATCACTTCATTCAAAAATTTAGGATGAAGTCCATAACCTGGTCTTACACTTCTAACTTCCTTTTCAGTAATCACATTCCCTTTCTTAATATCCTTTGCAACATATAGTGAACGACAAAACTCTCTTCCTCTAATTTTGGAAGGATCCGTAGGATAATTAACAGTGCCCAATGCTTTCTCCACATTTCGAATAGACTTCACCATAGCAGCAAACTCTCCTATCTCCATTGAAAACGCAGCGTCTGGTCCACCAATAGAACGGTCAAGAATAAAATGTTTCTCAACCAATGTAGCACCAAGAGCGACAGCTGCTACTGCTACATCATAACCCATGGTATGGTCAGACAAACCCACCTTTACGCCATAGCGCTGTTTCATATCCACCATAGTCATCAAATTAGCATCCTCAATAGGTGCAGGATAAGATGATGTGCATTTTAGGAGAGTTATATCGCTGTTGCCAGCCTCTTTACAAGTCTTCACGGCAAGCTCTATATCCTCAGGCATTGCAATACCTGTAGATATCACCATAGGCTTGCCTTTCATTGCAGCATACTCAATCAAGGGAATATCAGTTATTTCAAAGCTGGCAATCTTCATAATCGGATTACCAAGATCCTCCAGGAAATCCACAGCAGTCTTATCAAACGGCGTTGAGAAACAAATCAGTCCACACTTCTTAGCCTCGTCAAAGATAGCCTGATGCCATTCCCAGGGAGTATATGCCTCCTGATAGAGGTCGTAAAGCGTACGACCATCCCACAATGTACCTTTTACTCTAAAATCTTCTGCATCACAATTAAGTGTAATAGTGTCAGCAGTGTAGGTCTGAATCTTCACGGCATCAGCACCAGCTTCTTTCGCAGCCCTTACCGATTCCAGAGCCACCTCCAACTTATGACCGTGATTAGCGGATAGTTCCGCTACAATGAATGTCTTACTCATTGTAATATTAGTATATAATATATGTACTCGTTATCTCTTAAATATTCTTGATATCCAAGTTTCTCATGGTATTTGATAGATCTTGGATTATCAAGTTTTACTTTTGCAGTAACAGCATTGATGCCTTGTTTGGGCAGATCTGCCAATATCTGTTGTTCCCACTTAATAGTTTCCCCTTTTCCTTGGGTTGTTGGATTCGCTATAATACCGCGTTCCCACACTCCATTTTCTCCCTTGGTAAGATTATAAGTTCCTACCAAAAAGCCATCCTTATATACGGCATAATAAAGTCTGTTAGGATTCCTTTTCAGGCTCTCAACAAACTTAAAATGATTATCTTCCTGTATTATCTCTGGATTGACCATCCATTTACGAACATCATCAAGATTCCTCAGATTCAGAATCTCCAACTGCTGTTCACGATTACAATCAATGTAGTTAACAATGCTATACCCTATCATTGATAAATGAGTGTAGAACTACATCCCTATACTCACCCTCAAAGAAACAATGGTCTTTCAGTGTTGCCTCACGGACAAAACCATTTGCTTCGAGCATTGTGTATAAATGACGGCGTAGGTCAAAGGCGTAAGTATAAATCTTATGCAAGTTCAAATCAGAAAAAGAAAGTTCTTTGAGCATGGTCAAAAAGTTACTCCAATGCTTTGCAAAGTGCTCTTTCTCCAACTTTGTATCCATAATAAAGGATATTTCCGCATTACGGTCAATCCAATTAATATGGACAAGTCCACCATACCCTATGCAGATACCCTGCTCCAAATAGGAGAAGAGTATCTGATCAGGTTTGGGGTTGTCGTACAGTTTGGAAACAACATTGTCAAAGTACCGCTGCTGATCTTCCTCCGTAAGAGGGCGTGCCTGACGCAGATGATAAATCTGCTCATTACGCCACTTCATGATAGAAAACCTATCTTCATAGCGCAACGGCACAATGGAGTAATCTCCAAGATGCTGCTCCTGTTGCTGTAAACAAATGTAATTTGGCATAAATATTAATTGAGCCGCTTAAATCCAGACTGGCAGACTGGACCATCAAGAGCCTTCATCACATCCTTGCCATCCTCGAAGTCGCGGATGTCTGCAAAGATAGGATCAAGTGCTTCAAAGTACATGTCCATAATCTTTGGAGTGTGAGCAATGCATGAATTAAGATTAGTGCTTCCCAAGAATCCTTTCTTCAACATTTCCTGAGTGATATAAGTCTTATAAGCCAAAGCGTTGGGACTATCGAAGGTATAACCGCACATTGCAGGAATACCCCAATGGTTAATCTTCAAGCCATACTTATCAGCCAAGGCTTGCCAGCGGGCTTTCGTCTTATTGCCATTCTCAGTGATAATTTCCCAAGACTTCACCCTTTCCATCTCATCCAATGCAGCAAGTGCGGCAGTCGGTCCAATACGGTCAGTCCAGAAAGTAGAACTAATCCAAGAACCCTGTGCAGCGTCCATAATCTCTTTCTTACCAAGGATGGCTGCAATCACATATCCGTTACCCATTGTCTTAGAATAGATAGTCATATCAGGATAAACACCATATTTCTTGTGCAGACCACCAAAGGTCTCACGGAAGCCACTGGTGCACTCATCAAAGATAAGAAGAACACCATATTCATTGCAGAGATTACGAATGAACTCAAGATAACCTTCTGCTGGGCCAAAGTTGCGGCAGACTTCCATCTTTACGGCAGCAAGGTCGGGAGTATTGCGAATAATGTTTTCAATTTCCTCAAAGTCGTTGTAATGGAATGGGATGGTCGTTCCACGTAAAGCACGGGGTACGCCACCGGTTGGAATGCCAGGAAGCAGATGACCGGCTAGAGCATCGTTCTCTCCAAGGTTTACAGAAACATACCAGTCGTGCCAGCCGTGATAACCGCAAATAGCAATTTTGTCTTTACCTGTGTAAGCTCGTGCAATACGAACACATACGGAGTTGGCTTCACCGCCACCACGTGTATAACGAACACCACCTGCCCATGTATTAAAACCAATCAAACGTTCTGCCAGATAAACTTCTTCGGGGCAGTTGAAAGTTGTAAGGTTGCCATTCTTTACAACCTCCATCACCTTTTCATCTACTGCATCGTTAGCATAGCCAAGGGTATTAGTGCCAACGCCCATTGAACAGCAGTCGTAATAATGATTGCCATCTAAGTCCCAAACTTCACAACCCTTGGACTTACTATAGTAAGCAGGCCAGTTCTCTGGCAGAAATTGTTCAGGTCTTTTTGAAAGGAGGGATGTTCCTCCAGGAATCAATGTTTTAGCTTTCTTGTAAAGCTCTTGTCCTTTTCCCATAATTACTTGTTTTTTATATAAATTCCATCATTAGCTATAGACTTTGCATACCCCTCATTGTTTGCAAATTTGCTATTGATAGCATAAAGTTCCTTATGCTCAATAAGATAGTCTATATATATTTTCCAATCCTTCTCTATGCCCAAATTTTCAATGAGAGCCTTAATAACCTCAAAGTCTTCGGGTTCATCAATAGTAATGCGATAATCATTGGCATTATACACTCCTGCTGGATTTGGAAAGTTATATGTTTTGTAAATAGTGCCACCATCAGCGGAGCCATTTTTCCAAATATATGCTGTTACGTGTTCGCGTTCTGATTTGAGAGTTGCTTCGTTGAAAGCTTTTTCAAGAGCAGAGAACTTCATTACCTCCGTATCAAGACCATCGGGGAAACTGGCAGCCTGAGTGCGAACGTAGTCGTATTCAGGATGTTCGATAGCATATGTAACGACAGCATCTATCACATTAGGATCAATTAAGGGACAATCTGAAGTGAGACGGATTACATAATCTGGCTTTTCAGGAGCAGCCGTATCATAGAAGCGAGACAACACGTCATCAACAGACCCCTTATGATAACCGACCCCAACTTTATCCGCAACCTCTACAATGAATTTAGAGCCCTCCTCATCGGTTGTGGCTATCTTCAGCTGATTGATAGTTTTAGCTTGAAGGATACGGCGAAGATGTATTTCGAGAAGAGTCTGACCATTCACTTCCTTCAATATTTTAGCAGGCAAACGAGTTGAACCGTAACGAGCCTGCGTAATAGCAAGTATCTTCATATTAATTCCAATTTACAGGATTCAATAATTCTTTTTCTTTTACCTCTATTTCTAAATCTATTGGAGTGTCTTTTATTGAATTCAAGTTCATTTTAAGCTGCTCCACATTATCCACACCAATCAGAACACCATCAATATAAGGATTCTGTAGGTTATAGTTCAAAGCCATCTCGGATATACTCAAATCATTCTGCTTTGAATATTCATCCAATTGAAGCAAATATTTCTTCATTGGTTGCAACTTCTCCGGCAGTGCGTTTCTGTCTTTAAAGAACAATCCTTGAAGGAATGTGCTCCTTACGTGAATCTCCACTCCTTTTTCGTGCAATTCCTTCATAAAAGGTAAGAACTTCTTATCAAAAATGTTGAACGGAACCTGAATCAAGTCAAAAGGAGATTTATTATCAAGAATAAAATCTAATTCTTCCGTTGAATAAAGGGAGAAGCCAATCTTCTTGACTTTACCAGATTCTTTCAAGGAAATAAATTCATCCCAGACTTTTGGATTGTTCTTGTACACCTCGAAATGATGAAGGAGATAGCCATAAAGGTTATCAACCTGCAAACGTTTCAAAGAACTATTGAACATTTCCAGTACTGGAGTTGAGCCCTTCGGATACTTAGAAACGATTTTAAAACTCTTGTCTGGTGCTATACATTCTCCAAGGATTTCTTCAGAATTTCCGTAGGCACTGGAGGTATCCAAAGTAGTTACCCCACTTTTAGCCGCCTCTGCAAGAATACCTTTTACAGCTTCCTTACTGGGACGACCAGCGGAGTTAACACCATATTGAAGACCGAACTGAACGGTCCCAAGAACTAATTTGCTCATTTTGCAATAAAATCCTTTACCTTCTCAATTACCCAATCCTGCTCTTCATCCGTCAACGTTGGAAACATCGGGAGTGCCAAACACTTGCTGTAGTAGTCCTCTGCGACTGGCATATCACCCTTCTTCCATCCAAACTGACGATAATATGGCATCGTATGAGCTGGAATATAAAGCACCTGAGAATAGACATTATTAGCTCTCAGATAGTCATACAGGCCCTTACGCTTATCTGCAGGTACCTGAATGATATAGAGGTGGAAAGCGTGAACCAACCCGTTTCCACGGAAAGGAGTTTTCACAAAGGTTCCTTTGAATGCCTCATCATATTTCTTAGCAATCTCGTTACGACGCTCAATACTCCAATCCAAACGCTTTAACTGGCTAATGCCAAGGGCTGCCTGCATCTCAGTAATGCGGTAGTTATAGCCCAACTCCTGCATCTCGTAATACCAGCCACCATCGTTTTTCTCCAACAAGGCAGGGTCTTTGGTGATGCCATGGGTACGGAAAAGTGCTACCTTGTCATACAAATCTTTACGATTGGTGGTGACAGCACCACCTTCGCCCGTTGCAATATGCTTCACGGGGTGAAAAGAGAACACTGTCAAGTCTGCATATTTACAATTGCCAATCATCTGCTTCTCGCCCTTACTATCAATGAAGCTGCCACCTGGAGCGTGACAAGCATCGACTACAATGGCAAAGCCATATTCGTCAGCCATTTTACGTAGACGTTCCTCGTCAATAGGATAACCGGCAAAGTCAACAGGAACAACTGCCTTGTAGGTTCCCTTAGGTGATGCTTTCAGTATATCCTCCAACTTGTCCAAGTCCATTAAGAAGGTCTTAGCATCAATATCACAGAATACGACCTCTGCTCCTTGGTAACGGAATCCGTTGGCAGAAGCCACAAAAGTAATGGGGGTGGTAATTATCTTGTCGCCCGGTTTTATATCCAATGCCATTGCACAGAGGTGGAGCGCAGCAGTACCATTACTTACCATGCATGCATACTTCACTCCCAAATATTCAGCAAAGTTCTTCTCAAACTGCCCAATCAACGGTCCTTGGGTCATATAGTCGGACTTTAGTGCTGCAATAACGGCCTGCACATCCTCATCATTGATGTGCTGATGTCCGTAGGGAATAGGTTTGTTAATCATAACAATCCTCCATTATTTAACTTCAAAACCAGGGATAACCTTTGCGAACTTCTCGCGAAGAGTCTCTACTGTATCCCAATCTTTGTTGTTATCGGAAGCAAAATAGAACCCCTGCTCAACGAAATGAGAACCTGGATAATGATTCAGATAATCCTCAATAGTATGATTGAAAGCGACCGAAGGAAGAATTGCATAATACTTGCCCAAATCAATCGTGCTCAGAGAGTCGGTAGGTGTGATCATCTCCTCATGGAGTTTCTCTCCCGGACGTATACCAACTTCCTTCAATGCGAGGTTTGGAGCAATTGCCTTGGCAACGTCAGTAATCTTATAGGAAGGAATCTTCGGGATGAAGAGTTCACCTCCGAGATGATTCTTCAGCGCCCACATCACAAGGTCAACACCCTCTTGAAGCGAAATATTGAAACGGGTCATGCGCATATCGGTAATAGGCAGTTCCTTTGCACCCTGATCACGTAGTTTAATGAAGAAAGGAATCACAGAACCGCGAGAACCCATCACGTTGCCATAACGTACCACAGAGAAGCGAATGTCGCGAGAGCCCTTAATATTGTTGGCAGCAATAAAGAGTTTATCACTGGTGAGTTTGGTTGCTCCATAGAGGTTAATAGGAGCACAAGCCTTATCGGTAGAGAGTGCCACCACATCCTTTACTCCATTTGCTAAAGCAGCGTCAATAACATTCACTGCACCATTCACGTTAGTTTTAATGCACTCACGAGGATTGTACTCTGCTGTATCTACCTGCTTGATGGCAGCAGCATGAATAATCACATCCACACCTTCACAAGCCATCTTCAAACGTTCAGCATCACGAACATCGCCGATGAGATAGCGAAGCATGGGATAGTCCTTCTCAGGATACTTCTGCTTCATGTTGTACTGTTTCAACTCTCCACGTGAATAGATGACAATCTTCTTCACATTGGGATAATCACGGAGAATCGTCTCCACAAATTTGTTACCAAAGGAACCTGTTCCACCAGTAATCAATACTGTTTTGCCATTTAACATAGTTTTCTATTTATTATATTTACACTTATTGTTGTTCTGACTGGCAGTATCGAACTGCATCGCTGTGCGACCACCTGTGCAGTCAGAAGCCTTTCAACTTAACTTTTTATAAAATATTATCTTTCTCGATATCTTTGAAATACTTATAGGTATCAACCTTCAGTTCACCACAGGCTGCCTCATCAGCAACAATGATAGCATGTGGGTGCATCTGGAGACAACTGATGGTCCACATGTGGTTAACAGCCTCCTCAACACCATGCTGCAAGGCACGAGCCTTATTATGTCCATTAACCATGATCATCACTTGCTTGGCATCCATCACAGTTCCGACACCAACAGTAAGTGCGGTCTTGGGTACCTGATTCACATCATTGTCAAAAAAACGGCAGTTTGCGATAATGGTATCAGTGGTTAGGGTTTTCTGACGGGTACGGCTGGTCAGGCTGGAGCCTGGCTCGTTGAAGGCTATATGTCCATCTGGACCAATACCACCCATGAACAGGTCAATACCACCTGCTGCCTCTATGGCCTTCTCGTAGTTCTCACATTCTGCCTTCAGATCCTTGGCATTGCCATTGAGGATATGTACATTCTCCTTCTTAATGTCTATGTGACTGAAGAAGTTGTTCCACATAAAGGAGTGGTAACTCTCAGGATGGTCTTCAGGCAGGTTTACGTACTCGTCCATATTGAACGTGATGACATTCTGGAACGACACCTTACCTGCCTTGTTCAGGGCAATCAGTTCCCTGTACATTCCCAATGGGGAACTTCCTGTAGGGCATCCCAACTTGAACGGTTTATCTGCCGTAGGGTTTGCTTCGTTAATACACTTGGCCACATAGTTTGCAGCCCACTTCGACATTTTCTCGTAGTCGGGTTCAATAATTAATCTCATACTTTTTTTGTTATTAAATGTTTGTTTTATCCGGAGGACCTGCCACTAAAAAGCAAAAACAGGGGGTTTCCACCGGTGATTTGGGTTCTTTTATCTTTTGTGTGAGTCCAACATCAGGTGTTTTTCATTGACTAATATGCCATAATCGGCTGTTTCCTTGATGCAGTCTTCACAAAGAGTTGTCAGGTAAGTGTTTTCTTCATCACCTTCTTTTGTGACATGAACAGCCCGTAATTCCTGTTCATCACATACCCCAAGACAGAACTTGTTCCAGCATTTTACTTTTTCAAGCATTCTGTCTTCCCACCTTTTCAAATCATCATGGGATGCGACACATTGTATTTTGATTTTAACGTAGGACACCGTCTATTGGGGTTTTGAGTACGTTCATTTATGTTAATCTTTCGAACACGAATTGCACGAAGTTACACGAATAATCAAGCATACCTTCCTAAACTCACAATAGTTTTGAAGAGTTTCTTGCCTATTTCGTCATGAATTTCCCTATTTATATCAGCCTTATGAGTGTTTAGATCATTCTGTATGTCTTGTAACTGTCGGACGGCAATCTGCTCTTCCAAAGTGAAGAATCCTCGTAAAGCCCTATTCTGAGCAAGTTGGTTAGCATATGAATTAATTTCGGCTTGCTTACCAATTATATACCCTATCTTATCGGCCAAATTCATTTTTGACAGTTCAGAATGGATATTTTCTATTTGTTTACAAATGTCTTGCATAAACTTTCTTGCATAAACTTCTTAATTAATCTATAACTGTTTACGCCATTTGTTTATCTTGAATTCTGAATATTATTAATACAATACTATAGTTCTGAACAATCCTCTAAAGGACAATCATAATTTTGTCCTTCCGGTCGCGCTGGATGTATTTCATTATCCAGTTCTTCCTTCCCTCCAAATTCATGATAATTTATACATTCCTTCTCAAAAGCCTCTTTAACAGAGTTAGCATAACTGAACTTGAAACTATCATATTTCCCTAAACCATGTCGTATACGAGTATTTAAGCAGGAATCCGAACGACCTACATACTCCACTATAAATGTTCCTTCCTCATCAACATGCCCATATGCATAGTTACCAATTTTCTCTTTCTCAATATGCTTGTCTATTTCATCCTCATTCAATGGATAAGGACCTTCCATCGCCAAAGATTTTTTTGTACTGTCGCACTGTCTTTTTATCCACTCCCATGCATCTTTATGAAGCCAACCTTGACGATTGTTCAAATTCAGTTCTACCAACAAGAAATCTTTATCAGGGAATATCTCATAAATTTTCTCTGCAAAAGACTTTGCCGATGAATAATAAGTCATGAGAATGTAAGAAGACTTGATATAATGAAACCAGTTCAACACACTTCCCAAAGATGTAATCTTTTCGTGGACTGACTTATAATCAAAATTATCGTCTCTGTCATAAGAGAGGATGTAAGCGTACTTATTCATTAACCATGTCCTCCATTTCTATCTGCTTGACTTCTGAATATGGATTTGCAATTTTAACATAATGACCTAAATCTACAGGAAGATAGTTGTCTTTATCTCCCAAAACTTCAATTGATTGTTTTCTTATGTTATAGTCCTCTGAACGAAGTAAATCTGGATTGGTAAACAAACAAAAAAAGTATGAGACAATTATCATTAACAGGATTAATCCCACAACAACTGCAAAAAAAATCAGCACCCATATTCGTGAGACAAATATAGCAGCAAAGAGAAATAAGCCTAATGACAATATAAACAACCTAACAAGGTTATCAACAACACTCTTTATACGGATTTTATTGGCAGCGTTTGTGAAAGTTTTATACCATTCTGACATCTTCAATAAAAAACATTTAGTGCTTTACTTTTAGCCTTTTAACTCTCCAGCAATTTTAGACAAGTTATTACGGGCTTGTTTTTTCTTTTCTTCCCTTTGGCGTGTAAACTCACGCTCATCGAGGATGAGTTCGATAATTTCACGGACTACAGAGAAGTATTTGAGGCACTCTTCCTCTGGGAGTTCGTGTATACCTTTACTCAGAACTCCATATAAAGGTTTATTGTCTTTAAGGACATCGGGCAAATAGTTTTCCAGCATCTTTAATTTATTATCCATCTTGGATGTAGTAAATTGCTGGGCATCTACATCACCATTCTTAATCGCCTCTTTTGAAGCCTCATTAACCAGATATTCAAATATTCGGCGTAGATAAACGAAAGAACCTGTTCCAATACCATTGGCGGCCAAACCAATAGCCTTGGTGAAATCCCTCATATATTAATAGTAGGATTCTCAGAAAGTTTGACCTTACTTATATAAGGGTTCTTCAAATATGAATTGTTGTGTCGTCATGATAAGAAAGCAAAATGCTTATTATCAACCATTTTCTAATTTTATGGTTCTGTGTTTGGAATTCTGCAATGTATGGATATTATTGGTCATCGTGCATGTTTTGAGCATGGCGAGCATCGAGTCATAGGCATCATGCACATTCTTCTCCATCAATTCCTGAGAATATGTATTACCGTACACATATTCCTATTTATGTTTCAAAAACACTACTATTGGGAATTACTTTCTACTTGCTATCTCTGGAGAGGGGTACTGACTTGTCCTTACTATACATCTTCTCCTTCCCTTCACTGCCGTGGATTTCATGGCGGTGAGGGTGAGGTTAATGATGCCTAAAAGGATATAGGTCAACTAGTTACCACCTCTACACGAGGGACAAAGTCCCGTAGATTCAATAGGTTTAGTGCTCTATAACGGTGCAAAAGTAATATTTTCTTTTAAGAAAACCAAGTTTTCGGTTGTACTTTTTCAAAAAAGTACCAAAAATTGTTGATTTAGATTTATTTAACTATATTTTGATATATTTATTTGATTAAAGTTTATAAAGTTTGTTTCTTGGGGGGCTTCCCCCCAATGCCCCCCCTTTTTATTCAACAGTGATTCTTTTTTATTTGGGGCTTCCCCAAACCCCTTTCTTTATGCAGCGATTCATTCCTTTTCTACTAACATAATTTTTTCGAACATCCCCCATCCCCTTCACCCTTGAAGGGGATTCACCTCTCCCCCTGTATCCCCCTCCCCATCAGGGGCGGGGGAAAACCAAAAATCGCAGAAACCACGATTTTTCGTAGGTTTTAGTAAGGCGGGACGACGCCTTATCTTTTTTATCTGCTTACGCACCTTGCATTAAAGCCGCCCCTTATCAAGGGGCTCTAAAGGCACGGCGGGACGACGCTTGGGTGAGAATTAATAATTAGAGGGACTTCGTAAGAAAATCTTGGAGATGGAGTTGAACTATACCTTGATAGGGCTGACTAACAGGATACTCGTCCATAGATACCACATATTTGGGATAATTGTCCTTAATACTCGCAAGGTTCCCAAATTCCCGTTCAATGGTTTTCTCGGAATTCAGAAGATAGGTGACTTGCACATAGACTCGTTCACCATTACGAATAGCCACAAAATCAACTTCTTTCTCTTGAGTTCTTCCGACATAAACCTGATACCCTCGACTCTGAAGTTCTGCATATACTGCATTTTCCATTAACTTACTGATATCCACCTGAATATCAATCTGTCGAAGCGCATTTCTAATTCCAAAATCCTCAAAGTAATATTTCTCACCAATTTCAAAAATACGCATCCCCTGAACTTCAGCCCTGGGCACTTTGTAAATCAGAAATGCATCTGCTAAAGCCTGAAGATAATTCTGAATCGTTGAGACAGACTTGGAAATATGTTGTGACTTCAGGTAATCACTGATGTTTTTTACAGAAAACAAAGAACCTACATTATCTGCCAAGAACTGACAGAGATCCTCCAAAAAAGGAACGTCACGTATAGACTGATGCGCTACTACGTCTTTCAAAAGAATAGTGGAATACACACTCCTCAAATACTCAAAAATAACTTCACGCCGGTCTGGCAGGTTAACTAAGTAAGGCATTCCTCCCCGTAACAGAAAAGAGCGAAGACTGTCACGTGACGGTTCCATGTGATAAAATTGCAGGTATTCCATGTAATTAAGCGCATGGACATGGATACTTATGCTCCGTCCAGACAAATAGGTAGATAACTCTCCTGATAGGATAAAAGCATTACTACCACTGCAATAGATGTCACATTTTCTCTCATTCAACAAACTGCGAAGTGCTAACTGGAAATTTTTGATTTCTTGTACTTCGTCTATAAACAGATAATTCGACTGACCACATAGATGCTCACAAACAAATTGATAAAGGGTCTTCTCGTCTATAATATCAGAGAACTCCAAACGTTCCTTATCAATATAAATGATATTTGCAGTTACATTATCCTTTTGGATTTCATCTGCAACCTGTCGCATCACATAACTTTTACCAACACGTCGCTGCCCAAGAAAGACTTTAATCAAGTCTTTGTTTATATATGGTTTCACTTTTTCCATATATAGTGGGCGGGGGATATAATCATATCGTTCCATAGCAATATTGAATTTTAGTTATACTTAAAACTTTTTGCAAAAGTAACAAAAGTTTTAAGTATAACCAAAATTTTTGAGATATTTCTTTTTCTTCGAACATTCATTCTTTTTTTCAAACCTCCCTCCTTTCATTTCTTTCTCTGGAGAAAGAAACGAAACAAAGAAAGAGGGCGAAAACGTCCTGGGCTCGGGGCACGTCTGTCCGATTTTCGGAATCACTCGAAGAACGCGCTCCGCTTCAACGGCATCTCGTATTTCGTTCCTCAGGCTGCTATGCACCCTGAGACTCAATGAAGATTCCGAAAATAGGACAGACTCTAAAGACCCCTCGTGCGGGATGTTTTCGAGGGCTACCGCCTCCCTTACATTATGTTTTCGGAGGGCACCTTATATTATGTTTTCGAAGGCTACCGCATCCTTTGTATTATGATTTCGAGGATTTATATGGGCAATGCCCTTGTGGTATTTTGGGTAAACAACCCTATAGTTTCTTCACCGACGCCCAGCGTTTAGCGTAGGCGGCGTAAAAAAAAGGCGTCGTCCCGCCTTACCAAAACCTACGAAAAATCGTGGTTTCTGCGATTTTTCGTTTTCTCCCTTCCCTGAGGGGAGGGAGAGACAGAGGGTGAGGTGGAGCCCCTCCTTACGGTAAGGAGGGGACGGGGGAGGTTGAGAAGTTGCAGCATTCGCTGCATAAAAAGAGGTTTGGGGGAAGCCCCAAAGGAAATAGTGGTTTTACTGCAAAAAAAGGAGTTTTGAGTAAATGGGAAAAAGGGGGACTTGGGGGAAGCCCCCAAGAGAAAGAAAGATTACATATCTCCCGACCAACCATGCCCAAGGTCCCAGTGCTCGTCATAAACGAACTCGAAGTATGGGAGGGAGAACTCTTCCTCTATCAACACCGTCAACTCGTCTTGGATGGACTCTGCCCAATGACCGACAAGGACGATGAACTTATCTATGTTCCAGGCTACTCTTCCACGAGGTATCTGGGTATAGTCTCCCTTGAACTTCGTGTCCTCATGTTTCGCCTGAGCACGGAAATATTCCTTCATCCAGACTTGACGATGCAAATGAGGATAGTTGATGAACGGAAGTCCTTTCTCTGCGGCTTCCTCTACCATCTTGGGAGTGAGTTCGGATTTGCATACGCCAAAGAAAGCATGGTCTTTCTGGTCATACCAGAAAATACCAACGCACGGCATCTGTTCGTCGAATGCCTTCATGCTTTCCATCTGTGCCTTATGTTCGTCTTCCGATAAATGGGTCATTGTTTTTTGTTTCTATTACGATAACAGGGCAAAAGTAATATTTTCTTTTGAGAAAACCAAGTTTTCGGTTGTACTTTTTTGAAAAAGTACCGAAAGTTATTTGGGGGCTTCCCCCAATGCCCCCTTTTTCTTAATGTAGAGATTCTTTTTTCTTGGGGGTACCAAGGCTCCCTTTTTTTATGCAGCGATTCATTCTTTTTCTACTAACATAATTTTTTCGAACATCCCCCATCCCCTTCACCCTTGAAGGGGCTTCACCTCTTCCACTGTCTCTCCCTCCCCTCAGGGAAGGAAAAAAGCAGGTGGTGGCAGAACCGCCACCCCCTGCTATGTTTTGGCAAGGCGGGACGACGCCTTATCTTTTTTATTTGCTTACGCACCCTGCATTATAGCCGCCCCTTATCAAGGGGCTCTAAAGGCAAGGCGGGACGACGCCTTATCATTTTTTATATGCCTACGGCGAGGGTTTATTTTAAATTCCATTCCTTTGTTGGGGAATTTATCCAAACCCTTTTTATGCAGCGAATGCTGCAATGGCTCAACCTCCCCCGTGAGGGTGTGTCAAAATAGGCACATCCTCTATTTCCGTTTTCTTTTCTTGTCGAAGAGTTTGGAGTGGGATCCCAAACGTATGAGGCGTATTACTTTCTGCTCTGGATCTTTCCAAATGAGGAGAAAGTCGTCCTCAATATGACACTCCATACAATTCTTATATTGTCCCTTTAAAGGATGAGGCAAATATTCTGCCGGCACTAAACCTGTACGTCCAAGGTATTCTAATACTTTTTGAAGTTCATCAAGTTTGTGTTCATCGAACTTTACAGCCTTCAAGTCCTTCTTGAACTGAGAGGTCTGTTTGAGCGAATATTCGTAACCTGGTTTCTGTTCCATCTGATTCAGAGACTTTTGACGTAGTCTTTGAAATTGGTAACGTCGAGTGATTCGAGTTCCACACCACTCTCGCACTCTTCAATAGCAGCCTGGGTCTCAGCATTAGGGACATATTCCCATTCCGTTTCCTTTGCCTTTCGACGAATGGAACGCACGAACTTGATGGTTTGAGCCATCAAATCGTCATTACCCATGATGCGGCTCATTTCATTAAGCAATGATTTTTCTAATGATATTGTTGCCATAGTCTATGTTATAAATCGTTGCAAAGATAGGAATTTATTTTTGAAAACCAAGTTTTCGGTTGTACTTTTTTGAAAAAGTACCGAAAGTTATTTTGGGGGCTTCCCCCAATGCCCCCTTATTATTCAACAGTGATTCTTTTTTATTTGGGGCTTCCCCAAACCCCTTTCTTTATGCAGCGATTCATTCTTTTTCTACTAACATAATTTTTTCGAACATCCCCCATCCCCTTCACCCTTGAAGGGGCTTCACCTCTCCCCCTGTATCCCCCTCCCCATCAGGGGCGGGGGAAAACGAAAAATCGCAGAAACCACGATTTTTCGTAGGTTTTGGCAAGGCGGGACGACGCCTTATTTTTTACGCCGCCTACGCTAAACGCTGGGCGTTGGGGAGGGGGATACAGGATTTTGTTTGACATACAATACCACAAAGGCGTAGCCCATATAAAAAATAATAAGGCGTCGTCCCGCCTTACCAAAACCTACGAAAAATCGTGGTTTCTGCGATTTTTCGTTTTCTCCCGCCCCTGATGGGGAGGGAGATACAGAGGGAGAGGTGGAGCCCCTCCTTACTGTAAGGAGGGGACGGGGGAGGTTGAGCCGTTGCAGCATTCGCTGCATAAAAAAGGACTTTAGGGAGGGATGTTTGAAAAAAATGATTGAAGGAAAATGGTTTTGCTGCAGAAAAAGGATTTGGGGAAAGCCCAAGAAAGATTTACTTGAGAGAAAAAGGGGGACTTGGGGGAAGCCCCCAAGAGAAAATGTATTACGACAACGTGGGAACAGTATTCGGAATTAGGGTTAAAAGAGACTAACAGAGTGAAAAGAATTGTAACTGCACCACTCATAGATTGGTACAATTACATTTGAAATTATGTGTAACTTTGAAGCGGTTTTAAATTACATAACTTGTATTTATTAATCAATTATTTCAAAACAATGAAAATGACAAACGAAAACAAAGTACCAGTTTTTCTGGTCAGAGATCTGCAAAAAGAGATCTCTCAGGTTTATGGAATGCAGAATTACCTGCGTAAGTTCTATGCGGTACATGCCCGCAACTTCAATCAGGAGAATGCCATTCATGTTGACTTAAACAGAGTCTGTAAGATGCTGACAGGGATGGCGTACAAACTTGAGGACAAGAAGTTTATGGAAATCTGGATGAGGTTAGGACAGCATTTCCAAGCCATGGTCAACGAACATTCTGACATCACAGACGGAACAGGAGTTTAACAATTAAATACTATCAACTATGGGGTTTGTTAAACTAACCCAAATCAACTATAAGTGATGGAGAAACAAGTTAAGTTTAGTGTTTTCAAATGTCTGAATGGCATTGAGAGCAAACCAGTGGGAATCGATGAGATCATCAGACTCATCAAGTATGACGAGAGTGTCCGGAAGAAGACGGAACTCTTTCGTGAGATGGCAGTCAATGTCAGTAGGAAGGTGGCAAGACAGGAGGTGAAGGAGAAGGCGATGCCTGCCTTCAGTGTCGGTGTCCTCTTCAATGGCAGTGGCAGACAGTCGAAGGACATCAGCCATGCCACGGGATTCGCCTTGTGTGACTTTGACAAGACCCCCTCTGACTCCCCCTGTTTAGGGGGAGGACATGAAGGGAAGGATATCAGAGGGCTGATCTGTCAGGATCCACATACGTTCCTCTGTTATCAGACGATTAGCGGAGAGGGCTTCCGTGTCATCTACCGTTTTGTGAGGGAGGGGGATGTCCACCTCAACTGTGAGGCATATCCTGCTGCCTTCAGGAAGGGCAACGAGTACTACAAGGCATTGACGGGGTATGACTACGACCACGGATGCAGTGATGCTGTCAGGCTCTCAGGTCTTGCCCATGATGCGGAGGTGTATTTCAACCCCGACAGTGAGCCTTTCGTCATCACCGATGACGAGATGGTTGTGGAGACGGAGGAGACGGTCAAAGAACCCGGGAAGCCTCGTAGGGTGTATGATGCCCATACGCAGCATGCCACTCCTATAGAGGCTTTCCCGAAGGTACAGCGGATGATGGAGCAACGAGGCTATTGTTATGCGCCCCACCATCATCACGACTATATCGTGCATGCCGCCTACCTCTTCAACCGCTTCGGGTGTGAGGAGGAGACACTGAAGGAATGGGCGCAACAGGAATGGAGCGAGGTACCCCAGAAGGAGC
This sequence comes from Prevotella sp., assembly GCA_017470055.1. Taxonomy (GTDB): domain Bacteria; phylum Bacteroidota; class Bacteroidia; order Bacteroidales; family Bacteroidaceae; genus Prevotella. Next base: position 14,262 of record JAFUFD010000025.1, on the reverse strand, counting down.
GTGACAGTGTCATCATGCACTGTTTTAAGAAAACGGAGGAGCATGGTACCTGGAGGCTCCAGCAGAAGGATACGAAAGGACGGCGTAATGCCCTGCTCTCGACGACGGAGATCCGTGCATGGCTCAGTGAGCGGTGCAAGGTGATGTATAACGTGGTGACAGACCAGACAGTATATAAACGGTTGTCGGGGAACGGGGAGGACTATGAACTCATTACGGACCGGGTCGTTGAGTCGATGCGGTGTCAGATGGAGGCGGACACAGGGAAGCGTGTACTGACGAAGGACGTGCTGAGCGTGCTGAACAGTGACTTCTCCATCCTCTTCCACCCCATCCGTGACTATATCGACCAACTGCCAGGCTGGGACGGCAAGGACCGTGTCCAGGATCTCGCCAGGCATGTCACGGCAACACCAGTGGTCCTGAAACAGTGTCAGGAGGAGATACAGGAGGATTTCCTATGGGCACTCCACAAATGGCTGATTGCCATGGTAGCCACCTGGATGGACGACCGTCAGGCTAACCACCAAGTGCTGACGATCATCGGAGAACAGGGTATCTACAAGACAACCTTCTTCCGTCACCTGCTACCCCCTGCCCTACGTCCTTATTTCTGGGAGAACGCCCATAACTCGTTCTCCCAGAAGGACGATAAACTCGCCATTGCGGAGAACTGTCTGGTGGAGATCGAGGAGATAGAGGCGATTGAAGGTAAGTATATGTCGGAACTGAAGGCATTGGTGACGGCAGAGACCATCAACGAGCGACGGGTCTATGCTCGTTACCGCATGCAGAAGGCACGTCTCGCCTCGTTCTGTGCCACAGGTAATGAGCAGCAGTTCCTCACCGACAGTTCGGGTAATCGCCGGTGGCTCTGTTTCCGTGTCAGTCATATCGACGACCCACGAACATGGGGTATCGACTACGATCAACTGTATGCCCAGTTGCGGGATGAGTATCTCAAGGGGTTCCAGTTCTGGTTTGACAAAGAGGAAGAGCAACGGGTGGAGCGCCTCAACCAACCCTTCCATATCATCAGCATCGAGGAGCAGTTGATCAGTCACCGTCTGCGGAAGCCCCGTATCGGCGAGTCCTCGAAACTGATGAGTTCCACGATGATCTCTGTATTGATCGGGGGCGGCCATCTCAGCCACCAGATATCGGTGAGGAAGATTGGTGTCATCATGCGGAAGTTGGGATTTAAATGGAAGCACAGAATGGATGGAGACTATTATCGGGTGGTCGAAATACCATATAACGAAATACAAAGTTATCTATCTGATAAAGAAGAACTTACAATGTCGTTTTAGTTCTATGGCTGATTTAATGATTTAAGGTTTCCGTAACTACTATATATATACATTTATTTATATGCCTCCTAAATAAATACTATATACTAATAGTTCGTGCATGTTAAATCAGTAAAATCAGCCAACATTGAATAACAATTTAAAAATCAGACAATTAGAGATGATTTAAAAGATTGGGGCAAATAAAGCCTCCAAACGAGGTGAATGGAGGCTTCAAACGACCCGAAAGTAACGTACAAACGAGTTTTAAAGCAACAACATTATGAAAACAATGACAAGAAAACAATTAGCATATTATGCTGGAGTATGTCCCCATACCCTGCGTAACTGGATGGATGACCATGAAGAGGAGTTGCAGAGGATCGGCAAGCCTAAAGGAGGGGGGGCTCTTCCCCCTATCGTCTGCGAGTGGATTGTAAAGAATTACGGCATTACGATTGACACAAAACAACATAAATAGGGAAAAAAAGGCATGAAAGTGTATAAAAGGGAAAGTGGCATTTCGCAATGTAGTAACTTTGCACTTGACAACGAGAGGAAGCAAGTCGCGCGGTAGCCAACTCTCAACTTGGAACTTTTAACACTAAATTTCAATTTATGCCAGTATTAATTAAGATCAAAGAAAACAAGAACGTCCGTTCCTCTGCCTTCGGTAAGCACTTCGGGCGTGTGGTCACCACCAAGACCATGAGTTACAATGAGTTGTGTAAACACATGTCGGAGCACAACAGTGTCTATGGTGAGGATGTCTGCCTGGGAGTCGCCGCTAAGTTGCAGAACTGTATCCTGGAGCAGTTGCTGGAGGGCAAGAAAGTACAGTTTGGCGACCTCGGCACGTTCTACCTTGCCGCCAAGAGCATCGGTGCCAATACGGAGGCGGACTTCAACATGGGTCAGAACATCCAAGGGCTGTATCTCCGCTTCCGCCCCAACCGTCAGGACATCAACGACCTGTCGTCGAAGACGCTGAAGAAGCGTGCCTCCTTCCTGAATGCCAAGGACCTTATCGTCACAAAAGGGAAGAAGAAAAAGGAGGAGACTACTACAGAGGGAGAATAGACTCTCTTCGTGAAGGGGTATGAGGAGTCCGGGGCATAGCGATAGGACAAAAGGAAAGACCCTCTCTAACTCCCCCTGTTTAGGGGGAGGACAAGGACTCCAAACACGTAATCTCCTATGGACGCAGCCTGTTCCTCACCCCTTCCACTTTCGTTCTTACCATCATGTTTAATCACACCCTTTCTCTGCTCCCTCATCAGGGGGAGTCAGAGAGGGTCTAAAAAAATACTAAAATGAAAAAAGAAACTTTGAACAAAATCGTGAATTTCGTCATTACGGTGCTGACAGCAGCACTGAGTACCTTCTTCATGCAGAGTTGTGTGATGAATAATTAGAAATTAGGAATTAGAAATTAGGAATTAGAAATTAGGTAATCGTCGCAAGACGCTTTGCTTGCAAAGAATTAGGAATTAGGAATTAGAAATTAGGAATTAGAAATGAGAGAGATTGAACTGATTGTGATTCACTGTAGTGCGACACGCTGCAACAGAGACTTTCCGGTGGAGGCACTGGAGGCATGCCACAGGGCAAGGGGCTTCAACGGTATTGGCTACCACTACTACATCACCCGGGACGGACAAATGCACCTCACCCGCTCCGAGGCAGACCCTGGTGCTCATGCCAAACACTATAACAAGCATAGTATCGGGATCTGTTATGAGGGTGGTTTGGATGAGAGGGGGAAGCCTGCTGACACTCGTACACCAGCCCAGAAGCGCACCCTTCTGACGTTACTGTACAGTCTGAAGGCAGACTACCCTGATGCTGAAATTCTCGGACACCGGGATCTTCCTTGGGTCAAGAAGGCTTGTCCGTGTTTTGATGCAAGGGAAGAATATAAAATTCTCTGAAACGAGAATCCCTCTGACTTTTATATAGTAGTTGGAGGGGTTTTTGTTTTTTTGTAAGGTTTTTGATGAGAAAACCAAGTTTTCGGTTGTACTTTTTGAAAAAGTACCGAAAGTTATTTGGGGGCTTCCCCCAATGCCCCCTTTTTTTATTAAGCAGTAATCCTTTTTTATTAGGGTGTTCCCTAAGGTCCTTGTTTTATGCAGCGAATGCTGCAACGGCTCAACCTCCCCCGTCCCCTCCTTACTGTAAGGAGGGGCTCCACCTCTCCCTCTGTCTCTCCCTCCCCTCAGGGAAGGGAGAAAACGAAAAATCGCAGAAACCACGATTTTTCGTAGGTTTTGGCAAGGCGGGACGACGCCTTTTCATTTTTTATACGCCTACGGCGAGGGTTTATTTTAAATTCCATTCCTTTGTTGGGGAATTTCCCCAAAGTCCTTATTATGCAGCGATTCATTCTTTTTCTACTAACATAATTTTTTCGAACATCCCCCATCCCCTTCACCCTTGAAGGGGCTTCACCTCTTCCTCTGTCTCTCCCTCCCCTCAGGGAAGGGAGAAAAGCAGGAGGTGGCAGAACCGCCACCACCTGCTAGGTTTTAGTAAGGCGGGACGACGCCTTATTATTTTTTATATGGGCTACGCCTTTGAGGTATTGTATGTCAAACAAAATCCTGTATCCCCCTCCCCAACGCCCAGCGTTTAGCGTAGGCGGCGTCAAATAACATAAGGCGTCGTCCCGCCTTACCTTTAGAGCCCCTTGATAAGGGGCGGCTTTAATGCAGGGTGCGTAAGCAAATAAAAAAGATAAGGCGTCGTCCCGCCTTACTAAAACCTACGAAAAATCGTGGATTCTGCGATTTTTCGTTTTCTCCCTTCCCTGAGGGGAGGGAGAGACAGAGGGTGAGGTGGAGCCCCTCCTTACGGTAAGGAGGGGACGGGGGAGGTTGAGCAGTTGCAGCATTCGCTGCATAAAAAGGGGTTTGGGGGAAGCCCCAAAGAAAATAGTGGTTTTACTGCAAAAAAAGGAGTTTTGAGTAAATGGGAAAAAGGGGGTCTTGGGGGAAGCCCCCAAGAGGAAAGAGATTAATAAGTGAAGGGAGAATCGAAATCAGATAGTAAAGGATGCTTGGTATCCTTTTCAGAAAGGATGGCATGATCAGTGGGAACATGCCAGTCAATAGTTGCCCCCTCTTGCTCCCTTGTTGATGGAAGAGAACCAGCAAGAGAAGACTTACTAAAAATACTAATTCCCCCCTCTGCCTCCGGATGATAAAACTCATCACACTTATACTGGAATACTGCCGTGTCACTCAACACCGCGAAACCATGCGCCATTCCTTTGGGGATGAAGAACTGAAGACCAAGAAGACCCTCCAAACCTCCCTGTTTAGGGAGGGCAACTGATTCTTTATACTTTTCTGCGATACGAATGCCTTCCTCATCATGACCACAGAGAAGACAAACGACATGCTGCCCGTAGGTGGGACTGCCCTTGCGGATATCTACTACCACATCGAGGACGGCACCCTGTACACAACGGACGAGTTTGCTCTGGCTATAGGGCGGACGCTGGAAATGGAGTCCACGTATGACACCATAGGTAGACTTCGACTCGTTGTCCTGAACGAAACGGGTTGTAAGTTGAATGGTAACTTTCTCATCGAACTCCCGTTGGGAGTAAGACTCAAAGAAATAGCCTCGGGCATCCTTGAAGATACGGGGTTCTATGATGAAAACACCATCTATCGCAGTTTCTATTACGTTCATATCCTATTATTTAATATCCTCCCCAGAAGGTCTTTTCCTCTCCTAAACAGGGGGGAGTTAGAGAGGGTCTCAGGGAGAGTCAGAAAGGATCTCTGGGTCTTATCTTACAACCCCAACAGAGGTTTCAGTTGATTCTCCTTGTGGAGAACATACGCAGTGATGATGAGGAAAGCAAGGAAGAGGAAGACAAGAACTATCTTCTTTCTACCTGGTCCAGCCTTCTCCACCGGGACAGTAGCGGTCTGCAGGGTGGTGAAGGCAGGTGTTGCCTCCTGAACCTTTGCCTCTGCTGCTGTCACTTGATTCGCCACCATGGTATAGGCATTGTATTTCAACTGCATGTCATTCTCCAAATCAACCAACTTCGAGCGGACAGACTGCAGAACCAGGTCCTGGTTGGCATCACTGAAGTTAGAATAGAGTTGGCGGGCCTTCGTATAACGCTCCTTCGCCTCATCATAGAGTTTACGGTTATACTCCAAGTCGACCCTTGCCTTCTTCGTACGATAGTCGGTGATGAAGTCCTGCAGGCGTACCTTCACAGAGTCTGCGATGGTAGCGGCAATCAGCGGATCCTGGTCAATCACGTCAATCGTGATGACCATCGTCTTCTGATCGACATCACAGGTTACCTGCTTATCAATCTTCTCTATGACTTTTGTCTGTTCCTTCGTCAGCATGAAAGGATTCACCTTATGCTGGTCGATGGTGTCCTCCGGAAGGATTAACTCAGCCAACATTTTAATCGGATAAGAGATAGCGGCACCCCACCAAGACTTTTTCTGGTCGTATGCCATATAGTCATAATAAGACATGACAAGTGTTGTGTCTATCCGATGAACAGGAATGGTAAAGAGACTGGTCTTGAAGTCTACCGAATTCATCAAGTCAGGATAGAGGGTTGGGAACAGCGCCTCATTACCCATTGCACCCGTACCAATCTTCATTCCGAAGGTTGCCGCCAAGGAAGAGAGAGAACTGCGGCTACCACTTGTCGTCAACTCAGGAGCCAGCATCACCTCACATTTGTACTTATTCGGAAGACCAATCACAAAGATACAACTTGCCACAAAAGTGATTAACATCCACTTCTTATAGAGTTTCTTATGCTTCTTCATTGCAGCGAATATCGCACCGAAATCTATGCTGCGCTCTTCCTGCTCTATCTCTTGTCTTTCTATATTATCCATATCTCAAACTATGAATTATGAACTATGAACTATGAACTAATTAGAACTGTTTGATCATAATCACCATCAGGGCTGCCATACTTGCTACGGACTGCCCAATGGCTACCCATTGCTGGACGATACCAGCCTCTGGTTTCGGTTTCATCGGTACGACAATCTCACAACCCGGCTCAATCTTCGCACCATGGCGCACCTGTGCCATCGTACCATTCGGATAGATCACCCATGTCTTGTTCTTCTTGGAACGGTTGCCAAAGCCACCAGCCTGATTGACATACCACTTGTAACTCTTACCAGGCTGGTAGGTGACCGTATTCGGATACATCACATTACCAGAGATCTTCACCGTATTGATATATTCGGGCACTACAATCTCATCGCCCTCACGCAATACAATATCATACTCACTACCTGGATGTGCCAATGCCTTGTCGAGATAGATGCCCACCGGATAGGTGTCACTCAAATCCAACTGGCTAATGGCAACAGAGTCACTGCTGGTATTTACCTGCTTACGCAACTGATGCAGCAGGAATGAACGACGGGCACGCTCATCATCATTGATTTTACGGATCAGACGGGCATTCTTCGGATAAGCCTGAGGTGTCAAACCACCAGACAACTTAATGGCTTCGCTCAGACGCATCTCCTTGGTCGTCATCGTCTGACTGCCCTCATAGACTACCTCACCCACTACACGGATATTCCTTGGAGTCTTAAAGCCAGGGCTTCTGCGAACATGCACCACATCGTAGGGTTCCAAGACAAAGCCCGGTGTTCCGTCAATCACAAAACCGTCTTTCAGCGCAAAGGTGAAGGACTTGGAAATCTCACGGGGCACTGCCGTAGACTTCGGGTCACGGATACGACGAGAGATATCCACACGTGCCGTTGATGCGGCATCCGTCAGTCCACCAGCCTCCAAGATAAGATCCTCCAAGGTGGTGTTGTCGGCATACTGATAAGAACCTGGTGACATCACCTCACCCGTGATGGTCAGTGTACGCTGCTGGCGCAGATCCACCTCTGTCGGGATGAAGAGCACATCCTCGTTAGCCAACGGGATATCAGGAGAAGTACCGTCCAAGATACCCTTGATATCTACTGCGATGACCTCTAAACTACGGTCTTCCTTCAGACGATGGAGGACACCACGAGTCGTCATAGCATCCTCGGTAACCCCCTCGGCTGCCTGCAACAAAGAGCGGACACTGGTGACATCTTTGCCCAACTGATACTGTCCGGGACGGAATACGGCACCCTTGACCTCTACCATGTTCTCGAAGCGGTTAAGCATTCCGTCAACAATCAAGGCATCACCATCCTCCACTTGGAAGGAACTCATCTCAAACTCGTCGATATTATATACCGAGTATTTCTCACCCGTCTGACGTGTCAGACGTACTGACTTCTTATAAGCATCACCAGAGAAACCACCAGCGTATTTCAGCAGGGTGGCAACACTCTCGTTCTTACGCATCTCGTAGAACATCGGGCGCTTCACATTTCCCGTGATACCCACCAGACAGTCGTAGAGACCAACCTGAATGACATCACCGTCCTGCAACGTGATATTACCGGCAAGACGACCGTTGAGGATATACTCATAGATATCGACGATGGTCACTAAGTTACCATTACGGAACACTTTGACATTACGTAACGTACCATTGTTGTTAATACCACCTGCCATATACAGGGCATGGAACACGGTGGAGAAGGCACTGAGGTGATAGGTTCCAGGTGTCTGGACCTCACCCATCACGTTAATCATAATGGTACGGGTACGCCCTACCGTGAGTTTAAGGTTACTGCTGCTATAGCGAGAACCTAACGTCGAGCGGATCTTCGCATTGGCGGCAGCCACTGACATCCCACTGACATATATCGGTCCATAGCCTGGAACCGTAATCTCGCCCTCTGGGGATACAGTCAACTGCAAAGACTTCTGGGATGCGCCATAGACATCGACAATCACCTGATCGCCAGGACCCAAGACGTAATTCTGGGGAGTGGCGATATTCATATTCGGCTCGAAACTCAACGCCCTGCGCCGGAAGATATCATGACCGAAGATGCGCTTACCAGTACCCTCGGTAATACCGCTGGTAGCCTGTACGTCATGTTCTGCCTCAGCCATCTCCTCACTGGCATCCGCATAAATCTCACCAGTGGTACCCACCTTAGCAGTATTCAGTTCCTGCGTGGTGGCTCCTGTATAGTTCTGGCGCATACGGTCAGAACCAGTACCTGCAGCACCAGCGGCATCCTTATCCACCCCACTCTCCGTTACCCGCTTATCATACTGGTTACGGACACGACGAATCTGGTCGATCTGCACACCACGCTGCATCAGTTTCACAACAATCTGTCTTTGGTCGGTTCCTGCCTTCATCTCACGGCGAACGAAATCAGCAACCTGACTGTCGGTCATGCCCTGCGCCATCATGGTCAGAGACATCATCGACAACATTACGGAAAAAAGAAATTTCTTCATATCGTTATAACTTCAACTTTTCAATCCTTCAACTTTTCAATCCTTCCACCTTACAAGGCTTGCAATACCAACGGGAGATACGCAGCATGACACTGATACCCCCCACCGTCTTGATGAACCAGTATTTCTGGTTGCTCTTATGGAGTTTTCCACGGATACCAGCGAACTGTCCGTGGACGACCTCCACCTCCATTCCGGGTTTTGCCTCTGCCTCTGCGGCATCCATAAACTCCACGGGGGTCTTCACGTAGTCGGGGTCACAGAGCAAACGGAAGTCCATCATCTCCTTGTCAGGAATCTCACTGACATGGTCGTCACCCTTGTTCTTCATCAGTTGCAGGGGTACCCGACAGTCTGTGAGGAGTTTCCGCATATCGCAGTCCTGACTGGTCTTCTGGAGGAACACGTAGTTATGGATCACAGGGACCAGCACCCTACGGGGCTTCGGCTCATTGCCAACGACTTTTTCCTTATAGGTCATAGGGATGAAGTATGTGAGTCCTTTTTCTTTAAGAAATGACCCTACTTCCATCTCCTTACGATTGAAGGTTCGTATGACGAGCCAACTATTTTCCATCGTAGTGTTCTCTTAATCGGGTGCAAAGATACAATTTTTTTTTTGAATACCAAGTATTCTGTTGTTCTTTTTGCAAAAAGAACGAAAAATGGTTTCTTTAGTATTCTTTGGGGCTTCCCAAAAGGTCCCTTTTTTTCTTCTGTAGTGAAACTACTATTTTTCATTGGGGGTTTCCCAAAACCTCTTCTTATTAAGCAGTGATCTTTTATGCAGCGATTCATTCTTTTTCTACTAACATAAATTTCTTTTTCGAACATCCCCCATCCCCTTCACCCTTGAAGGGGCTTCACCTCTCCCCCTGTATCCCCCTCCCCATCAGGGAAGGGAGAAAACGAAAAATCGCAGAATCCACGATTTTTCGTAGGTTTTGGCAAGGCGGGACGACGCCTTTTCATTTTTTATACGCCTACGGCGAGGGTTTATTTTAAATTCCATTCCTTTGTTGGGGAATTTCCCCAAACCCTTTTTATGCAGCGAATGCTGCAACGGCTCAACCTCCCCCGTCCCCTCCTTACCGTAAGGAGGGGCTCCACCTCTCCCTCTGTATCTCCCTCCCCTCAGGGAAGGGAGAAAACGAAAAATCGCAGAAACCACGATTTTTCGTAGGTTTTAGTAAGGCGGGACGACGCCTTTTCATTTTTTATACGCCTACGGCGAGGGTTTATTTTAAATTCCATTCCTTTGTTGGGGAATTTCCCCAAAGCCTTTTTATGCAGCGATTCATTCTTTTTGCAGTGATCCTGCACTTTTTTTCGAACATCCCCCATCCCCTTCACCCTTGAAGGGGCTTCACCTCTCCTTTGTCTTTCCTCCCCTCAGGGAAGGAAAAAAGCAGGTGGTGGCAGAACCGCCACCCCCTGCTATGTTTTAGTAAGGCGGGACGACGCCTTGGATTTTTTATTTGGGCTACGCCCTCCTGCAACAGGAAATTACAAAGGAGAACTATTCCGCCTTCCCCTCCCCGACGCCCAGCGTTTAGCGTAGGCGGCGTAAAAAGACAAGGCGTCGTCCCGCCTTACCAAAACCCACGAAAAATCGTGGTTTCTGCGATTTTTCGTTTTCCCCCGCCCCTGATGGGGAGGGGGATACAGGGGGAGAGGTGAAGCCCCTTCAAGGGTGAAGGGGATGGGGGATGTTCGAAAAAGAAATTTATGTTAGAAGAAAAGAAAGGATTGCTGAATAAAAAGGGGGCATTGGGGGAAGCCCCCAAGAGAAAGAAAGATTAGGAATGAAGAGAAAGAATACCCTTTAAGAGATTGAGAGCACTCTCAACAGTCTTAGTATCGGATATTAAAAGAGAACGCTTTCCATTCACATCACGAAACTGACAACGACGAGGATTCATCGCCACATACTGCAAGATAGCATCGAAAACAGGACTCTGATAGAACGGGTGATTCGGGTCAGAGACGAAATAAAGCGTCATACGCCCTTGCTTAAGCATTAACTTCTCACACCCTAACTGTCCTGCGACCCGTCGCAAAGGAACCACACGCATTAACTCCTCACCCTCCTGAGGTACTGGTCCGAAGCGGTCGATGAGACGCTTGCGATATGCCACTAACTGCTCGTCTGTGTGCAGATTGTCGAGTTCCCGATACAACAGCATCCGTTCACTATCCGATGGTACATACTGGTCGGGGAAATAGAGAGGCAGGTCGAAAACTCCCTCCACGTCCCCCTGTTCAGGGAGAGTGCTATTCAAGTCTTCCCTCAGCAGGGGAGATTTAGAGGGGTCTTCTTCTCGTCTCAACTCAGCCATTGCCTGGTTGAGAATCTTCTGGTAAGTCTCATAACCGAGGTCGGCTATAAAGCCAGACTGCTCGGCACCGAGGAGGTTGCCGGCACCACGGATATCAAGGTCTTGCATGGCGATCTGGATACCACTGCCCAACTCGCTGAAAGTCTCTAACGCCTCCAACCGTCTGCGACTCTCCTGAGGGAGGTCAGCAAGAGGTGGTGCCAACAAGTAACAGTATGCCTTGCGGTTGCCACGCCCTACCCTGCCTCGCATCTGGTGGAGGTCAGAGAGTCCGAAATGATGGGCACCATTGATGATGATAGTATTCGCATTCGGGATGTCAATACCATTCTCGATGATTGTCGTAGACAACAGCACGTCATAGTCGTAATTGATGAAATCGAAGACAATCCGTTCCAGTTCGTCAGGCTTCATCTGTCCATGACCGATAGCAATACGAGCATCCGGCACATACGTACGGATCATGTCAGCGATACGCTGCAGGTCGTTGATACGGGGATTGACGAAATACACCTGTCCGTTGCGTGACATCTCGAAATTGATTGCCTCCGCGATAATCTCCGGTCCTAACACATGAATCTCCGTCTGGATGGGATAGCGGTTAGGCGGAGGAGTCTGAATGATACTCAGGTCACGGGCTCCCATCAAGGAGAACTGGAGGGTACGAGGGATAGGTGTCGCCGTCAGTGTCAGTGTATCGACATTCGTCCGCATCTGACGGAGTTTCTCCTTGGTAGACACACCGAATTTCTGTTCCTCATCGATGATCAGCAGTCCGAGGTCTTTGAACCTCACCGATTTCCCGATGAGTTTATGCGTACCGATCAGGATATCAATCTTCCCGTCAGCAAGGTCCTGCAGGATCTCCTTTGTCTGTTTAGGAGTACGGGCACGAGTCAGGTAATCAACCCTGACAGGCAAGTTTTTCAGTCGTTTCTGGAATGTCTGGAAATGCTGATAGGCAAGAACGGTGGTAGGTACCAACACCGCCACCTGTTTAGAGTCACAAGCCGCTTTAAACGCAGCCCTGACGGCTATCTCCGTCTTACCGAAGCCTACATCCCCACATACCAGGCGGTCCATGGGGCGTCCCTGTTCCATATCCGCCTTCACCTCATTGGTGGTCTTCAACTGGTCGGGAGTGTCCTCATAGAGGAAGGAAGCCTCCAACTCATGCTGCATGAAATTATCGGCACTGAAGGCAAAGCCTTTCTCCCGTTTTCGTGCTGCATAGAGTTTGATGAGGTCACGAGCGATATCCTTCAGTTTGTTCTTGGTACGTTCCTTCATCCGTTCCCACTGTCCGGTACCCAGTTGGGAGAGACGAGGTGGTTCCCCACTATCCTGTGCCTTATATTTGCTGACCTTATAGAGGGAATGGATGGATACATAGATGGCACCGCCGCCCTGGTAGATGATTTTTATCATCTCCTGATATTTGACCCTCTCCGACTCCCCCTGTTTAGGGGGAGAGACTGGTAAGTCCCCCCTCAACAGGGGGGATTTAGGAGGGTCCTGAATCGGCATTCTCACCAAGCCACCGAACTTACCGATGCCATGGTCGACATGGACGATATAGTCACCCACCTCAAACTGTTGGATCTCCTTGAGGGTGAGTGCCGCCTTGCCGTTACGTGCTCTCTCCGAACGGAGGTGGTAGCGGTGGAAACGGTCGAATATCTCATGGTCGGTGAAGATACAGAGTCGCAGGTCATGGTCGATAAAGCCAGCATGAACGGCTTTGTCGACATAGTTGACTAATTGAGCGTTGAAAGAGGAATGAGGATCGTTGGCAGCCGCCGTTTCCTGTTGTGATGACAAGATATTCATCAGACGCTCAAGTTGTTTCTGGCTATCCGCCAAGACATAGAGGTGGTAGCCCTTCGACTGGTAGTCAGCGAAGGACCCGCGGAGGAGGTCGAAATTCTTATGCAACAGTGGTTGCGGTGTTATCTGGAAAGTCAGCGACACCTCAGGTTTCGCACTGGGACGACTTCCGAACTCTATCTTACGGAAAGGAGTCGTCCCCCCCATCCATTGTGTCCCACTGATGACCTGCACCTCCTCAGGATTCGCCTCCTGACATATACGGTCGATGGCATCACGGACAAAGGAGAAGTCCTTGGTGATGAGGATGGTATCCTCTCGTAAGTAAGAGAGAAGAGTGACCTCCCTCGGTCCCCCCTGTTGAGGGGGGAGGTTTGGTAAGTCCTCCCTTTGTAGGGAGGATTGAGAGGGTTCGCCTGCCACAATACTGACAGTATCCCGTTTATCCCTTGACAACTGGTCCTCCACCTCAAAGGTACGGATGGTATCGATATCGTCACCAAAGAAATCAATACGGAAAGGATATTCACTACTGAAACTATAGACATCAAGGATAGAGCCACGCAGAGCGAACTGTCCTGGCTCATAGACATAGTCTACCTCATGGAAGTCTAAGTCACGAAGGGTCTTTACGACCTCATCGACAATGATCGTCTGTCCTTGACGTAATACCAAGGTACACTCTTCCAGTTGCTGTCGCCCTATCACCTGTTCGGCAAGAGCCTCAGGGTAAGTAACGATAGAGAGACGGGTGTTGAGCGAGGAGAGTCTGGTGAGGACTTCTGTGCGAAGAATCTCGTTAGCAGCGTCACGTTGCGCATATTTGATGGCACGACGGAAGGAGGAAGGGAAAAACAGGACGTTATCCTCTCCTACCATCTGTTTGAGGTCATTATAAAAATAGCCTGCCTCTTCTTCATCGTTAAGGATGTAGAGTGCAGAGCACTGGACGTTGACAGAAGAAAAGAGCATGGGGGCGGAGGAGGCAACGAGTCCCTGGAGGAAAATCGTTTTCACCGGTTTTTCCTCTATGGCGTTTCTCAGGGCTTCTACCTGTGGAGCCAGCCCATATAACTGTACTAAGTCCTGCAGTGTCATATTGCGAATGCAAAAGTACTACAATTATTTTGAAAACCAAGTTTTCGGTTGTTCTTTTTTGAAAAAAGGAACTCAAAAAACTTCTTTCATCTAATCTTTCTTTCTCTTGGGGGCTTCCCCCAATGCCCACTTTTTTATTAAGCAGTAATCCTTTTTTATTAGGGAGTTCCCTAAAGTCCTTGTTTTATGCAGCGAATGCTGCAACTTCTCAACCTCCCCCGTCCCCTCCTTACCGTAAGGAGGGGCTCCACCTCTCCCTCTGTCTCTCCCTCCCCTCAGGGAAGGGAGAAAACGAAAAATCGCAGAATCCACGATTTTTCGTA
>JAFUFD010000024.1 GCA_017470055.1 Prevotella sp. | reverse complement strand
CATGAGCATGAAACAAAGGACTTGAAGCAGGAAAAGACACATAACACCTTGACTTAGAATATAAACGCAAATCTGTGTCCTCATTAATCTTTCAGAGGTAGCTCAATAAGGAATACTCTTTTTAATTCCGCCAACGGGTTATGAAAATGTTCTCAGGGAGGAATTTGGCATATTATCAAATAGCGAGAGGTGTCATTTCCTGTTATATTTGGTTTGCCAGTCTTGGCTTACCTTGATTATTTGATGCCATAGTCAGTCTTCTCATGGTCGGACAAGACTTTATTGCATATGGAAATGACCTTTTGGCAGGTCTCGACCTTAAACATCCCAATATGAGTATATTTAGCAGGTATTCCTAATTCCCTTGAAAGGAATCTGTAACCCTGCTCTCTGGTCATCACCTTGGTTTTTCCCTGCCACAACTTGTCAAAAGCCTCATGTGCCTGATGCTTCCAGTATCGTAACTCCGCATTGGCCAATCTGCCCAAGGCTCTTTCCGTACCCTTATGGCAGCCTACATAGGCATCGCATGAGCGACACAAGTATATGAGACCAAATGAATAGCCGTGATAGACTTCTGCACTGTCTGTCAATTCTGTCGGTTTGCCGCAGTATGGGCAAATTTTCCCTGCTAGTACTTGTTTTGTCCTTTGGTCAATTCTCAAGTCTTGAAAGTACAATACGGTTTCTGTTTCCGACTGCAAATTTACACATTATTTGTGAATTACGAAAGAGGTCATGCAATTAATAAGCGATGCATCCATCATGATGACCATGACCTCGGTCTTGGAAAGTGTGCCATCACGGTGGTATTCTTTGCACCATGAAGAACTATTGGATATGGAAGATGTTAGAAAAATAGAAGGCTGAAACTGATATGTGGTGGACGGAATTTTGAAAAATTAACAAAAAGGGGGATTTATTTGGATTTGCATTTGGAGAATAAGGAAATTATTACTATTTTTGCAGCGAATTAAGGACTGAGGATATGTGTACTTGCGTTGAAACTATACAACAGACATATGTTGGTGTTAAAAGACAGACAGAAGTAATTGCGGAAAAGTCTTTTGACATAGATTCTTTTTTGGATAAAATCAATTCTGTGAAAAAGCAGGTTGTGTCTGTTACTAATGACATTAACGATTTTGTGGAGTTGGTTCGGCAACATTTTGTAGATTTGAATGCAGAAGACATCCCAGATGTTTTATAAGGAGTTTGTGGAAACTCGAGCAAAAATGTTTCAAGTATATACTAATCTCTGTCGAAGTAGTCTCTATGTGGGTATGAAATCTGCTGTGAAGGAGTTTCGTAGCAGTATTGATGCATATAGTGAGATGTGTAGTGATTTGCAGGAATTTAATATTAAACTTACAAAGAATTTGGAATATAAAGATTTGTTGGTAGACTTGGATGCCATTGCATAGATATGATTTTTTTTACAACTACTTCATTTAGGTCATCTATTCAACAATTAACTCGTAAATCAAAAAATGGATATATGAGTGTGGTTTCTGATGTTTGTGAAGCCTTGAATTCAATGCCCGATAATATATTGCGAGAAACGAATGATCGAATTCGACAAGAACAGAACTTTAGAATGGTCAAATTGAGAATTGGTAATTCAAACCAGAAATTGCCCAAAAATGATGGATTCTACATCATCACTGAATGTAATAAGAAATCAATGTAGTTTGCCTTAGAAAGGATACCTATTTAAAATGTAAGAGAAGATATAAGATGGATCAAGATACACGATGGTTGAAAAGGTATAATGAGGTGAGGGCGTTTATTGAGACAAATCATCGGAATCCGTCGAAGTATGATGCGGAGGAGAGAGGGGACTATTATACGTGGATGAAACATAACAGGAAGGTGATGAATGCTGGGAAGATGAAACCTGAGAGGATAGAGAGATTCAAGGAACTGCTTGAACTGACGGAAAAGTATAAGCGAGTCAATCAGTACCAATGATGGATGAGGAATGATAGTTGAGGGCATCCCCCGACACGGTTTGCAAAGGACGGTGTCGGGGGATGTTGCGTTAAAATGGGAAGGGAGAATAAAAAATGAGGGAAATGTATTGGGGTTTCGAAAAAAAGAGTTATCTTTGCACGTAATATCATATAAATGAATCAAATGGATAAAGAACAGATTCTGCAGAAGGAGGCAGAGAATAACGGACAGACGATTTACCTGTATTATGACAGTATGGCAGGAATGTATCTCGCATTTGGGCTTTCTGCGTATTATACTACCATGGTGACAGAATCGTATGTCTCGTATTCAGAGGAGATGAAGATGCCTGTGGCTTTGTTGAGGAGGCAACATATTTTGTTTCTAAGACAGAGTTTGAAGAAGATAGACCATCAAGTGAAGGGGTTCTATATATTCCAATTGAAACAGACCGTCGGAGACGGTGGCTATGCTAAGTGGTCAATGAAAGTACAGGAGCGTTACGTGAAGGTGTTGAGTTAACAGAAAATAATCTGATTATGAATTACACTGGTCTTGCATTTTTTGTCATGATCGTGGCAATGGCGGTTTCGGCAGTGGTATTTCCTTCTGTACTGAAATATGCTAAAGATCATGATATTGTAGATAATCCTAATGCTCGAAAGTTGCAACGTGTGCCTGTGCCAGTGATGGGAGGCGTGGTTGTCTATTGCGGTGTCGTCACAGGTGTTATGCTCTTGTCTGGAATATTAGGGCAGCCAGTAATGTTATGGGGGCTTCTTGGTATGACCGTCATGTTGATAGTGGGTGTCTGGGATGACATAAAGGACATCTCGGCTATTCTGCGGTTACTAATAGAGGTCGCTGTGGTAGGCGTATTTATGCGGTATACGGGCTTCTATATTGATAGTTTCCATGGTCTATGGGGTGTTTATGAATTGCCTCCCGCTTTCGCTATTCCCTTCTCTATATTTGTTGGGGTAGGGGTGATTAATGCTGTGAATCTGATAGATG
Source organism: Prevotella sp. (assembly GCA_017470055.1). Lineage (GTDB taxonomy): Bacteria > Bacteroidota > Bacteroidia > Bacteroidales > Bacteroidaceae > Prevotella. Next base: position 16,033 of record JAFUFD010000024.1, on the reverse strand, counting down.
GAGTAGATGGCTATTCCTCTGGTTATGGAATTCTGGCATGTGGTTGTTTCGCATTGATGTTCTGGTCGGTATGGTCACCATCAATGGTCTGTCTTGCCATGGTGGTTATCGGTGCGTTGATACCCTTTTTTATGCATAATGTATTTGGGGTACGCTCCAAAATGTTTATTGGTGATGGTGGAACCTTGATGATGGGTGTATTAATGGTTGCTCTGTCTTTCTATTCTATCTCTTCAAAGGGTCCCTGTGCTGCTCTGGCAAAGAGTGAGGGGGCAGGATTAGCAGCATTCTGCTTGGCTGTTCTATGCATTCCTGTCTTTGATACTATACGAGTGATGACTGCTCGTATCTTGCGTGGTCGCTCTCCGTTCAGTCCAGATAAAACGCATTTGCATCATCTGTTTATTGATATGGGCTTCTCCCATCTGGGGGCTGCACTGTTTATCCTCTTTATCAATCTTTTGATAGTGGGTGTTTGGCTGCTTTTATGGAAAATGGGGGCATCTATTGATGTTCAGACGTATGTGGTACTTTTCTTGGGTGTTATGGTGACCACAGGTTTCTATAAGTTCATGAAGATTCATCAGAATGGTGGTAAAATGGACGAGGAAGGTTATCCTGAAGGTACGAAATTATGGCATGCAGCCTGTCGTATGGGTGATGCCAGCCATTTGGAGAAGGGAATCATTTGGCGTACGTTCCGCAGGTTGGTGGATGGTCCTTTTTTAGGGGGGGTAAGAAAGTTTGATAGATAAACTTTTGGTAAGTAGTCTATAGCATATACCAATTGACAAAGATTAAACATTAAAACTAAAAATATTTAGACTATGGCAAAACAGAAGAAATTTATTTTGCAGGAGAGTGAGATTCCAACACAGTGGTATAACATCTTGGCGGATATGCCTAACAAACCACTGCCTCCGATTCATCCTGGAACGAAACAGCCATTGGGGTGGCAGGACCTTGCCCATATCTTCCCGGAGGAGTGCTCTAAACAGGAACTGGACATGGAGCATCGGTGGATTGACATCCCTGAGGAGGTGCTCGAGAAATATAAGTTCTATCGCTCTACACCGTTGGTACGCGCCTACGAACTGGAGAAGGCGTTAGATACGCCCGCCCATATCTATTTCAAGAATGAGTCGACGAACCCCTTGGGATCGCATAAGATCAACTCGGCACTGCCACAGTGCTACTATGCGAAGCAGGAGGGTACGACGAACGTGACGACTGAGACCGGTGCAGGACAGTGGGGCGCAGCCCTCTCTTATGCGGCTAAGATATTCGGACTGGATTGTGCGGTATATCAGGTGAAACTGACCATGCAACAGAAACCGTATCGCTCGAGTATCATGCGTACGTTTGGGGCTGCTGTGACGGGCTCTCCCTCGATGTCTACCCGTGCGGGTAAGGATATCCTGACATTGGATCCGACACATCCTGGCTCGCTGGGTACGGCAATCTCTGAGGCGGTGGAACTTGCCACGACGACACCTCACTGTAAGTATGTGCTGGGCTCGGTATTGAACCACGTAGCACTGCACCAGTCAATCATCGGACTGGAGGCTGAGAAGCAGATGGCGATGGCGGGGGAGTATCCCGACATGGTGATCGCCTGCTTCGGTGGTGGTAGTAACTTCGGTGGTATCGCCTTCCCCTTCATGCGTCATAACATCCTGGAGGGTAAGAAGACGGAGTTTATCGCTGCTGAGCCGGATAGTTGTCCGAAACTGACACGTGGTAAGTTCCAGTATGACTTCGGTGACGAGGCAGGTTATACGCCACTGCTGCCGATGTACACACTGGGGCATCAGTTTAAACCGAGTAATATCCATGCGGGTGGCTTGCGCTACCATGGTGCTGGTATGATCGTATCGCAGTTGATCAAGGATGGTTATATGAAGGGTGTGGATATCCCGCAACTGGAGACCTTTGACGCAGGAATGTTGTTTGCCCGTACAGAGGGTATCATCCCTGCCCCTGAGAGTTGTCATGCCATCGCTGCTACGATTCGTGAGGCGAAGAAGTGTAAGGAGACGGGGGAGGAGAAAGTGATTCTCTTTAACCTCTCTGGGCATGGGTTGATTGATATGCCGTCGTATGAGCAGTTTATCAGTGGGGACCTGCAGAATTATTCTGTCAGTGACGCAGAGATTGAGCATAATGTTTCTCAGTTGGAGAAAATTATTTAAAAGACCAAAAAGGAAGGGCTAACCCCTTCCTTTTTTTATTCTATCCCAATTCTTTCATTTCTCTCTGTCACCAGAGAGTAATCGTTTCTTTAGTACGCTTTGCAAAGCAAAGAAACGAAACAAAGAGAGAGCGAAAACGGTCCCGCACGAAGGGAGTCCATCGACGACGACCAGCGTTTAGCGTAGGCGGCGTCAAAAAATAAGGCGTCGTCCCGCCTTGCCAAAACACAGCAGGTGGTGGCGGTTCTGCCGCCGCCTGCTTTTTCCTTCCCTGAGGGGAGGAAAGACAAAGGAGAGTGGAGCCCCTTCTGGCAAGGAGGGGACGGGGGAGGTCGAAAAAAAAGAATTATAAAGAAAAAAGTAGTTCTTTTGGCTCTTTTCTTGCGAAGAAAAGGGCAGTGAATGTAATGACACCATTCAGCATGAGGAGTTCATAGCCGAAATGGTGACCAGTATAAGTACCTACTAACCAATCTAAGAGGTAACAAAGGACGGGAGAGGCGATACAGATGTACGGGACTAAACGGTCATTAGTCCTCCGCTTCGTCAACAAGCCGAAGGCGAAGAGCCCTAATAATGGTCCGTAGGTGTAGGAGCACAGGATATAAATGGCATCGATGATACTCGTAGAGTTCAATATACGGAACAAGAGGATGAAGATGGTAAATACCACCGCCACAAGGATATGAGCCTTTTTACGTAATGTCTCGTCGTCAGGATGTTGGCAGATATCCACACAGAAACTTGTCGTCAAGGCTGTCATCGCCGAGTCGGCACTGGAGAAAGAGGCTGCCAAGATACCTAATACGAAGAGGATAGCGATTAACGAAGAGGATTGTCCCACGAAGGTGGGGAGAAGTTCGTCACCTGCTGCAGGCAGGGCGATGCCATGAGCGGTATACCACCGTGTCAGCAGGATGCCTAACGACAGGAAGAGCAGGTTGGCGGGGAAGAACATCACCCCATAGGTGCACATGTCTTTCTGAGCATCCCGTAAGGAGCGACAGGTCAGGTTCTTCTGCATCATGTCCTGGTCGAGTCCTGTCATGACAATGACGATGAACACGCCGCTGAGGAACTGTTTCCAGAAGTTCTGTTTCGTCACCCAGTCGTCGAAGACGAAGATACGGCTCTTGCTGTCTGATGCGACAGCATGGAATGCCTCTCCCCACGTCAGCCCCAAGTCACCTATTACCTGCCAGATGATGAGCAGCAGTGCGGTGAAGAGGAAGGTGGTCTGAAGAACATCGGTGAATACCAAGGTGCGGATTCCCCCCTGATAGGTGTAGAGCCAGATGAGGAGCACCATGCCCAGAACGGTAAACACGAAGGGGATGCCCAAGGCATCGAAGACGAAATGCTGGAGGATGATGCAGACGACATAGAAGCGAACGGCGGCTCCTGTCATCTTCGATAACAGGAAGAAGGAGGCTCCCGTCTTATAGGACCGTGGACCTAATCGCTGTCCCAGATAGGAATAGATGGTGGTGAGGTTCAGGCGGTAGAAGAGGGGGAGCAAGACAAAAGCCACGACGACATAGCCGAGGATGAACCCCAGACAGGTCTGGAGATAGGTCATGTCGATGCTGTTCACCATCCCGGGGACACTCACGAAGGTAACACCAGAGATGGATGCCCCTATCATGCCAAATGCCACCATATACCAGGGTGACTGGCGATTACCCCTGTAGAACGTGTCGTTGGTGGCCTTTCTACCAGTCCACCGACTGATGCCAAACAACAAGCAGAAATAAACGATAACAATGCCGATGATCAACATAACCTATAACCTATTTTCTCAATTGCTCAAAATACTCGGAGGGTTGCATGCCCATCTCTTTCTTGAAGGTGGTGGCGAAATATTTGGGGTCTTTGAAGCCTACCCGGTAGGCGATATCGCTCACACGGAGGGTGGGGTCTTGTTGGGCAAGACGACATGCCGCCTTGATACGGTGGTTGCGGATGAAGCCAGAGACATTCATGCCAGTGACAGCACGTAACTTATTATATAAGGTGGAGGCACTGGCTCCCATATCACGGGCGAAGGTGTCACGGTCGTAATCGCTATCGGAGAGGTGCTCGTCCAAGCATTTGATGGCACGCTCGATAAACTCATTATCGGCAGAGGGTGCTGTCGCCTTGATCTGCTCGATGTTCTCCTCTGTCGTATGCTGACGGAAGAGGTGTTGGATCCGTCGGCGGTTCTCGATGATGTTGTTGATGCGCAATTGCAGGTCACCCATACGGAAGGGTTTGGTGATGTAGTCGTCGGCTCCGATGAGGAGTGACTCCTGGCGATCCTCTTCTTGGGTCTTTGCCGTCAAGAGGATGATTGGCAGGTGACTGTAGTCCGGATCCTGTTTCAGGTGCTTGGTGAGTTCGTTGCCATCCATCTCCGGCATCATGACATCTGACACGATGAGGTCAATGTCATGGGCATGGACGACATCCAGTGCCTCTGCGCCATTCGAGGCTGTCAGTACGTGATAGTGCTGTTGGAGCAACTGTTTCATCAGCATCAGCAACTCGACATTGTCCTCGACCACCAGAAGGGTGTAGATGTCGTCATCCTCTTCGGCAGGAAGTATCTCTGGCGTGTTCTCGGTGACTGATGAACTCAGGGAGGAGGCAAGGTCGATGATATTACTCCGAGGACCCTCAGGATGTATCTGGTGGCTCTCGTCAATCTGGGAACTGGAGAACGCATTCTTCTTGATGGGCAGTTCGACAATGAAGGTGGTGCCCTGTCCCTCGAAACTCTGACATTGGATGGTGCCTCGGTGGAGGTACACCAGATCACGTGTCAAGGCAAGACCAATACCCGTGCCAAAGGTGGCGTTCTTACGGTATTCTCCATCATAGAAACGGGTGAAGAGGTGCTTCATCTTGTCATGGGGGATGCCCGTGCCATTGTCACTCACTCGGATGATGACCTTGTCATAACGGGAGTTGGTGGTCACGTCGACAATCACCTTTCCGTCTTTCCCTGTATATTTCACGGCATTCGACAGGAGATTGAAGATAATCTTGTCGAGTTTGTCGGTATCTATCCAACCCATCATGCTCTCAGGCTTACAGTTCACCGTAAACTCAAGTCCTTTCTTAGCCATGAGGGGCTCAATGCATAAGGCCGTCTCACGGATATAGTTCATCACGTCACCATTACCTACCCGAAGTTTTAATTCTCCTGCCTGCGACTTACTCGTCTCCAGAATCTGTTGTAATAGTCGGACAACACGTGCGATGTTCAGTTCCATCAGGTCGTAGTCACGACTGTTCTCTGGGGTCTCCTTGCGCAGTCGCTCTACCGAGGCTGCTACAATCGTCAGAGGGGTGAGGAGTTCATGGGTAATATTGGTGAACACATAACTCATCTGCAACCTGTTACGGATGCGTACACTACGGATATAAAGGGCTCTTCCTATCAGGTAGAGACCGATTAGCAATGCAATACCCAGCAGTATGATGATGGTTAAGAGATCCATGAGTTATAGTTAGATTCTTGTTGCAAAGATACTTTTTTTCTTCGAATATCCTGCAAAAATGAGAAAAAAAGTCGTATTATCGTTCAAAAATGTTTGATATTCATTAATCTTAGTCGATAATTCGTTAAAATCACGCATTTTAAACCACAAATAATGATAAGTGAACCGCATATTCCCAGAAAAGCCCTACCTTTGCGCCAGTGAAAGAAAACATCTGTTTTCGGACACTCCTTTTACGAAGTAAGAACGAGAGGTTCTGAAAAGTTTTTGTTTAGATTTTTAATGGTTAAGGTTTATGGTTGATTAATTTAGTTTTTTAAAGTATGAAAAAGACTCGCTGGGAAGCGAGTCTTTTTATTATTTATTCAATAGATAGCGTTCTGCCTCTATCGCTGCTTGGCAACCAGTGCCTGCAGCAGAGATAGCCTGGCGGTAGGTGGGGTCGGCACAATCGCCTGCTACGAAGATGCCAGGGAGTTTAGTGCGTGGTGTCCCGTCAATCTTCTTCAGATAGCCTACCTCGTCAGTCTCTAACCAGTCCTTGAAAATCTCGGTGTTGGGATTATGTCCGATGGCGAGGAAGAAACCGTCGATGGCGATGTCCACCTTCTCCTCATCAGGTTCTCCCTTACGCTTTACGAGATGGGCACCCTCCACACCATTCTCTCCATAGAGTCCTAAGGTGTTGTGCTCAAAGAGGATCTCGATGTTCTCTGCTGCCATGACTCTTTCCTGCATCACTTTCGAAGCACGAAGGAAGGGCTTGCGGACAATCATATACACTTTTGTGGCGAGATGACTCAGGTAGAGGGCATCCTCGCAGGCGGTATCACCACCACCGACTACTGCAACCGTCTTCTTGCGATAGAAGAAGCCATCGCAGGTAGCACAGGCAGAGACACCTTGCCCGTTGTATTTACGCTCGTCGTCCAGTCCGAGATATTTTGCGGAGGCTCCCGTGGCGATAATCACCGTGTCGGCAATGATCTCCTCGCCGTTCTCAGCCCAGAGGTGATAAGGTGCTTTCGAGAAGTCGACCTTGGTGATAGAGCCATCTCGGATGTCCGTTCCAAAACGCTCAGCCTGTTCACGCAGGTCCATCATCATCTGATTGCCATCCACTCCCTGCGGATAGCCGGGGAAGTTCTCCACCTCCGTGGTCTGTGTGAGTTGTCCTCCTGGTTGTATGCCACAATATTCAATGGGCTGGAGATTAGCACGAGAGGCATAGATGGCGGCTGTATAGCCTGCAGGTCCACTGCCTATGATTAAGCATTTGGTTCTTTCCATAATGGGTTTAATAGGTTTAATGGGTGGTTAGGCAAGCAACTCCTCGATTTGCTTGGCGATGCCTTCAATGCTGGCAGTTGGCTCGAAACGGGCGACTACCTGTCCCTTCTTGTTGATGAGGAACTTCGTGAAGTTCCATTTGATATCGGGTTTCTGCTTGTAGTCAGGGTCAGCCTTAGAGAGCATGTCCTCCAGAATCGGGGCGATGGGGTGGGACATATCCCAACCGGCAAAGCCCTTCTGCTCTTGCAGGAACTTATACAGAGGGTCGGCATCCTCGCCGTTCACCTTTATTTTCTTGAAACGGGGAAATTCTGTTCCAAAGTTCAGTTTACAGAACTCATGGATAGACTCGTCGGTACCAGGAGCCTGTTGCCCAAACTGGTTGCATGGGAAGTCGAGAATCTCGAAACCCTGGCTATGGTACTTCTTGTAAAGTGCCTCCAACTCGTCGTACTGAGGGGTGAAACCACATTTGGTGGCTGTATTTACGATTAGTAATACCTCGTTCGCATACTCTTTCAGCGAAACATCCTTTCCCTTTCTGTCTTTGACAGAGAAATCGTAGATTGTCTTCATATCTTTTAATTAATAATAGGTGTCATTCCTAAATTTCTCCAAAGATACGAAGAATATGTGGGTTGACCAAATGTTTTAGGATTTTTTGTGTAGAAACCTCTTCACACGAAAAAAGGTGCTCTCTTGGCATATGCAACTACCAAGCGCACCTTTTTATCTCTTGTTCTGTAGAAATATCTTATTTCTTCGCAGCCTTACCGTAGCGGCTCATGAACTTGTCTACGCGACCTGCAGTATCCACGAGTTTGCTCTTACCGGTATAGAAGGGGTGAGAGGTGCTCGAGATTTCGATTTTAACCACTGGGTAAGTTTCGCCTTCGAATTCTACGGTGTCATTCGTCTTAGCGGTAGAACGCGAAAGGAACATATCGCCGTTGGACATGTCCTTGAACACGACGGGGCGATAGTTGTCTGGATGAATACCTTTTTTCATTTTAATTGTTACTTATTTATTATTACTTATTATTTTCGCATAAAGCGGGTGCAAAGGTACGAATAAATTCGGACTCCACAAAATTTTAGGGAGACTTTTTATTCCTCCTCCACAATGATGTCACTCTGAGGAACCTCTTCCACCACCTCCTCAGTCACTTCCAATGTAGTCTGTTGGGGCGTTTCCTTGATCTCCTCGACCTCCAAACCTGTCGCCTGCTCCTGTTGCTGACGCTTGATACGACGGCGAAGACTATAGACCATCAGTGAGTTGATAGCCTCGGTGACACCGTATACCAGCATGCACCATCCCAAGATAATCATAGGCAGTTCTGCACTCTCCATCGGTTTGACGAAGATGAGGATTCCCGTGATAAGGATCAGGATGGGGGCTATCCAGAAGAAAGCACCGATAGAGCCGTATCGACGTGCCGCTATCAGGACAATCAACTGGTTGATGCTGCCCAGTATCAGCATCGCACCCAGAATATACATCAGCCATTTGATAAACATGCCAGGACTCAGCACCAGGGTCAGACCCAAGATGACACTGCCAATACCTACCAGTGGAAAGGCTGGTTGACTGCCGCTAAGCACGTTTCCCTGTGCGTCAGTGATGGTATACTCACCAGCATGGTGACGGGCATTCCAATAGGATATCAGGGCAATGATGCCTGAGAGCAGGAACAGTACGCCGATGGCCATGGTTAACCAGGTGACGGAGTTATCTGGATATTTCAGCAACAGGATACCAATCACGATAGAGCAGATGGCTCGGAAAATAGAACTTTGTAGTAGTTTCATGTCTTTTGTCCAATTTTTTATGCTGCAAAGATAGTAATTTATTTTTAAATTGTGTATCTTTGCAAGGATGGAAATGACAACAATTTTTCTGGTAAGGCATGGTGAGACGGTGGATAACGCCCGTCAGATCATGCAAGGACAGACACAAGGGACGCTGAATGAACAGGGTAGGGAACAGGCTCGACAAGTTGCGGAACGCCTCTCTGGAGAGGCGATTGACGCTGTTTTTGCCAGTGACTTGCGTCGTGCGATACAGACGGCAGAGGTGATTGCCAAGCCCCATGGACTGCCTGTGGTGACTACCCCCCTGTTGAGGGAACGGGACTGGGGCAGTTTTACGGGTCGTTTTATCCCAGACCTTAAGGGAGAGGTGTGGCCCGATGATATAGAAAGTGAGGAGGCTTTGTTGCAAAGAGCCCATGACTTCCTACAAAAAGTGACAGCCACCTACGAGGGAAAACGAGTGGTGGCTGTCGGTCACGGTATTATCAATAAAGCGATATTAGCCGTTTATGCGTCTTGCTCGATGAGAGAAGTACAGCGGATGATGAATGCTGAGGTGAGAATCTTAACGACGTCCTCCGTAACTGTGACCGCCTCCGCTGCTACGACCACTTCCGGAACTGTGACTACCACCGCCTCTGCTGAATGAGCCTCCGCTGTGTGAGGGACTGCTACTGCTTCTGCTGAATGAGCCTCCGCTGACGCTTCTGACAGGAGCACTGCTGCTACGCATGTTGGCACTGCTATTTGCCGGGGTGTTGATGCGAGTGGCGGGAGCCGTAGTCTTCTCCATTTGGCGAGGACTGCTGCTATTACTGCGATAACCTCCCAGTGAGCGAGTAGTACGTGTCTCACCATTCGTTATAGTCCTGGTAGGGCGATTCTCGTGGTTGCCACGGTTCATGCTTTGGGGACGATTGTTATTGTTGTGTCCACGATTCATGTCACGATGGTTCACTGTGGTGCGAGTAGAACTGTGGCGTACCCCGTTGTTGTGATGGTGGCGATAGTCTCCACGGTCCCAACCATCACGCATTCCGAAATGTGAGGTGTTGTGATGGTGGATATAGTGGTCACGATGTCCGTGATACCAGCCATGTCCTCCTACACGATGCCAGGCGTGTGCTCCACGATAGGTGGCGTAGAATACCGGGCGACCATAGTAGAAGTAGTCACGATGGGGATAGCGACCATAGATGGCGAAGTGCCAGAAACCATCAGCCCAGTAGAGTGGACGATAGAAATAGGTGGCTGCACGGAAGGCGCTCAACTGCCAGTCGAACAGGACATAACTCAGGTCGAGGTTGCGACGCTCCCAATAAGTGCCATAGACATCGTCATAACTGGTGACTCCCATCAGGTAGTCGAGGTTGATCTCGTAAGCAGCCTCATACTGCTCCTCTGTCAGGTTCAACTCGTAAGCCATCTTGTCTGTCAGGAAGAGAGCCTCGTTGCGAGCCTGCTCGTAACTCATTGCCTTGCCCGTTGCTGTGAATGCCAGCATTGCTACCAGGGCGATCATCATCTTCTTCATATGCTTTATTCTTTTATAGGTTCAACATTAGTGATCTTTTCACATTGCAAAGATAGGCAGAATAAAGGGCATATAAAAAGGATTTCCCCTAAACTGTGTGGGGGAAATCCCTATAGTTGTGTCTCGATGTGGGGATTAGTACTTGTAGAAATTCCACTTCTGGTCACCTTTCTGCAGTACCATGACATCGTCGTTAAGCACTTCTATCTTCACACGGATGTCATTGAAAGGCTTAAAGCCAAAGGTCTCCTCTACAGTAGTAGTGTCTGAGCGCAATCCTTTTGCTGAATAGCATTGTATGAAAAGACTGTCACCCTGATGCTGGAAGTTACCGTAGACTCGGTCTTTAACGGATTTCTGCATGAGGGATATTGAGCCGGAGAAACTCAAATAACTGGTATCAGAGCCATCCATACGCCACATCCCGAACAGGTCTCCAGCCTCTCCACCCTCCTGACAGGAGGTAAGAAGGATGATGGATGATGTAAGAAGGATGATGGATTTAAAGAATCTTGCCATGGTAATTGATTTTGAAGTTAAACGTAGAACAGTCGCCATAGATGTTCCCTTTGTCGAAGGCATAGGCTGCCGAGAACTGCCATGAACCTACTTGATAGATACCTTGCAGCATGGCATCGAAAGAGTGGTGCTTAGGATAGAATGGGATATAATAGGTTCCCATGCCCTCCCGATAAGAGCCTTTCACCATATAAGAGAGATGGTCTGTTATCTCACCATTCACGCCCAGATGCCATGCTTTGACACGGTTGTCACGAAATCCCAGATATCCATCCTTATTATATATAGGTGAGGTGATGAGGGCATTGCCTGGTGTCATACCATAATGTGCATAGCCGTCATAGAAACCATGGTTGTAATACTCATCAACACCAGTCACAAAGTCTGTTATCTGGTGGCGAATCGGATCTGGATAATTACCACTGTCCCAATGCAAGGGACCAGACTGATTCATAGACTGGAAATACTCAATCACTGCTCCACGAACGTACTGTCTGCCATTTGCCTTGTTCGTATATTGCAGTCCCCACAGACCATCCCAGCCATTTCCCTTTCGCATGCCTGAGCCATCTTCAAAAGGATTGTCAAGATAGGCTTGCAACTGGTGGCTTTTGTTGATGTTCCAACCTATTTGGACAGTCATCAGACCGATGTGGTTCCCCCATACCCAGTCTTCCATGGAGTCATTCTCGAAATAATTGCTGTCACCTCCAGGGAATATTACATTCCAGAATGCTTTCAGGTTGGCGGACTTCCTTTTTGCCACTAACTCCCCATCCTCGTAACTGTATTTTGTTCCTGCGAATTGGACAGCATGCTCTATACCTGCCACAACGAAGAACTGCTTGTTGGGGTTGCTGCGGAAATACAGATGTTTTTGGTGGTAATAGGTACCAGTGGCGTATCTTGAGTTATTACTTCCTTCCCGATAGAAATGCTCCTTATGATAGTCGCTGTCCATGAACTTGCCATAGCCGAAGTCAAAGTTGATCTGCAACCAGTCTTTGGTGTAGGGTACCGTCCAGAAACCATTGGTACCGACATGCACTTGTGGGATAGGCTTGGCATTGGTGCCTTTGACAAATGAGCCCGTGGACAGCAGATTGTCACGCACCACCTGCTCCTGCTCACGACTGCCTACTTCTACGAAGAACGACTTCCATGCGAGGTTGGCGTAGCATTGCTGCAGATAGGCATGATGGTCAGCATGCACAGAGGCGATAACATCCACTGCCCCCGATAGGGCCAAGTCTTTGCTAAAAGAGTGCGTGGCATTGACGGCTCCACGCAGATATGCCGTATTAGAGCGAGTGCCCAGCACATGATGGCGGTTGGTCGCTAACTGGAAAGCGGTATAGTCGCCTGTTCCTATGGCTACCTCCGTCGTCAGGTCGTAAGTGATCTGTGTCGACAGAGTGTCTTGGGCTTCCGAGACAAGTGTTGACATGAGGATGACAACAAGAAGAGCAAGATTTCTATGTGTCATATATATAATTAAGGTGTGGATTAGAATTTCTTACCCGCAGCAACATGAACAACGGTGAGGACCATAATTTTAAGGTCTTCCCACCAAGAGCGACGTTTAAGATAGTCAAGGTCCATCTCCAGACGCTTCAGCATTTTCTCCATCGTGTCCGTATAACCGTTATAAAGGGTAGCATAGGATGTCACGCCAGGTCGTATCTGATACAGATACTTATAGCGACAGTCTTGTTTCATGATCTGGTCGATATAGAACTTACGCTCAGGTCGTGGACCCACAAACGACATATCGCCTTTCAGAACGTTCCACAACTGAGGCAGTTCGTCCAGATGGTGACTTCTCAGAAATGTTCCTGCCTTGGTGAGTCTTTTGTCCTCGTTCTCATGATACAGTGCGGGTCCGTTCTCCTCTGCGTTGACCACCATACTGCGAAACTTATAGATGGTGAAAGGTCTGCCAAAGCGCCCGATGCGCTCCTGTTTATAGATCACAGGACCATCTTTGTCCTCCCGTTTGATGGTGATATAGCAAATGAGGAAAAGGGGAGAGGCTATGATAAGACAGATAAGTGCCCCCAAGAAGTCAAACCACCGTTTAACTTCTCTCTCGAAAGCATTCATTCCATCATAGATATACGGGTATTTTTGTTCCATCGGCAATCTGTTTCAAATTCTTTTAAACATTAAACGGCAGTCCTATATATTTATTGTGTGTTTGCCTGCATCTTTTTTAGAAACTCTTTACTGTCACGTCTCCTTTTCTGCACTTTCAGATAGTAAGTGGGCATGAAATGAGTCAGGAAGTATAGATACGCCCTTATCTTGGAGAAACCAAATACAGTCTCATAGACATTCACATTGTATTTGATCAATGACAATTTGTTGCTGGATACCGAATGAGTACGTTGGCGATAATAAGCAAGGGGCTCTGTCACACAAAAACAGATTTGACATTCCTTGAGAATGTTCAGGAACAACGCCCAATCCTGTCGTTTGCGGATGGCTGGCATGTAAAACTTGTGTCCAAGTCGCTTGATATCATAGATTGCAGTCAGACACCCAATCTTGTTATCTCGCTTCATCATACTCAATGTCAAGTGCTTGGGCGAGATATTGATACCTGTTATCTCATTGTTCTCATCGCAAATCAAGTAGGAGGAACTGCAAAGTGCACAATCTTTCCGCGTCATGTGGGCAATCTGCTTTTCCAGTTTCTCAGGAAACCAGCGGTCATCGCAGTCACAAAAAGCGATGTAACGCCCTTGTGCTCTCTCAATAGACTTATTGCGAGCGACACCAGGTCCGTAGTTATCTTTCAGAAACTCAACCTTGACACGGGGGTCTTTTTGGGCAAACTGTTGCAAGATTTTCTGTGTCTCGTCAGACGAGCAGTCGTCCGTAATCAGTAGTTCCAGATTCGTGTAAGTCTGGTTAAGCACACTCTCTATGCTGTCAGCAAGATACTTGCTGGCATTGAAGGTGGGCATGATGACCGATACTAATTCTTGCTGCATGATGGCAGAGATTTGAAAATCGGCTGCAAAGGTACTCTTTTTATTTGATATCTCCAAAAGATAATGCGCCTAAACTCGAAAAAGATACCACTTATCGTCTATTCAGAAATCAGTTGTAAAACAGTTTCTGGTGTGGAAACTGACAGTTTCCGCCTAAGAAACTAACAGTTTCCTGCTTGGGAACTACCAGTTTCCAGCCAAGAAACTATCAGTTTCTGCCAAGGAAACTATTTGGGAACTGACTTCAAAGAAACAGGAGGGATTATTTGGAGATGTGGGAAATAAGTAGTACCTTTGCAGAGATGAATAAACTAACGAGTCAACCAAAAAGGGATGTCGCCCCAATTGCTGAGGCTGACATCTTGCGCGAGAAGGCAGAGAACTATCTCGTATGTTTCAACAGTCAGTGTCCTCAATGTGAGAGTTGCCTGCGCTATCTGGTGGGGGAATTTGCCAGTGAGCGTCCATTGGCGATAGTGTCAGTCAATCCACGCCATCCCAAGGTGGCTACCTCCGAGTGTCCTGTGTTCCGTAATAAAGAGCAGGTGATGATGAAGCGTGGCTTGATCCACTTCTATGACGACATGCCGAGCAGAAAAGAGTATCTTATCCGTCATAGCCTTATCGCCGCCTTTGGGCGAAAAAACTATTTCGAGATGCGTAAGGGTGTGCGTCTGATCTCCCCGGAAGAGCAAGATTGCATTGCCGACACCTGTCGCCAGTTAGGCTGGACAGGTGAACTCCATTATGACGGTGAGCAAATGGGGTACGATTGGTAAGCCACAGTAGCAACTGTGGATTTTTGAGTTTAATTGGGCGTTTGTTTCGCTAAAAGTTGTCAAAATGGAGTGTGTTTAGCGGAATAGATGCAATTTTGTTCCGATTTTAACATTTAGATACTTGCTTATTCCGATAATTATTTATAACTTTGCAGACAACTTAAGAAACAAGCAGAGTATGTGTACAGTTATCGGAAGAAAACAGGAGATAGCCGAACTGACTAGGCGCTATGAGAGCGACAGGGCAGAGTTCATTGCAGTGTATGGTCGTCGTCGTGTCGGCAAGACATTCTTGATTAACGAGGTGTTGGGAGACAGTATGGTGTTCCACCACACAGGTCTCTCACCCTATGACCGTAAGCGAAAAGTCTCGCTCAAGGCTCAACTTCAGAATTTCCAATTCTCCCTTATCCGTCATGGTATGGAAGGTATAGAGCAGCCTAAGTCATGGATGGAGGCTTTCTTTCTGTTAGAGCAGTTGCTTGACCGATTGGATAATGGTTCACGTCAGGTGGTGTTCATTGACGAACTGCCCTGGATGGATACGCCCCGCTCAGGTTTTCTGACGGCCCTTGAGTCTTTCTGGAACGGGTGGGGGTGTAGCCGGCATAACCTATGTTTTGTGATATGTGGCTCTGCCACGTCTTGGATGCTTGACAACATCATCAATAACAAAGGTGGTCTCTATGGTCGACTGACCTGCGAAATGAAACTATCACCATTCACACTATTGGAGACCGAACAGTTCTTCATGAACAGAAATATAGATATGTCACGTTACAATATCATCCAAGCCTATATGATTCTGGGGGGCATACCATTCTATCTTGATTGCTTTAATCCGTCCTTTAGTTTGGCTCAGAACATTGATACACTGTTCTTTAACCAGAAGGCAAAACTCGGTGACGAATTCGACCGACTGTTTAATTCCATCTTCGATAACGCGGCCGACTGTATGAAGATTATTCGCTGTCTTGGAAGGCGTCATGCCGGATATAGGCGTAAGATGATAGCCTGCGAGACAGGAATCAGCCCGAATGGCGATTTCACAAAACTTCTGAAGGCTCTTATTGCAAGTGACTTTGTTACTCGATATATCCCGTGGGGTAATGCTGGCAATGAGGAATATTATAAACTGTCTGACTGCTTCTGTTGGTTCTGGCTGCATTTTAAGGAGAAACTTGAAATTAGCGAGCAAGATTACTGGTCGCATCATATGAAGGAGCCTGAGATAACATCGTGGCGGGGCATAGCCTTCGAGGAGGTCTGTCTGCAGCATATCCAACAGATAAAGATGGCTTTGCAGATTGCTGGTGTTGCCTCACAAGAGTCATCACTGATAGTTAGTGGTGATAATGACACCGAGGGTATGCAGATAGACTTGCTGATAGACCGTGCCGACGATGTGGTGAATGTCTGT
>JAFUFD010000125.1 GCA_017470055.1 Prevotella sp. | reverse complement strand
GAGAGTGGAGAGTGGAGAGTGGAGAGTTACCAGGAAGCAGACTCAGGTCACCACCTCCCTCTGGGAAGATAGAGTGGAAGTCGAGTTCTATGGGGTAACCCAGCCGAGCCAGTACGTCGGCATAGTTCTGGAAGGAGGTAGGTTGCTGAATCAATTGCTTGTTATTAGCAGATGTCAGGCGGCGACGTCCTTTGCGGTGCTTGTCAATATGAGCCACCTTATAGCGTCCAAGATTAAAACGCATACGCAAGAAGTCGGAACGCAACACATTATGTAAATCAGCGACAGCCGTAAACTGCTTTGCCGTAAGTCGGCGATAAAGGGCATTCAGTCCCTTGATACCCCGATACTCCCGCTTTAGGTCTGCCTCCATGAATCCCACGTTCGGTGCCAGGTTCTCGAAGAAAGGACGTGCGAAACCCCGGCTCAATACCGTAATCCTCACGTCAGGATACTGATGAGCAAGAGAATAGACTACCGGTACTGCCATGGCGACATCACCTAAAGCAGAGAAGCGGATAATCAGTATGTGCTCTTTCTTCACTATTTATTATTGTATAATACAGGATTCGTGGCAGGGTCGTTATACATCTTCATCTGACGGTATACTTTCATATATTTACGTCCTGCCTCTATGTCCTCCAATAATTGATCGATAGAAGTACTCAGATCCACCTGTTGCTCTTTCAGTACGGCAAGTTTCGCCTGACACCTCTGAATATGCCCAGTATCGGCATCTTTGCGGTCTACCTGCTCTTGCATGTGCCATATCTTCAAGGCGAGAATAGACAGGCGGTCTACTGCCCATGCGGGACTCTCGGTATTCAGCCGTGCGTCTGGCAGGGGCTTCACGTCTTGGTATAATTTGCGGAAATACGTGTCTATATCCTCCACTAAGTCTGTGCGGTCTTGATTACTATGGTCGATGCGACGTTTCAGTGACAAGGCATCCTCTGGGTCAATATGAGGGTCACGTATAATGTCCTCCAGATGCCACTGTACGGTATCAATCCAGCATTTCAGGTAGAGGTCATACTCAATACTCTCCCGTTCATAGGGATTAGAGATGGGAGTGTCCACATGGTCTTTCAGATGATAGTCTCGTATCGCCTGAAAGAAGATTTTATTCGCGTTTTCTGTAAATGACATTTGTAATATTAATATGTAATGGGTGCAAAGATACGAAAAATAGTTTATAGTTCATAGTCTATAGTCCATAATTTAAAATAATTTTATAACTTTGTCATCAAAGGATGGTGAAGTCATTAGCACTTGGAAATGAAAAGAAAAACAAGTTTCCTTTTGTATTTCTCTCGTTTTTCGTAACTTTGCAGTCGATATGAAGATGATAGTAGACGATAAGATACCTTTCATCCAAGAGCATTTGCGCCTTCTTGCCGATGAGGTGGTAGCGCTGAATGGTGCCTCTATCGGTGCTGCTGATGTCAGAGACGCGGATGCCCTGATTGTCCGTACACGTACCCGTTGTGATGAGTCTTTGTTAAAAGGCAGTAAAGTGCAATTTATCGCCACCGCCACCATCGGTTTCGACCATATTGACACAGACTATCTGGAACGTGCAGGTATTGCGTGGACGAGTTGCCCTGGGTGTAATGCCGCATCTGTGGCACAGTATGTGGAGTCATCACTATTACTTCTGCAACAGGAAAAAGAACTCTCCTTCCATGACACCACCATTGGTATTGTAGGATGCGGACATGTCGGCTCCAAAGTCAGGACTGTCGCTGAACGGTTAGGGATGCGTGTCCTGATATGCGATCCTCTCTTGGGAAATCCTGATTTCGTCCCTTTATCCGTGATAGAACATGATGCTGATATCATCACCTTCCATGTACCATTGACCCGTGAGGGGACTCATGCCACATGGCACATGGCGGATGAGGCATTCTTCCAGCGATTACGGAAGACTCCCTATATTATTAATACGAGTCGGGGTGGGGTTGTCGACAATACAGCCCTGCTCACTGCCATCCAGCAAGGCAGGGTACGTGATGCCATTATTGACGTATGGGAAGGAGAACCTCACCTCAATGTGGAGTTGCTTCGTCGTGTATTTATCGGGACCCCTCATATTGCCGGCTATTCCGCAGATGGCAAAACGAATGCGGATAATATGGTGATAGACGCCCTATGTCGTCATTTTGGTTTACCGCACCCTGACAAGGTACTACCCCCTAAGTTGCCCGCGTCCTTTCATTATACTGGTAGTCCCCTTGAACTGTATAATCCCATGAGGGATAGTGAGGCGTTAAAGGCTAATCCGATGAGATTTGAGGATTTACGCAATCATTATCCTCTTAGAAGAGAGTATTTTGATGTGTAGAGTTGTCAAATAAGCCCAATAAAGGTACCAATTCTTGCACAACATGGGGTAGTTTGTGCAAAAATAAATGCTTTTTTACTAAATTTATTTGCGTAACTCAATAAAAATTCGTTACTTTGCACCCGCTAAGCCACGTTTTGTGGTCGCACACATCTAAATAGGAATTATTTTATTAACATTTTAAAGAAAAGAATTATGTCAGAAATTGAAAGCAAAGTAAAGGCTATTATCGTAGACAAACTTGGTGTTGACGAA
>JAFUFD010000124.1 GCA_017470055.1 Prevotella sp. | reverse complement strand
TATATAATATATATATAATAATTATTATGCTAAAAATATTCACTTGGTTAGATTACACACCAAAACTATCTGTTATCTGTTATCTGTGTCACGTTGCATCTATACTGAAATAGTTGACTCGCCATCCGCTAGCCCTGATGCCCAGTATAGTAAACCTATAGGTTTTACGTTGCTTTCGATAAGGGTTTAGGGGGTAAAACCCTTATCTTTTAGGGGGTATAAACCCTATCGAAAGCAGTGTAAAGTATGAAGGAAAGCGATGTAAAACTATAGGGTTTACTCATGGGAGGAAACGGAATTGTTAAAATGGGAATTTTGCGTCTCAAAAATGGAAATTTTGGGTGCCGTTTTCATGGTCACCTCGCACATTATTCGTAACTTTGCATTGTCAACCGATGGAACAGCGAGTGCTGTCAAGCGTGCTTGAACAGCCGAGTCGTGACAGAGGAAGACGCAGTCAATCAGGAGTTGCGCGACAAACGAAAGACACACAATTAACCTTTTCATTAACCTTAAAAATTTAAAATTATGAGTCAGAAATTTATTAAAGCACAGAACAAGAACATGCGTTCAACCGCCTTCGGCAAATGGTTCGCCAATGCCGTGTACGACAAGAACTTCGTAGAGACGAAGCAACTGGCAGAGTTCATCCAGTCGCAGGCATCAGTGAAGCGTTCCGACATCATCGCCGTACTGGACGAGTTGGGTAGCGCCATGAAGCACTTCTTCGAGATGGGACAGAAGGTTAGGCTGGAGGGCATCGGCATCTTCCGTGTGGGATTCTCCAGCATCGGAGCCGAGAAGCCTGAGGACTTGGGAGCCCAGAACATCACCACCCGCCGTGTGATCTTCATCCCCGAGACAACCCGTATCGTGACTGGACAGTCCCGCCGTGCCGACGGTTCCATCCGTCAGAAGTTCACTAACGCCAAGACCCTCGTGAAGGATGTCGTCTTCGAGGAGACGCACGAGAACAGCGTGGCAGCAGAAACTACTGTTGAACCTTAAAACTGAATACTATGAAGAAAGAGGCTTGGAAAATGGTGATTCAACTCGTGGTGAGCATCCTCACTGCCATTGCCACCACCCTCGGAGTGACGAGTTGCATGTAGCGTAGAATCAGAAAGAGAAAAGCCCTGCCAATCGACTGGCGGGGCTTTTACAAATAAAATAAAGATTCTCTTCGCTAAATCAAAATTTTACACTACCTTTGCATCACGAAACAAACAATTTAAAACAAATAGTACAATGACAACATTATCAATCCTTATTGTCGTCGCTTTCGTGATAGGCTACATGTGTATTGCCCTCGAGAGCGTGACGAGAGTCAACAAGGCGGCTATCGCCCTGCTGATGTGTGTCGTATGCTGGACACTGCTGATGACAAATCCTGCATCATTCTACCCGGAGATAGCCGCTGACGGCGTGGTGCATCACATTGCCGAGGTCATCGAGCATCATCTGGGCGATGCGGCAGGCACCCTGTTCTTCCTGATGGGTGCCATGACGATTGTGGAGATCGTGGACTCGAATGGCGGCTTCAACTTCGTGCGTGACGCGCTGAAGACACGCTCGAAACGGAAACTGCTGTGGCGTGTCGCCTTCATGACCTTCTTCCTGTCGGCTATCCTTGACAACCTCACCACCTCCATCGTGATGATCATGGTGCTGCGCAAACTGGTGCAGTCACGTGAGGAGCGAATGCTTTATGCCGCCCTCATCATCATCTCCGCCAACTCGGGTGGTGCCTTCTCGCCTATTGGCGACGTGACGACCATCATGCTATGGATCAAGGGTGTGATCACCACACAGGGCGTACTCACCGAGATATTCATCCCGTCACTGGTGTCCATGCTCATCCCTGCCGCCATCATCAGCCTCTCCTTGAAGGGGAAGTTTGACAAGGAGCAGAACCTGCCTAAGTCTGAGGTGAGCCAGTTTACGAAGGTACAGCGTGACATCATCTTCTGGTTGGGCGTAGGCGGTCTCGTCTTCGTACCTATCTTCAAGACCATCACCCACCTGCCTCCATTCATGGGTATCCTCCTCGTGCTGGGCATTCTCTGGACAACGACGGAGATATTCCACTACAACACCGACGAGGACGACACGATGGCTAAGCGTGTGAGCGATATCATGTCGAAGATCGACCTCTCGACTATCATGTTCTTCCTTGGTATCCTGATGGCTGTCGCCGTCTTGCAGGAGATCGGTGTGCTGACAGCGATGGGCGAGGGACTCAACGAGGCTTTCTCTGGCAACTACTATCTCATTAACGGCATTATCGGTGTACTCTCCTCTATCGTCGACAACGTGCCCCTTGTGGCTGGCTGTATGGGCATGTATCCCGTCGCCGCCGAGGGAGCGATGGCTGTCGACGGCATTTTCTGGCAGTTGCTTGCCTACTGTGCCGGTGTGGGTGGCTCGATGCTGATCATCGGCTCCGCCGCTGGTGTCGTCGTCATGGGCTTGGAGAAGATCACCTTCGGCTGGTACTTGAAGAAAATCACGTGGATAGCCTTTGTGGGCTATCTCTGCGGTATCCTCATCTACTGGGTGGAGCGTACCCTCCTGTTCTAAGGGATGACATTAGACAAAAAAGAAATCCAAACTACTGGAATCAGTGGTTTGGATTTTCTTTTGGTCGGGATTACTGGACTCGAACCAGCGACCTCGCGCCCCCCAGACGTGTGCGCTACCAACTGCGCTAAATCCCGA
>JAFUFD010000123.1 GCA_017470055.1 Prevotella sp. | reverse complement strand
AGAAAAGCAAAGCCAAAGAAGCGTGTGATCCTGCCGGATCCAGTCTTCAACGACACCAAGGTGTCAAAGTTTGTGAACCATCTGATGTACGATGGTAAGAAGTCTATTTCTTATGAGATCTTCTACAATGCATTGGAGGCCGTCAAGGCAAAGATGCAGAACGAGGAGAAGTCAGCCCTTGAGATCTGGAAGCAGGCTCTGGACAACATCACCCCACAGGTGGAGGTGAAGAGCCGCCGTATCGGTGGTGCTACCTTCCAGGTGCCAACCGAGATCCGTCCCGACCGTAAGGAGAGTATCTCCATGAAGAACATGATCGCGTTTGCCCGCAAGCGCAGTGGTAAGTCAATGGCAGACAAACTGGCTGCCGAGATCATGGACGCTTTCAACAACCAGGGTGGTGCCTTCAAGCGTAAGGAGGATATGCACCGTATGGCTGAGGCTAACCGTGCGTTCGCTCACTTCAGATTCTAATGTTAGGTAAAAAGATTAATTAAGGAAAAAATGGCAAATCGCGATTTACATTTGACCCGTAACATCGGTATTATGGCGCACATCGACGCTGGTAAGACCACCACGTCGGAGCGTATCCTTTTCTATACGGGTAAGACACATAAGATCGGTGAGGTGCACGACGGCGCCGCTACCATGGACTGGATGGCCCAGGAGCAGGAGCGCGGTATCACCATCACCAGTGCCGCCACCACCTGTAACTGGAAGTGGAATGGCAAGGAGTTCAAGATCAACTTGATTGACACTCCGGGACACGTGGACTTCACCGCCGAGGTGGAGCGTTCCCTGCGTGTGCTCGACGGAGCCGTCGCTACTTACTCTGCCGCTGACGGCGTACAGCCTCAGTCTGAGACTGTCTGGCGTCAGGCTGACAAGTACAACGTGCCCCGTATCGGCTATGTGAACAAGATGGACCGCTCTGGCGCTGACTTCTTCGAGACAGTTCAGCAGATGAAGGACATCCTGGGCGCCAACCCTGTTGTTATCCAGGTGCCCATCGGCGCTGAGGAGAACTTCAAGGGTGTGGTAGACCTCATCAAGATGAAGGCTATCCTGTGGCACGACGAGACCATGGGCGCTGAGTACGACGTGGAGGATATCCCCGCCGACCTCAAGGACGAGTGCGACGAGTGGCGTAACAAACTGCTTGAGGCTGCCGCTGACTATGATGAGGCGCTGATGGAGAAATACTTCGACGATCCTAACTCTATCACCGAGGACGAGATCATCGCCGCTATCCGCAAGGGCACCATCGCTATGCAGTGCACCCCTATGATTTGCGGTTCCTCCTATAAGAACAAGGGTGTTCAGCCCCTGCTCGACTATGTGTGCGCCTTCCTGCCCGCTCCCGTTGACGTGGAGATGGTGATGGGTACCAACCCCAACACCGAGGAAGAGGAGGGACGTAAGCCCAGCGAGGCAGAGCCGACAGCAGCCCTCGCCTTCAAGATCGCCACTGACCCCTATATGGGACGTCTGGTGTTCTTCCGTGTCTACTCGGGTAGCGTGAAGGCAGGCTCTTACGTATATAACCCACGCTCTGGCAAGAAGGAGCGCATCAGCCGTCTGTTCCAGATGAACTCCAACAAGGAGATTCCTATGGAGTCGATTGACGCTGGTGACATCGGCGCAGGTGTAGGTTTCAAGGATATCCGTACCGGTGATACCCTCTGTGACGAGGAGAAGCCCATCGTACTGGAGTCTATGACCTTCCCCGATACCGTGATCTCTATCGCCGTTGAGCCTAAGTCTCAGGCTGACGTGGCAAAACTGGACAACGGTCTTGCCAAACTCGCCGAGGAGGACCCAACCTTCACCGTACGTACCGACGAGCAGAGTGGTCAGACCATTATCTCTGGTATGGGTGAGTTGCACCTCGACATCATCATCGACCGTCTGAAGCGTGAGTTCAAGGTGGAGTGTAACCAGGGTAAGCCCCAGGTGAACTACAAGGAGGCTATCACCAAGACCGTCAACGGCTATCGTGAGGTCTACAAGAAACAGTCTGGTGGTCGTGGTAAGTTCGCTGACATCATCGTGAACGTCGGTCCCGTTGATGACGACTGGAACATCAAGGAGAACGGTGGCCTGCAGTTCGTCAACGAGGTGAAGGGCGGTAACATTCCTAAGGAGTTCATCCCCTCCATCCAGAAGGGCTTCGAGGCAGCCATGAAGAACGGTATCCTCGGTGGCTATCCTGTTGACTCGCTGAAGGTTGTCGTAGTGGACGGCTCGTTCCACCCAGTTGACTCTGACCAGTTGTCGTTCGAGATTGCGGCGCAGATGGCCTACAAGGCAGTATGTGCCCAGGCTAAGCCCGTGCTGATGGAGCCTATCATGAAACTCGAGGTTGTTACTCCTGAGGAGAACATGGGTGACGTGATCGGTGACCTGAACAAGCGTCGTGGTCAGGTAGAGGGTATGGACGAGGCTCGCAGCGGTGCCCGTGTCGTGAAGGCAATGGTTCCCCTGTCAGAGATGTTCGGCTATGTGACCGCTCTGCGTACCATCACTTCGGGTCGTGCCACCAGTTCCATGGAGTACGATCACCACGCTCCTCTGTCAAGCGCACTCGCCAAGGCTGTGCTTGAGGAGGTGAAAGGACGTGCCGACCTCGTATAATATAATAAGGTAAAAAGGGGGAGTCGCTGAGCAAATGACTCTTTAGGGGCTCCCGCTTTTAAATAATTAATAATTAGTAATTAATAATTAATAATTA
>JAFUFD010000122.1 GCA_017470055.1 Prevotella sp. | reverse complement strand
ATCTTCTTATTTTTTGCTGACAATTTGCAGATTTTCATTCTGAAAGGATGGTAGTTCCCAAAACTTTTTGTAATTTTGCAGATGCATCCGCTCATGATGGCTTTGATGTTTTCTGAGGAGAACGGAGCCATAGGGTGGAGCACTACATATTAAAAAGGCGTCATGACGCTTTGTTTTTGGTTGTTTGAATTCTTACAATCAAGACGCAGGGCAAGAATGAATGGGGAAATGGAATATTCAATAAACTAATTGGAATCCTGTTATTTGGAAAGGAAACATGAACGTTGTATCATTCTTTGCTGGTTGCGGAGGTCTTGACCTGGGATTTGAGCAGGCTGGATTCCATGTGGTTTGGGCTAATGAGTCTGAACCGACAGTGCGTGATACATATATTAAGAATCATCCAAATACCGAATTTGTGTTAGCGGATATTAATACAGTATCTCCGGATACCATTCCTGATAGCGATGGTTTTATCGGCGGGCCTCCTTGTCAGTCTTGGAGTGTTGCTGGTAAACAAAGAGGACTTCATGATGAACGGGGAAAATTGTTCCTGACATATATTGGCTTGATTGAAGCCAAAAAGCCTAAGTTCTTCCTTATAGAGAACGTCAAAGGTATATTGGATGATAAGTTTAAGGACGTATTTGAGGATTTCCTTTCTCGTTTGAATGCTGCAGGATACGATGTTAAATGGGAGTTGCTGGATGCCGTGAACTATCGCGTTCCACAAAATCGTGAACGAGTTTTCATCATAGGCTTTAGAAAAGAACTGAATATTACATTCACATTCTCCATTCCTACCTGCTTTGCTCCTATAACAATAGAACAGGCTATTGGCGACATTAAAGAGGCCCTCATCCGTTTTTATGGTGGCAAGGTTAAAGAAAGGTTAAGAATGCAATGCATGTATTTGGACTACAGTCGTCGGACAATACGGAGAGTCTGATATTAACTAATATAAGATAATTACTATATAATTATTATGAAAATGTTGAAATATTGCCCTTTCTGTGGTGCTACAAATAGTCTGATAGTAGCAGAAGATTTTTATTATTGTAATACTTGTAATACAGACTTTTCATCTGAGGATGTTAAGCATGAGATTCTCCGTCAGAAAATCTCTGCTGTATGTTCCTTTTTTAAGGCGACAGAAGAAAATCCTCTCAATTGTGTACTGGATGATGAAATGGAACTACATATATCAGGCGTTGATGAAGTGGCACAGGGACTATCAGAATTTTTAAAACCTCAGGTAGAAAACCTCTTTCAAGATCCAGAAGGAGTTGTTTGGGTTACCATAGATGGAGAGGTGATAGAATTAGACAATATTCTTACAGATTCAATGTCTGAGATTTTAGAGTGGCTTAAAGATGTATATAACATAGAACCTTTAAACGACTTAGACAATGATGGAATACAGGAATGCAGAAGATGGCAACAACCTTAATTTACAAAAAATGTAACTGCCGATTTTGTCTCTTTGTGTTATAAAATAATAATTTACTACGTCATTTTTTAATATGATAAATTTCCAGTTTTTCCCAAGATCGCATGGTGTAACACCTGAGATACAAGCGGTCATTGATTGCTTTAAGAAGATAGAAATAACACTTGAAGATGGTACGCATCGTGTTTCAAACGAAGTCCTTACTCTTTTGCGCCCACACCTTGAAGCCTGTGGTTATTGTGTTGAAAAGGGAAAAGGTCGAGATGAAAAAATTGATGTTCCAGTCTTGTATGGAGAGAACAACACTATTGATAAATCGTTTTATGCAGATGCCTTTAATAAAGCGCACAAAATTGTCATTGAGGTTGAGGCAGGACGAGCCGTTAGGAATAATCAGTTCCTAAAAGATATCTTCCAAGCATGTATGATGTTTGATGTTGAGTATCTGGTTATTGCAGTGCTCAACAAATATGCAGGTGGTGGTGTTATAACTCACGACTATAAAGAAGTCAAAACATTCATAGAGACTCTATACATTTCCAACAGATTAAAACTTCCCTTGAAAGGAATACTACTTATTGGGTACTAAAGATGAGACTGGACAGCACAACACCTCATAGCACAATTAGAGAGTGAGGGCGTGAATATTTCCTTACCTGACTTGAATGCATTAGTGCCAAACTCTGAGATTAAAATTTGTGATTTGTTGCATAGGGCTGATGATGCAATGAAAACATCTTTGTATGCGTATAAGAGTAATGCAGACTTCTGGTGGAAGTGGCTTGATGAGAAAGCACCGAATGGAAGCATTAAGAAGTTGAAAGAATATTTGGAAAAAATAGAATCCTCATCTGATGCCATTGTTAATGTTGATGGAAAAAACACAAGAAAAAGGAATACGAAGATCAAAGGAAAAAGATCGTTGAGGATATTAAATTGAAAACCAAGAGTTATTTCAAGGAACAGTTTCAATGTAAATCAAGTGACGGAGGATTTTATAATATTGTAGATGAGCATAATAATATTCTTTCCAATATAGAGAGATACATTAAATCGATTGCACTTTTGTTTGGAATTAAGGATTTGATAATCCCTAATCATTATATCACTCATAAAGGTAAGGTTTGTAGAACGCGTTGGCTTGATATATTTGAGAGTGATTTCTTAAAAGATTACACAATTTGTGGTCATAAGATTTTCTCTTATGCATTCATTTATGGTCCCGATAATGATGGGCGAACAAACTTTAGTTTCACAATAGATATGAAATAACAAAGAAACAGACACTCGGTTTTTATCATTGAACTTCCAAACATTTTGCATATCCATATTTGGAATGAAACAGCCTTGTAAGGCAAACGCTAACTGACCGTTTCTTTGGCGGCAAGTCTTATGCGATGAAACCTGCAAACCGAGTGTTTCCTGCGCATGAAATTGTCATGGAAAATTCGGGTTGAGGGTTCTTGTGGGGGCGATGGCGGGCAGAGACGAGAGGAAGGGCGCGAAATACGCG
>JAFUFD010000121.1 GCA_017470055.1 Prevotella sp. | reverse complement strand
TGAATTTCTTGTTTCCCATTTTGCTTAAATGAATTTAATAATTTAACATTTAAGGCTGCATGGGAGTCAACCTATTTCAGTACAAGACATGAAACTGGGGCAGATTTGTTAACGGAACTAAACGGAATGGATAAAATCCTAAACAAAAGTTAAGAGAATAGGGATAGAAGGCATCGGAATGCAGACAGGCTGCTGACGGCAGGGGGAGGGGGCTTGCGGAGGCGGCAAAACTGGTGTACCTTTGCACCAGTGTTCCGGACACCACACCGAGAGCGACAGATGCCTGCGCCGCCAGTGGACGGTGCCTCCGATCAAGGATAGGAAAGTCTCCGATGGCGCATACGAGACTGACCCCTCTGCGAGAGAAAGCATCCGCCATAGTGATAGAAGGCATCGCTCGCAACGAAACGCTTGAAGCCACGTGCGGATAGCCGGTCGTAAACCCTTTTTGATAACTCAAGAATACAAATTAATTCGCATTCTCTTCGTTTAACCAAAATTTTACACTACCTTTGTAGCACTAAGACCAATGATATGATACGGAGATTATTTTTATTGTTATGGGGATTACTGACCAGTTATCCCATGATCGCACAACAGCGTGAGAAGTACGAGTTTATGCGTAATCTGCCAGTCTATACCGATTCACTGATTGCTGACCTCACCTACCCACTAGCGTGGGGGAATAGTGATATCAAGGACTTTTCCACATGGCGGAAGACAGCACGGCAGAAAGTGCTCGACTGTATGCTGACCCCACCGCCTGCTCCTGCAGATGGCTATGACGTGAAGGTGCTTTACGAGGAGCAGCGTGACGGTTATAAAGCACGTAAGATAACACTCCGCCTCTCCCGTTACTATACCGTTCCTGCCTATATCTTGATACCCGATGGTAAAGGACCGTTCCCTGCGGTGAATGTGCTCCACGACCACGGGGCGCACCTCTTTATCGGCAAGGAGAAAGTCGTCCGCCCCCTTGCCTGCGAGGACTCCACGGTGATCAAGGATGCGGAGGAATGGCTGGCAGGCTATGGCAACCAGTTCTTTGGGGACTATCTGGCGCAGCATGGTTATGTGGTGCTTGCCACCGATGCTCCCATGTGGGGGGAGCGTGGACAGAAGGAGGGACCACGCCGTGACCGCTACGACATGATAGCAGGGAATATGATGATGTATGGTGTCGACCTCTCTGCCTATATGACCTACGATGATGTCAGTGCCACCGACTATCTTGCCACGATGCCTGAGGTGGATGCCAGTCGTATCGGTTGTACGGGGTGGTCGATGGGTGCCTATCGTGCCTGGATGCTGGCGGCACTCTCCGACCATATCAAGGCGAGCGCGTCTGTTTGCTGGATGGTAACCACCGACGAGCAGATGTCAATGAAGTATCAGCGTACGGAGAATGGCGGTTTTGCCAATTGCCTCCCGGGCTTGCGCCGTTGGCTGGACTACCCTCATGTGGCAAGTATCGCCTGTCCCAAGGCAATGCTCTTCATCAACGGCTCACAGGACAAACTCTTTCCTGTCGCTGGTGTGGAGAAAGCCTTCCAAATCATGCATGAGGTGTGGAAGAGTCAGGGGGCTGACGAGAACCTGGAGACAGAACTATGGGATATGCCCCATCGTTGTCCTGTCAGTGCACAGCAGCGTGTCCTCGATTTCTTTAGGAAGCATCTGTGAGATACTTTTTCACCCTTGAAATCAAAAAAATCCTGTTTTATTTGTTTTTTTCCTCTTTTTACACTATCTTTGTCGGAAGAACGATTAATATTAATGTATATGATAGACGTAAAACAAACATTAGCCTCAGCAGAGGAGCGCATGGAGATGGCAGCGATGTTCTTGGAGGAAGAGTTGAACCGTGTCCGTGCCGGTCGTGCTAACGTAGCCATCCTCGATGGTGTGCGTGTAGAGTCATACGGTTCAAGGGTGCCCTTGAACCAAGTCGCTAACATTTCAACACCGGATGCCCGTACCATCGCCATCAAGCCGTGGGACAAGAAGCAGATCCGTGACATCGAGAAAGCCATTATGGACTCTGACGTGGGTATCACACCGGAGAACAACGGTGAGATCATCCGTCTGGGTATCCCTCAGCCTACCGAGGAGCGCCGTCGTGACTTGGTGAAGCAGTGTAACAAGATCGCTGAGAAGGCAAAGGTGGAGGTGCGTAACGTACGTGCCGATATCAAGGATAAACTGAAGAAGGCGATCAAGGACGGTCTCTCGGAGGATAACGAGAAGGACGCAGAGAACGACCTGCAGAAGATTCACGACAAGTACATCAAGAAACTCGATGACTTGATGGAGGCGAAGAACAAGGAAATCATGACGGTGTAACCTGTGAAAGGACTCGTCATTAAGAATACTGGCAGTTGGTACACCGTCCTGACGGACGATGGATCAACTGTCGATTGTAAGATAAAGGGTAATTTCCGCATCAAGGGAATACGCTCTACGAACCCTGTAGCCGTCGGTGACAGGGTGACTATTTCCTCCCCCTCGACAGGGGGAGGACAGGAGGGGGTCTGGATCACCGAGATAGAGGACCGCCGTAATTATATCATCCGCAAGAGTATCAACCTGTCGAAACAGAGTCATATCCTTGCCGCTAATGTGGATCAGGCTCTGCTTGTAGTTACCGTGGTGAAGCCAGAGACCTCCACGACATTCATCGACCGCTTCCTTGCCTCAGCCGAGGCATATCGGATTCCCGTCATCCTGGTCTTCAACAAGACGGACTTGCTCAGTGAAGAGGAACTGCATTATCAGCAGATGATGATAAACCTCTATGAGACGATAGGCTATGAATGCCGTGCCATCTCTGCCCTTGACGGGGATGGTGTGGAGGCACTGAGAGAAAACCTGGAAGGAAAGATCACCTTGTTGAGTGGCAATAGTGGCGTGGGGAAGTCTACGTTGATTAACCGGCTGGTGCCTCATGCCAACCAACGGGTGGCTGACATCAGCGAGGCACACCAGACGGGGATGCATACCACTACCTTCTCGGAGATGATTCCACTCAACTCTCAACTCTCAACTCTCAACTC
>JAFUFD010000120.1 GCA_017470055.1 Prevotella sp. | reverse complement strand
CTCAGGTTGTTGAGGTAGAGGACAATCCTTCTATCCGTGGTATGATCCGTAAGGTTCATCACTTGGTGACTGTTATCGATTAATTAATTTTTTAAACAGATACGAATATGAAACTACATACTTTAAAACCAGCAGAGGGCTCTACCCACTCACGTCGTAGAATCGGTCGTGGACCAGGCTCTGGTCTCGGTGGTACTTCTACCCGTGGTCACAAGGGTGCCAAGGCTCGTTCAGGTTATAAGAAGAAGATTGGTTTCGAAGGTGGTCAGATGCCATTGCAGCGTCGTGTTCCGAAGAGTGGATTCAAGAATATCAACCACAAGGAGTATTTCGCTGTCAACCTGTCTACTCTCCAGAAACTTGCTGAGGCTAAGAACCTTACCAAGATCGGCATCGCTGAACTCGTAGCCGCTGGTCTGACTAACGGTAAGGAACTTGTGAAGATCCTCGGTAACGGTGAGTTGAAGGCTAAGGTTGATGTAGAGGCTAACGCCTTCTCAAAGACTGCCGAAGAGGCTATCAAGGCAGTTGGTGGTAACGCAACAATTATCTAAACAAGATGAAGAAGTTATTTGAGACACTGAAGAACATCTGGAAGATTGAGGATCTGCGTCAGCGCATCCTTATCACTCTTCTGTTTGTAGCGATTTATCGTTTTGGCTCGTTCGTAGTATTGCCTGGTATCAACCCTGCTATGCTCGACAAGTTGCAGTCACAAACCCAGGGCGGTCTGATGTCGCTTTTGGATATGTTCTCCGGTGGTGCATTTTCCAATGCGTCAATCTTTGCGCTTGGAATCATGCCTTACATCTCTGCTTCCATCGTTATGCAACTCCTCGCTGTCGCTGTACCTTATTTCCAGAAGATGCAGCGTGAGGGTGAGAGCGGCCGCAAGAAGATTATGACCTATACTCGTTACTTGACAGTGGCTATCCTGCTGTTCCAGGCTCCGAGTTACCTCATCAATCTGAAAATGCAGGCTGGTGCTGCCTTGGCATCGGGTATCAGTTGGTCGGTATTCGTGTTCCCGGCTACTATTATCCTTGCCGCAGGCAGTATGTTTATCCTCTGGTTGGGTGAGCGCATTACGGATAAAGGTATTGGAAATGGTATCTCGCTGATCATTATGATTGGTATCATCGCCCGTCTGCCTCAGGCATTCATTCAGGAGGTGGGCTCTCGTTTCACCGCTATCACAGGTGGTGGTCTGGTGATGTTCCTCGTCGAGATTATCATTCTCTATGCAGTTGTATGTGCATCTATTGTTTTGGTACAGGGTGTCCGTAAGGTGCCTGTACAGTATGCTAAGCGTCTCGTAGGTAACCAGCAGGTAGGTGGTGCCCGTCAGTACATCCCCTTAAAACTGTTCGCTGCGAATGTGATGCCTATCATCTTTGCTCAGGCTTTGATGTTCATCCCATTGGCTTTCGTACAGTATGCTGCTCCTGAGAATGCAAACTGGTTTGTTCGCTCCCTGTTGAATCATCACAGTTGGACTTACAACATCATCTTTGCAATTCTCATCATCGCATTTACCTACTTCTATACTGCCATCACCCTGAATCCTACTCAGATGGCTGAGGACATGAAGCGTAATAACGGATTTATCCCTGGTATCAAACCGGGTAAGCCAACAGCAGACTATATTGACACCATTATGTCACGTATCACACTGCCTGGCTCTTTGTTTATCGCTTTCATCGCCGTCATGCCTGCTCTGGCAGGACTTCTGAATGTGCAGGACGCTTTCTCGCAGTTCTTCGGCGGTACCTCTCTGTTGATTCTCGTTGGTGTCGTACTTGACACACTCCAGCAGATTGAGAGTCACCTGCTGATGCGTCACTATGACGGTCTGTTGAACTCAGGTCGTATTCATGGACGTGGCGGAGTGACTGCATACTAAGTCTGTATGAAGATATTTCTGAAGACAGAAGATGAGATGATGCTGATGCGCGAGGCTAACCAACTTGTTGGTAAGACTCTTGGCGAATTGGCAAAGCATATAAAACCTGGTGTAACGACCCTCCAGTTGGATCAGATCGCAGACGAGTTTATCCGTGATCATGGAGCAATTCCGACTTTCAAGGGTTTCCCCAATCCATATGGAGGGCCGTTTCCTGCCAGTATCTGCACCTCGGTTAACGATGTTGTCGTACATGGAGTACCGAATGCGCGGACAGTACTTCAGGACGGAGATATCATCTCCATTGATTGTGGTACGTTGCTGAACGGCTTTTGTGGCGACTCATGTTACACATTTAGTGTGGGTGAGGTCAGCGAGGAGAAAAAGAAACTCCTCCGCACGACAAAGGAAGCACTCTATAAGGGAATAGAGAATGCGGTGGCAGGAAGACATTTAGGGGATATCGGCGCAGCCGTCCAAGACCATTGTGAGGCTCAAGGCTATGGGATAGTCCGAGAGTTGACAGGTCACGGAATCGGACATGAGATGCACGAGGACCCACAGGTTCCCAATTACGGTCGCCGTGGAAATGGCGTGATGCTCAAAGCCAGCATGTGTATTGCTATTGAGCCGATGGTCACCATGGGGAAGCGTGAGATTTATCTTGACAGTAATGACCGATGGACCATCCGTACCCGTGATGGCAAGCCGGCTGCCCATTTCGAGCATACTGTTGCTATCAGGAAAGGGAATGCAGAAATCCTTTCTTCGTTTGAGGAAGTTGAGACTATTGAAGGCAAATTATATTAGTATGGCAAAACAAGGTGCTATAGAACAAGACGGAACCATTATAGAGGCATTGTCAAACGCCATGTTCCGGGTAGAGTTGGAGAATGGTGTGCCTATCATCGCACATATCTCAGGTAAGATGCGTATGCATTACATCAAGATTCTCCCTGGCGACAAAGTAAAGGTGGAGATGAGCCCATACGACTTGACAAAAGGACGAATTGTGTTTAGATACAAATAATTTAAGGAGACAGTATAATGAAGACAAGAGCATCGTTGAAGAAGCGTACCCCAGACTGCAAGATCGTACGTCGTAAGGGTCGCCTGTTCGTTATCAACAAGAAGAACCCTAAGTACAAGATGCGTCAGGGTTAATGTTAAATAAGCATAATGGGGTAGCGGAATATCAAATATTTTGCGTACCTTTGCATGCTTTTTAGCGAAAATTCGAATTTTATTTATTTTATTTATTAGTTTAACAAATGGCAATTAGAATTGTTGGAGTAGATTTGCCCCAAGAGAAGCGTGGCGAAATCGCATTGACCTATATCTATGGTATTGGTCGAAGTAGTTCAGCAAA
>JAFUFD010000023.1 GCA_017470055.1 Prevotella sp. | reverse complement strand
TCACTGCTATCCGAGCATGCTCCACACAGGAACAGTCCTAAGCACAAAATACAATATTTCAGACGTATCATACGTTTTTTGATTTGCTGATGCAAAGGTAAGTATAATCTTTGAATCCACAAAGGATTTACATAAAAAAAAAGGCGCACCCCGTTAAGGATGCGCCAATCATTATCGAGTTTCATTATGAATCTCAGAGAGATTATTGAACGACGAACTTCTTACCCTGCTTTACATAAATACCCTTCTTCAGAGTGTTCGGGTTCACCTGAACACCGTTGAGGTTATAGATAGGAGCATTGTGATCAGAAATAGCCTGACCATTGATAATCTCCTTGATACCACTGGTCTGAGCCTTGAAGATATCAATACGAGCAATAGCAGTGTCAATACGATAGAGGCTGTAAGTCTCAGTACCACGGAGCACATTCACATTTGTATTGGTAGGAGTCAGGTTCGAAGCATCGAGACCATCACCCAGGTTCATCGCCTTGTAAGCAGCGGTAGCGTCAGCCACTGAAGTTCCCTCGGGGAAAAGTGGATGAAGTGAAGAAGAACCATAGTCAGAGATGACATAAACGATGAAGTAGTCATTGTCAGTCAGACCGTCAACACCAATGGGACCATTGGGATAGTTAATGGAAGTACCGCCATCACCCTTACAACCGGTGTTGATCAGACCAATGCCATAGTTCATCTTCAGACCAGCCACATCACTACCATCAGCAACAGCGGGATCAGCCTCACCAGTATACCAAGTGTAGACAGGAGCGAAGATCGTGGTAGCAGCCTCCTGTGTCAGAGTCGAAGGCTCACGGAGGAAGCGGCGGATACCAGCAGCCTCATCGTTGGTGGTAGGACCATAGACTACGTGGGTATCATAGCCAGGTGTACCATCATCGTTAGTTGTACCGTTAGCAATACCGTACCACATACGTGAACGGGCTGTCCAGTTGTTCTCACCTGACATATTGTCGGCACGCAACTCATCAATCTCAGCGAAGCCCTTCTCAGTCAGAGCAGCCTCATCCATGTGCTGGAAGTCAACCGTATTGTCAATGGCAAATTCAACATCGTTGTTGATGGTAACAGTAGAAGAAGCGAAACCATAAGCATGAGTTGTAACTTCAAGCACACCTTTCTCTGTAACATCTACTGATGTACCGCTGGGAACCTCGTTGTCTTCATCGCCCTCACCGTTGTACTTATAGGTCAGAGTAATAGTCGGCTGTGTGGGTACAGTAGAATTGTCAACCGTCATCTTATAGGTCTTCACATAACCTGAGTTCACCTTTGTGATGTCGACGACTGCCTCAGGCAGCGTGATGACAGAAGCATCAACTTCAACAGAAGCGTGCTCAGAAAGGGCTGTGCCATTCTCCGTCCAAGCCTCCAGTGTACCAGAAGTCTCAGTTACATACTCGTATGGGCTATCCACAGAAGTATCCTCGGCACCATCCGTACCCTTCACGTGCAGAATTTCACCATCCTCGAAGAAAATCAGGTAAGTGCGCTTTGCCATATCAACACCAGTCATGGCTATAGAAGGAGCATTAGCATAGTCTCCCTCAGTCTCTACCTGAACCTTCACCTCGTCGATATCGGCAATTGCGTTGTAACGACCTAACAGCACGTTGATACCCTTAGCATAGGGATCGCAGTTCTCTGCGATTGTGTCCTCACCTTCTTTCACAAGATCACCTGCCAGTGTATAGATAGAATACGTAAGCGTACGAGCCTCGGCATTAACAGTCACAGTGATGTCATACCATGCACCCTCCTCGAGAGTGATAACATTCTCTGTGTCACCATTGATATAGAAATCATTGATGTAGTTGCTATTGTCATTGCCATCCTCCCAATAAGGATTGGTAGAAACGCCGTCGGCTTCAGAATAGGCACCCTTCAACTGAGTGATAGAGAAGATGCGCAATGAGTCGTGGGCGGCATACTGGCCGTTGTTCACCGAGTTCACAACGTTCTTCTGCAGCAATCCCGCAGCAATCTGCTCCTCAGACAACTGGTAATTGTGCGGAGAAATGATAGCAATCTCGGTAGAGAATTGTGCATTCTTCGTATTAGAAGGGCTCGAAGTGTTACGAGTAAAACCCCACTGGAACTTCACAGTGTACTCTTTCACATCCTGACCGTCGAAGATTGTTCCCTCTGCTGGGTTCCAAGTCATCACGGCGTTACGGTTGTTGTTGCTACCAAGGCTAAACTCAAACCAAGCACCTTCATCAGAAGACACGATAGACATACCACCAGCGAGGTTCGGAGAAGTCCATCCTGCATCGGCGGGAGTAGCAGCAGTCTCAAAGTCCTGCTTGAACAAGTTCTTAATACCTGCAGTTGCTACCACAGAGTAAGCAAACATTGCAGCGAAAAGGAGATAAAATTTTCTCATAATCGATAAGTTTAAAATGTTAGTAATATAAAGAATTAAAGTCTAATATGCATAAACCGTTGCAAAGTTACGAATTTTATTGCAAATCACAACAATTATTCATTTTTTAACACTGAATATACCACAAATGGGCTATATCTCCCTCCCATTG
>JAFUFD010000119.1 GCA_017470055.1 Prevotella sp. | reverse complement strand
CCGTCCCCTCCTTACCGTAAGGAGGGGCTCCACCTCACCCTCTGTCTCTCCCTCCCCTCAGGGAAGGGAGAAAACGAAAAATCGCAGAAACCACGATTTTTCGTAGGTTTTGGTAAGGCGGGACGACGCCTTTTTTTTACGCCGCCTACGCTAAACGCTGGGCGTCGGTGAAGAAACTATAGGGTTGTTTACCCAAAATACCACAAGGGCATTGCCCATATAAATCCTCGAAATCATAATACAAAGGATGCGGTAGCCTTCGAAAACATAATATAAGGTGCCCTCCGAAAACATAATGTAAGGGAGGCGGTAGCCCTCGAAAACATCCCGCACGAGGGGTCTTTAGAGTCTGTCCTATTTTCGGAATCTTCATTGAGTCTCAGGGTGCATAGCAGCCTGAGGAACGAAATACGAGATGCCGTTGAAGCGGAGCGCGTTCTTCGAGTGATTCCGAAAATCGGACAGACGTGCCCCGAGCCCAGGACGTTTTCGCCCTCTTTCTTTGTTTCGTTTCTTTCTCCAGAGAAAGAAATGAAAGGAGGGAGGTTTGAAAAAAAGAATGAATGTTCGAAGAAAAAGAAATATCTCAAAAATTTTGGTTATACTTAAAACTTTTGTTACTTTTGCAAAAAGTTTTAAGTATAACTAAAATTCAATATTGCTATGGAACGATATGATTATATCCCCCGCCCACTATATATGGAAAAAGTGAAACCATATATAAACAAAGACTTGATTAAAGTCTTTCTTGGGCAGCGACGTGTTGGTAAAAGTTATGTGATGCGACAGGTTGCAGATGAAATCCAAAAGGATAATGTAACTGCAAATATCATTTATATTGATAAGGAACGTTTGGAGTTCTCTGATATTATAGACGAGAAGACCCTTTATCAATTTGTTTGTGAGCATCTATGTGGTCAGTCGAATTATCTGTTTATAGACGAAGTACAAGAAATCAAAAATTTCCAGTTAGCACTTCGCAGTTTGTTGAATGAGAGAAAATGTGACATCTATTGCAGTGGTAGTAATGCTTTTATCCTATCAGGAGAGTTATCTACCTATTTGTCTGGACGGAGCATAAGTATCCATGTCCATGCGCTTAATTACATGGAATACCTGCAATTTTATCACATGGAACCGTCACGTGACAGTCTTCGCTCTTTTCTGTTACGGGGAGGAATGCCTTACTTAGTTAACCTGCCAGACCGGCGTGAAGTTATTTTTGAGTATTTGAGGAGTGTGTATTCCACTATTCTTTTGAAAGACGTAGTAGCGCATCAGTCTATACGTGACGTTCCTTTTTTGGAGGATCTCTGTCAGTTCTTGGCAGATAATGTAGGTTCTTTGTTTTCTGTAAAAAACATCAGTGATTACCTGAAGTCACAACATATTTCCAAGTCTGTCTCAACGATTCAGAATTATCTTCAGGCTTTAGCAGATGCATTTCTGATTTACAAAGTGCCCAGGGCTGAAGTTCAGGGGATGCGTATTTTTGAAATTGGTGAGAAATATTACTTTGAGGATTTTGGAATTAGAAATGCGCTTCGACAGATTGATATTCAGGTGGATATCAGTAAGTTAATGGAAAATGCAGTATATGCAGAACTTCAGAGTCGAGGGTATCAGGTTTATGTCGGAAGAACTCAAGAGAAAGAAGTTGATTTTGTGGCTATTCGTAATGGTGAACGAGTCTATGTGCAAGTCACCTATCTTCTGAATTCCGAGAAAACCATTGAACGGGAATTTGGGAACCTTGCGAGTATTAAGGACAATTATCCCAAATATGTGGTATCTATGGACGAGTATCCTGTTAGTCAGCCCTATCAAGGTATAGTTCAACTCCATCTCCAAGATTTTCTTACGAAGTCCCTCTAATTATTAATTCTCACCCAAGCGTCGTCCCGCCGTGCCTTTAGAGCCCCTTGATAAGGGGCGGCTTTAATGCAAGGTGCGTAAGCAGATAAAAAAGATAAGGCGTCGTCCCGCCTTACTAAAACCTACGAAAAATCGTGGTTTCTGCGATTTTTGGTTTTCCCCCGCCCCTGATGGGGAGGGGGATACAGGGGGAGAGGTGAATCCCCTTCAAGGGTGAAGGGGATGGGGGATGTTCGAAAAAATTATGTTAGTAGAAAAGGAATGAATCGCTGCATAAAGAAAGGGGTTTGGGGAAGCCCCAAATAAAAAAGAATCACTGTTGAATAAAAAGGGGGGGCATTGGGGGGAAGCCCCCCAAGAAACAAACTTTATAAACTTTAATCAAATAAATATATCAAAATATAGTTAAATAAATCTAAATCAACAATTTTTGGTACTTTTTTGAAAAAGTACAACCGAAAACTTGGTTTTCTTAAAAGAAAATATTACTTTTGCACCGTTATAGAGCACTAAACCTATTGAATCTACGGGACTTTGTCCCTCGTGTAGAGGTGGTAACTAGTTGACCTATATCCTTTTAGGCATCATTAACCTCACCCTCACCGCCATGAAATCCACGGCAGTGAAGGGAAGGAGAAGATGTATAGTAAGGACAAGTCAGTACCCCTCTCCAGAGATAGCAAGTAGAAAGTAATTCCCAATAGTAGTGTTTTTGAAACATAAATAGGAATATGTGTACGGTAATACATATTCTCAGGAATTGATGGAGAAGAATGTGCATGATGCCTATGACTCGATGCTCGCCATGCTCAAAACATGCACGATGACCAATAATATCCATACATTGCAGAATTCCAAACACAGAACCATAAAATTAGAAAATGGTTGATAATAAGCATTTTGCTTTCTTATCATGACGACACAACAATTCATATTTGAAGAACCCTTATATAAGTAAGGTCAAACTTTCTGAGAATCCTACTATTAATATATGAGGGATTTCACCAAGGCTATTGGTTTGGCCGCCAATGGTATTGGAACAGGTTCTTTCGTTTATCTACGCCGAATATTTGAATATCTGGTTAATGAGGCTTCAAAAGAGGCGATTAAGAATGGTGATGTAGATGCCCAGCAATTTACTACATCCAAGATGGATAATAAATTAAAGATGCTGGAAAACTATTTGCCCGATGTCCTTAAAGACAATAAACCTTTATATGGAGTTCTGAGTAAAGGTATACACGAACTCCCAGAGGAAGAGTGCCTCAAATACTTCTCTGTAGTCCGTGAAATTATCGAACTCATCCTCGATGAGCGTGAGTTTACACGCCAAAGGGAAGAAAAGAAAAAACAAGCCCGTAATAACTTGTCTAAAATTGCTGGAGAGTTAAAAGGCTAAAAGTAAAGCACTAAATGTTTTTTATTGAAGATGTCAGAATGGTATAAAACTTTCACAAACGCTGCCAATAAAATCCGTATAAAGAGT
Organism: Prevotella sp.; assembly: GCA_017470055.1. Taxonomy (GTDB): domain Bacteria; phylum Bacteroidota; class Bacteroidia; order Bacteroidales; family Bacteroidaceae; genus Prevotella. The sequence continues at coordinate 2,090 of JAFUFD010000119.1, read as the reverse complement.
GTTGTTGATAACCTTGTTAGGTTGTTTATATTGTCATTAGGCTTATTTCTCTTTGCTGCTATATTTGTCTCACGAATATGGGTGCTGATTTTTTTTGCAGTTGTTGTGGGATTAATCCTGTTAATGATAATTGTCTCATACTTTTTTTGTTTGTTTACCAATCCAGATTTACTTCGTTCAGAGGACTATAACATAAGAAAACAATCAATTGAAGTTTTGGGAGATAAAGACAACTATCTTCCTGTAGATTTAGGTCATTATGTTAAAATTGCAAATCCATATTCAGAAGTCAAGCAGATAGAAATGGAGGACATGGTTAATGAATAAGTACGCTTACATCCTCTCTTATGACAGAGACGATAATTTTGATTATAAGTCAGTCCACGAAAAGATTACATCTTTGGGAAGTGTGTTGAACTGGTTTCATTATATCAAGTCTTCTTACATTCTCATGACTTATTATTCATCGGCAAAGTCTTTTGCAGAGAAAATTTATGAGATATTCCCTGATAAAGATTTCTTGTTGGTAGAACTGAATTTGAACAATCGTCAAGGTTGGCTTCATAAAGATGCATGGGAGTGGATAAAAAGACAGTGCGACAGTACAAAAAAATCTTTGGCGATGGAAGGTCCTTATCCATTGAATGAGGATGAAATAGACAAGCATATTGAGAAAGAGAAAATTGGTAACTATGCATATGGGCATGTTGATGAGGAAGGAACATTTATAGTGGAGTATGTAGGTCGTTCGGATTCCTGCTTAAATACTCGTATACGACATGGTTTAGGGAAATATGATAGTTTCAAGTTCAGTTATGCTAACTCTGTTAAAGAGGCTTTTGAGAAGGAATGTATAAATTATCATGAATTTGGAGGGAAGGAAGAACTGGATAATGAAATACATCCAGCGCGACCGGAAGGACAAAATTATGATTGTCCTTTAGAGGATTGTTCAGAACTATAGTATTGTATTAATAATATTCAGAATTCAAGATAAACAAATGGCGTAAACAGTTATAGATTAATTAAGAAGTTTATGCAAGAAAGTTTATGCAAGACATTTGTAAACAAATAGAAAATATCCATTCTGAACTGTCAAAAATGAATTTGGCCGATAAGATAGGGTATATAATTGGTAAGCAAGCCGAAATTAATTCATATGCTAACCAACTTGCTCAGAATAGGGCTTTACGAGGATTCTTCACTTTGGAAGAGCAGATTGCCGTCCGACAGTTACAAGACATACAGAATGATCTAAACACTCATAAGGCTGATATAAATAGGGAAATTCATGACGAAATAGGCAAGAAACTCTTCAAAACTATTGTGAGTTTAGGAAGGTATGCTTGATTATTCGTGTAACTTCGTGCAATTCGTGTTCGAAAGATTAACATAAATGAACGTACTCAAAACCCCAATAGACGGTGTCCTACGTTAAAATCAAAATACAATGTGTCGCATCCCATGATGATTTGAAAAGGTGGGAAGACAGAATGCTTGAAAAAGTAAAATGCTGGAACAAGTTCTGTCTTGGGGTATGTGATGAACAGGAATTACGGGCTGTTCATGTCACAAAAGAAGGTGATGAAGAAAACACTTACCTGACAACTCTTTGTGAAGACTGCATCAAGGAAACAGCCGATTATGGCATATTAGTCAATGAAAAACACCTGATGTTGGACTCACACAAAAGATAAAAGAACCCAAATCACCGGTGGAAACCCCCTGTTTTTGCTTTTTAGTGGCAGGTCCTCCGGATAAAACAAACATTTAATAACAAAAAAAGTATGAGATTAATTATTGAACCCGACTACGAGAAAATGTCGAAGTGGGCTGCAAACTATGTGGCCAAGTGTATTAACGAAGCAAACCCTACGGCAGATAAACCGTTCAAGTTGGGATGCCCTACAGGAAGTTCCCCATTGGGAATGTACAGGGAACTGATTGCCCTGAACAAGGCAGGTAAGGTGTCGTTCCAGAATGTCATCACGTTCAATATGGACGAGTACGTAAACCTGCCTGAAGACCATCCTGAGAGTTACCACTCCATTATGTGGAACAACTTCTTCAGTCACATAGACATTAAGAAG
>JAFUFD010000118.1 GCA_017470055.1 Prevotella sp. | reverse complement strand
GGCATTAAGATTTTCGGTGGCCAGAAGGTTGTTGCAGGCAACATTATTGTTCGCCAGCGTGGCTCTAAGCACAACCCCGGTAACAATGTTGGTATGGGTAAGGACGATACCCTCTATGCACTCGTTGATGGAACTGTTCAGTTCCACAAGGGAAAGCGTGACAAGAGTGTCGTATCAGTAATCCCTGAGGCATAACACCGACGAGAACAACAAAAAGATAATTTATTCCAAACAAACACAGAATCCCAAATCTCTCACGAGATTTGGGATTTCTGCTTTTTGACTATAAATAATCAGAAGTACCTATTCTGGAGATCCCGAGACTGAGTTAGTCCTAAGTATTTCTCCTGACTTGCATGGGTGTTGTGCCGAAATGTTCCTTCACATACTTCCCGAAGAAGGATGAGTTCGGAAATCCTAACTGGTCTGCAATCTGTGTAATGGTGAGATCAGTCTGCTTCAGGTAATAGCGGATGTCCTCCAAGACATGTTCTCGTATCCACTCGTTCGCTGTCTTGCCTGAATGCTTCTTACAGATGTGGGTTAGGTATTTCGGTGAGATACAGAGTTCGTTGGCGTAAGACTCTACCGTACGGTGTTTGACGTCACTCTGGTTAAGCAAATCGAGGAATCGCTGGAAATGAGTGCCAGTATGGCTTGCCTCTTCTGATATGGAGTTTGTTGGCAATAACTGTTTCATGGCACCGCAGAGCCCCAGCATAGCACTTCGTAAAAGTGATTGGATGACATCCGTCCTGAAAGGCATGTCGGGGTCCTTCTCAAAACAGAGAGTCAGCATATCATAAAAGTGAGTGAAAAACAGCAAGTCATCGTCATTGAGGTTGATGACGCGTATTCGCTGAACGTACATCACCTCATTCCATACGCTCATTTTCTCACGCAGGAAACTTTGCAGGATGCTAATGGTAAAGAACATCCCTTTAATATTGAAGTCCGGACTGATCATCAGGTCAGTAATGTTGACATTGGCAGGAATGACCGCCACTTGGTTTTCTCTCACTTCTATAGGTTTCCCGTTCATCAATCCCTGTACACGTCCGCTGGTACAGATGATGACTCCACTCATCGCCATGTGGGCATTGCTGATTTCTGCAAATTTCTGAATGCTGTCCACAACGATTATATCCTTGTCGGAATAACCGATTCTCACTGACTCATTGATAGCCAAAGATTGGATGGAAATCTCTTCTTGTTGCATGGAATGTTCGATTTTTATGCAAAGGTACATGATTCTACAGAAAAACGATGTTCTATTTGGGCAGTTTTTTGGCGGATTTGAATTATGTTGACTGAATCAACCAAGAATGATTCCGAATAGAACATATTGATGAAGGATTTTTCTGCTATTTTTGCACCCAAAAACAACAATAGAGCGATGAAAAGAAGTGTTTTAGGACTGCTCCTCGTAGGGTTAGTATGCGGTTGCAGTGAGAAAAAAGAAAGTGGGGCTAAGGCTCCGACAAGAGTGAAAACAGAAACGGTGGCAATGTCCACAGGTGAGAGCGGACAGCATTATGTCGGTATCGTGGAGGAACGGGAGGCTACTGCAGTCAGTTTTACGGGCATGGGTGTCGTCAGGCGCATGCTGGTCAGTGAGGGACAATCGGTGAGCCGTGGACAGTTGATTGCCGTGATGGACGATACGCAGGCACGTAACCTGCTCAGTGGCGCAGAGGCTCAGATGGCACAGGCGAATGATGCCCTGCAGCGTTACCAGATGCTCCACGACAACGGTTCCTTGCCAGAGGCTCAATGGGTGGAGATACAAAGCAAGGTGGCGCAGGCGAAGTCGCAACTGGAGGTGGCTAAGAAGAACCTCGCCGATTGTCGTCTGGTGGCTCCTGTCAGTGGCATCATCGGTCATAAGCAGGTAGGGGCTGGTGAGACGGCAATGCCCTCCCAGGCTGTAGTGAGTGTCCTCGACATCAGCACCGTCAAGGTGAAGGTGTCTGTGCCTGAGGCTGAGGTCAGCGCCATCCGCCCCAATACTTCCTCGCGGATTCAGGTGGATGCCCTCGGCAGGAGTTATGAGGGAGGCAGGATAGAGAAAGGGGTGGTGGCTGACGCACTCACGCACACCTATGATATATTTATCCATGTTCCGAACAGCGACCGACGACTATTACCTGGTATGGTCGCCTCTGTCCAATTCACGGGACTGGCGAAACAGTCGGCGGAGCATGTGATGACATTACCAGTGACGGCAGTCCAGAAGAAGGCTGACGGAAGTCTCTTCGTCTGGACAGTGGACAAGGACAGTACTGCCCATCGTATACTTGTCGGCATCGGAGAGACCGAGGGTAACCGTATTGTCGTGACGAGCGGAGTTACAACAGGACAGCGTGTGATCACTGAGGGCTACCAGAAACTGAGCGAGGGAACAAGGGTTGTGTTTTAGTTCATAGTTCAAAGTTCATAGTTTATAGTTATGAAAGAGAAGATGTCATGGCTCAGATGGCCTTTAGAGCATTATAGCATCACCCTGCTGATTGTCCTGATACTCTTTGTGATGGGTATCTATGGTATGTATGTGATGCCGAAGGACGAGTTTCCTCATGCCACTATCCGTCAGGGGGTGGTCGTTGCTGTCTATCCGGGTGCCTCGACAGAGGAGGTGGAGCAACAGGTGGCTCGTCCGTTGGAGCGTTATCTCTTCACCTTTGGTGAGGTAAATCGTGCCAAGACCACCACTACTTCGCAGAACGGCATGTGTATTGCTATGGTGGAACTGAACGACGACGTGAACAACAAAGACGAGGTATGGTCGAAAATCAAACATGGACTGAATAGTTTCAAGTCGCAGTTGCCTACTGGTGTACTGGCAATTGTTGTTAATGACGACTTCGGCAATACCTCCGCCTTATTGATTGCCATTGAGAGTGGTGAGCGCAGTTATCGGGAGTTGCGACAGTATAGTGATGACCTCAGCGACCGTCTCCGCCGGATTCCCTCTGTTGCCAATGTGAAGATGTTGGGTGAGCAGAAGGAACAGATATCACTCTATGTCGACCGCCAGCGTTTGCAGGCATACGGTATTGGGCAGCAACTTCTGTTCTCCCGTTTGCAGGCACAGGGCATCACCACGATGAGCGGTGCCATCAGTGACGACGACCAGCAGATACCCGTTCATATCGAGAATACAGAGAACAGCGAAGAGGAGATAGCCAATCAGATTATCTTCAGTGACCCGTCAACGGGCAAGACAGCACGTGTGCGCGATGTGGCACGTGTTGTTCGAGAGTACGATACCAATGCCAGCCGTATCGAACAGGACGGACACCCCTGTGTGCTGCTGTCGATGGAGATGACTGAGGGCAACAATGTCGTCATCTACGGTGAGGAAGTAGACAAGGTGCTGCAGCAGTTCCGCAAGGAAAAACTGCCTGACGATGTCACCATCACCCGCATAGCCGACAAACCGAAGGTAGTGGCTATGAGTGTCAGTTCCTTCCTGCGCGACCTCCTCATCTCTATGGTCATCATCATTCTGGTGATGATGGTGCTTTTCCCTATCCGTTCAGCCATGGTTGCTGCCATCACAGTTCCGCTGAGTACGTTTATCTCAGTAGCCATTATGTATATGGCAAGCATCGAATTGAACATCATTACGTTGGCAGCCCTGATAGTGGTGTTGGGAATGATCGTCGATAACAGCATCGTGGTCATCGACGGCTATTTAGAATATCTCGGTAAGGGTTACAAGCCTCATGATGCTGCTATGGAGAGTGCTCGTCAGTATTTCATGCCGATGATGCTTGCCACGATATGTATCTGTGCCATTTTCTATCCTTTCCTGCTAACCTTTACGGGAATGTTCCTCGATGCTTTGCAGGACTTCCCCTGGACTATCACCATCAATCTGATGGTGTCGCTCTTCCTTGCGGTCACTGTGATACCCTTCTTGGAGGTTCGTATCATCAAGCCAGACAAAGTGACGACGGGCGGGAACGCCATTACCAGATGGGTGCAGCGCACCTACGACAAGGTACTCGATTGGACATTCCAACATCCGTGGATGACGATTGGTGGTGGCGTCGGCATCATCCTACTCTCGCTGCTGATCATACCTTCACTGAAGGTGCGCCTGTTCCCATACGCTGACCGCGACCAGTTTGCGGTAGAAATATTCCTGCCCGACGGCAAAGGCATGGCGGAAACTGAGGCTGTGGCTGACTCCGTATATCAGGTGCTTCGTCCTGACGAGCGTGTGACGGGCATCACGAGTTTCATGGGTTGCTCATCGCCTCGCTTCATGGATGCCTACGCCCCACAGATGGCAGGCAAGAATTTCGCGCAGTTTATTGTTAATACAACGTCAGATAAAGCCACGCTGCAACTGCTTGCCGAATACCAGCCGCGCCTGAGCGAGGCTTTTCCTAATGCCTATGTCAAGTTCAAACGGCTCGACTACATGAAGGTGCCCGAACTGGAATATCGCTTCTATGGCGATAACCTCGACTCGCTGCATGTGGCTGCTGAGAGATTGATGGAACGGATGCGCCAGATGCCTGAACTGGAGTGGGTGCATACCGACTTCATGCAACCTTATCCGATGATCAATGTTAAACTCGATCCTGTAGCCTCCATGCAGTTGGGCATCACCCGCACTACTGCCTCTTTGGCTCTAAGTGCCACATCTAGCGACTTACGCATCGGGCAGATTTGGGAAAATGACTATGAACTGCCTATTGTGGTGAAGGATAACAGCGACATGACCTATTCTGATATCCAAAACTTAGGGTTGGCAAATCCCCTCACCATGCTCTCAGGAGGGATTAACACCACCAACAGCACCGTGCCGTTACGTCAGGTGGCTCGGGTAGCGCCACTGTGGTCGGAGAGCCGTATCATGCATCGTTGCGGTGAGCGTTGTATCACTGTAACGGCACAGTTCGCACAAGGGATTTATACCAGTCCTGTAGAGAGGCGTATAGCCCAGATGATGCAAGACGAGATTCTGTTGCCGCAAGGTGTGCGTACCGAGGTGGGTGGTGAGATAGAATACGGTGACGAAGCTCTGCCGCAGATCTTTGCTGGCATCAGCATCGCTATGATCATCGTGTTCTTCTTCCTGCTCTTTAATTTCAAGAAATACGGTATCACAATGGTCTGCATGGCGGCACTGGCACTGATGATACCTGGTGCCATGATTGGATTAGGAGTGATGAACCGTGCATTGGGGCTGACCTCTATCTTCGGGTTGATTACCCTGATGGGTATGATCATGCGTAACGAGATTCTCATCTTTGAACATGCCATCGACCTTATCAAACATTATATTGCTGAGCATGGGGACTGGACGGTCGACCGCAAGGCTTATAACGAGGCTGTCAGGAGGGCGGCATACGATGCGGGAAAACGCCGCATGGTACCCATCTTCCTCACCACAGCGACAACAGCCGTCGGTGTGGTACCAATGATTATCGCCCAGTCTTCGTTCTGGATGCCTGTGGGTGTCACCATCTTCGCTGGTGGTATCGGTTCCCTCATCTTGGTAGTCACCATGCTTCCCGTCATTTATTGGAAAGTATCTACTAAGTGAGTTTAGAGTTTAGAATTAAGAATTAAGAGTTAAGATGAAAAAGATCATAGCAATCATTGCCCTTTACACTGTATGCTACGACATTGTGGTAGCACAAAGGGCATATACCTTGGAGCAGATACTCGACTCGGCACGTCATAACAACATCGCTGTCCGTTCGGCACGCCAAAGTGTGGAGGCGGCAAGTCAGCAACGGAAGGAGGCGTTTACGAAATACTTCCCGAACATCAGCGGTACGGGCTTGTGGTTCAATGCTAATAAAGGAATGGCGGAGACGGATATCATGGGCATGAGTGTTTCTATGTTGAAAAACGGCACTATTGCAGGAGTTTCTGCCACACAACCCGTCTTTGCAGGAGGACAGATTATCAATGGTAACAAACTTGCCAAGGTCGGTGAGGAGGTCAGCCGTCTGCAGTTACAACTTTCAGAGAACGAGGTGGAGAAGACCGCAGAGCAATACTACTGGCAAATGGTGTCTTTGCAGGAGAAAATGAAAACCGTCAATGCCGTCGAGTCGTTGCTGGGCGATATCCATAAGGACGTTGATGTCGCTGTACGTGCTGGTCTTGCCTTGCGAAACGACCTGTTGCAGGTCGAGTTGCGTCAGAACGATGTCGAGAGTCAGAAACTGAGACTGCAAAACGGCATCAGTGTGGTGAGACTACTGATGGCTCAATATTGTGGATTGCGTGATACCGCCTTTGTGCTGCGCTCTGATACAGAGGCAGTGCCAGTGACAGCGTTGCACCAAGACCATCGGCAGGCGTTGCAGACAACACCAGAATACCAGTTGTTGGGCAAACAAGTCGAGGCTGCTAACCTGCAACATAAGTTGGAAATCGGCAAGAACCTCCCCACCGTCGCTGTCGGTGCTGGCTACAACTACCATAACCTTCTTGATAACAACCATACCTTTGGTATGCTCTTCGCCACGGTCAATGTCCCCATCTCCGACTGGTGGGGAGGCTCCCATGCCATCAAGCGTAAGAAGATTGCCTACCAACAAGCACTGGAACAACGTGACGACAATGCTCAGTTACTGGTCATCCGTATGCAGAAGGCATGGAATGACGTGACAGAGGCTCAACAACAACTTGTCATCGCCCAGCGCAGTATTGAGCAGGCTGAGGAGAACCTGCGGATCCACCGTGACTATTACCGTGCAGGTACCTGCAAGATGTCCGACCTGCTTGAAGCCCAACTCCTCTACCAGCAGGCATGCGACAAACATACAGATGCTTATGCTGACTTACAGAACAAACTCTTGGAATATCGTCAGTCAACAGGACAATAGATTACGGTAAGGCGTAGAGGCTACTCCTCTGCGATATTGTAAGACATCCCAATAGATGTCTTCGATAGTTGTTGAACGTCTGGACAAATTCCGAACTCTCAGTGCCGATTCCGGCTTGCAGGGCAAGTGTGGAATAATTGTTCGTGGAAATTTGGGACGGTTCTCAGTGATCCACTTTCGCCCAGTACATGACTCCATAACTGATACCTGTTCTTCGTCATTGCAAAAATACAACATTTCTT
>JAFUFD010000117.1 GCA_017470055.1 Prevotella sp. | reverse complement strand
TGCTCACTTAATCGTTCTTTGACCTTCGGTCGAAGGTACTCACGTTCGAAAATGCTCAAATAAATTTGGCATTTTGCTCACTTAATCGTACCTTTGTACCCAGGAACCAAAAACTATAAGAAGATGGAGAAATATTTAGCCGACGCAAGTCGTTATGAGAACGGGATGCAGTATGAGCGTTGCGGACGCTCTGGTGTGTTATTACCTAAGGTGTCATTAGGTATGTGGCATAACTTCGGGAGTGTGGACCCCTATGAGCGGAGCCGTGCCATCCTGCGCTATGCCTTCGACCATGGTGTGACCCATATCGACCTCGCTAATAATTACGGACCTGCTCCCGGCTCGGCAGAGGAAACGTTCGGACATGTGATGGACGACGATTTCCGACCCTATCGTGACGAACTCTTTATCTCCACCAAGGCAGGCTATGGGATGTGGGATGGTCCCTATGGAGACTGGGGCTCCCGTAAATACCTGATATCGTCGTTAGACCAGAGTCTGAAGCGCATGCACTTAGATTATGTCGACCTGTTCTATAGTCATCGCTACGACCCCAATACGCCTTTGGAGGAGACCCTGCAGGCGTTGGTGGATGTCGTACGAGCAGGCAAGGCACTCTATGTAGGTATCTCCAACTGGCCCTTGGAGCCCCTTCGCTATGGTATAGAATATCTGAAGCGGCATGACACCCCCCTGCTGATCTACCAAGGTAAACTGAACATGCTGCACCAGGCACCTATCGACGAGGGTATCCTGCAACTATGTCATGAGTCAGGAGTCGGTTTCATCGCTTTCTCACCCCTTGCCCAAGGTATGTTGACAGACCGTTACCTGAACGGTATCCCACAAGACTCCCGTATGGCGAAGGGCACGTTCCTCAAAGAGGAGATGCTGACCCCGGAACTGTTACGGCAACTACGCCAATGGAACGAGGAGGCACAAAAGAAAGGCGAGAGCCTCGCAGAGATGGCACTCGCCTGGATCTTAAAACAGCAAGGGGTGACTTCCGTCCTTGTGGGAGCCAGTTCTACGGAGCAGTTGGCACGTAACCTGCGATGTGTCAACGCACAGGCTCCCGATTAGTCTATTGCACCTTTGATGTCATTTCATTACGCAAGCCCTTAAAGCCTGTGAGATAACATTTTGCCGATCCGAAAGAGAGGAAGAGGTCAAGACGTACAGGCAGGTGGTTCGCATCATCTGTGACGAAGAAACGGATCAACTCATGGTTCTTACCATCCTCACGCTCGATAAAGGAGAAGGTGAGACAACGATATTTGGTAGAACTGTTCTTCATCTTCAAGGTTGTCTTACCCGTGTATTTCAACCAGGAGTTCGACAGGTTGCGGGCATCACTGATAGGCATGGGGATATTCTCGCCCACCTTTAACTTAGAGGCATCGAAATTACGGGCACGCAGGAAGATACTCATCATATCGTAGATGCAGTCCTTGTACTCCGCATCCTTCCAATGTACCTCCCCGTCATGGTCGATACGATGCATACGGAGGTGGCAGTTATTATTCGGATAAGTGTACCATAACTCATCCACATAATAGCGCTTTCCCTCACGGGCACCCTTACGGAAATAGAGGGGTGACAAATCCATGTTCGTGTAGCATAACAGGGTGTCGCGCATCACGAAATAGTTGTCGAGTTTGCTATTACCACGGGTTATCAGACTACTGCGGTATGCAGGTTTGCCGTTGCGTGTCGATTGGACAGTAGACATAGAGGCAGTACCCACCTTCATCCATACGAACTTCCAATTGAAATAGAGGTCATAAGACAAGAACTCTCCTGACTTAAATGCTGTGTTCTCGATGCCACACTGTGCATGAGCAGCCATCATACCACATGATGCGATGATTATCAATAACAGTCGTTTCATCATTCTTTTCTATTTAACGGTTTCTTTCTTAACATATTCTATACCCAACTGACGGGCACGCTCCGCGTTACGGTTACGGAGTTTCTGCTGTTCCTTGTCTGGCTTCTGTTTCGTAATGACTCCCGGCTTCTGACGGGGCAGCGGCGTACCTTTCAGGCTCCAAGGAAGGGTGACATCAAACTTCGCCTTACATTCTATTGCCTGGGGATAGTAATATACCTCCTCTGCCTGCAAGTCGTCATCGTAACAACCTGTGTCCCACTTCCCGTTCCCGTTCCTGTCAACGAAAGCACGGAGATAATAGGTTCCTGGAGCCAGATAGAAGAACTCGACATTACCATTCTCCGCCCTTACCTGTTTCAGCGCCTTGTCGCCCTTATCCAACAACTCTACGATAACTGTCGTGTCATTAATACCATTCAGTTGCATCAACAATGTGGCATAATCATCCATCGAATGTACCTTAATACCTTGTTTATAGGAATCAGAGGCAAAACCATAGATATCCACGAAAGCGGCAGAGTCGACTTCCAGACTATATTCCGTATCTGGTTGCCACTCGGCGATAAACTCATAGGTTCGTAAGGTGGAGTCCTTCCGACGGAACTCATAAGGGGTGTTATACCATAATGTGTCTATCTTCGTATAAAGGTGGATTGCCGAGGTGTCACACCTTGCCAAAGGCGTGGGCATCTCAAACGTAGCGACATAATCGGGGTCCATCTGTTGCTTCACATTGTATTTTACCTTCAGAGGCTCTGGCGGCATGATACTATCATAATCCTCCCCACGTTTCTTTAACTTCTCTTGCTTTTTCTCCCAGTCCTCTATGGCTTTCTTGCGATCCTTCATGCGTTTCTCATAAGTCGTCTTGGCAAGAACGTCAACGGTATCCACCTGAGTATAGAGCAGTCCTGCAGAGTCTGTCATCAGATAACTTAACTCCATCTGCAACGTGTCCTGATTGACGAGCATCGTGTCACGCAACCAATAAGTCAGTGTGTCCTTCTTCGCACTTGCCTCTAATAGAAAGGCATCCTGCTCGTCAAAATTCAGACCTTTGATAACAGGGAGTTCAGGATTACCATAACTGAAGTAGAGGGTAAAGCGGTTCGGCTCGGTACGCTCTGGCTGTTTCAATAAGTAACGGTCCGTCTGTACCTCCTGAAAGGCAAGCAATACGATATCGTCTGGGTAATAATGAATATAGGGTACCTGTATAATATTGTCAATATGCAGGGTGTCCTTCCAGATGGTGTCCTGTCGGATATCAGGCTTTGACGAGGGCCGATAGGTCTGGTGGGAGAAAGCAATCATCTCACTCTTCTGGTTGAACACATAGTTACCATCAGCATCCTGTAAGGCAAATACACGGTACTCGCCAGGGGCTACGCCCTTGATGACAAAACGACCTCGTCCGTCAGTACGCGACACACGCAACAAGGGCTTGGTCTTGAAGGCACTATCACTCAGGTCGTCATACAGACCTACCTGTATTCCCTTCACTGGCTCTAAGTTAGAGGCATCCAACACATTACCTGCGACCTCAAATGTGTCTATCTGCTCTCCTGTGGAGAACGTGAAGGTATAGTTACCCAAAGGATTACCCTCGTTATTATCCGTAATAGCATCACTAAAGTCTATCGTATAGGTCGTATTCGGCTTCAACGAGTCCTTCAACTCCACTACAATTTTCTTTCCTGCCTCCTTGATCTCGGGCATCTCCAACTGGGGAGGGGACACGATGACCTTCTCCGTGGCATTAGTCATTTTGATATACTCATCAAACTGGATGGTGATTTTCTGGGTGGTAACACCTGTCGCTCCATCTGCCGGCGTAGAACCTATGATGCGTGGCGGGTCATCATCATACCATCCGCCGTCAGGCTGTCCCATACGGGCACAACTGACGATAGCACATACCAAGCATACTATGTAGAGGAGTTTCTTCATGCGTTCAGTTTCAGTAATTGGTCTATATGCTCACGTGAGTTACTGAGTCGGGGTACCTTATGCTGTCCTCCCAACTTGCCCCGTAACTTCAACCAGTCGTTAAACAGTCCTGTCCGTGCCTCTATCAATTCCAAAGGCTGTAACGTGATGTTCTTATAGCGCTTAGCCTCATAGTCGCTGTTCACCTCCTGCAACTTCTGGTCGAGCAGATGGGCAAACTGCTGTAAGTCCTGTGGGGATTTTGAGAACTCGATAAGCCACTGATGACGGCATTTCGCATTGGCATCCATAAAGACTGGTGCCGCCGTATATTCCAATACCTCTGCTCCTGTCTGCTGACACGCATAGGCAAGTCCTTGCTCCGCATTATCCACAATGAGTTCTTCACCAAAGGCATTGATAAAACTCTTCGTCCGTCCTGTGATGACAAACTTATAAGGATTGGTGGATGTGAAGCGGATAGTATCACCTATCTTGTAACGCCAGAGTCCACATGACGTGGATATCAGCATGGCATAGTTCTTGTCTTTCTCCACTCCCCATAATGGCACAATCCTAGAATTATTAGAATCACTAGTTTCACTAGAACTACTAGACAACTCCTCAAACTCATAGAACACCCCATAGTCGAGCATCAACAGCATTGACTTATCGGCAGGGTCGTCCTGTAATCCAAAGAATCCCTCTGAGGCATTATAGGTCTCCATATAATGCATATTGGGAGAGGTAATCAGTTGCTCATATTGTTTGCGATAGGGAGTAAAGGCGACACCGCCATGAAAGAACACCTCCAGATGAGGCCATACCTCCTCCAGATGGGTCTTCCCTGTTATCTCCATCATACAGTTCAGCACCGACAACATCCATGAGGGAACACCAGAGATATTCGTCACGTTCTTGTTCATCGCCTCACGGGCAATACGCTCACGCTTAATCTCAAAGTCCTGTAACAAAGCGGTCTCTTTCTTGGGTACTCGTACAAGATTGGCAAGCGGATTGATATTCTCTATCAGAATAGCACTAAGGTCGCCCACCAGTGAACCTGGCAGGTTATAGTTAGGAGCATGACTGCCACCGAGTATCAGGGCACGACCATCAAACAGGCGTGACTTAGGGTTATTCCTCAGATAGAGTGCTACCGAGTCGAAACCTCCTGCATAGTGGATTTTCTGCAAGCCCTCAGGACTGACAGGGATAAACTTCGACTTGTCATTGGTTGTTCCGGAGGATTTGGCATACCATTGTACACGTCCTTTCCAGAGCACATTCTGCTCTCCATGGCGCATACGGTCAATCTGCTCTTTCAGTTCCTCATAAGTATTCACAGGACAATGCTTGATAAAGTCATCATACCCTTTCATAGCAGAGAACGCGAACTTACGTCCGTATTCCGTGTCCTTTGCCGACTGCAAGAGATGGCTCAATACCCTGCGCTGCAACAACTCGCCTTGGGTCTGATGTTTCTCCAATGCCCTCATACGAGGCTCGAAAATATATCTAACTAAACTTGTTATACTCATCTTAGAACCTTTCCTTTATTATGCCTTGGCAAAAGCGGCTGCCTCTGCCTCTGCAATAATCTCCTCACGGGTCTTCTCCCGTGGATTCGCAGTGATGTCGTCAAGGGAGAACTCATCTGCCAATAACGCTGCAGGTGCAGGGACATCTGCTACTGGCTGCTCCTCTATCGGCTTTGACTCAAAATCCTCTGGAACACTGACTGGCTCCTCCTCCATCTTGGTACGGTTAGTCTTTGCCGAGAAAATAGCATCAATGAACTGGGGCTCACGACGAAGACGCTGGAGTGTATCCTTACAAGCATGCTGCTGACTCTCTTTCTTTGAGTATCCCTTGCCAGAACAGCCTTCCACACCTTCCAAGAATATCTGGTAGACGAAGACGGGACTGTTATGCTCGTCCACAGACTGCTCTAACTGCCGGAACTCAAGGTTAACACGGTTTTTCTGGCTCCACTCCAAGAGTTTTGACTTGAAGTTGACTTCCTTATAAGCAACCTTATCAATATTGATCAACTGTTTAAGGATACGCTTCTCCATGAACTTCATACAGGCACCATATCCGCGGTCAAGATAGATCGCACCGACTAATGCCTCGAAGGCATTGCCACCCAGATAACTGTTGTGCGATGTAGCCTGACTGTTGCGGACAATCATGTCAGTAATACCCATCTCCTTGGCGAGTTTTCCCAATGTCTCACGCTGTACAAGTTTGGAACGGGCATTCGTCAGGAAACCCTCACGCTTACCCTCGAAATGACGGAATACAATATCTCCCACTACGGCATCCAGAATAGCATCCCCCAGAAACTCCAGTCGTTCGTTATTCAAAGGACGACCCTTCTCGTTTCGTTTCTTGACACTTTTGTGCATCAACGCCTGCTTGTAGAGGTCAATGTTACGGGGATAGAATCCAAGAACCTGATATAAAGAAGAATAAAGCTCCTTCTCCTTGCGGAAAGGGAGCCTTATTCTATCTATAAAATTAGAGTTATTCAGCATACTTCTTGAATACTACACAGGCATTGTGACCACCAAAACCAAAGGTATTGGAGAGTCCTGCGCGAACCTCGCGCTTCTGTGCCTTGTTAAAGGTGAAGTTCAAGTTATAGTCAATCTCCTCATCCTTATCGTCCTCCTCATGGTTGATCGTGGGAGGAACGATGTCGTTCTTAACGGCAAGCAACGTTGCCATCGCCTCTACCGCACCAGCGGCACCCAGCAGGTGACCTGTCATGGACTTGGTAGAAGAAATATTCAACTTATAGGCTGCTTCACCAAAGACCTCCTTGATTGCCTTAGCCTCAGAAATATCACCTACGTGGGTAGAAGTGCCGTGAACATTGATGTAATCAATATCCTCTGGTTTCATACCAGCATCCTCCAAAGCATTCTGCATCACGAGTTTAGCACCCAGTCCCTCTGGATGGGAAGCGGTGATGTGATGGGCATCAGCACTCATACCAGCACCAACCATCTCACCATAAATCTTCGCACCACGAGCCTTGGCATGCTCCAGTTCCTCAAGAATCAAGCAACCGGCACCCTCACCCATGATGAAACCGTCACGGCTGGCACTGAATGGACGGCTTGCCTTCTCTGGCTCGTCATTACGGGTTGACAGGGCATGCATTGCATTGAAACCACCTACACCCGTCTCGCAGATAGCAGCCTCAGCACCACCAGCGACAATGACGTTAGCCTTACCCAGACGAATCAGGTTGAAAGCGTCTGCCAATGCGTTGGATGAAGAAGCACAAGCGGAAGCGGTAATGTAGTTAGGACCATGGAAGCCATACATAATAGAGATCTGACCTGCGGCGATGTCTGCGATCATCTTAGGAATGAAGAAGGGATTGAACTTTGGTCCGTCCTCACGATGAGAACCATAGTAAGTCACCTCCTCCTCGAAAGTCTTGATACCACCAATACCGACACCAAAGACAACACCAATACGGTCTTTGTTCTCTGCCTCCAGATCCATAGCACTATCCTCTACTGCCTGTTTGGCAGCAATGATGGCAAGTTGGGTATAACGGTCCATCTTACGGGCTTCCTTGCGGTCGATATAATCGTTCACATTCAAGTTCTTGACCTCACAGGCAAACTGCGTCTTGAACTTAGAAGCGTCGAAAAGGGTAATGGGGGCTGCGCCACTCTTACCAGCCAACATATTCTCCCAAGTCTCCTCAGGATTATTGCCAAGTGGTGTAACGGCACCCAGCCCAGTTACTACTACTCTTTTTAATTCCATGATTTAATAAATAAAAAATGAAGGATTGAAGAATTGAAGAAAAATAGCATGAAGCCAGAACTTCAATTTTTCAAACCTTCAATTCTTCAATTCTAACAAATATTATTTTGCGTTCTCCTCGATGTATGCGATAGCATCACCAACGGTACCGATCTTCTCAGCCTTGTCATCGGGAATAGAGATTCCGAACTCCTTCTCGAACTCCATGATGAGTTCAACGGTGTCCAGTGAATCTGCACCAAGATCGTTAGTGAAACTTGCCTCTGGCTTTACTTCTGCTTCGTCAACACCAAGTTTGTCTACGATAATAGCCTTTACTTTGCTTTCAATTTC
>JAFUFD010000116.1 GCA_017470055.1 Prevotella sp. | reverse complement strand
ATATTGATCTTGACAATATTCCTATTGACGACCCCAAGACCTACGAACTCTATCAGCAGGGGCGTACCATCGGCACGTTCCAGTTTGAGTCGAGCGGTATGCAGAAATACCTGCGTGAACTGAAACCTACCGTCTTCGAGGACTTGATAGCGATGAACGCCCTCTATCGCCCGGGACCTATGGGCTATATCCCCCAGTTTATCAAGCGCAAGCGTGGGGAGGAGCCTATCACCTACGATATTCCCGTCATGGAGAAATACCTAAAGGACACTTATGGTATTACGGTCTATCAGGAGCAGGTGATGTTGCTGTCACGTCTCCTCGCCGACTTCACCCGTGGTGAGAGTGATGCCCTCCGTAAAGCGATGGGTAAGAAGAAAAAAGACATCGTTGACGCCATGAAACCCAAGTTTATCGAGGGTGGTAAGAAAAACGGACACGACCCGAAGGTGCTGGAGAAGATATGGGGCGACTGGGAGGCTTTCGCCTCTTACGCCTTCAACAAGTCGCATGCCGCCTGTTACTCATGGGTAGCCTTCCAGACGGCCTATCTCAAGGCGAACTATCCTGCCGAGTTCATGGCGGCTATTATGAGTCGTCGCCGTGACCAGATCACAGAGATCACGAAACTGATGGATGAGTGTAAGGCGATGGGTATCGCCACCCTGGGTCCTGATGTTAACGAGAGTTATCTGAAGTTTGGTGTCAACAAGAAGGGAGAGATCCGTTTCGGACTTGCCGCCATCAAGGGCATGGGTGACGCCGTGGCAGAGGCGATTATCGGGGAGCGTGAGAAGAACGGTCCTTACAAGAGTATCTTCGACTTTGCCCAACGTGTCAATTTCTCTAATGTCAATCGCAAGGCTTTCGAGAGCCTCGCCTTGAGTGGTGGCTTCGATAGTTTTGGTATTGCCCGAGAGGATTTCTTTGCGGAGAACAATAAGGGGGAGATGTTCCTTGACACATTGGTACGCTATGGACAGATGTATCAGATGGAGCAGCAGCAGATGCGTAACTCCCTCTTCGGTGGTGAGAATGAGGTGGACATTGCCACGCCAGTAATCCCCAAGGGTAGGACGTGGAGTGATATCGAGCGTCTGAACCGTGAGCGTGACCTGGTGGGCATCTATCTGTCTGCCCATCCGCTGGACGAATATCGTATTGTCTTGGATAACCTTTGCAACACCCATTGTGCCGAATTGTCAGATACCCAGCAGTTGACTGACAGGGAGGATGTCATATTCGGTGGTATCGTGACTGATGTGCGGCAGAAGTTCACCAAGCGGGGAGAGCCTTGTGGCTTCGTTACCATCGAGGACTTCGAGGGCTCTGGCGAGTTGGCGCTCTTTGGTAAGGACTGGGGCGAGCGCAGCGGTATGTTCGCCATCGGCTCTGCTGTCTATGTGACGGCAAAGATGCAGCCTCGCTTCCAGTACAGTGACCAGAAAGAACTGAAAGTGCAGAATGTGGAGTATCTCCAAGAGGTCAAGGCGAAGTCTATTGACCGTATCACCATCACCTTGACAGCCGACTTGTTGGACGAGCAAGTGGTGACAGAGTTAGGGGAACTCGTCGACGAGAATCCTGGCACCACGAAGTTGTATTTCCAGTTAGTCGACAGTACGGGAAAGCACCACGTACTCTTGCGCAGCACCTCTAAGTTTGTGGATGTAAAGAGCACGTTGGTGAACTTCATCGAGCATACGCCAGCACTGGACTATAAGATAAACTAAAAACATGGCATGCTTTTTGCAGAGGAGACAATAGAACATTATTTATAATATTAAAAACGAATTAGACAATGGAAGTAACAATCACATCCGAGAATTTTGAGAGCCTGAAGAATGGCGCACAGCCATTAGTAGTTGATTTCTGGGCAACATGGTGTGGACCATGCCGCATGGTAGGTCCTATCATCGCAGAACTTGCTGAGCAGTATGACGGTCGTATTGCCGTAGGTAAGTGCGACGTGGAGGAGAATGAGGAACTTGCCGCAGAGTTCGGCATCCGCAACATCCCTACCATCCTGTTCTTTAAGGGTGGTCAACTGGTCGACAAGATGGTGGGAGCCCAGCCAAAAGCGAAGATCCAAGAGAAGTTCGACGCGTTGTTGTAAAAAGAATGAGGTCTGTGGAAAGCAGATCTCTTTTTTTAATATCTCACCAGACGGCTCCCGTCTGGCTGTTCCTCGATTGTGACACGCACGGCATCGTCGGGCAGAATATCCTCGATGAGTTCGGGCCATTCTATCAGACACAGCGCGCCGCTGTAGAAATACTCCTCATACCCCATGTCATAGACCTCTTCCAGTTTCTTGATGCGATAGAAGTCGAAGTGGTAGATGGGTGATTGCTTAGCCGTATATTCATTGACAATGGCGAAGGTGGGACTGGTGATGACATCCGTACTGCCTAACTCCTCACAGATAGCCTTGACGAAAGTGGTCTTCCCTGCTCCCATCTTGCCGTAGAAGGCGAAGACACGTGCCTCCCCGATATGACTGATGAACTCACGTGCCGCCTCTCGGATGGTGTCTATACTCTTGATGCTGATTTCCATAATTATCTGTTTTTTCCTTTGAGTGTGATAATGGGTATAATCATCTCCTCCATCGAGATACCTCCATGCTGGAAGGTGTTCCGATAGTAGGTGACATAATAGTTATAATTATTTGGATAGGCGAAGAACTGGTTGCCTGTGGCAAACACATAACTGGTGGAGATATTGGGCGAGGGCAGGAAAGCCTTGTGCGGCTCCTTGATGACGAAAAGGTCTTTATTGTCGTAGGCAAGGTTCTTACCCAGTTTGTATCGCAGGTTGGTATTGGTGTTCCTGTCACCGATGATCTTCACTGGTGAGGTGGTACGGATAGAGCCGTGGTCTGTCGTGATGATCACCTGATAGTCCGTCTGCGCCAACTGGCGTAGCAGTTGTGACATGATGGAGTGGCGGAACCACGAGAGGGTCAGGGAGCGGTAGGCAGCCTCGTCATGGGCGAGTTCACGCACCATCTTCGACTCTGTCCTGGCATGTGAGAGCATGTCGATGAAGTTGACCACCAGCACGTTCAGGTCGTTTTTCTCCAAGGAGGCAAACTGGCTCATATAATGCTCTGCGTCGTCTGTCGTGTTGATTTTATGGTAGGAGAAGGTGTCGTGTCGCCTGTACCGCTCTATCTGTGTCTGGATGAGGGGTGCCTCGTTGAGGTTCTTTCCCTGCTCCTCGTCCTCGTCGACCCAGAGGTCGGGGAACATACGGGCAATCTGGTCGGGCATCAGTCCTGAGAAGATGGCGTTGCGGGCATATTGTGTCGCCGTAGGCAGGATGCTACAATAGAGTTGCTCGTCAATCTCAAAGTCGGCAAGTTCCGTCTCTATCGTCTTCCATTGGTCGTAGCGGAAGTTGTCGAGCACGATGAGGAACACCTTCTTACCCTCGGAGAGGGTGGGGAAAATTTTCTGTTTGAAGATGTCGGGACTCATCATCGTCTCCCTCTTCTCCAGCCAGCCCATATAGTTCTTCTTCACGAATTTGGCGAAGCCGATGTTCGCCTCCTCTTTCTGCATGCGCAGCATGTCACCCATGGCGGAATCGGTGACTGACAGTTGCAGTTCCCATCTGACAAGTTGGCGATACATCTCTGCCCAGTCATCCCACGTCTTGCAGTCCATCATCTGCATACTGAGTTGCTGGAACTGTTGCTGGTAAGCGGTCTGTGTCACCTCGGCAACGATCTCCCGCTTATGGATGAGTTTCTTGAGTGTCAACAGGATTTGGTTGGGGTTGACTGGTTTGATGAGATAGTCGGCGATATTCTGTCCCACCGCCTGGTTCATGATATCCTCCTCCTCGCTCTTCGTCACCATGACGACAGGAACGGTAGGTTGCAGTTCCTTGATGCGCTGCAGGGTCTCTATACCCGTCAGTCCAGGCATCATCTCGTCAAGCAATACCAGGTCGAAGGTGCGCTGTCGGCATTCCTCTATAGCGTCAATACCATTGGTGACAGTCACCACCTCATATCCTTTCTTCTCAAGGAAGAGGAGATGCGGGCGGAGCAGTTCCATCTCATCATCTGCCCATAGTAATAGTCCGTTCGTCATCTATGTTATTTTAATGTTTAATCTTTAATCTTAGTAATAGAAGTCGTCGTCGAAGTCGATGGTCTCCGTATTCTGTGGCATTCCGTTAGGGAACAAGTCGTCATCATCCTGTTGTTGATTCTGTGGCGGTGTGTCCTCCTCTTCCTCTGGCTCCTCCACGATGGTGTCTGGCTGTGTCAGCAGTGGCTGTTCTGGGATAGGCACTGGCGCCAGTTCCTCCTGGAAGAAGATGTCGTAGTCGTCGTAACTGAAGACTGTGCCCAGCAGGGGCAGGTTCTCGTCGCTGATGATGATACGGCGGCATCCTGCCAGTCGCTGACTCATTTGCAGGTTAGCGGTGAGTTGGTGGACATACTGCAGTGCCTCGTCATAACTGCGGAATCCGCTGACCATCATCCTGCTGATAGGTCCGTCCGTGTCGACACTGATGTCAAAGTTACGCACGAGGTAACTGGTGAAGTTGTATCTCGCGATGTCGTACAGCAGTTGGTTCTGGTCGACGCTGTCTGGCGAGTAGGCGAGGATGAAGGTGTAGCGGGTGTCCCTGACCGTGCTCAGCGTGTCGATAGCGGTGGAGTCGCCTGGATGCTCCAGGTTCTGGCGTTGCCGCCAGATGTCGTCTGCCGTCATCCTGCTACCCTGCAGTCGTCTGCCTTGCTGCACTCCCTTGACAATCTGTCCTGCCATGTCGCTGACCTCGCTCTCAGGATATTGCTCCACGATCTGGCGCATCCGTGCCACACAACTGTCAGCCCTTTGGTTGTTGAGGAAACTCAGTCCCTCGATAAACAGGAACTTGGCACGGTTCTGTCCTGTGGGGAAGCGTTGTGCGGAGAGCATGACATTGGTTGTCACCTCTTGGTAGCGCTCCTCACGGAAGGCATTGTATGTGGCGGCATATAGCGAGTCCTCGATATGTTGCCCGAAGCGTTGGTTCTCCGCATAGTAGGGGTCTGTCAGGAGAATGGTCCACTGGCTCTCCGCATACTGCTGTCGCATCTGGGCGAGAGCCGCCTCCGCCTCGTCCCACCTGCCTTGGCGGGCGTAGATGAGATAGAGGTGATACCATGCCTCGTCGTTCTGCTCGTATTCGGGATACTGGTATACCAGTCGGTGGAGCATGCGGTGACTGAGGGTGAGGTTGTCGAGTTTGTCTTTCAGGATGATGCCCGCCTTCAGCAGCGACTCCATGATGATGGCGTCACTGGCTTGCTTCTGCTCCTCCGTGAAGGGTATCTGCGCGAGGTAGTACTCACGGGTATGGGGGTCGTTGGCGGCATCGACGACGCTGTCAGCCTGTTCTGCCGCAATGGTATCATTCACATTCTCCAGACTGTCAAATTCCTCAAGGTTATCAGGGGTGTCTATGCTGGAGACGACGGTGAGGTTGGAGCGTTGCCAGTTGTCGGCATTCGGTCGACGTCCCCACTGCTGCTCAAAGCGTTGCTTGCCCTGGCTGACAGCCTGTGGGTTATAGAAATACCATAAGGCATTCTGAGGATTCGTTGCCGTAGGTTGTTGGGGTGTCTGCTGTTGCGTGGCGTTATTGCCCCCGTTCTGTTGCTGTTGTCGCTCAGCCTCTGCCTCCTGCTGGGCACGTTTCTCCTCCTTCTCTTTCTTGATGAGTTCCTCGATCACCCGGTCGATAGCCTTGTTACGCTCCGCCTCAGGCATGTTGGCGAGTTGCTGGAGGGAGTCCTGCAGATGGATGGCGTCTGTATAGGGTACCAGTTCGTCGAGCACCTTAGAGCGTGTGGAGAGTTCCTTATACCCGGGACGGTCTTGGTCGAGCAGTCCGATAGCCTCGCCATAGCACCTGCGGGCATCACTGTATTTCTCTTGCTGCCAGTAGAGGTTGCCCAGTTGTAGCAACAGCACGCCCTTCTCCGTACCGCTTCGTGTCGCTTTCTTGTTGCCCTTCTCATAGGCGGCGATGGCACGGACGGTGTCCCGTTGTGCGAGATAGACATTACCAATGGCATAGTATACTTGGTCGAGATAGTCCTTGTTATTGTCGGAGGCGGCCATGCGCCTGAGTTTGCTGATGGTCTTCTTGGCGTCCATCGTCGCCATCACCTCGCTCTGGGCGATGCGGGCGTTGAACTCCAGTTCGTAGGGAGGACTGAGCCTGATGACTCGCCGATAGGCGTCGTAAGCCTGTTGGCGGTGTCCTTGCAGGTTCTCTATCTGTCCCATGAGGAACCACATACGTGCCCGTTGCTTCTTCCGTCGCTCATGGCGGATAGCCTTACGCAGGTAGGTGGTAGCCTCCGCCCAGTGCTCACTGCGGATATGGTAGTCGGCAAGGGTATAGTCCCAGTCGGCGTTGGCACGATAGGGGATGGAGTCACGTCGCTGTTTCGTGATGAGGTCTTCCGCCTCGTAGAGCCAGTCCATCTCTACGTAGCATTTTGCCTGCCATGCGCGAGCCCTTGCCAGGATGACGGGCTGTGTCTGATAGAGTCGTGCCATATAGCCGAAGGTGGCGGCAGCCTCCTCGAACTCGCCTTTCTGGAATTGCGACTTGCCCAGCAACAGCCATGCGTGCCAGAGGAACGGGTTGTATTCCCTGCGGGTCAGCCACTCGATGTCCTTCTGTGTTTTCCTCCTTCTCTTGTCCCATGTGGGACGTGTCTTGATGCTATGGCGGCGGATGGTCTTCTCCGATTTTTCAATGGCACGGTCGAACTGTCCGCTTCCAAGCGTCTTGCTGTTCTTGTTGGCGACGGTATAGAGGGGTATCAACTGGGTATGGTCGTCATGGTTGCCCGTCTCTTTCTCCAGACTGCCTTCTATGAAAGCCTGCGAGCCGTTGAAGTAGGTGTTATAGCGGGCGTTGAACGAGTGCCACCAGCGGGTGTTCGCCGTGTTCTTCTTGGTGGAGCACGATACCATCACCAGTAACAACAACAGTATTCCGCACGTTTTCTTGCCTTTCTCCACCAAGTCGGCAAGTTTACATTCCGCCCTGCTGCCACATGAGCCACAGTCGCCCTCCTGCTGTACGATAGGCTCGTCGTCACCACCCCTTGAGAGCAGGGCGGCGATGATGCCGAGGGCGATGAGTGATCCGATGACTATCAGAGCGAAACTCATGGCTATGATTGTTGAATGGTGAACGCCGCACTCGTCAGGTCGTCCCAGTAGTTAGGATATGACTTCGTGACGACTTGCGGGTTGTTGATACGCAGACTACCAGTCTGGCAGGCGGCAGGGGCGAAGGCAAGTGCCATGCGGTGGTCCTCATAGGTGTCGATGCCATGCTCCATGTCTGGCTCGCATCGCTCACCGTCCCAGATCAGTTCACTGTCATTGACATCCCTGACGACAAAGCCGAGTCGGCGCATCTCCGTCTTGAGGGCCTCGATGCGGTCGGTCTCCTTGATCTTCAGGGTGGAGAGTCCACGGAAATGGAAGGGGACGTTCAGCAGGGCGCAGGTCACGACGAAGGTCTGTGCGAGGTCAGGGGAGTTGACGAAATCGTATTCCAGTCGGGGTACACACCGTCCTGAACGGCGCAGGGTGACCGTGGTCGGCACTCCCTGCTGGGTGGAGGCAAACTGGCTCTTCACCCCCAGGAGACTGAAGATGTAGCGCAGCGAGGAGTCGCCTTGCTTCGAGCCGTCCATCAGTCCCTCCAGTCGCACGGTAGCCTCTGGGTCTCTCGACAATGCCACCATCTCATACCAGTAGGAGGCACCGCTCCAGTCGTTCTCGATATAGTAGGTACGCTCCTGGTAGGGCTTGGGGCGCACCTCTATCGTCTCGAAGTCGCTCCACTCCGCATCTGCGCCATACTCACGCATCGTCCATAGCGTCAGGTCGATATACGGACGGGAGATGATGTCGCCCGTCAGTCGGAGGGTGAGTCCGTCATGCAGGGCGGGACCGATCATCAGCAGTGCCGAGATATATTGCGAACTGATATTGCCAGGCACCTCCAGCAGTCCTCCCTCCAGTTGCTTCCCTCGGATGCGGAGTGGGGGGAATCCCTCCTCACCCACATAGTCGATGTCGGCGCCGAGGAAACGCAGCGCGTCGACCAGGATACCGATAGGGCGGTGCTTCATGCGCTCCGTTCCCGTGAGCACATGCTCCTCTCCGTCCTTCACGGCGAGGAAGGCCGTCATAAAACGCATGGCGGTACCAGCCGCCTTGATATTGATCTCGTAGGGATTGTCTTTCAGTGCCGCTATGATCACTTCCGTATCGTCGCAGTTGGAGAGGTTCTCGGGGAGTATGTTCCCTCCCGACAGGGCGTGGATGACCAGTGCTCTGTTGGAGATACTCTTCGATGCTGGTAGTTTTGCGGTATGTTGGAGATGGCTTGGAGCCGTAATCGTATATTGCATATTCTCGTGTACCTTATTAATCTAATAACGTTACAAAGGTAGTGCAAATTACTTGATTTACAAAAAAAGTCAGTTAAAAATTTGCAAATGCAGAAATAAAGCAGTACCTTTGCAAACGATTTCGAGAGAAGTCACCTGTTAAGGATCGGGATTTAGCGCAGTTGGTAGCGCACACGTCTGGGGGGCGCGAGGTCGCTGGTTCGAGTCCAGTAATCCCGACCAAAAGAAAATCCA
>JAFUFD010000115.1 GCA_017470055.1 Prevotella sp. | reverse complement strand
ATAATGTCACACCTGCCAATTATCTGCACATAGTCGGGACTATCATTCAGTACGCCATAGACAAGTATTTTATCTATATTACCCATAATCAAAATCCTCCAAATAAATCCAACTGAACACACTTATTCTCGTCTTTCTTGTCCTTGACAAGAGCCTTAAGGGGCTTAATCTCCTTGGGCTTCTCTGTCTTTGGAGCAACGACCTTGGCGGCTTTCACTTCCTCCACCTTAATATCATCCTCTTGGTAGTAGTGAACAGCCCAACCGTACACGACTGCATCCTCGATGGCTGCACAACCATTCTTGGCCTGCTTCTTGGCCTGAGAGGTGATATAGTTGATACACTTGTCTAAAGACTTGTCTTCTCTCTTGTAACGCTCTGCAAAAGCAAAGTCCTGCTGCGCCATCTTGTCAAGATGGGCTTTGATAATGTTCTTGAAATCCATAATCCCTAAAAATCAAACATCTTAAACTCCTTGGTATAATACTTAGCCGTGACGATCGTGTTGTCCTCGTTCACGTCACACTCACAGAAGATGGTGTTGCTCCGGTTGTACTTGTGCTTCTTAAGAATCTCGCAAAGCAACACGACTGGCCCATTGAACGGCAGGGAGAAGACAATCTCGTTGCCCTCCACCTTTGCCGCACAAACACTGTTCGAGAAAGTGCCCATCCTGACATCATCGGTGCCGATGGTCTTCCCCTCGAAAATCTCCTTATACACGGACTTGACTTCGGCCATGTCCTCTACAATCTGAAATCTGCTTGAATCCATAATTGAATCTCCTATACTTTAGTTAATGAATAAATAATTGTACTGCGGAGGAATCGAACCTCCGCAAGCACCAATGCAGGGTTAGAATAGGTCGTACAATCGGCAGAGCCTCAGTTTCTGATGCTGAATGGCTACCGCCTTCCTATAGTCGGGATAGGCTTTCACTTGCAGCCTATCCCACATAATCCAAAGTCTGTAAGCGGTGAAACGTCTCATGAGAATAAAGCCTTGATTCCGTCAAAGTCCCGCTTGTTCCAAAGGTCGGCAATCTTGTCTTTCATGCCAACAAAGTTAGCGTGAATGATCTCCAACTGCCCCTGATTCTTACGCGCCATCGGGAATAGCGTAATGTTCATTCCGTCCTCGATGGGGTTGAAGCACATCATCATCTCTTGCAAGTCGCCCCTCTCGCTTCTGTGGCAGGGCTGAACATGGATACAGACCCCACGCCCCTTGTAATAAGACGTGGTGAGGTGCAACTCCGTGAATGTCATGTCATAACCGCTTGCGTAAGGCTCAATGGCTACGAAACTCTCCAAATAATCTTTTGTCATACCGATATGCACTTAGTCCGTGTCGTGCGCAACCTCTAAATTGTTATTGAATAGGTGTTACCTCTGAATATAGGTCGTAGAACTTCCAAGTCCCATCTATTTGGGCTGAAATATGTGCTTTTGGGGAAAGGTGGTTGCCGAAATCCTTTGTGACACTGATACGATCCCCCTCGCCTGCAACATCAACAAGAGCCTTGACGTTTTCGTCGAAGACCCTCTCAATCTCTTCAAAAGTGTCCCTGACGAACCTGAATCCGTCCTGACACTCAAAAATGTACTTTACATCTGCTTTCATAACCTTAGAAATTTTGCAAGAATGTTACTTTGTTTGTCTTCTTGTTGAGAATCGTGACTCTCTCCCTATACTGCCGATGATCAATGTAGCCTCTGTAGAACGCTGCAAGATTCTCGTCCGTCCAATGCTTTGCGTTGATGTCGTAGCACTTTATCCCGAACTTGGAATAGATTGTAATCTCATGTGTCTTTGCTTCTGTACTCATAATGTAGCCCTCCTTACTCTATTACACGGTAGAACGTCGCAACTCTTCTGTCTCCTTTGTACACATCTACGTGGTCGATGTCTAACTCGACTGTCGCCATCACATGTGCAGCGAGGAAAGCACCATCAATACTTGTGTAACCGCTTCTCTCCTCATAGAAGAAAGAACCGCCATTTAATACCCGCTTGAAGCGGAGAACAACACTCTGATAATCCATGATCATTCATTTTAAGTTAAACAATAAATAATTGCAGGCAGAGAGGACTTGAACACTCTCTGTACCGCCGTATCGGATTTGCCCTATTTCACTATCACTCTGATGCAATAGACGGCTATCGCCACCCATATCAGCACATACAGAACCTTGATAACACTCATCATAGCCTTGCCCCCAAACTTGACTTTGCAACATTATATATCGTGTACCAAACACTATTAAAGTTATTTATAAGGTGGTCTGCTGCAACCTCTATGACTTGTAGTGTCTCCCTCCTGCTCATGAGATCTAAGTCCCGCTTGATGCTGTTCCCGCACAACACCTCGTTGTACATAACATCTTCCCAAGTGTAATTGTCGTACTCGTTATGTTTGTTGTGGTCTTCTGCAATACGTTCGTACTGCTTAATAGTGATTCTCTTCATAATTTTATTATATTATAATGTGTAACAATCTGATAACCTCTCTGTCGCATGGAATGAAAGTACACTTACCCATGCGGTGTAACATGTAGGCGGCAGAACGGAGAGAAACTTCTCCCTGCTCCACCTTTGTCTTCAACTCATAGTTCATAAGACTTAATAACTCCAATTGTACTTCGTAATCTCGTCTCTCGTAATACTCAGATCAGGGTCGCAGTCGAGATTGTCAATAGTATCGAAATAAATCTCTTCTGCATCATTACCAATATTTTCCATCATATAATGGCAAACGTCACTCAACACACACGCTGCCTGGTAGTCCTTGATACCGTTGCTCTGCTCATGCAGTCTTCCAACCATGTAAGACAGAACAATAAGACACGCGAAAATGATAAACCTACAATACTTCATAACTTGTAAATCGTTACGTTACTGAAATGATGACCCTGCAAAGCCATTAAGGCAATATTCAAGAGAATACCCGCCAACTCCCAAGAGTAGCAGGGAAGAACCGCATTACCCAAATTGTGGGTGTAACTGATAACATAATCTTTCATACCGATAAATATTTAAGTGAAACAATAATTTGCAGGTAGCAGGGAGTTGAACCCTGCACCAAGCCTTTAACTTGACTACCCAATTGAAACTCATAATTCTTGTAGTGTCCATCTTCTCTGCGCCTCTCTGCAAGCAGGATAGCATCAATCAAAAAGAAACGCTTTGTCGTTTCCTTACCTGTCTTAGTGTTAATCCAAGTGAAATCAACCTCTTGACTAAGACCCTCGCTTGACTGCGTTAACTTCGCAGCCGCATCACTCATGGTGATTCTGTTTAACCATTGTACCATAATATATCTGTTTTTGTTGTCATCTGCGTTTATAGACGGCTTTGAACTCTCACCTTATTATATATAGGTGGCCGCATTACAACCGTTCACATGGGAGACCCATTGTACCCCGCTGCACCTCAAATGCTACGAACAATACAAGAATCTCCGTCAGAAGCCTCGATAACGCTTTCGTATCTCTCTACTACGCTATCTTTCTTCCCTCATCTTCCTTTTGTCCCAACATGTCAAATATCTCACTCAAACCGTTCGTTTCCACTCGTCAGTCCTTTATCATTCCTTTCAGCGGTGTATCGGTCTAACTAGGTTTGCGAGGGCAAAGGTAATAAAAATATGAATACGTTAGCACGTATTCAAGGAAAATTATAAATTATTCACACATGAAAACGTTATAACAACATTCATTAACAGAAATTATGGCTTAAAGAAAGAATATGACACTTTTTTGGTGTTTCCCCTTATGGGCGATTTTGACTAACATTCTGTAAACCAATTTCTTCCGAAAAGTTAACAAAAGTAAAGAATTACAACACGACCGAAAGTGCGCAAACGTTTGCACAAATTGAGCCATTTTGCTATTTGAATAACGTTTTTTAACGCTTTCGATTCAGAAAACACGGCTGAACGCTCTTCCAAATGGGTTATATTTGCGGCCGATAGCGGATGCCTGATGGCGTGTTAAAATGTCAAGAAAACGCAGGAAATATGCAGTTTCGGCATAAATATACGCAAAAAGGGCTATTTTAACGCATAGAACTACCATTATGATAAATAGAACTGAATTTTAACAATTAACGAGATATGAAGATAGGGAACATCACGGAGAACGGCAGGGCATTGGGCATGGGTTGCGCCTTTGCTCCTGCAAGGAAAGAGTGGATCGTATCTGCCATCGGAGCGGGCTTGGGGCTTGCATCGAGCCTTATTGGCGGTGCGAAGGCTTCATCAGC
The DNA here is from genome assembly GCA_017470055.1 of Prevotella sp. Lineage (GTDB taxonomy): Bacteria > Bacteroidota > Bacteroidia > Bacteroidales > Bacteroidaceae > Prevotella. Next base: position 4,842 of record JAFUFD010000115.1, on the reverse strand, counting down.
CGCAAGGGCTGCAGAGAGACGGCAGAGGGCGCAGGAGGCGAGAGAGAATGCATGGTACGCAAGAAGATACAATGAAGATTACGTAGATACCGCAGCAGGGCAGAACCTCGTCAGACGTGCCAAGGAATACGCCAAGGAGAATTGGAGGAAGGCCGCAGGAGCGCAGGCAGTGGCAGGTGTCACGGATGCAGCCACTCAGATGGCCAAGGATGCAGGTAACAAGATGGTTGGCGACACTATCGCCAATATTGCAGCCACAGACCAGCAGAGGAAGAGCCATGTGGACGACCTGCACCGTCAGGCAGAGCAGGGATTCGCCCAAATGGATATGCAGAGGGAAATGCAGAGGGCACAGAGCATCACCGATGCAGCAGGAGCGGCAAGTAGTGCCATCATGTCGGCTGCAGGAGCAGTGGAGCAGGCAGGAGCAAGCAAGACAAAACTTGATGGCGGCAGTAATAATGGTAAGGTAGTGGAGACACCGACCTCGACTCCTACGCCTGACCTGCCCAAGTAGGGGACAACATATCGATAGGAGGCACGAAGTACGTAGGTACAAATGGGTATGCTGCCCCTCGCTATGACCGCTGACGTGGTGGGCACGGAGGGGTGGGGATGGCGACCCCAAGGGGGTGGGGGTGTTGACCACCCGAACGAGGTACAGTAGAGAAATGTACAGACAGACATTTGCTTTTTCTGCCCCCTGGGTACTTACCACCTTTTCGAGTAACATGGCATGGGGTACTTACCACCCGTTGAAGTGACATTGAGTAGTATTTTTTTCAGAGGAATGATTTTATGACGATAGAGTTCAGGGACAAGGACTGGAAGTATTTGAAGCAGTGGCCGAACGTGGGTATTCCTGAGAGAGGGATTCCTTTGCGTGGTGACCATGTTGTTTTGCATTGGGGCGACTACGGCGAGGAGTCTGAGGAATATGTTGTGTTGCGCAGGGTTTTTGACGGCATGCGTGACGATGTTGTCGTGTTGGTAGTAGAAAAATATGAGTTACTGCGGGGAGTGTTGTCATCTTTATGATGAGGATTCCGATGGATATGGCTGGTGTACTCATGGGCCTCGTGTAGGTTTGATGTGTCATTGCAGCACTGAGTGTTGTATATGTTTTGAGGAGAGGATATCTGATGGAAGTAGTGAGGAATAAGAACGGTACAGGTAAGTGTCTGAAGTGGAGTGATTCTGATTTGTCCTATCTTCGTGATCACTTCCCGACGGAGGCAGGCTGTGACATAGCGGAGCATCTTGGCATATCTCCGACGAGTGTCTGTATAAAGGCGAAGGAGTTGGGCTTGCGGAAATCGAAGGAATTCAGCCGTAACGCCTATTCAGGTAGGTATGTGAACGGATATAAGCATAATGCCATGAAATATAGTGGATAATAATTATTTGTTGTTTAGTGCATTGTTATTTTTATGAAGTTTAGTTTTAGGTTAGTAGTTATTTTAGTTTTTTCATTAGTATTGAGTATTGGCGGTTTTCTATGTTGGGATAACATGGAAAGCCGCATTTTGAAGGAACAATTGCGTGATCTGCGTGTTCAGTTGGCTGAGAGTCGGCAGCAGGCGGATACTTTCTATATAAGGGATTCTATTCCTGTCTGGAATGATCGGATTGTCGAGGTAGACAGGACGGACTATAAGAGACTTCTTGCTGACAGGGAACTGATCAAGGAACTGAAGTTGAAGGTTGCTCAGGTTGAGGCTGAGAACAGGCTTCTGACGGGCGTGCGGGACACTGTTTACTTGGAGCCGTCGAAATACGACGGCGTACGTGACAGCGGGAAGGTGCTTCGATACCATGATGAGTGGGCAGACTTTGCCTACTTTGAGGAGAAGAGGAGGCTGGAGTATTCTGTGCGTGATTCCCTTACCACTTTCGTCACGAGGGATTATAGGCATCGGTTCCTTTGGTGGAGGTGGGGTACTAAGGGATACAGCGTGTATCATGTGAACTATAATCCGAATTCGAGGATCTACTATAACAAGTACATTCGGGTGAAGAGATGATAAAGTTTTCCTGGGCGAAGTTGGTGGTGAGCGTGGTGCTGGTGGCGTGGTATTTTGCCATGCCTCAGTATAGTTTTGGTGGCTATGGCATAGCCACATGCGGAACAATTTGGGAACATCTGCTTTACCCGCTGAGTCATGCCAATGTGTGGCACTTGGCGGCGAATATCCTTTGCCTTTGGATGATACCCTGTGAGTTACATTTGCTTTCTTCTTTCCTCTTGTCGGTACTCTGCTCGTTCCTGCCGTGCTTCATCGGTGAGGCTACGTGTGGGTTCAGCGGAGTACTTTTTGCCATTGTGGGCATGAGTTGGGGGAGGGTTCACAGGTTCAGGGACATGATCTGGAGGAACAAGTGGTGGCTGGTTATCCCGGTGTTTGTTCCTCATGTGAACGCCTTGTTGCACGTGTATTGCCTTGTTGCAGGGTGGCTATGGGGTCGTTGCTTTGACAAAGCAGCATACAAAACAGACTGGGTATGAGGAAGGGCAAGGAAGCGATAGATGCTGAGATTAAGGCTCTGATAGCCGAGAATCACCTGCGTAGGCAGGAAATCTACGGGCCTTATGACCAGTTGACGGGTGTCGGTTGCTATGGCTTCAAGGAAGGGAAGAGGGTGCATGTGACCATTCCCGACTGTCTGATACCGGAGATGTGGGTGCCGAAGGAGACGATGGAGCGCCCTATCTGGCAGGAGGTGTTGAAATACGGCACAATCAAGTCGTTCATCGAGGAAAGCGACTATATCAACGGAGAATACGATGACGGTTATCATCAGGACGTGGAGGAGGCACTTTTCCAGGCGCGGTGTATCGACGATCCCGAGTTTGCGTTCATCATCGTAGACAAGATAGTGAAGAAGGAGACGGGTGACATGATACCCTTCTCCCTGAGATACGCCCAGCGGATGCTCCTGAACATCTTCGAGGACTTGCGCAGAGCCGGCAAGCCCATCTTCGTGGTCTTGCTGAAAGCCCGTCAGTGGGGAGGAAGTACGCTGACACAGATGTACATCAAGTGGATGCAGGAGTTCAGGCATCCTAATGGGTGGAATGCCGTCGTTATCGCTCAGGCAGACTCCACCTCGAAGAAGATCAAGGCCATGTATCGTAAGGCCGTTGAGGCACAGCCGGGTTGGACTATCGGACTTCCCGGAGCGAAACTGCAGATGGGGCCTTACGAGCGTAGTGACTCTGATTTTCAGATTAACGACGGCAAATATCTGGTCAGGACTTCCGTTTTGAGCATCGCCTCTTTCAACTCGTTCGAGAAGTTGCGCGGTGACAACTACAAGATGGTGCACTATTCCGAGGTAGCCTCATGGAAAAGGACTCCTGAGCACGACCCTGACGAACTTATTTCCAACCTGCAGGGCGGTATGCTGGGCGTGGCTGACGAGTTGGCCGTGTTTGAGTCAACTGGCAAGAAGAACAGTGGCTATTTCTACGATTTGTGTCAGGATGCGATGGCCGAGAACACCACCTCTGCCTATAAGTTCCTGTTCATTCCCTTCTTCCTTATCGAGAAGGACATGAAGCCCATGGGCGAGGAGAGTTTTACGGCTGATGAGGAGTGGGCGTTTGCCGAGTGGCTGCTTGAGAACAGGAACTATGAGCAGTGCCCCGCCGGATTCCGTGAAAGCGGCAAGTTCTTCTGGCGACTGTGGAAGATGGGAGCCTGCTTTGAGGCCATCAACTGGTATAGGTATCGTAGAAACGAGCACAAGAGTCACGGTTATATGGCCTCCGAGGCCCCTATCGATCCCGTCGAGGCGTTCCGTAATGCAGGAAACGCAGTGTTTGATCCGTATGCGATAGATGACTTCAAGGAGGACTGCCAGGCACCGAAGCGACCTTTATATACGGCGAACATCAACCTGCCACCGTTTGAGTTTGACAGCAAGAAGGTGTACCTGAATGCCGACATCAAGAAGCGTGAGGACATGCAGGGCGAGTTGAAGGTGTGGGCAGAGCCGAACAACCATATCTTCAAGGTAAAGAACAGGTATCTGGTGAGTGTGGATATTGGCGGTAAGAGCGATTCTTCCGACTATACCGTTATGACCGTCTTGGACTTGATGGGACTGTGCCCGGAGGTGAAGGGCAGGCCGCGAGTCGTGGCCAGATGGAGGGGACATATCCGTCACGACATATTGGCGTGGACTGCTGCCGCCTTGGCACACTACTATGACGATGCGCTGCTTGTGATAGAGAAGAACTCTGCCGACAAGGAGAAGGACGTGAACACCGAGGGAGACCACTTCGGGACGATCATCACGAAACTGGCTCCCTACTATCCGAACCTGTATCAGAGGGTGAAGGAAGTCGATGCGGCAAGCGGAGGTATCAAGCCTATCTATGGCTTCCACACCAACGTGAAGACGAAGGGCTGGCTCATTGACAACATGATTGCCTGTGTGGACGACAAACTGTGGGAGGAGCCGGACGATGAGATGTACCGTGAACTGGGCTGGTATCAGCGCGATCCCGAGACGGGAGTGATGGGCAACGAACCGGGCTCAGGCAAGCATGATGACGTTCTGATGTCTACCGCCATCGGCCTGTGGATAGCCTACTCTGAAAGGGGCTACTACGCTCCGTCTTGGAGGAAGGAGGACAAGAGGGAAAAGGACAATGCACCCATTACCGAGGCAAGGTTCTGAGCCTTTCCTTGTGCTTCTCGCGCTTTGCTTTCAGTTTGATGTATGAGTTGTCCCTCGACCTGCAGTTGACCACCCTTCCCTCTTCATCCAGATATCCATTCTTCAGATACTGCCTGACCTTCTCCACGGAATAGCCAGTCACGAAGAACTCCGGCG
>JAFUFD010000114.1 GCA_017470055.1 Prevotella sp. | reverse complement strand
ACCTGTGGGGCAATGACGGTGACAGCCGAAGTGAAGCGGCTGAGTATCGTAGCCTTATGGGTAGCCACCCGGCCACCACCGACTATCAGTATTCGGACATCACTGATGCGTATGTTGATAGGTAAAAACTCCATTTATTTCTTTTTAATCAGTACCTTCCAGTAGTTGTCAACCTTCTCCGTTGACAGCACTTCGTGCCCTTCCTGTCGCACACTACCTGGCACATTCTGTATGGGCTGTCCATCGTCCAGCAGAATCTCAAGAAGTTGTCCGCTTTGCATGCCCGACAATTCAATCTTTGTCTTTACGAAATTCATCGGACAAGCCACACCGCGAAAATCCCGCTTTACATCTGCATGATTGCCTGTTCCCTCTCCTTTAGGTTGTTTCGTCTGTTGTTTTACTATTGTTGCCACTGCCTTAAATTGTAACGAATCGTCCATGTTGGCATAGAGTTCATTCACCTTTGCAGCCAAAGCCTCTACCTGCTTCTTGTCATCCGACAATGGCTCGCCATGACGGGCTTTTTCAACAACAGCCTGAAAATCGGCAGATACGATTCCTGCGCCGATAAACAGTTCTTCAAAATTAGCATAGACTTCATCGTCTGTCCTCGGATCGGCACCGCGCGTGACGAGCAACATTCGTGAAGCAGAGAACACGATGTCACGCAGCAGTTTTTCTTCGTCGGCACCCGGCTCAACTAATGCCGCCTGCTTCTCCTTGATGGTAGCCTGATCCAGTTCGATAATGTCGAACAGGCCTGCTGAACACTCGGCCTGACCGTGGCTGGTCAACGAAAACACTTCGTCGGCTCCCCAATCAAAGAAGTAGTTCTTGTCTTCATCGAACGAAGGGACATCCTTATAATGCCCAATCGCTTCTTTGATGACCTTCGTACCCTCAGTGCGTACAAAGGCATCATAACTTTCATACTGGTCTTTCACTCGCAAGTAATGCCCCAAGTACTCTACGACGAACGACGGGATGTCCTTGGCAGCCAAATATCCTAAAGGCTCCGCCAGTTCCGTCTTTCCGTTAACTCTTGCCCAGACGGTATAGGCAGGATAGGGATGATCTCCGACACGTCCGATACGTCCGCTGAGCCCCAGGTCTGACCAGGCATTCTGTGCACAGGAATTAGAGCAGCCGTTAATATTGATTTTCAGATTGGGCAACTGATCAAGGTCTAGTCCACTCTTCTCCAACTGTCGGCGAATGCCTTTTACCAAACCTTTAGGCAGACAGATTCCCAAACGGCAGGTATCGGCACCCGTGCAGGAGGTCAGGTTGTTGAGGATGACAGGTACGTCAAGCGAGAAGTCCAATCCACGGAAGAACTGATAGACGTTTGGCAGATAAGCCTCAGGGATGTTGCGCAGTTGCATGTTTTGGCGCGGTGTGAAGCGGATGACATCGTTGCCGAATGCTTCCAAGAAATCTGCTATCTTGGCAAAAATTTCTGGCGATGTGTTGCCGTGCAGGAAAGGAATGACAACTGCAAAACCGTTTCCCTTAGTCTGGCGTTGGACATACCTCTTCTTCCAAGTCTTATAAGTTTCACTCTCATCAACAATAGGGTCGAACGACGGCGTCTTATATTCGAAAGGCAGCACGGCAGGCTCGAAGTCGAGCGACGCGTCGCCCTTCAGTTTGTCATATTCCTCGTGATACAGCCGGCGTGTCTCCTCCTCACCGTTCTTATAAAATATGTATCGTATGCGCGCCTTATGCCTGTTCTTTCTATTACCATTCAGGTTGAAGAAGTTCTTGGCAGCCTTCGCTGCACGGAACAGGTCTTTCTCAGGCAGGAAGTCGAACACTTGCCATCCCTTATGCGGATGACTGGCTACACTGCCGCCCAGCAACACCCGGAATCCACGCTGGTCGTCCTTGACGACAGGAATCAGGCCCAGATCGGCCACCAGCGAGAAGTTGGCATCCTCTTCATTGATGTCGAAGGCTATCTTCAGTTTGCGCGGCATCGACCACGAATCCTTCTCTGCTATCAGGCGCGTTGTCAGGCCAATGGCGTATGGATAAGGGTCGAACACTTGACGGTTACTGATACCACCTTGTTCGTTTACCAGCATATTGCGCACAGTATTACCACCACCGCCTTGAGTAGCCAGGCCTTCTTCTTTTAGTGAAAGTAATGCCGCTGTAGCCTGGTCGATGCTGACATCGTGTATCTGCACTTCCTGCCGGGTCGTGATATGAATATGTGAGCTGCCCACTTGTCTGCCCACCTCGGCCACGCGCCGCAATTGACGCGGTGTGATAAGTCCGCCCGTACAGCGGATGCGCAACATGTAGTGCCCGTCCTGTCGCTGTTCGTAGATGCCCATCGGTACACGGTTTGACTTCAACTGTGCACCACTGATTTCTCCTTTTTTAAACTGCTCTATGAGCCGCTGATTGTACTGAATGTCTTTTGTCAGACTCTCTGGGATAATATACATACGCTCCTTTATCTTGTTTGCGGCTGCAAAGGTAGAGAGTTTCCAGAATTTACGCAATCCCACTCAAAAGGTATTTCTAATACCAAAAGTATGTGATTCTTCAAATTCCCAACTGGATTTTTCTAACTTTCCAGTTGGGGAAAAACTTTCAGATATTTATTTCCCAATTCTTAAAATTCTTAGAATGGAGAAGAAATATGCAGAAGATAATGTTTATTCTATTGACAGCACAAATCAACAGATTCTTTTACAGGGGAATCAGAATGAGGTCACCATAAGCCAAGAGAGATTTGACGAGATGGCTAAATTGCTCCTTCAGAAAATAAAGAATAGCCGAGCAAAAGGTGGGAAAGAGAAACTTGAATTTCCAGATATAGAGACATTCATGAATGAACTCGACATGCATGAACTTAAAGCCAAATCCACTGAAAAGAAGGACATCCGAATGGTTATTCACGATATGCGAACTGACAGGACACCAGAAATGGGCTTTTCTATTAAGTCAAAGAATGCCATGAGTGATACCAAGGAAAAGAGACGTCAAGGTTTTTTCCAAAAATGGTTCGAGCAAATAGAAGAATGGGGCTACAAAGTAGAATATGCGGGTATGATGAATGATGTTTTCTTCAGAAATCTACGATATATAGACACCAACTTTCATAAGATTCTAGCTGAATGTCTTTTGGTGTATTATAGCCATAAAACAGACAGCAAGTTATCTAACGTATTGAAATTTGTCGCTAATATAGATCCATGTGAACTTCATGACGATTATCATGGAGATAAATGGTATGAGTATTGTATGAAGCAGTTTCTAATCATCTACGCCTTGGGGATGACAGCCAACAAGCCGTGGGACTGCAAATATGTAGCAAATGGAGGATATATCGTAGTGAAAGAGGATGGTGATATCGTATGCTACCACTTCTATGATAGGAATCAACTTGAGAATTATCTTTTCAACAATACAGCGTTTGATACTCCATCAACAAGTAGACATGATTTTTATCAGGTATGGTGTGATGATAATGGGGAGACTTTTCTAAAACTAAATCCTCAAATCCGCTTTATACATGATAAATAAAAGCAGTTAACTTCCTGATAATCAATCTCGACAACTCCTATATAGCCCCTATCGATAGCCCCTATATAGGGGGCTTTTCTTTTTTATTACCCTTACCTTTGCACCGTCAATAGTGACACAGAACCCGAGTGAAGTGAGTGACGGAAGTCTCATGAGTGAAAAGGTACCAATTTCGCACTTCTTCCTCACAAAACTCAAAAAAATGAGAACAAAGATTCAAGTTTTCAAAAACAAGGTGTTCGGCGAGGTACGAACCATGACAAATGAGAGCGGCGAGAAGGCGGACTACTGTGACGAGGTGCTGCAGAGTGTTGACTGCCTGACCACCACACAGATCGCTAAGGAGATGGCTATGACGGGACCAGAGTTATACCGTATGCTCATAGCCTTTGGTGTCCTCTACTGGCAGAGCGGTGAGTATATGCTCTATGCCGACTATGCCCGCATGGGACTGGCGAAGTCACGAACATGCGGTCGTCGCAACCGTCTGGGCATCTGGCACACAGTACGCTATCTGGTGTGGACGGAGAAGGGGAGAAAGTTCCTGTATGATTTCATCAACCACCAAAACCGATAACCGCCATGAGTGTACATGTCATCTATTATAATAAGGACAGGGCGAAGATGATGCGCCCCGTCCTTACCAGAGAGGAGTATCTTGCCCTGCGGAACACAGAGGAGCAGAAGGCGGTCGTGAAGGCGGTACGCAGTGGGGACGAGCGTAAGAAAAGCAGGCTGGTACAGATGAACTACTCGTGTCTGTCGAATGAGGACGGGACGCTGAAAGGCTCCACCGTGATGAGTACCACCGTAGGAATGGATATCGACCATGTCCCTGCGGAGGAGATGCAGGCAGTGAGGGAGCGCATCCTCTCGAAGAAAGACGAGTTGGGACTGCTGATGTTGGAACTGAGCGCCCGGGGACAGGGCTATCACGTCGTGTTCAGACGGCAAGAGGGAAAGACACAGGAGGAGAACCTGCTCTGGGCGAGTCAGTTGATTGACGTGAAGTATGACGAGGGGGCAAAGGACATCACCCGTGTGTTCTTTACGACAACGGGAAGTGAGGAGGACTTGATCTATCTGGATGATGAGGTGTTTAGAGTACGACCCCTCCCCCAACCCCTCCCAAGGGAGGGGAGTTCCTCCCCTTGGGGAGGTCAGGAGGGGGTTTCCCCTTGGGGAGGTCAGGAGGGGGTCTTCCGTGGCATTCCCTATTCCAAGATCATTGACGAGTATTGGAAGCGGACTGGTGGTGTCCCTGTGGACGGAGAGCGTAACGTCAGACTCCATAAATTGGCGGTCAATCTGCGTTCCATCTGTGACAACAAGCGGGAGTTATTGCTTCAGGTGATGCCCCGATTAGGTTTAACGGAGCAGGAGTTGGCTAATATCGTGGATTCGGCTTGCAAGGAGAGTCCGAAAGGATTCTCAAAGGTGGTGCAGCAGATCGTCGAGGATTTTCAAGAGTCCCCACTCTACACAGAGGGGGCGGAGGGGGAGTCTCTTCCACCCGAAATGCCGAAGAAACTCCCCAAGTTAATTCAACTACTGATCTCCCGTACTCCTGATGTCTATAAGCCTGCTGTGGCGCATGCCGTGTTCCCTGCTTTGGCTGCCCACTTCTACAAGGTGAAGTTCCGCTATATAGACAATGTGCTGCACGAGGCTACCCTGATGAACGTCCTGATGGCTGGAACGGGTGCTGGTAAGGATTGTATCTCACAACCTATCAACTACATCATGGCGGATATCCGCAAACGTGACGAGGAGAACCTTGCCCGTGAGAAGCAATGGAAACAGGAGGTGTCATCGAAGGGTGCCAATAAGGACAAACGCCAGCGTCCTGAGGGGCTTATCATTCAAGAGATCGACCCTGACATGACGAACCCTGCCTTCGTGATGCGTATGGCAGATGCTGACGGGCATTTCCTCTACACGAAGATGAATGAGATAGACCAGTTTGATGCCCTTCGTGGCTCTGGCAAGAGCGGTCAGCAGTTCCAGATCATGTGCCTTTCCTTCGACCCTGACAACCGCTACGGTCAGACCCGTGTGGGAACGGGGTCGGTCACGGAGAAGATATGCATCCGCTTCAACTGGAATGCGGCAACGACCATCACCAAGGGACAGCACTATTTCCGCAATGTCCTGACTGACGGACCTATCAGCCGTATTAACTTCTGTACCATTCCTGAAAGGGAGATTGGTGCTGAGATGCCAGTCTACGGCACATACGACGCAGCCTTCGAGGAAGACCTTCGCCCATACATCGAGCAACTGACAAAAGCGGTTGGTGAGGTCGATTGTCCTCAGGCGTTTAAACTCGCCCAGAAGATGGTAGAGGAGAATGCGGAGTTCTCACGACTGAGCCAGTCGAGGGTATATGAGAACCTCTCTTTCCGTGCTACGGTCATCGCCTGGCTGAAGGGCTGCCTGCTGTATGTCGCTAACGATTACAAGTGGGATAAGACCATAGAGGAGTTTGTGCGCTGGTCACTGCAATATGATATGTGGTGCAAGATACAGTTCTTCGGGGAGGATATTGCAAATGCTGAGAAGATAGAGGATAAACCCAACAAAAGGGGGCCTCGCAATCTTCTTGCTATGCTGCCCGACGAGTTCACTTTGCAAGATGCCGTCAACGTGAGACGACGGCAAGGTTTAGACGGAAAGAACAGTAAGCACATGATTGATGTCTGGAAGAGCAGGGGTTATGTGTCTCAAATCTCAAATCTCAGTTTTCGAAAATTAAAATAATAAAATATGGAACTAATCATAGAAAGAATAGAGAAAAACGACCATTTCACCGTAGGTCGACTTAGCATTGAAACAGCCGAGGGCAAGAAGTATCTTTGTGACACCTTAGAGCCGAAAATCAAAGAACTGGATATGACAGGAAGACACATCATAAAGAAACGTGCCGCCATTCCTGAGGGTCGCTATCCCGTCGTCATCACCTACTGTGCGCGTCAAGACCGTTGGCTGCCTCTGCTCCTCTGGGTTAATAAGTTCAAAGACGTGCGTATCTTAGTGGGTAAGACGGTGAAGGACATTACCGCTGGCGGCATCATCATCGGGGAATATCACGGAGATGGCAGACTGGTGAACAGTCCAAATACGATGTACGACTTAAAACAGCGAATGGTAGAGGCGAAGGAAAACGGCGAAGTGGTGTTTATTCAAATTAGGAATTAGGAATTAGAAATTAGGAATTATGAGTACAAATGAAATGGCAAGAGGATTGCGGAACAATAATCCGCTAAATATTGTGAAAAGTCCTGACTTCTGTTGGTTGGGCGAGGTGAAAGAAGGTGGTGACAAGATCTTCGTCAAATTTGAGACTATGCCACAGGGGTGCCGTGCCGCCTTGAAACTGTTGCGCACCTATTACGAGAAACACAAGTGTAACACCATCTGCCGGATCATCCGACGATGGGCACCCGAGACGGAGAATAACGTACAGGCATATATCAAGACGGTGAGCCTATTGACAGGGATAGCCCCTACCACCCTACTCCCTCCGATGAAGGAAGAGACAAAGATTGTCTGGTGTGACCTGACAGTGGCGATGGCAAGTGTGGAGTGCGGTCTCGACCAGCACGGTCGGGAGGTGATGGCCGGCTATGTCGACATAGGCTGGCAACTGCTGAATCCATAACAAAAAGGGTAAGGTAATCAGTTCCAATGCTGATAGGGATGGCGACGCAACTGGCTATTGTAATAACGGCGGTCTCCAGTCACTTCCTTTCCGATGAAATCGGGGAATTCCACACTTTCATCAACAGATGAAAGTTCCACTTCCGCCATGACAAGTCCCTCATTCTCACCAAAGAACTCATCAACTTCAAAGGTATGATTGCCACGCTTGACGAGCCATCTGATTTTGTCGATGATACCTGGTTCGCAGAGAAACATTAGTTTTTTACCATCCTCCAAGGGTATTTCATACTCAAACTCATCACGGGAGAGTCCGCCATCGATGCTGGGACCTTTAATGGTGAGATAAGCATGGTCGTCACGGATGCGAACACGGACCGTCCGTCCCCGCTCACTACAGATATACCCCTGCTGGATACGACTGTGACTGAACGACTCCTGTTTGTAGGAGTCGTTCAGCACTAAGAATTTGCGTTCAATCTCAACAGCCATTACGCCATCATGGAGAAGGTCCAGATCAGATAAATAACAGCGAGGATAATCAGTCCCCCGAATATCCAACCAATAATTTTCTTACCCTTCTCTTCCTGTTTCTTAGCGTAGGCTTCACGCTTTGTCTGATTTTTCTTGCTCATAATGTTTTAAATTAGTAATGAGTAATTAGTAATGAGTAATTATGATTACTCTGCTATCACCAATTCTCATCATAAGGTTAAACTTTATTATTATTGAATATTATTACTTTTTACATTTCAGCCGTCAAACATATCATAATTACTAATTACTCATTATCTGTAACGGGAAATTCCATCAGGTAAGCCTTGATGAAATCGTCGATTTTACCATCCATCACCCCATCGACATCCGAGGTCTGGTAGTTGGTGCGATGGTCTTTCACCCGACGGTCATCGAAGACATACGAGCGGATTTGCGAGCCCCATTCTATCTTCTTCTTGCCAGCCTCTATCTTCGCCTGAGCCTCCAACCGTTTCTTCATGGCACGGTCGTAGAGTTGCGAGCGGAGCAGTGCCATGGCACGTTCCTTGTTCTTCGGCTGGTCGCGTGTCTCGGTATTCTCAATGAGGATCTCCTCTTCCTCTCCCGTATCGGGGTCGGTATACCAATAACGCAGACGGACACCCGACTCCACCTTATTGACATTCTGACCTCCGGCACCACTGGAACGGAACGTGTCCCACGAGAGTTTTGCCGGGTCGACATACACCTCGATGGTATCGTCCACCAACGGGGTCACGAAGACAGAGGCGAAGGAGGTCATACGCTTGCCTTGGGCATTGAAGGGAGAGACACGCACCAGACGGTGGACCCCATTCTCACTCTTCAAGTAACCATAGGCGAACTCACCACCTTCTATCTGCATCGTCACACTCTTGATACCAGCCTCGTCACCGTCCTGCAGGTTGGAGATACTGACCTTATAGCCATGTGCCTCTGCCCATCGCTGGTACATACGCATCAGCATGGATGCCCAGTCCTGACTCTCAGTACCACCAGCACCAGAGTTGATTTTGAGGACGCACTCCATAGGGTCCTCTTTCTGGCGGAGCATATTTTTGAGTTCTAGTTTTTCCAGGAGATCTAATACAACTAAGTAATCATGGTCCACCTCCTCTTCTGTCACCATCTCCTCCTTGTAGAAGTCGAAGGCGAGTTGGAGTTCATCAGCGGCATTACGCACCTCGTTATAGCCATCAATCCATTTCTTGATAGCCTTCACCTTCTTCATCTGCTCCTCGGCACGTTTCTGGTCTTCCCAGAAGTCGGGAGCCTGTGTGCGAAGTTCCTCCTCCTCGAACTCTATCTTTCTCTCGTCAATCTTCAGATAGCGGTACAGTTTCTCCGTCCTATCCAAGACATCCTTCAGTTGGTCTTGTGTAATCATTCTTTTATTTAAATTAGAAATTAGAAATTATAAATTAGAAATTACTGGCAAACGATCCGCATTC
>JAFUFD010000113.1 GCA_017470055.1 Prevotella sp. | reverse complement strand
TGACAAGAGAATTGCGTCCATACAGGCAAAAATCAACAGAAGACCGAGGGAAAAACTAAATTTCCTCACACCAAATGAGGTCTTTTTCAAACATTATGCCTAACTTTGCAGGCAAATTGCACTTGCTGGTTGACTCTATACGACTCGTTTGAACGTTACAAATATGTGTTATTATGTGAAAAATATTTGGTGGTATCACTATTTATTTGTAATTTCGCAGGCGATTTAAACTTAAACATATATTGTAGATATGATTCAGATTACTTTTCCCGACGGATCTGTTCGCTCGTATGAGCAGGGCGTAACGGGACTTGAGATTGCCGAGAGTATTTCGCCTGCCTTGGCACGTGACGTGTTGTCATGCGGTGTGAATGGCGAGACAGTGGAACTCAACAGACCTATTATGGAGGATGCGAAGATCGCACTCTATAAATGGGATGACGAGGAGGGTAAACACACATTCTGGCACACCAGTGCCCACCTGCTTGCCGAGGCATTGCAGGAACTCTATCCTGGTATTCAGTTCGGATTCGGTCCTGCCATCGAGAACGGTTTCTTCTATGATGTGCTGCTGAAAGACGGTGAGAGCATCAAAGAGAGTGATTTCCCGAAGATTGAGGAGAAAATGCGTGAACTTGCCTCTAAGAAAGAGCCTGTCGTACGCAAGGAGGTCGCCAAGGCTGACGCCCTGAAGGAGTTTGCCGCTGACGGTCAGACCTATAAGTGTGAGCATATCGAGCAGGACTTGGAGGACGGTAGTATCACAACCTATACACAGGGGGCGTTTACAGACCTCTGCCGTGGTCCGCACCTGATGAATACTGGTGCCATCAAGGCTATCAAACTGACGAATGTCGCTGGTGCTTTCTGGCGTGGTGATGCCAACCGTGAGCAGATGCAGCGTCTGTATGGTATCTCGTTCCCCAAGAAGAAGATGCTCGACGAGTATCTCGTGATGCTGGAGGAGGCTAAGAAGCGTGACCACCGTAAGATTGGTAAGGAGATGGAACTGTTTATGTTCTCTGATAAGGTGGGCAAGGGCTTGCCTATCTGGTTGCCGAAGGGTACCGATCTGCGTCTGCGTCTGCAAGACCATCTCCGTAAGGTGCAGAAGCGTTTCGGCTATCAGGAGGTCATCACCCCGCATATCGGTTCCAAGAACCTCTATATCACCAGTGGTCACTATGCCCACTATGGCAAGGACTCGTTCCAGCCCATCCATACCCCAGAGGAGGATGAGGAGTATATGCTGAAACCCATGAACTGTCCTCACCACTGTGAGATATTCGCATGGAAGCCCCGCTCATATCGTGACCTGCCCCTGCGTGTCGCTGAGTTTGGTACCGTATACCGCTATGAGCAGAGTGGTGAGTTGCACGGACTGACCCGTGTACGCTCGTTCACTCAGGATGATGCCCACCTGTTCTGTCGTCCAGACCAGGTGAAGCAGGAGTTCCTGAACGTGATGGATATCATTGGTATCGTGCTGACCGCCTTCGGCTTCAATTTCGAGGCACAGATATCTTTGCGTGACCCTAACGACCATGATAAATATGTAGGAACTGACGAGGACTGGGCTCTTGCTGAGGCTGCCATCGTGGAGGCTTGTCGTGAGAAGGGACTTCCCGCCAAGGTTGAGTATGGTGAGGCTGCTTTCTATGGTCCTAAACTCGACTTCATGATCAAGGACGCTATCGGTCGTCGCTGGCAGTTGGGTACTATTCAGGTAGACTATAACCTGCCTAAGCGCTTCCAGTTGGAGTATACCGATGAGGACAACCAGAAGAAGACGCCAGTGATGATCCACCGTGCACCCTTCGGCTCTTTGGAGCGTTTCTGTGCCGTGCTGATTGAGCATACCAGTGGACACTTCCCCCTGTGGCTCACCCCAGAGCAGGTCGCCATCCTGCCTTTGTCAGAGAAGTATAACGACTACGCCAATGAGGTGGCGAAGAAATTCGAGCAGGGCGGTGTTCGTCCTACGATTGACCTGCGCAATGAGAAACTGGGTCGTAAGATTCGTGACAACGAGTTGAAGCGTATTCCTTATATGGTGATTGTCGGTGAGAAGGAGCAGGCTGACGGAACTGTCGCTGTCCGTCCACAGGGTGGTGGCGAGCAGAAGGTCATGACCATCCAGGAGTTCATCGACCACATCAATGCTGAGGTCGCAGAGATGACAAAAGACTTTTAATAACCTTAAATGATAAGACAATGAAACCAACATTATTTCTCCTTGCCGCAGGTATGGGAAGCCGCTATGGCGGTTTGAAGCAGTTGGATGGTCTGGGACCTAACGGTGAGACCATCATGGACTATTCTATCTATGATGCTATTCAGGCAGGTTTTGGTAAGATAGTATGGGTCATCCGTAAGGATTTCGAGGAGCAGTTCCGCACCCAGATCCTCTCAAAATATGAGGATAAGATTCCCTGTGAGTTATGCTTCCAAGGCATTGACGCACTGCCCGAGGGCTTTAAGGTTCCAGAGGGACGTGTAAAGCCATGGGGTACTAACCATGCCGTATTAATGGGTAAAGGTGTTATCAAGGAGCCTTTCTGTGTCATCAACTGTGATGACTTCTACAACCGTGATGCCTTTATGGTCATCGGCAAGTTTCTGAGCAGTCTGCCGGAGGGTGCCAAGAACCAGTATGCGATGGTGGGTTTCCGTGTTGGTAACACACTGAGTGAGAACGGTACTGTGGCTCGTGGCATCTGTTCGAAGAACGGGCAAGGACACCTGACAACAGTGGTGGAGCGTACGGAGATTGTCCGTTGTGCGGAAGACGGTTCACAGGCAGGCGCCGCAGACCAGCCTATCCGCTATAAGGATGAGAACGGCAAGTGGGTCGTTGTGAACGACAATACCCCTGTGTCGATGAATATGTGGGGCTTCACCCCAGACTATTTCGAGCATTCTGAGGCTTTCTTCAAGGAGTTCCTGAGTGATCCGAAGAATATGGAGAACCTGAAAGCGGAGTTCTTTATCCCGCTGATGGTCAACAAACTCATCAACGAGAAGACGGCTACCGTTGAGGTGTTGGACACGACTTCCAAATGGTTTGGCGTGACTTATGCCGCTGACCGTGAGGATACTGTCAAGCGCATCCAGAAACTCGTGGATGATGGTGTCTATCCCAACAAACTGTTCTGATGCTGAAAGAGATTATGACGGAAAGGGAGTGTAGTGAACTGCACTCCCTTATCGATAGCGCAGAGACCATCGTGCTATGTTGCCATACCAATCCTGACGGCGATGCCTTAGGTGCTATGTTAGGTTGGGCAGAAGTGCTGAAGATGATGGGAAAGGACCCGCTCATCGTTGCCCCCGACCAGTATCCTGACTATCTGAAATGGTTGCCAAACTCCGAGAAGATAGTACGCTACGACAAGCGGAAAGATTTTGTTGACACCGTCCTGAAGATAGCCGACCTCGTGTTCTGTCTTGACTTCAACACCCTGTCACGGACTGAGGCGATGGCTGAGGCAATAGCGCAGTCGCCAGCGAAGAAAATCTTGATAGACCATCACTTGGATCCAGAGGTGGATGCTGTGTTGACCTTCTCTCATCCAGACCTGTCGTCAACATGTGAACTGGTGTTCCGTATCATATGGCAGATGGGACTCTTTGAGCAGTTAGGAAAGCATTTCGCCATCCCCGTCTATTGTGGTATGATGACAGACACAGGAGGCTTTACCTATAATTCCACAGAACCAGAGATATTCTTCATTATCAGCCAGTTATTGACTAAACGTATTGATAAGGATAAGATATATCGTAATGTCTATCACAACTATAGTGAGCATCGGATGCGGCTTGTTGGCTACGTGCTTTGCCACAAGTTAGTGGTGGATAGCCAGCGTCATGCCGCTTTCTATACACTTACCCGTGATGACTTGAAACGTTTCCATTTCATCAAAGGTGACGCAGAGGGCTTGGTGAATATGCCGTTGCAGATCAAGGGGCTGAAATTGAGCATCTCGTTGCGTGAGGATACTGAGCGGGATAAGATGATCTGGGTCAGTCTGCGTTCTGTTGACGATTTCCCATGTAACAAGGTGGCAGAGCAGTTCTTCAATGGAGGAGGTCATCTGAATGCCTCTGGTGGTAAGTTGCGATGTACGATAGAGGAGGCAGTTGATATTGTGAAACGTGCCCTTATCCATTTTGAAGACACGTTAAAGTAGCCTAATATTGCGGATAATTGCTATTTTATTTGTAAATTTGTGCCCGATAATCAAAAGAAAAGAACGATATGAGAAGAATATACAGTCTGTTGTCGCTCCTTAGTGCTATCCTGTTGCTCACCAGTTGTAACAATGGTGAGACCTATTCTGACTTGAAGGATGCTGAGCGGGATGCGATAAACCATTATATCTCCACCAATAGTATTAAGGTTATTAGTCAGTCACAGTTCACCTCACAAGGTGAGACGACCGATTTGGCGAAGAACGAGTTCGTCTATCTGGATAAGAGTGGTGTCTATATGCAGATTGTTCGCAAGGGAGGCGGTTCCATCATCAAGGATGGCGAGTCATTGGAAGTGCTATGCCGTTTCTCTGAGTATAATATCAAGCAGGATGCCTTGCTGTGTAGGAATGATGCTCCTTTCTATGGAGTAAACAACAACCAGTTGACAGATTATTCCAGTATGCCTGATAAGATGACTGTACAACGCACAGGTAGCACGTTTACCGCATCGTTTGTCTCAGGTACTTTGGCAATGGTTCATAGTTCTACATCTGTGCCATCCGGTTGGTTGGTACCCTTGCAATATGTCAATATAGGACGTTGGTCCGATGGTGACGTGGCAAAGGTACGTCTGATTGTTCCCCATTCTCAGGGTACTGCTGACGCATCAGCAAGTGTCTATCCCTGCTATTACGAGATTACTTACGAAAGAGATAATTAAACCAAGAAAACATGACACTTATTAAATCAATCTCTGGTATCCGTGGAACTATAGGTGGTTCTACGGGCGATACTTTGAATCCTCTGGATATCGTGAAATTCACCACTGCCTATGCCCAGTTTATCCGTCGCAACGGAAAAGGTACGTCCAACAAGATTGTGGTGGGACGTGACGCTCGTATCTCTGGTGATATGGTGCGGAATGTGGTCTGTGGTACATTGATGGGAGTAGGTTATGACGTGATAGATATTGGCTATGCCACCACTCCGACAACAGAACTTGCTGTCACGATGTCTGGAGCAGACGGTGGTATCATCATCACAGCCTCGCATAACCCTCGTCAGTGGAATGCCTTGAAGTTGTTGAATCAGCATGGTGAGTTCCTGTCAGCCGCCGATGGTGCCATCGTGCTTGCCATTGCGGAGCGTGAGAATTTCGAGTATGCGGATGTTGACCATCTGGGGCATTATGTCCAAGACAACTCTTTCGATGACCGTCATATTGAGAATGTCCTTCAGTTGAATCTGGTTGATGTGGCAACAATCAAGAAAGCGCAGTTCAAAGTCTGTGTCGATACCATCAATAGTGTGGGGGGCATCATCCTGCCGAAACTCTTTGAGAAATTAGGGGTGGCGTATACCATCCTCAATGGAGAGGCGAATGGCGACTTTGCCCATAACCCGGAGCCTCTGGAGAAGAATCTGCAGGGAATCATGGACGAGATGAAGACGGGTAACTATGACTTGGGTGTCGTCGTGGATCCCGATGTCGACCGCCTTGCCTTCATCTGTGAGGACGGTAAGATGTTTGGTGAGGAGTATACGCTGGTGAGTGTCGCTGACTATATACTCTCCAAGACTTCTGGTAATACCGTCTCGAATCTCTCTTCAACCCGTGCCCTCCGTGATGTCACGAAGAAATATGGTGGAGTCTATACCGCTGCCGCCGTGGGTGAGGTCAATGTGACCACGAAAATGAAAGAGGTGAATGCCGTTATCGGTGGTGAGGGAAATGGTGGTGTCATCTATCCTGAGAGTCACTATGGACGTGACGCACTGGTAGGTATTGCCCTTTTCCTGACTGCTCTTGCCGAGAAGGGTTGTAAGGTTAGTGAGTTACGTGCCACCTTCCCAGACTATCAGATTGCCAAGAACCGTATTGACCTGACACCAGAGACAGACGTGGATGCTATCTTGGTGAAGGTAAAGGAGATGTTTGCCGCTGATCCGACAGCACAGGTGAACGATATTGATGGTGTGAAGATTGATTTCCCAGACAAGTGGGTACATCTGCGCAAGTCGAATACGGAACCGATTATCCGTGTGTATAGCGAGGCAGCCACGATGGAGGAGGCTGATGCTATCGGAAAGAAACTGATGCAAGTGGTTTACGACATGCAATAACAAAAATGCTTCCCTTTGCGGAAGCATTTTTTATTTACTCGTCTCTAAAGAACTGCGCTTGTCACGACGATAGGAGCGGTAGTCGTCAAGAGGAATCTCAATATCTGGCTCTATCAACTCGCCTTCATGGGGTAGATGGAACTTCATATAGCGGATATTCAGTCCCCGGTCTATCCACATCTGCTCATAATAGGTCTGGATGGAGGCGGCGACGGGGTCGCTGCACACAGAACTATAGAGGTCCTCCGTGCGGGAATCCATTGGCAGGTTGTTCTTCTCCACCATATAGGTGGTATAGGTGAAAAGGAAATTGGAGTCTGTCTTGAGATGGATAAGACCGTTGTCAATCAGGAAATGGCGATAGCGGTTCATGAAGAAGGTGGAAGTCAGTCGCTTACGTGGGTTCTTCATCTGCGGATCGCTGAACGTCAGCCATATCTCCTCCACCTCGCCAGGAGCGAAGAAACGATCGATGATCTCGATATTCGTGCGGAGGAAGGCGACATTCTTGAGTCCTTCCTGAGTAGCCTGGGTGGCACCTGTCCACATACGGGCTCCCTTGATATCCACACCAATGAAGTTCTTGTCAGGATAGCGTTTCGCCAGTCCTACCGTATATTCTCCCTTGCCGCATCCTAACTCCAGCACGATGGGATTGTCGTTGTGGAAATACGCTTCGTGCCAGTGTCCCTGCATCTCAAATGGAACGTGTTCCACCACCGAATAGGGGTACTGGAACACGTTCTCATATTTCTCCATGTCGGCGAATTTCGCCAATTTGCCTTTACTCATGCATTCTGTGCTTTGATGTTACACATCGAACTCACTCATGTTCGGCATTACTCAAACGTGTTTGGTAATGCTCTCACTTAATCGTGACTTTGAGATCCTCATAGTAATATATTAAAGGGTTGATAATTACTCAATAACGACAGTTGTCCAACCATGCTTGTCCTCTATCTCACCATACTGGATGCCACGCAGGGTGTCGAAGAGTTTCTTGGAGATAGGACCTGGTTTCTCACCAAAGTCATAACGCTTACCTGTCTCCAAGTCGTCAATATAGGAGATTGGACTGATGACGGCTGCCGTACCACAGGCACCAGCCTCCTCGAAGGTCTCCAACTCCTCCTCTGGGATAGGGCGACGCTCCACTTTCAGACCTAAGTCCTCAGCGACCTGCATCAGACTCTTATTGGTGATAGAGGGCAGGATAGAGGTTGATTGAGGAGTGACATAGGTGTTGTTCTTGATCCCGAAGAAGTTAGCGGCACCACACTCATCGATGTATTTCTTCTCCTTGGCGTCAAGGTAGAACTCGCAAGCATATCCTTTCTCATGGGCGAGATTGTTGGCATAGAGCGATGCGGCATAGTTGCCACCCACCTTATATTTACCAGTGCCAAGAGGAGCCGAGCGGTCGTACTCACGGATGATGACATAAGGATTGCTGGAGAAACCGCCCTTGAAATAGGGACCTACGGGAGTCACGAATATCAGGAAGCAATACTCCTTGGAAGGATGAACACCTACCTGTGCGCTCGTACCAATCAGTAAAGGACGGATATAAAGCGTGGCACCACTCTCGTAAGTGGGAATCCACTCCTGGTTCAGACGTACCACTTTCTTCACCATCTCCTCAAAGAGTTCTGTGGGCAGTTCGGGCATCAAGATACCACGACAAGTACTCTGCAGACGCTCGGCATTGTCCTTTACACGGAAGATACGTACCTTCCCGTCCTTGCAGCGATATGCCTTCAACCCCTCGAAAGCCTCCTGTCCGTAGTGCAAACAGGTCGCTGCCATGTGCAAGTTCAGGTACTCGTCGGAGCAAACTTCTATTTCTCCCCATTTGCCGTCACGATAGTAACAGCGTACGTTGTAGTCGGTTTTCATATAACCGAACGACAGGTTTCCCCAGTCTAAGTCTTTCATATCCTAATAATTTTAATCCTTTTTGTTTTAATTTGTGTGCAAAAGTACACAAATTATGGCACACTTGCAAAAGAAATGTGCATTATTTGTCATCATCGAGTATCTTTTTGATGTCTTCGTCTGTCTTTGTTAACTTATCCTTGCATAATTTGATAAGTTCTTTTGCCTTCTTCAGTTGGGTGGTCAACTCGTCAATACTATACTCATTGCGCTCCATTTTATGCACAATCTCATCCAGTTGGCGCAAAGCCTCTTCATACTTTATTGTTTCCATATATCACTGTTGATTTGATAGTTCCTTTTTCCACACGTGTCTCTATCTCGTCACCTTCTTCCAGTTGACTTGGGTTACGAACAGCCTTCCCTTTATGTAAAGTGATACTATATCCCCGACTTAATAATAGGGAAGGATTCAGTAACTCTACTCGTTGTCCCGCCATCTCCAAGTGATGTCGCTCTTGCACCATACGCTGTTGGAGAGCATGGCATATACGCTCATACCGTTGCTCCAACTGATGCTCAAAATTCGTTTTGAACATCGTGAGCATAAACGAGAGACGTTGTTGGATGTCATTCAGATGCTGGAGGGTATCTGCGAGGTGGGCGATGAGGAATGCCGCCGCGGCTGTCGGGGTCTTCACTCTCGTGTTCGATACCATGTCGAGCACACATTCATCTCTGTCGTGTCCGATACCTGTGATGATAGGTAATGGGAAGTTTGCCACATTCTCGGCAAGGGGTAATGTGTCGAAACCACTCATATCACTCGTAGAGCCACCTCCACGGATAATCACCACAACATCAAAATCGTTGTTGCGCTCGTTAATCTGGTTGAGTGCGGCTATCACACTTTGCTCAACCTGCTCGCCTTGCATGACGGCAGGGAAAAGAGTGGGGTAGAATTGCAGCCCGTAGTCGTTTTCTGTGAGTTGACGACAGAAGTCACCGTAGCCTGCTGCTGTGGCTGCGGAGATGACGGCGATACGCTGACAGAAACGAGGTATCACAAGTTCTCGCTGCAAGTCGAATACTCCTTCTTCTTTCAGTTGGGCGATGATTCTCTGTCGGCGTTGTGCCATATCGCCTAAAGTGAAGGTTGGGTCAATATCCGTGACAATCCATGAGAAACCATATGCCTCATGGAACTGTGGATAGACTTTCAGTAGCACTTTCATGCCTGCACGGAGTGGCTGTCCGGTAGTGCGCTCAAAATAGGGTTGCACCATCGCCCATGTCTGTTTCCAGCATTTTGCCGATGCTTTGGCAATAGGGGTGTTGGAGGTCTCGTCTTTCTCTACGAGTTCCATATAACAGTGTCCTCGGCTCTCCCTGCATTCCGACAGTTCCGCCTCAACCCAATACTCATCGGGCAGTTCTGCTTCTATCGCTTCACGAACGAGGGCATTCAGCAGATGCAGGCTATAGCGTTTCTCGTCACTCATTGTTCTTTGCGAAATTACCAATCATATAGGCACGCCAGAAATTAGGAAGTCCGTACCCTTTGATATTATCTGGATGCTCATGGTTGTTGCCTGACTGTCGGATGAGTTCCATAATTTCCTTTGCTGTCTTATAGGGCAGTGCCTGCCAGAGGCAGGCTGTTAGTCCGCAGATAATAGGAGCGGCAAAGGAGGTTCCCATGTCCTGAGCGATAGAGCCTCTGCCAGTGACAACAGTGGCGGGACTGCCGATGGCGACGACATCAGGTTTCACACGTCCATCTTGCGTGGGACCTACAGCACTGAATGGGGCGTTGGTCAACATTTCCGTGACAGCACCTACCGTCAGACAGTCCTTTGCGTCAGCAGGAAAGGTCAACTTCTTCCATGGTCCCATTCCCGTATTACCTGCTGAATTGACGAGAATCATACCCTTCTGTGCCACTAATGAGGCGGAACGACTGATAAGGGTCGACTGCCCGTCCAGTTGCCATATCTGATGGGAGTCGCAGCATTGGTCAAAGTCGTTATATCCCAAAGAGGAATTGATGAGGTCACACCCTACAGAATCAGCAAACTCAGCAGCCATAGTCCAATAGTCTTCCTCCACCTCTTGCTCCGACTGGGCATCCTCACAGCGCAGCAGCCAGTAACTAGCCTTGGGGGCTGTTCCTATATAATAATAAGGTTGTTGGATCGTCATGGTCGAAAGCACCTTGGTACCATGGTCGACTTCATAGAAGATAGAGGGTGATGTGGGATAGACGAAGTCACGACTCCCTTTGATGTTCACCTTCCTGAAGGCGGGGATACGGTCGACATTCTTGAAACCACCATCCAGGACGGCTATCATCATTCCCTCGCCCATACAGTTGATGTCGTGAATACGATGACCGTTGAGCACTCGGATTTGCTTGTCTGCTCGTCCATAGAGCGTAGAAGGAACAGAGTCCCATTCGTGGAAATCCTCCTCGTATTTTGTCTTGATTGTCGTTGGCTCGATGGAGTCTGGTGCTTGCCAGACCATCCGACATCGTTTGACGAAGGACAGTTCTCGGATGCGACTCATCTCATTTGTATCTTTCATCTGTACAAGGACGGTATTATTCCATCGGCTCTGTCCCAGGACGTTCACCTTTCCAGTCTCTATCTGTCGGATATATTTTGGGGTGACGGGCAAATCGGTGCTATCGAGTTCCAGTCCCTGTCTTTTTCTTCGCTCAACAGAACGGCGAGAGAGGAATCGGGTAGGGCGTTCCAAAGAATAAGGAGAGTTCTGTTTGTCACGTAGTGTCACTCGGTAGATATATGACGGGCGCTCTTTGTTTCGTATTTTCATGGCACGGTCTTGTGCAGAGCAGGGATGAGCCCATACACCGACGGTCAGGATAAAGAGTGTCAGGATGAGTCTTTGAACCAGTTCCCAGAATGCCACGGCAGACGCTGCTGCCACATTGAGAGAGTCAACTCCGTGTGCCATGGGGATACGTACTACATAGTCTGCATCAGCGATAGTCTCTCTGGGCAGACCATCACCTTCAGTTCCCATTACAATGGCAAGTTGCTCTTCCTGTTTGAGGATAGCGTCATCGAGGGAAATCGCATTGTCAGTCAATGCCATGGCGACAGTCTTAAAACCATACTCATGCAGTAGGTTGATATCGTCAATCCACGTCCAAGGCACTAAGAAAACGGATCCCATAGAGACCCTGACAGCACGACGATTTAGCGGATCACATGAATTGGTTGTCAACAGGACGGCATCGATACCCAAGGCAGCCGCAGAGCGGAAGATGGCACCAATATTCGTCGTGTCCACTACACCGTCGATGACGACGATGCGGCGGGCATGTTTACATACCTCTGCAATACTTGGTGGGGTAGGGCGACGCATGGCACACAGAACTCCTCTGGTGAGGGTATATCCAGTTATTGTGGCAAGAAGTTCCCTTGTGCCTGTGTAAATAGGAATCTCTCCACAGTGTTGGATGATATCAGCGGCATCTCCTTCAATATGTTTTCGCTCACAGAGTAGTGCCACAGGTTCATAACCTGCATCCAGGGCTACCCGTATCACCTTAGGACTCTCTACAATGAAGATTCCCTTTTCTGGTTCCATCCGGTTGCGCAACTGTGCCTCTGTAAGGGTGCTAAAAACCTCTACTCCCGAGTGCTTTAGGTCTGTTACCTCAATAATCGGCATCCTTTTTTCACTTTTTTGATTGTGGGCACAAAGTTACTAAATTCTTTTCATTTCTTCGTAGTTTTAGTTATCTATTCCATAAAAAATAGTTATCTTTGTAGCCAAAATAGTCATAGGAATGGAATATGTATTATTGAAGAGCCGTAGTTATCGTGGAGTAATCTCTAGAGGCTTCGGGTTATATTTCTCTCATTTTCGCCTGTTTTTCAAGGCGTCATGGCTGATGGCCTTACTGTTTGCCGCAGTCTTTGCCGCTTTGGGAATGATGGTCTCCGTCCAGTTGCCAGCCATCACCGCATCGATTATGAAGCAGTTGTTGGTACAACAAGCACCACTCTCCTTTGAAATGGCGCAGCAGTATCTTATGACAGCGACGGGTATCATCTTGCTAACGATCCTCTATCTGGTGGTGGATGCATTGACCTATGCCACAGTGCTGAATAAGTTGAAAGAGCACCATGACACAAATGCAATGACGGTGCCTAAGCGTTGGTTTGCTATTACTCGCCGACTGATGGGACGTACAATAAAAGGGCTTTTGTTTACCATTCTGGTGGTATTGCTGCCAGGTCTTGTCCTTTTAGGCATGGTGTTGATACTGACAAAGTATGTGGGTGTAGCCTATATCACCCTGATAGTGACTGTTGTGTTGGCAAGTCTGGTGCTGATATTGCTATGTCTGCCTTTATTGTATGTGTTTATGAAATATGTCATGAATCCTGGTACCGCATATTTCTCACTATTGCCTAAGGCATACGCCATAGGATTGCGCCATTGGGGACATATTTTTACCTCTTGTCTGATAGGATATCTGCTGGTAGGTGTCCTTGTAATGGTATGTACATTACCCGCTATCATACTGAGCAAGGCGCATTTTGCCTCACAGGAGGGCTTCTTGAATGGTGATCCGTTGGGAATGCCTGCGTATATCACTCCTTTGACGATAGGTACATTCTTCTTGACAGGTTTCATTTTGGTGTACCTGTGTTTGCCTATGGTGATGATAGCCTATTACCTATATGGCTCTATTGAGAGTTATGAGAACGAGAAAACTAAAATAGATATATGAAAAGACTATTGTTTATCGACCGTGATGGAACGATTATCGAGGAGCCTGCCGACGAGCAAATTGACTCTTTCGAGAAGTTGAGATTCACAGAGGGTGTTATCCGCAACTTGGTCTTCATCCGTCAGCGACTTGACTTTGAGTTTGTGATGGTCAGCAACCAAGACGGTCTGGGAACAGATGCCTTCCCTGAGGATACTTTCTGGCCCGTGCAGAACTTCATTCTTCAGACCCTGAAAAGTGAGGGCGTAGAGTTTGACGATATCCTCATTGATCCACATTTCCCAGAGGATAATGCCCCAACGCGTAAACCTAATACAGGACTGGTGGAGAAATATATGAATGATTCCGACTACGATATCGCTAACAGTTATGTGATTGGTGACAGGGATACCGACCGTCAATTTGCGGAGAACATCGGGTGTAAGTTCTTGCAGATAGGCAGTTGGGATAAAGTTGCCGAGACATTATTTGCTGGAGAGCGTTATGCAGAGGTGAAGCGTACCACCAAAGAGACAGACATTGAGATTAAGGTATGTCTTGATGGTACGGGTAAGTGCGACATCTCCACTGGACTGGGCTTCTTCGACCATATGCTGGAGCAGATTGGCAAACACGGAATGATGGATTTGACGATACATACTAAAGGCGATTTGGAGGTGGATGAGCACCACACTATCGAAGATACGGCAATCGCATTAGGTGAGTGTCTCTTAAAAGCGTTAGGTGACAAGCGTGGTATTGAGCGTTATGGCTACTGTCTGCCAATGGACGACTGTCTGTGTAGTGTCGCTCTTGACTTTGGAGGTCGCCCTTGGCTGGTATGGGATGCTGAGTTCCACCGTGAGAAGATAGGAGAGATGCCTACAGAGATGTTCCTGCATTTCTTTAAGAGCCTGAGTGATGCCGCTAAAATGAACTTGAATATTAAGGCAGAGGGAGAGAATGAGCACCATAAGATAGAAGGTATCTTCAAGGCACTTGCCCGTGCACTGAAGATGGCTGTCCGTCGGGATATCTATCATTTTGAGTTACCCAGTACAAAAGGAATGTTATAATTATATTAGCCTATGAAGGAAATCAGATGGGGATTTATCGGTTGTGGCGAAGTGACGGAGATTAAAAGCGGTCCTGCTTTCTCGGAAGTGGAAGGCTCCAGCGTTGTCGCTGTGATGAGTCGTACAGAGGAACGGGCACGTACATATGCCGTTAAACATGGGATTCCTAAATGGTATACAGACGCCCAGGAGTTGATAGACGACCCTGATGTGAATGCCGTATACATTGCTACACCTCCTTCAAGTCATGCCACTTATGCGATTATGGCGATGAAGGCTGGTAAACCAGTCTATGTGGAGAAACCACTTGCCTCCAACTATGAGGATTGTGCTCGTGTCAATCGGGTGAGTGAAGAGACAGGACAGCCTTGTTTCGTAGCCTATTATCGCCGTTATCTCCCATATTTCCAAAAAGTCAAGGAGATTGTCAACAAAGGAATTATCGGAGAAATGGTGAATGTACATATTCGCTTTGCCACTCCGCCTCGTGAGGTCGACTATGGGAGAGATGGTGTCTTACCCTGGCGGCTACAACCCGACATAGCCGGTGGTGGTTATTTCTACGATCTGGCTCCCCATCAGTTTGACCTGTTGCAGGATATATTCGGTGTGATAACTGAGGCACGTGGCATTTTTTCCAACAGGGGAAGACTCTATAAGACGGAAGATAGTGTGAGCGCTTGCTTCCAGTTTGAGAACGGTCTGCCTGGTAGTGGCTCCTGGTGCTTTGTTGCCCATGAGTCGGCGAGAGAAGACCGTATAGAACTGATAGGTGATAAAGGTTCTGTAAGTTTTTCGGTATTTGATTATGCTCCTATCAAATTACAAACCAGTGATTGCATGGAGAAGATGACCATACCAAATCCCCCGTATGTGCAATATCCCTTGATAAAAAAAGTCATTGAGCATTTGCAGGGTATAGGCATCTGTGAGTGTACGAGTGTGTCGGCAACACCAGTCAATTGGGCATTGGACAGGATATTAGGAAAGTTTTAGTAGTGAGAATCCTCAGTATTGTCATATTGCTGTGGGGAATGACATTGACCGTTAAGGCTGCAGATTCCCTGGAGGTGGAGAAGCCACAGAAAAAGAATTGGCTTCGACGCACCATCCAGAACTTCACGGAGATAGACGAGAACTATGTGGAGCCACAGCACTACAACTGGTCGGCAATGCTTCAGGCAACTTACAATTATGACATCTATACCCTGAATTCTGACGGGCAGTCGAAGCAGTCGTTGACATTTGCCCCTGAACCTAGTATGAAAGCAGGTCCGTATTTTGGATGGCGATGGGTGTTCTTGGGATATACATTTGATTTGAAGAATTTGAATTTTGGTTCTAACAAACAAGGGTTTGAGTTCAGTTTCTATGCTGCTCAGGTTGGTGTCGATGTGTTCTATCGTCGTACAGGTAGTGACTATAAGATACGTAACGTAGACATAGATGATAATCAAGAGAACGAGTTGTTGGAGAATCATCCTTTTGATGGATTGAAGGTGGGTATTACAGGTTTTAACCTCTATTATATCTTCAACCACAAGCGCTTCTCCTACCCAGCCGCTTTCTCGCAAAGCACCTGTCAGAAGATAAGTTGTGGGTCATGGATGGCAGGTATCGGTTATATGACCAATAATCTGTCGTTTGACCATGAGCGACTGGAGAGAATGGTGGAGGAGCAATATGGGAAGACCTCAATCAAATTAGACAGTAGTCTGATGTTTAATGAGGTGAAGTATTTCGACATCAATGCGTCAGTGGGCTATGCCTACAATTGGGTATTTGCCCGTAACTGCTTATTCTGTGCCAGTCTGTCAGTAGCACTTGCCTATAAAAACTCTTGGGGTGAGACAGCCTCCGTTGAGGAGCGCGGTTTTGACATCAAGAACTTCAATATTGACGGTATCGGGCGTTTCGGCATTGTCTATAATAATATGAGATGGTATGCGGGCGCCAGTGTTATTGTGCGTTCATATAATTACCATAAGTCCCGTTTCTCTGCCAATAATACCTTTGGCAATATGAACATCTATATTGGATATAATTTTGGAAAGCGGAAGCGATATAAGTAATAAGAGTAATCACTAAAAGAATAAGAGATGGAATTACCTGATTTTATGAGTTATGCCAATAAGTTTTCTCAATCCGATTTCGTTGAGAAAATCTCCCGCATTGCCAAGCGGGCTGGCGCAAAACTGGTGTATGCGGCATTGATCCTGTATTACACTTTGCAGAGTGACAAGGTGAGCAAGAAAGATAAGGCGATGATTATCGGAGCATTGGGCTATATGATTAGTCCGCTGGACGTGATGCCTGATGCCATCCCCATTGTCGGACTGACTGACGACCTTGCCGTATTACTCTATGTCCTGAAAAAGGTATGGACAGAGATTGACCCGGAGATTCAGGCAAAGTCGAAGGAAAAATTGTCGAAATGGTTTGACGACGACGAGATAGAGGAGATTCATGACCTCTTTAAAGAAGGCGAATGATTCAGGAGTTTGACCTTCGTGTCGTGCCTCAAACGGCTGCCAATGAACAGTCTCTGAGGGAGTATGTCGCTCAGGAGAAGGGGCTTGACGTGCGTACGATGACACATCTGCGAGTTCTTCGCAGAAGTATCGATGCTCGTCAACGTACTATCTTTGTCAATTTGAAGGTACGCATCTATATCAATGAGATGCCTGAGGATGATGCCTATCAGCGTACGGACTATCCCGATGTCTCGGAAGGTCAACAGGTTATCGTGGTAGGAGCGGGTCCTGGCGGACTTTTTGCCTCTCTGAAACTAATAGAGTTGGGTCTTCGTCCTATTGTGTTGGAACGTGGAAAGGACGTGCATGAGCGTAAGAAAGATCTTTCGATGATTACCAAGACGCAACAGGTAGATAGTGAGAGCAACTATTGTTTTGGAGAGGGTGGGGCTGGCGCCTATTCCGATGGAAAACTGTATACCCGTAGTAAGAAGCGGGGGAATATCGAGAAAATTCTGAATGTGTTCTGCCAGCATGGTGCCTCTACGAATATCCTTGCCGACGCACATCCGCATATTGGCACGGATAAGTTGCCAAGGGTCATCGAGAACATGCGCAATACCATTCTACGTTGTGGTGGTGAGGTGCATTTCCAGACGAAGATGACTCGTCTGATAATCGAAGACAATACGGTGGTTGGGGTGGAAGCAATATGCCAACAGCCAACAGGTAATAGCCAGCAGCAATTCCGTGGGCCCGTCATTCTTGCCACAGGACATTCCGCTCGTGATGTCTATCGCTATCTTGCCGATGCGAAGATAGAGATAGAAGCGAAAGGCATTGCTGTGGGAGTACGCTTGGAGCATCCTTCGATGTTAATAGATCAGATACAATACCACAATCGTCAGGGGAGGGGAAAGTATCTGCCAGCCGCTGAGTATTCGTTCGTCACACAAGTGGATGGTCGTGGCGTCTATTCCTTCTGTATGTGTCCTGGTGGTTTTGTGATTCCTGCTGCCACAGACAAACAACAGATAGTGGTCAATGGTATGTCACCCTCCAATCGTGGTGGACAATGGAGTAATAGTGGTATGGTCGTAGAGATTCGTCCAGAGGATGTTGACGATACGAATGATGCCTTGAAGGTAATGGCTTTCCAGGAACAGTTGGAGCGTAATTGTTGGCAACAGGGAAATATGAAACAGACGGCACCTGCCCAACGTATGGCAGACTTTGTGAATAACCGCTTGAGTTACGACCTGCCTAAGAGTTCGTATGCCCCCGGACTGATCTCGTCACCATTGCATTTCTGGATGCCAGAGAGGATCACCAAACGCTTACAGGAAGGTTTTAAATATTTTGGGAAACACGCACATGGTTTCCTAACAAATGATGCTGTGATGATAGGCGTAGAGACACGAACCTCGTCTCCTGTCCGTATTATTAGAAATACGGACACGCTGATGCATGTCCGTATTCAAGGTCTGTTTCCCTGTGGTGAGGGAGCCGGCTATGCCGGTGGAATCGTCTCCGCAGGGGTCGATGGTGAACGCTGTGCGGAGATGTGTGCGGCTTATTTGACCGGCATCTTATCAATGCGTTTCTGATGGCGACCTCCCTCGAAGGTGGTCTTGAAGAACTCATCCATGATCCCCTCTGCCGTCTTGTTGTCGATAAACCGACCAGGCATGACGAGTACATTAGCATCGTTATGCTGACGAATCATGTGGGCTATCTCTGGAATCCACGCCAGTCCGGCACGAATACCCTGATGCTTGTTGAGCGTCATGGCGATACCCTCACCAGAACCACAGATACCAATACCAGGATATACCTCTCCGCTCTCAACGCCCTCGGCAAGTGCATGACCGAAGTCGGGATAGTCGACAGAGGCATCACTCCATGTACCATAATCCTTATAAGAGTAACCATGTTCCTCCAAATACTGGAGGACGTATTTTTTCAAAGGGTAGCCCGCATGGTCGCAGGCTACTCCAACAGTCTTAATCTCCATTATGCAAGCAGTTTCTTAACTTGTTCGTAAACATTCTGTCCTGTATAACCGAGTTTCTCATCCAGCACCTTGTAAGGAGCAGAGAAACCGAAACTATTCAGACCCCATACGCAACCGTCAGCACCAACGAGACCCTCTAAGGTCACAGGCAGACCAGCGGTCAGACCAAACTTCTTCTTACCTGCAGGCAATACGCTCTCCTGATATTCCTTAGACTGGCTGCGGAACAGACCTTCGGAAGGAACACTGACTACACGTACCTTGATACCGTCCTTGCGGAGCAGGTCGGCACCAGCCTCCAAGGTAGAAACCTCAGAACCAGAGGCGAGCAGGATAACATCGTAGTTCTCGTCCGAGCCAGCGACTACGTAAGCACCCTTAGTAGCCTGGCTGTAGTCATTGCCTGTAGGCAGCATATCGATGTTCTGACGAGAGAAAATCAGGGCAGTAGGTGTCTCGGTATTCTCCATCGCCATACGCCAGCAGACTGTCGTCTCCTCGGCATCAGCAGGACGTACCACGAGAACGGAATTCTTGCCACTATGGTTCTTTAACTTCTCCATCAAACGAATCTGTGCCTCCTGCTCAACAGGCTCATGGGTAGGACCATCCTCACCGACACGGAAGGCGTCGTGGGTCCAGATGAACTTCACGGGCAGTTCCATCAGGGCTGCCATACGGACAGCAGGCTTCATATAGTCGGAGAATACGAAGAAGGTACCACATGCGGGGATGACACCACCATGCAGTGCCATACCGATACAGCAGCATGCCATTGTCAACTCTGCGACACCAGCCTGGAAGAATGCACCGCTGAAGTCACCACGTACGATATCGTGTGTCTTCTTCAGGAAACCGTCAGTCTTATCAGAGTTAGAGAGGTCGGCAGAAGCGCAGATCATGTTAGGAACTTGCTCGGCAAGTACGCTCAGCACGGTAGCACTTGCGCCACGGGTAGCGGCACCAGCCTTCTGTTCTACCTTGCTCCAGTCAATCTTCGGAGCCTTACCGCTGAACCAGTCTTTCAACTGCTGTGCCTTCTCAGGATTAGCCTTTGCCCATGCCTCTTTCTTGGCATAACGCTCGGCAACAATCTTCTTCAACTCCTCAGCACGTTTAGCGTAGAGTTCCTTGACCTCTGGGAAGATCTGGAAAGGATTCTCTGGGTCTGCACCAAGGTTCTTCATCGTGTTGATATAGGCATCACCACCGAGAGGAGCACCATGCGTAGCGCAGTTGCTCTCGTAACTGCTGTTATCAGCCTTGCGGGCACCCTTACCCATTACGCAGTGACCGATAATCAAACTTGGACGCTCTTTCTCTGCCTGAGCGTTCTTGATTGCCTCACGAATCTGGTCTACATCATTACCATTGATCTTCTGGACATACCAACCCCATGACTCATACTTCTTGGCGGTATCCTCAGTGGTAACGACCTCTGTCTTGGTAGACAACTGGATATCGTTAGCGTCGTAGAACATGATGAGGTTGTCGAGTCCGAGGTTACCAGCGATACGACCGGCACCCTGAGAGATCTCTTCTTGTACGCCACCGTCAGAGATATATGCGTAGATGGTCTGTCCCATCACTTCCTCGCCTAACTTTGCCTTCAGGAACTTAGCGGCGATAGCGGCACCAACAGCGAAGGTATGTCCCTGTCCGAGCGGACCAGAGGTGTTCTCAATACCACGGGCAATCTCACGCTCAGGGTGACCTGGTGTCACAGACCCCCACTGGCGCAGGTTCTTCAGGTCTTCCAAAGTGAACTTACCAATCAAGGCAAGTTGGCTATAGAGCATAGGAGCCATGTGACCAGGATCGAGGAAGAAACGGTCACGACCTTCCCACTCGGGATTCTCTGGATCATATACGAGGAACTCACTATAAAGGGTGTTGATAAAATCGGCACCGCCCATCGCACCACCAGGGTGACCGGACTTAGCCTTCTCAACCATCGAGGCAGCGAGAATACGGATGTTGTCCGCTGCCATGTTCATTACTTTGTTGTCATTCATAATAATATATCATTAAAAAAATAGTTATAATTCCGTTAGCAAATAATGCGATTGCAAATATACTCAATAAATTTCATATTCTCGTCATTTCTTTGGAATATTTAGCAAAAAAGTCACAAGTTAATCTTTTAGGACTTATTATTATCGTGAAGACACAGGTCTATGATACTATTTTCGACGCAGCATTTATATAATCTTCACTTACAGAACTTTAAGCATTTAAACAGTACAAAGCCGCGAGTAAGCGAGAACCATGCAAACTTGCTTGCAAATGGTCGAGCGGGAACGGCTTATCTAAGTAACTTAGCCGCCATGTTTAGGTGTATTCCCAGTCTCTCAAAAGTCTGCGTAATCGATAAAGTCGCTTGCCAGAGCAAGAAAGTGTCCACTTGACCTCTCGTTTGCAAAGGTAGTCAAATTCCCGCAAACGGAGGTCCTTTTCATGGCTAAAAATCATTAAATCGGCTGATTTTCCAAAAAAAAATTGGTAGATTGACTAAAAATGTCTATTTTTGCAATCTAAATATGCAATAATGTTATGTTAATGGCGAAAATAAATTTTAATCTATCAATAATGTAGAGTGTGTAAATGGAGGATTATTCGGAATATTCAGCACCTGAGTTGGTGAGGATGCTCGGCAGTCGATTTAAGGACTATCGGCTTCGGGCAAACATGACACAGAAAGAGGTGGCAGAGATGGCTGGTCTGTCTGTGCTGACTGTCTATCGGTTTGAGAACGGAACGGTTACGAACATAGCCCTCAGTACTTTCTTGCTTCTAATGAAGGCAGTGGGTAGTATCAACGACCTCAACGAACTGATGCCAGAACAGCCCGAATCACTCTATTTATATAATGATAATCGTAAAAAAGTGCAACGAATAAGGCATAAAAAGCAATGAGAGAGGTTTTGAAAGTGTTTCTTTGGGGGCAGGAGATTGGTCGCCTGGCATGGCATGATGCCCGTAAAAACACATTCTTTATGTATAATCCAGAGTTTCTGAAAGGAACTTTGGACGTGGCTCCGTTGGCTGCTTCCATCCACAATCCACTCAGTACCCGTGCAATCTTTGGTGAGGCTGAACGTATCTATCAGAAACTGCCGTCGTTCATTGCCGATTCTTTGCCAGACGCTTGGGGCAACCAACTGTTTGAACAATGGCGAAAGGACAACAATCTCACCGAGAGAAGCGTGACCTCGATAGAGAAATTGGCTTTCATCGGCAAGCGAGGTATGGGTGCTTTGGAGTTTGTGCCAGAGATAGAACGTGGCACGATGACTGGCAAGATAGACATCAAGGCATTGGCAGACTTGGCAGAGAAGATTGTCATAGAGCGAGAGAGCGTAAGGATTCTGCCTGATGAGTCACTTACGCTACAGTCGTTGATTGCTGTTGGAACCTC
>JAFUFD010000112.1 GCA_017470055.1 Prevotella sp. | reverse complement strand
TACCATTTATCTACATGACTTCTGCACTTAAATGGTGGCTCTTGGGAGCATTAGCACTCTTTTTCTTTGCGTTGGCCACACCAGACTATTTGGTGAATGAGATATGGGATCATACATTCCTGAAATCTCCCTTTAAACGTATTTGGCTGCGAATAAAAGATCAATCAAAGAAGAGCAAATGATTTGGACCATTCTACATATCATTGATATCACTCTCTGGGTTATCATAGCAGGCTCAGTGTTCTATGTCGTTTTCTTTGCCATCATCTCCCTATTTTATGACAAAGAAGACCAGGTAGCCATCCACGCTGCAGCCCTTAGTAACCGCATGAGCCGATTTCTCATCCTCTACCCTGCCTATAAAGAGGATCGCGTCATCATCAATGCCGTTGAGCGTTTCCTACTTCAAGACTATCCTGCGTCACACTATACAGTCGCCGTTATCTCTGACCACATGCAGCCTGAGACCAACGACTACCTGCGGTCATTACCGATAACATTGCTGACTCCAACCTTCGAGAAGAGTTCTAAGGCAAAAGCCATGCAATACGCCATCAATGAGGTAGAGGGAAATTTCGATAATGTAGTCATTTTAGATGCTGACAATATAGTTCGCCCGGATTTCCTGTCTCAACTGAACGTCTTATGTACCGTCTATGATGCGATCCAGTGTCACCGCTGCGCTAAGAATGCCGATAACGATGTGGCTGTCCTTGATGGTGCCAGTGAAGAAATTAACAACACCATTTTCCGTAAGGCTCATAACCGGCTAGGTCTTTCATCTGCACTGATCGGTTCAGGCATGTGCTTTGACTATGAACTCTTTAAGAAGAATGTCTTCCAACTCTCGACCGCCGGTGAAGACCGGGAGATGGAAGCCCTCCTACTCCATCAGGAGGTATTTATCAAATATGCTCCTGACATTCATGTCTTCGACGAGAAGGTAAGCAGCCAAGATAATTTCCAACGACAGCGCATGCGCTGGATGACTGCTCAGGTTCAGAGCCTACTGAGCAACCTGCCTAAAATTCCCGGTGCCATCCTTCATGGCAAGATCAACTTCGTGGACAAGACCATCCAGCAGGCCCTGATTCCCCGGTCCATCCTAATAGTACTATTGGCAGGCATTTCCATCTTCATCACAATACTCGTGCCTGCCTGGTGTGAAAAGTGGTGGATACTCTTTGGCCTTTTAGCCATCTCTTTATTCATTGCCATTCCCCGCCAATTGCGCTTCCGCTCTTTTGCAAAAATCCTTGCCATTCCTGGCCTGGTTTTACGCATGTTTAAGAATCTGTTGCACATAGACCACAAAAACACCGATTTCATTCACACTCAACACGGATAATTACATTATTTAATTATGACAGAAAACTGGGATATTATTATAACCAATAAGAGCAATCTACTAAGTTTAGACCTTCATGAAGTCTGGCGTTACCGTGACTTACTCATGATGTATGTTAAACGTGACATTGTTACTTTTTACAAACAAACTATTTTAGGGCCTTTATGGTTTATCATCCAACCCCTTTTTACGACCATTATGTTTATGTTCGTCTTTGGTGGCATAGCAGGTATTTCGACGGATGGTATTCCTCAGGCAGTTTTCTATTTAGCAGGTCTGGTATGCTGGAACTATTTCCAAGATTGCTTAAGTAAATGCTCCGACACATTTAATGCTAACCAACAAATTTTCGGAAAGGTATATTTTCCACGTTTGGTCGTTCCACTTTCTATAGTTATTTCCAATTTAATAAAAATGGCTATACAGTTTTGCCTGTTTCTGACTGTCTACCTTTACTATTTTGCAACGGGCATTGACTTTCAACTAAACGCTACCATTCTTTTACTCCCTCTATTAATTATGATGATTGGGGGACTGGGATTAGGTTTTGGCATGATTATATCTTCTATGACAACCAAATACCGAGATCTCAGATTTCTTATTACCTTTGGCGTTCAACTATGGATGTATGCTACACCTGTCATCTACCCGCTTTCCGTGATGAAGGAGACGTATCCGAAATACATTTGGATCCTTGTAGCGAATCCCCTGACTGCTATCCTGGAAACATTTAAATATGCTTTCACTGGTGTTGGAGAATTCAATTGGATATATCTCGGATACAGTTTCGCATTTACAGTCGTTATCTTACTTGTTGGTATTATTATATTCAACAGGGTTCAGCGCAATTTCATGGATGTTATTTGAAATTAAGGATTTATGAGCAACACAGTAATACAATTCAACAACGTAGGCAAGCAATATATTCTTGGTACCATAGGTACAGGTACGTTAAGTCAAGACCTGAATCGATGGTGGGCTAATATACGTGGTAAAGAAGACCCTTATTTAAAAATTGGTGAGACCAACGACCGCACTCAGAAAGGAGAGAGCCGTTTTGTATGGGCACTCCGTGACATTAACTTTAAGGTGGAGCAAGGCGATGTGGTTGGCATCGTTGGCAAAAACGGGGCTGGTAAATCTACTTTGTTGAAGATTCTGTCTCGCGTGACATCCCCAACTACTGGCGATATTAAGATCAAAGGTCGCATCGCTTCCTTGCTTGAAGTAGGGACTGGTTTCCATCCAGAAATGACAGGACGTGAGAACATCTTCATGAACGGTTCAATTATGGGTATGACAAAATCAGAAATCAAGAGCAAGTTTGACGAGATTGTTGATTTCGCAGGAGTAGCAAAATATGTCGACACACCAGTCAAACGATACTCGTCTGGCATGATGGTACGCCTTGGCTTTGCTATTGCTGCACATTTGGAGCCCGAGATTCTTGTTGTTGATGAGGTTTTGGCTGTGGGTGATGCAGAATTCCAAAAAAAGGCCATTGGCAAAATGCAAGATGTCAGTAAGGGCGAGGGCCGTACCGTTCTATTTGTCAGCCACAACATGGCTGCTGTACGAAGTTTATGTACACGTGGTATCATGTTGAAAAATGGCATGGTTGACTTTATTGGTGATATTCCTGACACTCTCGACCACTATCTCAAAAACAGTGACATGAAACAAGAATCAAGAATTGTTGACAATATCAAATGGATCAAAGACACCCTCAAGATTGATTCAATAAAAATCAATGGGACGGAAGATGCGTGTTCAACTATAAGAAATGGTCAAAAAACTCTCGAAATCGTCATTGATGGATTCACGGAGGAAGATATGAATTATGATATTATGATGACCTTGAAGAGTAAAGAAGGAATTCCTTTGGCGACCTATGCCATAGGCCATTACTTTGGAAATATACAACATCAAAGCAAGGGATTGTTTTCTTTAAAACGTGTAATTGAATTACCTGATATTCTTAGCAAAGGAATCATGATTGCAGATCTCTACCTGCACCACCCGATGGTAGAATATATAATGAAAGCACCTGATTGCTGTACTCTTGAAAGCGAAGGTTTCCAACAAGGTTTTGGAAGAGCATTGAGTCAGGAGCATAATGGTTTCATGGGATTCAAGAATTATGAAAAAAAATAAGATCATATATAGTCTGTCAACACGAGGTCTATACTCAGAATTGTTCAATCTGTGCCTTGCTATTGTTTATTCTAACTACAAACATCTTTCGCTTAGTTTAAATACATGGTTATGGAATTCTCGAATCGAGAAAGGATGGCAAGATTATTTTGCCCCGACATTAGAATGCAGGAACAATCCCCTTTCTGCTCAAGATAGAGTATATACAAATGAAAAG
Source organism: Prevotella sp. (assembly GCA_017470055.1). Taxonomy (GTDB): domain Bacteria; phylum Bacteroidota; class Bacteroidia; order Bacteroidales; family Bacteroidaceae; genus Prevotella. Next base: position 13,812 of record JAFUFD010000112.1, on the reverse strand, counting down.
CCATGGATTGGAAAGATATATTATAAACCCAGCGAGTTTTATTCATTTTACTATCGACTGATCCTTAATAGAATATATAAGGCTTTTCATCCACATCATCTATTAACAAAAGATATATTTACCACCATGCGCTCCCATGAATTTATTAATTCTGCCCTTGGTGATGATGCATTTAATCAGATGGCAAAAACATTCAAAGAAATGTATCAACTCAATGAAAGAACGAGAACATATCTTGATAAAGAACTTAGAATGCTTAAACTCCCAGATAATTATATTGGAGTTCATATTCGTAGGGGTGATAAGATTACTTCAAAAGAAATGCAAGAAATACATCTTGAAAAATACATTAATGCAATATCAAAATACGCGAGTATCAGCACAAATGTATTTATTGCCACAGATGATGTCAGTATTATCAACGATTTAAAGCCTAAATTAGATGCACGAGGCTTCCACGTATACTACAACAACCAAAACAAAAGCCGTGGGTTCGTAGAATCTAATTTTAATATAGCATCAAAGCAAGTAAAACAAAACGAAATGCTTAATGTACTTCTTGACATGGAGATCCTCATACACTCTAAATTCTTTATTGGAACCTACACATCAAACCTTAGTCGCGTAGTACCATTCTTCCTAGGCTTAAATCAATGCATCAGCCTTGATAATGACTGGAACATCATAAATAGTATGAATGGAATGTAAGAACCGTATGAAATATTCTATTATCACAATCAATTATAATAATAAAAAAGGACTGGAGAAGACAATCAAAAGCGTTCTTAGCCAGACATTCAAAGACTATCAGTTTATTATTATTGACGGAGGATCAACTGATGGCAGCGATGCTGTCATAAAGAGTTATGCAGATCATATCAATTATTGGGTGTCAGAACCTGACGGCGGACGTTACCCTGCCATGAACAAAGGCATCAAACAGGCCACTGGCGACTACCTGAATTTCATGAACTCCGGCGACACATTCCATTCGTCAACGGTCTTGGAAGACATCACCAAAATGGGATTCACAGAAGACATAATTACGGGAGGCTTTTTTGATCGGGAAAAGGCAATTAAGCACATCATTATGCCCCAAGAAGTCACACTGCTGACAATGTTCAAGAACACCTTCAACCACCAAGCCACTTTTTATAGAAGAGAATTGTTCCAAAAAAGGCTATACGACGAGAACTACATCATCCAGTCGGACGCGAAATTCAACTACTTGTCCATCATCCATGACAATTGCTCCGCCAGAATTATTGACTACATCGTTGCCGACTACGACTTCAACGGCATCAGTTCCAATCTGTCCATCGTTGACAAGGAGTGGGACCGATTATTGGCAGAACTGTTCCCGCAACGCATCCTGAAGGACTACAAGAGCATGTACACCCCAGCCGAAGTGCCATTGGTCAGTTTGCTCCCTGAGTTGAAGGATGCCCCCTCTGTCCAGCGATGGGTCTACCGGTTTGCCTCATTCCTCCTAAAATGCAAGAAGTTCGTAAAATGAGGATATTGTTTGTCATAGATAAAATGAAGAACTTTGCAGGCATCGAGAGAATCCTTTCCTGCAAGATGAACTATATCGCAGAACAAACAACCCACACGGTGTTCCTAACCACCTACGAACAACAATCAGATCCTTTACCCTTCCGACTTATCGACAAGGTATCATATCATCCCATGAATGTCATAATGCCACAACGGGATAAGATGAATTTTTGCGGATGGCTAAAATCCTACTTCCTAGCACGCCGTCAGTTCAAGCGCCAGTTTCTTGTGTTGCTCAGCAACATCCAACCGAATATTGTCATCAGTACAGTTTACTCCTATCAGGTGCTTGACATCATTATCAATGCAAGCCACCACTTAGGCATCAAGACCATCACGGAATCCCACACCAAAGGTGAGACTGTTACGATAGCCCACAAATTCAAGTACAACCGCAGCCTTCACCAACTACTATCCCTATGGGACTGCCACATTATGAAAAGTCTGAGGCATTGCCAATGCGTGGTCACCCTGACCAAGCAGGACATGGCTTTCTGGCAACCATATGCCCACCGCATTGAAGTTATTCCCAACATGCTCACTATTGCTCCTAAAAGAGTGACAGATTATGGTGCAAAGCGTGTTATATCAGCCGGCAGGTATATGTCAGAAAAAGGCTTTGACATGCTTCTTCACGCATGGAGTCTCATCCCCGCACACTTCCACGACTGGCAATTGTACATTTTCGGGAATGGAGACCGGTCTGCCTATCAATCGATTGTTGACCGACTTGACATGAATACCAATGTTCATCTTATGCCTGCCACAGAAGACATCGCAGAAGAGTTCTCCAAGAGTTCCATCTATGTCATGAGTTCCAGATATGAAGGCTTCGGCTTGGTGCTGGCCGAGGCCATGAGTTGCGGTCTTCCCTGCATATCCTTTGACTGCCCATACGGCCCACGGGAAATCATTGCAGACGGGCAAGACGGATTTCTGGTGGAAAACGGAAACACAGAAGCACTTTCGCAACAACTTTCTGTACTAATGTCAGATGCAGAATTGAGACAAACAATGGGCGAAACAGCCATCAAGAATATCAGCCGTTACCAGCCAGAGGCCATCATGGCCCAATGGATTTACCTTTTCCAAACCCTATAATTGCTTATGGACATCAGTGTCATCATACCTGTTTATAACGTAGAGAAGTATCTGAGACGATGCCTCGACAGTGTCTTACGCCAAGAGGATGTGTCTTTAGAAGTCATTCTTGTTGATGACGGCTCCACGGATGCCTCCGGGAACATCTGTGAGGAATATGCCTCAGCACATCCTCATGTCAAGTGCCGGCACATCCAGAACTCAGGTCCGTCGACCGCAAAGAATGTAGGCTACGACATGGCAAACGGAACCTATGTCTCCTTCATCGACAGTGATGACGAGATCAAGTCCGACATGTTCTCCACGATGCTGCTGTCCGGTTACAAGCACAATGCTGACATCGTTTGCTGCAACTACATACAGATAGATGAGGAAGGCAACCTGTCGCATACTCAACATACTGGACTGGAATATGTCCTTAACCAGGACGAAGCCCTAAAGGCCATCCTTATCAAAGACAAGATTTATTCTCAATGCTGGACAAAGATCTATAAACGGAGTACTTTGGACACCCATCATGTCAGAAATACAGAAGGACTAAAAACAGAAGAAGACTTCATCTATAACATTCAGGCGTTTGCATGTAGTCAGACCGTTTGTATCGTGGACAAGCCTCTATATATCTATACCCATCGTGCCAAATCGCTATCAAAGGACTACTATCGGGATCACATCAGCCAGTACATTGACAACCGCATTCTCAGGTTGGAAATTGTGGATAGCATCGTCCGCAGCAAATTTCCCCACCTTCAGGAATACAGCACCTACCACTGTATCTTCTACTACAATGAACTGATTGGGCGTGTCTGCCAGTTTCCCATTTTGTATCATGACAAGAGGGTGCGCAAAGTCATCGGCTACATCCGGAAACATGCCAATGTACTGATGGGCTATCACCAGAAATTAGGCTTCAGCAGTATGGGTGCCCGCCTTATCTGGCTCCTCCCCACTCCTCTGTATCTGTATTACCGCCAAAGAAAAATCAGGAAGAAGTGACATGGCTCATATCATACACAAAATAATTACGAAGACCATAAAATATGGACAGCACGTCAGCGATGCTGTCTTGGAGCGGAAATACCCACTACTGAATCCCTACCTACGAAAAAAAGAGATTGCAGAGGGCGCATTAGGTGTCGTCCTTATGTTACACCGGGTTGCCGAGTACAACAGGTCAAGACTTGTACCCAACGAAGACCTGAAAGTATCACCCGCCTTTCTCCAGAAAGCCATCAGCAAATACAGAAAGGCAGGATTTGTATTCCTCTCATTGGATGAAGTGTACAATGTCATCAATGGCATCAAGGCCCTCGACAAGCCTTTTGTTGCCTTCACGCTTGATGATGGCTATTTGGATAATTACACAACCGCCTACCCCGTCTTCAAGCGCAACAATGTTCCATTCTGCATTTTTGTGGCGACCGACTTCCCCGATAAACAGGCAATCTTGTGGTGGTACACCATAGAAGACTTGATTTTGGGGAACAACAGAATAGCCCTATCAGACGGTTCCACCTACACCTGTATCACCTATCAGCAGAAATGGGACACATTCCGCTTTATCCGCGAAAAGATTCTTAAACTGAATCAGGCCAACCTACTATCTTCTTTACAGACTCTGTTCGCTAACTACGACCTCAACTGGCTTGAACCAGTGCAGAAACTATCCATGTCTTGGGAAGACGTTGCCCATCTTGGCAATGAGCCGTTGTGTACCATCGGAGGACATACAATGACCCACCCTGCTTTCGCCCCTCTCTCTCTTGAGGAAATCAAAACGGAGATTGAAGGCGGAATTCAAAAACTACAATCCGTCATCGACTACCCCATCCGCCATTTCGCCTACCCGTACGGTTCAATCAAGGAGGACGGTCAACGGGAATACGAGTTCCTCAAGACCTTCAATTTCAAGACAGCCTTCATTTCATACGGTGGCAATATCTGCCAAAACGCTAAAAATAGCATGACGCACCTTCCACGATTTATGCTAAAAAGATAGTTTACGCTTCCACTGTCTGACCTTCCAATATAGGTGTTTGTTATAGAAATCGATCATGCTATATTTCATTCTCATGGCAAATGACCTATATATCCGCCCATCAGTAACAATTGTTTCTATGCTATCATACTTTTTTTTATAATCATAATCACCTCCTCCTAAAAAGAATTCTTTTTTCCCTTTAGTAATCAACCGCTCCAGCACCATGTCATATGCCATCATACCAGGAGAATACTTCGATAGTTCAGTATCATACGTGAGATTTTCAAGATACACTATAGGGCATTGTTCACACGTAAGAATGATGGATGCAACCCTATCACCGAAATGTAGGATATAGACATTGGATACATGATATTTCCTCAAATACTCACGACAGGTCAAACCATACTTAATATGATGAGTATTTTCCTTCATTTCGAAATAGGCAGAAACAATATCCTCTGTTATTTCTTCTCCCTCATATTCTGCCAATCTAATCACTCCATATTCCATCTCTGCTTTCTTTTTCTTTCTACTCATCGTATTTCTACTTTTTGCAGAGATACGTTTAGCAAGGCTATCATATGATTCTGGAAGAATTACATGATAATGATTCTTTGCAACTAACACCATATCAGATATAGCATTATATAAGGAAATATACTCTATCTGCTTATACTTGCTGAAAATAAACTGAGAGATTTCGTCAAAGTCTCTGCCTGAAACTTCCATCATCCACACCCCTAACTCTGCATGGTTATTCAACAACCTAGCCTGCACTATATAATCAGACTTCTCGTTATGGACATGCAACACTATGAAATTCTCACACCAAAGGTCAAATCGATTATAGATAAATTGTGGAGTTAAACGTGATAAATTAAAATAATCTGTTGTCTGATCTACCATATTATGCTAATTTTATAATTTTAATAGTTTAAATTTTTATCTCTCCAATTTATTTGTTCTTTTATATAGTAAAGAAATCATGCCAAGAGCATTTCGCCATGCACAAACCCTTATCTTGTCAAACAACACAGATAGTACAAAGTATAATACTATCAGTTTCGAAGTATTAAGAACAAAAAAATATCTTGTTTCAACATCGAACCAATGCCTCACAATATCCGCATAATAAGGATGATATATGAATGGCAAAGTATGCACCAAATACACAGCAAAGCATGATGCTGCTACCCAATTAACAAACCGACTATAAAAAGACAATTTTGTAAAAAACAAAAAAAAGTAAACAGAACTCAATACCATAAGAGGTGAAGCATAAAGAAACAGTACAGTCCCACCTTTACCAGTCAAATAAGTTAATGCCAACGAGCATACGGCTGTAAATACCGAAATGACAATATAGATTAAAATATCGATGCTCTTATTATATTGCGTATACCTATTTGGGTAGAGTCGCATATAACGTGACAACAAATAAAGCCCCATAAATGATAGAGGAGAATAGCCACCGGCATACCACCCACCATAGTTATAAAACCCATAAATAGTTTGAACTATATAAAAACAAACAATAAAAATCCGAAATAATTTTCTTTCTGTATTCTCGACAAAAGTATTGAGAACTGGAGCAAACAAGTACAAAACGATATAAGCCCTAACAAACCAATATCCTTTGTGTTTGAACAATAATATCCTCAGCCATTCACTCACACCCATAGCAGGCGTTAATCCTAGAACTCTCAATACAATATATATTGAAATACTAATAAATAATGCTTGAAATACCAATTCTAGAAAACGGCCTATTTTTCCGCTTATACCATACCATCCTGAAATAAGAATAAATGCATTTACACAAACTTTAGTAAATGACTCGCATAAACTGCGCATCAATGAATCAAAAAGAGAAGTAGATATGTCCGCCTGTGAAGGAGGGTCCAAAGTCAAATAACTGGCATGAGTTATCAAGACAAATATCATTGAGACTATCCTCATCAGTTCTATATTTGATTCTCTTTTTGACCTAGATGAACAATTCATAATGAATTTATTATTTTTTTACATCATTAACTTATATCCCTTTTATTTTAAATTATCTATATGCCTAATACGTGACAGGCTTGATTTAAAGGACTCCCAAACAATCAACCTAAATTTATCCAACAAAATTGAAAATAAGAAATAGAAAACTAATAAGAATGAAGTATGGATGAGAAAAATGTATATTGTTTCATTTTCATGCCAATATCTTATAGCATTTACGTAATAAAACTCAAACAAGAATGGAGAACAATGAACCACATACACAGCAAAACATGATATAGAAATCCAATTTACAATCTTGCTATCGATAGACAATTTAGTAAAAAACAAGAAAAAATATAATGCACTTATTATCATCAGGGGAGAAGAATACGAGAAGAGAGACGTCCCAACTTTTCCATAACGAAGAGTCATTAAGAGTGAGCATAGAGCAATAATCACAGACACAATAAAATATATGGAGATATCTGCTAATTTATTCAGCGAAGTTAACCTATTAGGATAAAGCCTCATGTATCTAGCCAGTAAATAAAGGCCCATAAAAGACAGAGGAGAATATCCGCTTGAAAACCAACCGATATTAATATAGAAGCCGTAAACAGTTTGGGCAATATAAAACGATATCAGAAAGTACTTTATTTGCAACCTACTAGATAATTCCACGAAGGCATTCAGGACAGGGGCAAAAATATAGAGCATAATATACGCCTTAATAAACCAATAGGTCCCATATCTGAATAAAAACAAATCCTGCCATCCATTTAACTCAATCTTATCCATTTTGCCCAATACACTTAAAATAATATATATAACAATATTGATAAAAAATATCTGAAAAACAAATTCAACAAACCGATTAATGCGACTTCGAATGCCAAACCAGCCTGAAATGAGAATGAAAACATTAACTCCAACGTCAGAACACGATTCACTTAAAGCTCTCGAAAAGGATCTGGCAAATGAGATTGAGATGTCCGAAAAAGTTGGAGGGTTTAAAGATGTATAGCTTGCATGGGTTACTAGTACTAATATCATTGAAACTATTCTCAAGAATTCAATATTTGAATCTCTTTTTTTTACATTCATTTCACAAATACTATCCATATTGAAATAATATATAAACTCTTCAAAAAATTAGTTGAGTAACTGAATTACATGTATAAAAATTTGGACACTTCCTTTTACATCATAAATCTTAAACAAATAAGTAGGCATCATTATTTTTTGCTGCAAAATTACAAAAATAATTTCAAATATTCCCATTTTTAAATAAAAAGTTATACCTTTGCAACAATGAAAATAGAAAATAATTCATATATTCAGACAATATCGAAATATCGGACTACCATTATGGGAATTTCGATGCTTTCAATAATGTTATTCCACCAATACTTTACAAGCGCAATCCCTTTTAACTATTTCCACAATTTCGGTTATTGGGGAGTAGATATTTTTATGTATTTATCTGGCATGGGACTTGTGACATCTCTAGAAAGAAATTCAAATGTTGTATATTATAAGAGACGGTTTAAACGACTATTTCCGAGTTGCATCTTATGCGGCACAACTAAATACTTCACATTCCTTATTATGGGAACTTCTGTTTCAGTTTTACAGGAAGGACTAAAAATTGGGGTCTGGTCAATAGCGAGCCTCGATCTATGGTTTATTCATTCTATTATAATTCTTTATGTTATTTCGCCCTTATTATATCACTCGTTATGCAATTGGGGAAAAACTACACTATTCTTCATTTTGACTATATTTTTCATTAACGGATTCACGCTTAGACCATTGGTTGGATACGATTGGCTTTCAATACCTGGCGTCATTTCATGGACAATTGAAAGGTTGCCAGTATTTACGGCTGGCATGTTTGTGGGTATTAACAAAAAACTAAGCGACAAAACAATCAATATATCCTACTTATTTTTATTTATAGCAATCAGCCTAAGACTTTTAAGAAAAACAGAAATGTCATTTTTAGGCATAGAAGCATGTGAATATATATCTTTGACTTTTGGAATACCTGCACTAATCGTATTTTGCATTATAGTTATAAAGGTTCTACCTTCTTATGTAAAATGCTTCCTCAATTTCATGGGAAGCTACTCACTAGAACTATACTTAACACACGAATTCATCTTTTGGGTTCTAAAGATTTGCCTGGAGGATAAATATAGTCCATGGATACTCCTTCCATCCGCATTCTTCTTGTCTTTTGTGGCTGCATTCATTTGCAAACTAACTATAAATAAATTATTGATCCAACATGAATAAATACATAAACAAAACACACATAATTGAAGCCCTGATAATAACTATTGTTATTATTGGCTGTTTTCGTTTTACGATATGGTTTTATCACTACAACTCAAATCCGGAAAAACGTCAATCTTATATTACTAAAATGCACGTAGATGATACATTGCGTATTGCATACATCGGCGACAGTTGGGCATATGGGCACAAGTGCCACAAATGCGCAATAAGCAGCATACTCAAAGATCGTATTAATCGTCCTGTGATAGTGGAGTCTTATGGTATCTGCGGACTTACAAGTAAAGAAATCTACTATGCACTTTATGATTTAGACAATTTCAGATTATTTATGAGAAAAGGCTACAATTACTGTTTTATTTCAGCAGGTATTAATGATACTCAAAAAAAAATGAGTACTTCATATTATCAACATAGTATAAATTGTATCATACACTTTATGCAAGCCAACAATATTTTTCCAATTATTCTTGAAATACCCGATTACAACATACTCAAAGTATATAATGAGTTAAATCTAAGGCAAAAAATAATACGGCAGTTTTCAATGATAGTCAATGGCACAAGAATGGATTGCCGACAACAATACAGAGAGGCATTAGACGAATTAATCAAAAGTAACAACTACGAGGAAAGGGTTGGCATTATTCGATATTTATCGTGGAATAACGACTATGAAAATGATTTGAAGAATAAATATATTAGAGATGGTTTTCATTTAAACGAAAAGGGGTACTTAATTCTTGATAGTTTAATTGCAAAAGAAATACTCTCAAACTTTTCTTATAAACATCGCCAATAAATCCTCAAATAATTGTATTTCTGCATTCTGCCACCAATGCTCTAAATACCATTTGATTAAAAGTGTTTCGTGGTGGTGGCAGATAGTTAATGAGTGGGAGAAAACTCTAAAAATTACCAAAGTTCATCAAAAAAACGACCGAAAAATTTGGAAAATGACTATAAATTTTGTATCTTTGTATGCAGAAATCAACAAACATTAATATCTGATTAATAGAAAACTGAGCAACATAAGGCGGTATTCAAATAGAAAAGGCAGAACAATCTATTTATCACAGAGGCAAAAACCTGTTATAGACAATAAAAAAAACATAGCGCAATGCAACCATAACCGCTTAATGCCCGAAATCACATACATGAGGACGCCCACCTCATACAAACTTATTAAAAACCATATCGGGCCATTATGCAAAGGCTCAGATTCAATATATGCCTCTTCAAAACTCGTGTGTTTCCCAAAATAAAATACCAATATTACCAATAATGTAAATATCGAGAAAAACAAATATGGGACAATCAAATTGTTTGTCTTCTTTATCAGGAAAGTCTTGATACCATCATATCTAGAAAAGAAAATGCCAGACAAGAAATAATACATTGGCATCCTGAACAAAGAATAACAAGGCTCGGATAAATACGGTAAGTCCAAATGCGTGGCAACAACCAAGAGAATACAAACTCCTTTCATGAAATCAATGTTCTCATATCGTTTCTTATCAGCCATCATCAATATCTGTTTTAATTTATATCACATGCCCCACACAACAATCCGCCTGCCATGGTAATCATACGCCTTATGCCAGATGCGCTCATCCCATGTTTTTATCTTAGAACGGTCAAAGATAATAAGATGGCCCTCATCTACGGAGCCTACTCTGTCCATGTATTCGACCGTCTGACACAGCCCGTCGGCTATGACTTTCTCCAAGTCACCTCGTTTGATCTTCAGTTCCAGCACGATACGTTGCACTGGACCACCATAAGTTTCTGTCAGCGGCTTACGTACCAGCAGATCCGTCCGTTTGCGTCCAAGGCCATACTCGCGGTCAATATAGCCACCGCCATTGACAATGCGCTGAAGAAAACACTGCAGCAAGAGTTGCGGGCCTGCCTCGGCATAGTCGAACTTGCCAATCCAGGCATCGGAATTCTCACGGAAGAACTGCTGGAAGTCGAGCAGCAACTTCTCCATATTGATGCTGCCGTCGGCATTCTGATACCACTGGGGTTCCTGAATCAAGGCATCCTGAGTACTCCAAGTTAATTCACGTGGAATAATCTCACGATAAATACCGTTGGCTATCCTGCGCGGTTTCCCCTTCTCTACCTTTATCAGGCCCATATCTTGCACATAGAGTACATCATCGTTTGGAACCAAACCGTCATCAGCCTCATCCTTATTGGCGAGTATAGGCTCGATGACCCGCTTCACACGCGGTTCGTTCAATTTATCTATCAGGATGTCGATGTGGGTGTCCCTGCGATAGATGAGATTCTCTTGAGCCCTGTACATAATCTCTGGTGTGATGACCACATTGCGATCACGGTTTTCCTTCATGCTCCACGTTGCCTCACGAGCCAAAGCATTCACCAGCCAGGGCTGTCCTTCAGTGGCATTCCAAATCAGGGGGAAACATCCATCCTCAAACACCTGCCCTGTCTCACGGGTATGCTGGTCGTACAACTCACGGATTTCTTCCTTAGAGAAATTGCCTAAACGCAATGACTCAGCCTTGATATTGAAAGCGGAGCCTCCTGTAACAATGTCCTGGTTTGAGAGCACAATCCGGTAGTCGCGGACATCACGAACGCCACAGAGTATGATTGTCTGGGGAAATGCCTCTGGGCGATCCGTGTAGCCTGCCCGAAGTTGCCTCAAAACACTTACCAGCCCGTCACCTACCAGAGCGTCTATCTCATCAATCACCAATACCAAGGGCTTTTGCAAACTCTCAGACAATAGTCGCAGATACAACTTCAGCATTTCATTAGGATCTGCATCTGCAATCTGCTTTCGAAGTTCCAAAGGCGACTCGCTTTTCAAGACCAAACGGGCGGATTCTGCAATAGCGCCACAACATGTCTTAACAACACTCAGCACATTGTTTCTGGCAGCCTGGCCTGCCTCAACGTTAGCATAGACCGCAACATAATCACCAGAGACGTTCAGATAGTCGCGCAAAGCCAGCATACAAGAAGTCTTGCCAGTCTGCCTTGGAGCATGTAGCACGAAATATTTACCTTGCGAAATAAACCCAAGAATTTCTTCCAAGTCAAAACGACTTAGTGGATCTATAGTATATTCCATATCAGACCTATTCGGTCCTGCCGTATTGAAGAATCTCTCCATAACTCTGGATTTTTCTGCAAAAATACACATTTTATTTAATAAAACTTTCCTTTTTGGGAAAAAAGTGATACATTTGCAGAAAATAAATGTTTAGGTGTATGAAAACAAGACTGTCATAAGCCATAATCTTATGCACTTTACCTGTTATCATATACAAAAGAAGATGCAGGACGGAGTATATCATAAATTCTATATATATATTATTTTATGCGAAAAATCTGCCATTCTGCCACCAATAATCTGAGATCCTATTGAATAAAATGCTTTCGAGATGGTGGCAGATAGTGACTTAGTGGCAGATTATTCTAAAAATTACCAAAATTCATCAAAAAAAACGACTGAAAAATTTGGATAATGCCTTTAAATTTTGTATCTTTGTATGCAGAAATAAACAATCATTAATAACTGATTAATAGATAATATATGGGGAAAGACAAGGAAATCAAGCCATTGAGTGAAACTCTCGATTTCACAGACGTACCCGGATGGTATGTACTCTGCAACAACAGCCAGTGCCCGCTTCGGAGTAACTGCCTGCGCTTCATGGCAGCCAAGCAGGCACCGGAGTCGCTGGAGATTGCCAACTGCGTGATGCCCAAGACACTGAAGGGCAACACCTGTCGATGGTACGACAAGAAGACGGTTGTGGTCTATGCCGCTGGCTTCACACGACTTTACGACCGCGTGATGAAGATGGACTACTCGACGATGCGCAAGGCCATTACCCGTTATCTGCACGGCACAAAGTTATACTATGAGTATATGCGTGGCGACCGCCCGCTCTCGCCAGAACAACAGGCGTGGATCAGAGACTACGTAAGGAGCCGCGGCTACGACTGGGAGGTGGAGTTTGATCGTTACCTCGAGGGCTATGTCTATCACCAATTGGCACGATTGGACAGTTAACATATCGTGAGCCAATCGTTTTCTACGGCAGAAAACAATGTTTTCTCCCAAAGACAACACTGTTTTCTCCTAAGGGAAGCGGTGTTTTCTCAAAGCGAAAAGAGCCTGTTCTCAAAGCGAAAACAGTCTTTACTGCGTCAACAACCAAATGAAACAACTGAAAAATATGAAACTGACATTAGTACTTAGAAACAAGAAGAATGCATTGAAACTCTCGACGAAGAGCCTTGAGAGTTTCGTAGAGCGTATCAAGATAGACACCAGTGACGGCGCCGTGGCCCGTCGCCGCAGGCAACTCAGTTACGACGATTACGTCGAAGGCTATGACCGCCAGCACCCCTCACACCTGATCTATCCCTCTGCCGAGTTTGAGAAGGACGCCAATGACAACCTGCGCATGAAGGTCTTCAACGGCGTGGTGGCACTGACGATAGACCATCTGGAGACACAGGCAGAGATCGATGCCGTAAAGCAGGCCGCTCAGGTTCTGCACTACACCCTCGCCGCATTCGTCGGACCGTCTGGCCATGAAGTGATCATACTCGTCAGGATTGAGAAGTCGGAAGTCGGTTCCCCGGCAATAACCCAGTTTCATTCCGAAGCAGCCCCTCCTTTTTCTGAAAAAGAACGCCCTTCTCTGACAGAGGAAGAGGCTGACGTGCTCTGTCGCGAAGGTCACCGTCTGGCATCGGTCCTCTATCAGGCCATCCTGCCAAAGCCTGTTCTCAAAGAAGCCGTGTCCGTACGCACCTGCTTCCACATGCCGCTGGATGAGCATCCCTACCTGAACGCCAAGGCCCTGGCACTGCCCGTCTGCGAGAAGCCG
>JAFUFD010000053.1 GCA_017470055.1 Prevotella sp. | reverse complement strand
TGACAAGAGAATTGCGTCCATACAGGCAAAAATCAACAGAAGACCGAGGGAAAAACTAAATTTCCTCACACCAAATGAGGTCTTTTTCAAACATTATGCCTAACTTTGCAGGCAAATTGCACTTGCTGGTTGACTCTATACTACAAAATGATTTGCCTCTTTTTCATAAAAAAAAGAAAAATAAAAGGGTGATTATTCGTTTCTTAATATAATAATGTGTAACTTTGCGCCCGCAAATGACATTGCGGTCGCGAAAACAGGCTGCGTCTCAGCATAAAACAAGTTTTCTGCCTTCGACTTGCACTGTCTTTGCGCTTTTATTTTATTTTTAGATGTTTTTTTACAAGATGAACGTAATTACGAAAACGATTCAATTGCCTGATGGAAGAACCATCACAATTGAGACCGGGAAAGTGGCAAAGCAAGCCGACGGAAGCGTTGTTCTCCGTATGAACAACACGGTGCTGCTGGCTACTGTTTGTGCCGCAAAAGATGCAGTTCCCGGAACAGATTTCATGCCTCTGCAGGTAGACTACAGAGAGCAGTATGCCGCCGCAGGGCGTTTCCCCGGTGGTTTCACCAAGCGTGAGGGTAAGGCTTCGGACAACGAGATTCTGACCAGTCGTCTGGTAGACCGTGTGCTCCGTCCTTTGTTCCCTTCCAATTATCACGCAGAAGTATTTGTCAATGTCATGTTGCTGAGTGCTGATGGTGTTGACCAGCCCGATGCCCTTGCAGGTTTCGCAGCATCAACAGCACTTGCATGTTCAGATATCCCCTTCGAGTGCCCGATCTCTGAGGTCCGTGTGGCTCGTGTCAACGGGGAGTATGTGATTGACCCGACTTTCGAGCAGATGAAGGAAGCCGACATGGATATCATGGTCGGTGCCTCTGCTGAGAACATCATGATGGTGGAGGGTGAGATGAAGGAGGTCAGCGAGCAGGATATGATCGGTGCCCTGAAAGCAGCCATGGCTGCCATCAAGCCTATGTGTGAGTTGCAGACCGAACTGAGCAAGGAACTCGGTAAGGACGTGAAGCGTGAGTACGACCACGAGGTGAACGACGAGGAGTTGCGTGAGCAGATGAACAAGGAATTGTATCAGCCCGCCTACGACGTCACCAAGCAGGCTCTGGAGAAGCATGCCCGTGCTGAGGCATTCGAGAAGATTCTCGCAGACTTCAAGGAGCAGTATGCCGCCGCCCATAGCGACCTCACGGAGGATGAGTTGGAGGAGAAATACGCTATGATGGACCGTTACTACCATGATGTAGAGCGTGACGCTATGCGTCGTTGCATCCTCGATGAGGGTATCCGTCTCGACGGTCGTAAGACAGACGAGATCCGTCCTATCTGGTGTGAGGTCAGCCCGCTGCCCATGCCTCATGGAAGCAGCATCTTCACCCGTGGTGAGACACAGTCACTGACAACAGTCACACTGGGTACCAAACTCGATGAGAAACTGGTGGACGACGTGCTCGACAAGAGTTATCAGCGTTTCCTCCTGCACTATAACTTCCCACCGTTCTGTACGGGTGAGGCGAAGGCACAGCGTGGCGTAGGTCGTCGTGAGATTGGTCACGGACACCTTGCCTGGCGTGGTCTGAAGGACATGATACCTTCTGACTTCCCCTATACCGTTCGTGTCGTATCACAGATCCTGGAGTCTAACGGTTCTTCCTCTATGGCTACCGTATGTGCTGGTACACTTGCCCTGATGGACGCTGGTGTTCCTATGAAGAAGCCCGTTTCCGGTATCGCCATGGGTCTGATCAAGAATCCTGGTGAGGACAAGTATGCCGTGCTGAGTGATATCCTTGGCGACGAGGACCACTTGGGTGATATGGACTTCAAGACCACGGGTACCAAGGACGGTCTGACCGCTACCCAGATGGATATCAAGTGCGATGGTCTGTCGTTCGATATCTTGGAGAAGGCACTGATGCAGGCTAAGGCTGGTCGTGAGCATATCTTGAAGTGCATCACAGACACTATCGCCGAGCCACGTCCAGAGTTGAAGCCACATGTACCACGCATCGAGGCATTCGAGATTCCGAAGGAGTTTATCGGTGCCGTGATTGGTCCTGGTGGTAAGATTATCCAGCAGATGCAGGAAGACACTGGTGCTACCATCACTATTGACGAGGAAGACGGTGTCGGCAAGATTCAGGTCAGTGGTCCTAACAAGGAGTCTATTGACGCTGCTATCGCCAAGATCAAGGCTATCGTCGCTGTCCCGGAGATTGGTGAGGTGTACGAGGGTACTGTCCGTAGCATCATGCCTTATGGCTGCTTCGTAGAGTTCATGCCTGGCAAGGATGGTCTGCTCCATATCTCAGAGATTGACTGGAAGCGCTTGGAGACTGTGGAGGAGGCTGGTATCAAGGAGGGTGACAAGATCACCGTGAAGTTGTTGGAGATTGACCCGAAGACGGGTAAGTTCAAACTCTCTCACCGTGTGCTTGTCGACAAGCCTGCCGACTATGTAGAGCCCCAGCAGCGTCGCCGTGAGCGCCCAGAGCGTGGTCCACGTCCTGAGCGTGGAGAGCGCCGTGAGCGTCCTGAGCGTAATAACGAGCGTCGTCCTCATAATGAGCATCGTGAGCGCCCTCAGCGTAACGAGGAGTATCACGAGCCCACAGAGGAGCCAAAGGACTTCACTGACACACTCGACAAGATGGACTTTTAAGTTGACGTGATATAAAGAGAGGTCTCAGCCAAAGGGTTGAGACCTCTTTTTTATGTTGACAGATTAGAAATCGAAGGAGAGTTGCCCGTCCCCCAGCATATTAAATGTCTTGCGATGGTAGGGCGTGATGCCATACTGGCGGATAGCCTCCCGATGCTTCTTTGTGGGATAGCCCTTGTTGGAGAGCCAGTCGTACTGCGGGTACTCCTCGGCAAGGTGATCCATATAGTCATCACGGTATGTCTTGGCAAGGATGGAGGCGGCGGCGATGGAGAGATATTTGCCGTCGCCCTTGACGATGGTGGTATAGGGGATGTTGACGACTTGGTCGTCAACCACAGAACGATACGGTTTGAAGCGGTTGCCGTCCACAATAATGACCTCAGGGCGAACTTCCAGTTGGTCTAAGGCACGATGCATGGCGAGGATAGAGGCGTTGAGGATATTTATTTTGTCAATCTCCTCTGGTGTCACAATCCCCACAGCCCATGCGACAGCATCCCGCTGGATAATCTCCCGCAACTGCTTGCGGCGCTTGTCGGTCAGTTGTTTCGAGTCGTTGAGTTCATCGTTCTGGTAGTCCTCCGGGAAGATGACGGCAGCGGCATAGACACTGCCCGCAAGACAGCCTCGCCCTGCCTCGTCGCATCCTGCCTCTATCTTTCCCGTGTAATAATGACTCGCTAACATTGAACATTTCTAAAACATTTGGGAGACACGGCGAATGCCTGCGACGAGTGTGTCAATCTCCTCCTTCGTATTATACAAGGCGAAGGAGGCACGGACGGTGCCACTGACTCCTAAGCGGTCCATCAGAGGCTGAGCGCAATGATGACCAGTGCGGACGGCAATGCCCAGACGGTCGAGTAAGGTACCCATATCCAGATGATGGATGTCGCCCACATTAAAGGAGATGACGGCATCTCTGGAGGACCGTTGAGGACCATAGATTCTCAATCCCTCTATCTGCGAGAGTTGTTCCAAGCCATAGCGGGTGAGTTCCTGCTCATGAGCCTCGATAGCCCCGAAGCCAATACCTTGCAGGTAGTCGATGGCTGTAGCAAGACCATGGGTGGCAACATAGTCGGGGGTGCCTGCCTCAAACTTGAAAGGCAGACGCTCGAAGGTCGTTCGCTCCCATGTCACCTTGTCGATCATCTCACCACCACCCTGATAGGGAGGCAGTTTCTCCAGCCACTCCTCTTTGCCGTAGAGGACTCCGATACCTGTCGGTCCATACATCTTATGACCACTGAAAGCAAAGAAGTCGCAGTCTATCGCTTGTACGTCAATCGTCATGTGGGGGGCACTCTGTGCGCCATCCACCAGGACAGGGATGCCATGGGCATGTGCTATCCTGACAATCTCCTTGACAGGGTTGACAGTACCCAGTACGTTGCTCACATGGGCGATGCTCAACAATTTCGTGCGAGGCGTGATGTATGTTGCGATGTCATCGCAACATGCGAGGGTGCCATCGTCAGTGATGGGGAGATGCCTGACGATGATGCCCCGCTTCTGCGCCTGCAACTGCCAAGGCACGATATTGCTATGATGCTCCATCTCCGTTACCAGGACCTCATCGCCCTCCTGCATCTGTGACTCACAGAAAGAGGATGCTACGAGGTTGATAGCCTCTGTAGTTCCACGGGTAAAGATAATCTCCTCTGTCTTCGCCGCATGGATAAACTGGCGCACCTTCTCACGTGCCGCCTCATGGAGGTCTGTCGCCTGTTGTGACAGGTAATGCACCCCACGGTGGACATTAGCGTTCACGTTCAGGTATTCCTCTCGCATGGCATCCAGCACACAGAGCGGTTTCTGTGTCGTAGCGGCGTTATCGAGATAGACTAACGGCTTGCCATACACCTCCCTGGAAAGAATCGGGAAGTCGGCACGTATCTTATCAATGGGATATTCGCTCATGATTTCTTCTTGTCAAATTTCAACTCCAACATGGTGAGGTCGTCGTTAGGCTGTGCGCCGTCACGATGTCTCTCTACTGCATCTTTCATGTATTCGATAAGTTGGCGGGCATTGTCGAAGTGCATCGTATGCAGGATATTCAGCAGATGATCATCGCCAAACTGCTCCTGCTCCTTGTTCTCCGCCTCGTTGAGTCCGTCGCTATAGACAAAGAGCGACTTACCTTCTATATTATCCACATGCTCGCCTACGAACTGAAGCCCTGGCCATAAGCCGATAGGGGCGTTGGTCTCCATCTCCAAGAACTGGTCACCCAGCACAGGAGGGTTATGCCCTGCGTTACAGAAATCCATAGACCCTGTCTCCAGATTGATGAGGGCAAGGAACATGGTGACGAACATGCCATTCTCATTACCCTCGCAGAGTTCGTCATTCAGGCGTGTGGCGATATCGGCAGGCATCATCTGCTGCTTTGCCATCGCACGGAACAGGCGTGCAGCCTGTGCCATGAAGAGAGAGGCGGGAACGCCCTTGCCGGACACGTCGCCCAGACATATATAGATATGTTTATCGTCCAACAGATAATCGTACAGGTCGCCGCCCACCTCTTTGGCAGGCATCATATAGGCATACATGTCCAAACCCTGGTAGGAGGGGAACACGTTAGGCACGATAGACTGCTGGATGTTACGGGCGATGCGCAACTCACTCTCAATACGCTCCTTTGCTGCAGTCGTCTCCTCCAACTGGTCGTAAGCAGTCTGCAACTGTTGGTGCGCCTCGTTCAGTTTGTTATGCGCCAAGGCAAGACGGCGTGTGGCACGACGACGGTGCAGGGTATAGATGATGAAGAAGATGATGACCAGCACCAATGCCACTCCCGTGCTGACAAGGCGTTGCTGTATGAGGTCCGCCTGTTGGCGGGCGATCTCCGCCTCCTTGCCCTGTGTGTCATAGATGGTGGCTAACTCTGCTGTCGCACTGTTCTTCTGGTTGACGATAGCCGTGTCGAGCAACTCGAAGATTCGCTCTGCGATGACACGGGCAGAGTCCTGACGGCCAGCCTTGTCGTTGGCAAAGAACTTAGGCAGCATGTATAGTTGGATATTATCGAGAGAGGGCTCCATTCCCCAGTCGTGCAGTGTCTTGTCGAGCACCTGATAGTTGCTTGCCGCCTCCGCATAACGCTCCGCAGCCACCAGATAGTCGTTGGCATTGATACGTCCTGGACCCGTCTTCGAGTAGTTCGTCTTCAGGAAAGCCTGATATGCCTTACGTGCCTCAGCCTTCTTGTCCAAACCTTGCAAGGCGACGGCGCGCATGATCTCGATGCGCCCCTGATACTCGTCGAAGTATTCTGAGCGGGCATCAGGACGCTGTCGATACTTATCCAGCAGCATCTCCGTGCGGTCAATCCAATAGATAGACTCCGCATAGCGGCGCATATTGATATATGCCATACTGGTATAGACGGTACCTATGACAGCCTCTTGGAAGCCACGGCTGGTGGAGTCGGTCTGCCAACGATTGGCATAATGTCCACGTGCCGTGATGAAACTCTTGTTAGCCTCCTCATCACGTCCTAAGTTCAGTTGGCAGCATCCGATGTTATTCAATAAGATGGCAAAGTCAATATCAGAGCCGACATTCTTCTCGTTCATCTTTGCGATAGCGGGTACGGCGATACGCAAAGCGCCCTCATAGTCGCCTTTGACGAGCAACAACTCAGACAGGCGGCGAGCCACTTTGATATAACTCACCAGGTCTCTGTCAGACTCAATATCACTCTCTAAGGCTTTCCTATAATAGATCTCAGCCAGACGATACTGTCCCTGATGATAGTAGGACACGCCACGCCAGCGATTAGCATCGAGCGGGGAGATGTCTTTTGAGTCCTCAAAACCATCAATCATCACCAGCATGCGCTCATAGTCCTTCTTTGTGCCAAGGTCGAAAAGCAGACTATCAGCATGTGCCATTCGTGGCTCCTGCCGTGGCTTTTCCATTCTGGTGCATGACGCTATCCCTAATGACAACATCAGTATCCACACGACAATATGTAAAAATGTCTTGCTGCCCATATCGTTACTTACATAGTTTACAACCATCACATTTATTCAACTCACCACGGAAGCGTTTCTCCACCAGATAATGAAGGCGGTCACGTAACGGCTCCAACTCCATCTGGTCTATCACTTCGTTGATAAAGGCAAACTGCAACAGCAGTTGAGCCTCTTTCCGAGAGACACCACGCTGCTGCATATAGAACAGTGCCGCATCGTTCAGTTGCCCTACCGTAGAGCCGTGGGCACATTTCACATCATCGGCATAGATCTCCAGCATGGGCTGGGTATACATTCTTGCTTGCTTCGTCGCACACAGGTTCTGGTTGGTCATCTGCGAGGATGTCTTCTGTGCGCCTTTTGCCACATAGACCTTACCAGCAAAGGCACCAGTCGACTCATCGTTCAGCACATACTTGTAGAGTTCCCTGCTGGTGCAATGGGGCACCTGATGAACAATTAGCGTATTGTTATCCACATGCTGCTGTTTGTCGGCTATCACACATCCATTGCACGAGCACTCGGCACCTTCCCCGTTCAACTCCAGATACAGTTTGTTGCGGGTGATACCATTATGCAGGGTGATGACATGATGATTGACACGGCTGTTTGCCTGTTGGTCAATATATACATTGCTGACACGTACATTCTTGGCATGGGTCTCCTCCATACAGTAAAGGTCGAGTTTGGCGTTCTCACCCACAAAAGCCTCTATCACCTGTGTGGCAAGGAAACGACGGTCGTCAGCGGCATGGTCGCAGAAAAGGAACTTCGCCTCAGCCCCTTCTTCCAGAATAATCAGCACACGGCGATTGACCATCAAGTCGACATCCGAGCGAAGAATATTGATCACCTGGATGGCACGGTCGAGGACGACACCCTTAGGAACATAGACATACAATCCGTCCTGCGCAAGCATCGTATTCAGGTTGGTCACCGCGTCATGGTCCTTGGAGGCAAGGCGATGATAGTGTTCGGTGGTGGCAAAGTCTTTCAGGGAGCCGATGACAACACTTTTAGGCAAGTGGCTTTTGGGTGTCGCCTTCGAATAAAAGGCATCATTCACCACGAAATAGAGAGAAGTGCTCAGATTAGGCACATCACATCGGAATGCGTCATAGGGGTTGACGGGTATCTCCAGACGGTTGAGGTTCAGTCCATAGTCTGGCTCAAAAAGCGCCTGCATATCCGTATATTTATACTGCTCTATTTTGCGAGACGGGAATCCCTGTGCCTTGAAGTTCTCGAAGGCAGTATCACGCACCGCATTCATCACGTCAGACGAATGACTCATGATCATCTGGCGTGCTTGCTCGTAGAGGTCTATGTATTGCTGCTCACTCTTCATTCCACTTCAGCCTTTATCCAGTCGTAACCACGCTCCTGTATCTCCTTCGCCAGTTCCGGACCTGCCGTCTTCACAATCTGCCCCTGATACAACACATGTACCACGTCAGGGCGGATCATCTCCAGCAGGCGGTCGTAATGGGTGATGACGATACAAGAGGTCTCTGGGGTGCGTAATTTGTTGACACCCTCAGCCACGATACGCATGGCATCGACATCCAGTCCAGAGTCTGTCTCGTCGAGAATAGACAATTTCGGCTCCAGCATTGCCATTTGGAAAATCTCGTTACGCTTCTTCTCTCCACCACTGAAACCCTCGTTCACAGAACGGTTGGCGAGTTTGTTGTCCAACTCCACAATCTTCTGTTTCTCACGCATCAGTTTGATAAAGTCGGAAGCCTTCAGTTCGGGGAGACCTTGGTATTTGCGCTTCTCATTGATTGCCGCCTTCATGAAGTTGGTCATGGACACACCCGGTATCTCCACAGGATACTGGAAAGAGAGGAAGAGCCCCTCATGGGCACGATCCTCTGGTTTCATCTCCAACAGGTTCTTGCCGTTGAAGAAGGCCTCGCCTGCTGTCACCTCATAGAGCGGATTACCCACCAGTACAGCGGAGAGGGTTGACTTACCAGAACCATTAGGTCCCATAATGGCATGTGTCTCACCATCCTTGATGGTCAGGCTGATGCCACGTAATATCTCTTTGTCGCCAATCTTGGCGTGTAAGTTTCGTACTTCTAACATATCTTATCCTACTGTTCCTTCTAATGATACTGATAATAGTTTACGTGCCTCGACAGCAAACTCCATAGGCAGTTTGTTCAGCACCTCCTTGGCATAGCCGTTGACAATCAGACCGACCGCCTGTTCGGTGGGAATGCCACGCTGGTTGCAATAGAAGAGTTGGTCCTCGCTGATCTTCGAGGTCGTCGCCTCATGCTCCACGATAGCGGTATCGTTATGGATATCCATATAGGGGAAGGTATGGGCACCGCACTCAGAGCCTAATAATAGGGAGTCACATGAACTATAATTACGGGCATTATCCGCATTCGACGTGGCACGTACCAGTCCACGGTATGAATTCTGGGAATGCCCTGCCGAGATACCTTTCGAGATAATCGTCGACTTGGTATTCTTTCCCATGTGAATCATCTTCGTACCCGTATCCGCCTCCTGATAGTTATTCGTCACAGCGACACTATAGAACTCCGCTTGGGAATTATCGCCACGCAAGACACAGGAGGGATATTTCCATGTGATAGCACTACCCGTCTCCACCTGTGTCCAAGAGAGTTTGGAGTCTACTCCACGCAGGTCGCCACGCTTCGTCACCAAGTTCAGCACACCGCCCTTGCCATTCTCATCACCAGGGTACCAGTTCTGGACGGTAGAGTACTTTACCTCGGCACGGTCGTTGACGATAATCTCAACGATGGCGGCATGCAGTTGGTTCTCATCACGCATGGGCGCTGTACAACCTTCCAGATAGGAGACATAGGCATCATCGTCAGCAATGATAAGGGTGCGCTCAAACTGTCCTGTGTTACGGGCATTGATGCGGAAATAACTGCTCAGTTCCATCGGACAGCACACCCCTTTGGGGATATAGACAAACGAGCCATCGCTAAATACGGCACTATTCAAAGCGGCGAAGAAGTTATCGCGATAGGGTACTACTGTCCCTAAGTACTCGCGTACTAAGTCAGGATGGTCTTTGATGGCATCACCTATCGAGCAGAAGATGACACCCAGTTCGGCAAGTTTCTCCTTAAAGGTCGTCTTCACAGATACTGAGTCCATGATGGCGTCCACTGCGACATTGCCGCTCAAGGCAAGTCGCTCTTCCAAGGGGATGCCCAACTTATCGAAAGTCTTCTCCAGTTCCGGGTCAATCTCTTGGCTGTTTGCTCTTGGCTGTTTGCTCTTGGCTGTAGGGTCGGCATAATAAGAGATCGCCTGATAATCAATAGGAGGCACATGGACATGTCCCCATGTAGGCTCGGACTGCTCCTGCCAATAGCGAAACGCTTTCAGGCGGAAGTCGAGCATCCAGTCGGGCTCGCCCTTCTTAGCCGAGATGAGCCGAACGATATCCTCGTTCAGCCCTTTCTCTATGATTTCAGTATGCACATCCGTCGTGAAGCCGAACTCGTATTTCTGTTCGGCTATCTGGCGGACATACTCATTATTACTCTTAGACATAATATCTATTCAAAGACATAATAACAAAAGAACAATTTTTCTATGTTAATATGTTACTCTGTCTATAACTTTTGCTCTACCTCAATCTCCATGAAGGTCTCGATGATATCACCCACCTGAATGTCGTTGAAGTTCACCAGTGAGATACCACACTCCAAGCCTGTTGCCACTTCCTTGGCATCATCCTTGTAACGCTTCAGGGCATCGATAGGCGCAGTATGGATGACGATACCGTCACGAACCACACGTGCCTTGTCTTTCGAGTGTACCTTACCATCGGTAACAAGACCACCGGCAACGGTTCCCACCTTGGAGATCTTGAAGACTTGCTTGACCTCAATCTCACCAGTGACAACCTCTTTCTTCACCTTGTCGAGCATACCCTCCATCGTCGACTTCACCTCATCGATGGCATCATAGATGATAGAGTAGGTGTTGATCTCGACACCCTCACGCTCAGCGGCACGACGGGCATCGGCGGAAGGACGCACCTGGAAGCCGACGATGATAGCGTCAGAAGCGGAGGCAAGCATGACATCGTTCTCTGAGATCTGACCTACCGCCTTGGCAATGACATTCACCTGTACCTTCTCTGTCGAGAGTTTGATGAAAGAGTCACTCAATGCCTCGATACTACCGTCAGTATCACCCTTCACGATAATGTTCAACTCATGGAACTCACCAAGGGCAATACGATGAGAGATCTCATCCAGACCAACGGTCTTGGTGGTGCGCAGACTCTGCTCACGCTGCAACTGGGTACGCTTGTTGGCTATCTCACGAGCCTCCTGCTCCGTCTCCATGACATGGAAAGAGTCACCAGCGGTAGGAGCCCCATTCAAGCCAAGGATGATAGCGGGCTCGGCAGGACCAGCCTTCTCGATGCGCTGGTTACGCTCGTTGAACATCGCCTTTACCTTACCCCATGCCGTACCGGCTATCACGACATCACCTACTTTTAATGTTCCGTTTGACACCAAGACGGTGCTGACATAGCCACGTCCCTTGTCAAGGGAAGACTCGATGATGCTACCTGTTGCCTTGCGATTAGGATTCGCCTTCAGGTCGAGCATCTCCGCCTCAAGGAGGACTTTCTCCAGCAGTTCGTCGACACCCATACCTTTCTTGGCACTGATCTCCTGACACTGGTACTTACCACCCCATTCCTCTACGAGGAGGTTCATATTGGCAAGGTCCTCACGTATCTTATCAGGATTGGCACCAGGCTTGTCTATCTTGTTGATGGCGAATACCATCGGCACGTTAGCGGCCTGCGCATGGGCAATAGCCTCCTTAGTAGTAGGCATCACGGAGTCGTCGGCTGCGATGATGATGATAGCGATATCCGTCACCTGGGCACCACGGGCACGCATTGCGGTAAACGCCTCGTGACCAGGAGTGTCGAGGAAGGTGATCTGACGACCATCTTTCAGTTTCACATTATAGGCACCGATATGCTGGGTAATACCACCAGCCTCACCAGCGATCACGTTGGTGTTGCGGATATGGTCGAGCAGGGAGGTCTTACCATGGTCGACATGACCCATCACTGTAACGATAGGCGCACGGCTGATGAGATCATTCTCATCATCAGCCTCCTCCGTAATAGCATTCTGTACCTCTGCGCTCACATACTCTGTGGTAAAGCCAAACTCCTCGGCAACGATATTGATGGTCTCTGCGTCCAGGCGCTGGTTGATACTTACCATGATACCTATTGACATGCAAGTACCAATCACCTGGTTGACACCAACATTCATCATCGTGGCAAGTTCGCTGACAGTCACGAACTCGGTCAACTTCAATACCTTGCTCTCTGCTGCCTCTGCTGCCATCTCCTCGCTCAAGCGCTCCTGTACGGCATCACGCTTCTCACGACGGTATTTGGCACCTTTCTTGTTCTGGTTCTTGGAGGTCAGACGGGCAAGGGTCTCCTTGACCTGACGTGCTACAGCCTCGTCGTCCACTTCCAAGGGTTTCACAGGGCGGTTCTTCTTGTTCTTCTTGCCACCACCTTGCTGCTGGTTGTCATTGAAGTTCTGGTTGCCACCCTTGTTCTTGTTTTTCTTACCTTGCTGCTGAGTCTGATTGGCGGCAGCCTCAATATCCACCTTACCGCTACGGATTCGCTCACGCTTTTTGCGCTCACCATTAGCCTGCTGCTGGGCAGCGGCTTTCTCCTCACGCTCCTTACGGCGCTCCTCCTTGGATTTCTTCTTCGGACGAGTGCTCTGGTTGATGGCGGACAGGTCGATCTTGCCAATGACCTTGACACCAGAAGCGGCATTCTCGGTGTCATTGCCAGTCTCCTCTGCCTCGGGCTCAGGTTGGGAAGTCTGGGGAGTTTCTACGACAGGCTCCTCCGTCTCCTTCTCCTGAGTTTCTGTCTCAGGTTCCTCCACCAGACTCTCTGCGGCAGTCGCTGGTGTCTCTTCTTTCTTCTCAGCAGGTTTCTTGCCGATACTCTCAAGGTCGATCTTACCCACTTGCTTAAACTGCGGACGCTGCTCAAGTTGTTCCTCAGTCTTGGTAAT
The DNA here is from genome assembly GCA_017470055.1 of Prevotella sp. GTDB lineage: Bacteria > Bacteroidota > Bacteroidia > Bacteroidales > Bacteroidaceae > Prevotella. The sequence continues at coordinate 2,341 of JAFUFD010000053.1, read as the reverse complement.
CTTCTTTTCGATTTTCTCGACCTTCTCGGCTTTCTTCTCCTTGACTTTCTTGGTGAATATCATGTCGGCTTGCGTCTTCACCGCCTTGTCGCCCTTGAACTCACCAACCAAGGCTTGGTATTGCTCGTCCGAGATTTTCGTGTTAGGCGTCATCTCGTCTTTCACCTCACCAAGTTCCTTCCTGTTCTTTAGGAAATCAACTGCCGTTTGAAGTCCTATGTTCAGTTCGGATAATACTTTATTTAATCTTACACCCATTAAATCTAAACTCTTAACTTTAAACTCAAAACATTACTCAAACTCCGCGCGGAGTACCTCCACCAGATGATCGACGGTCTCCTCCTCTAAGTCAGCCTTCTCAATCAGCAACTCACGAGGTGCATTCAAGACAGCCTTTGCCGTATCCAGACCAATCGCCTTGATAGAGTCGATAATCCACTGGTCGATCTCATCGGCAAACTCGTCGAGGTAGATATCCTCATCCTCGTCAGCCTCATTGACATCACGGAATACATCAATAGTAAACTCTGTCAGCATGGAGGCAAGTTTGATGTTCAAGCCTCCCTTACCGATGGCAAGGCTGACCTCCTCAGGATTCAGGTAGACCTCTGCTTTATGCTCTTCAGGATTCAGCAGAATTCTGTTCACCTTAGCAGGGCTCAAAGCACGCTGGATGAAGAGTTGGGCATTGTTGGAGAAGTTGATGACATCAATATTCTCGTTGCCAAGTTCACGGACAATACCATGCACACGGCTACCCTTTACACCAACGCATGCTCCTACTGGGTCGATACGGTCATCGTAACTCTCCACGGCAACCTTGGCACGCTCTCCTGGCATGCGGGCGACACGGCGAATCGTGATCAGACCGTCATTGATCTCAGGGACCTCAGCCTCCAACAGGCGCTCCAGGAACTGCGGACTGGTACGGGAGAGGATGATACGGGGATTGTTGTTCTCGTTCTGCACCTCTTTCACGATGGCGCGGATGGTCTCGCCCTTGTGGTAGTTGTCGTTGGGAATCTGCTCCATCTTTGGCAGGTGTAACTCATTACCCTCGTCGTCAATCAGCAAGACCTCACGTTTCCACATCTGGTAAACCTCACCGCTGACAACCTGTCCGACCTTGTCCTTATATTTATTATATAATGAGTCGTGTTCCAACTCCAAGATCTTAGAGGCAAGGGTCTGGCGCAGATTCAAGATGGCACGACGACCAAATTTCTGGAAGTTGACTTCCTCGGAAACCTCCTCGCCAACCTCATAGTCTGGCTCAATCTTCTGAGCGTCTGTGAGGGAAATCTCCTTGTTCTCATCTTGTACCTCGCCATCAGCCACCACGATGCGGTTGCGATGGATCTCAAAGTCTCCCTTGTCAGGGTTTACAATCACGTCAAAGTTCTCGTCGGAGCCAAAAATCTTGGCAATCACATTACGGAAACTTTCCTCAAGTACACTTACCAGCGTGGTGCGGTCGATGTTCTTGGTCTCCTTAAATTCCTGAAAGGTCTCAATCATTGAGGGCCCTTTCGCGTCTTTCTTTGTAGCCATTTCTTTTTATATTTTACTTTTTATTTTTTTTCTTTACTTGAACGCCAACAGGTATTTGGTATATTTGACGCTATCCATCGTGAAGGTCTTGTCGACATCCACTACGGCGGGGCGTTTCTTGCCTTCCTGCTTTTGCTTCTCTTTGACGGTGACGACAAACGACAGCCCGTCGTCAGCAACCTCTTTTAGGATGCCTTGTAATTTCTTGCCGTCAAGGGGGAGGACTTCGACCTCCTTACCGATATGGTTGCGGTATTGCTGTAATACCTTAAATGGCTGACCGATGCCTGCAGAACCTACTTCCAACTCATAGTCGCCCAGTTCCTCACCCAGTTTCTCTTGCAAGAAACGGCTCAGTTCCGCACAATCCTCAATCCATACGCCATCGGCATGGTCGATCTCAATCACAATACGACCGTCGGGCGTCATCTCAACGTCAACCAGGAAATACTCATTCTGTGAGAGCCATTCCTCAACCGCTGCTTTTACTACTTCTTTATTGATCATACACCTTATTTGGTAATTAAAACAAGAATGAGAGGCTTTTTCAAGCCCCTCATTCCTCTGAACGGTTGCAAAGGTACGCATTTTTCCGTAATCTTGCAAATATTTCCACTATTTTTTCATTCTCTACCCCCTATTTCTTATTTCCTATAGAGTCAACCAGCAAGTGCAATTTGCCTGCAAAGTTAGGCATAATGTTTGAAAAAGACCTCATTTGGTGTGAGGAAATTTAGTTTTTCCCTCGGTCTTCTGTTGATTTTTGCCTGTATGGACGCAATTCTCTTGT
>JAFUFD010000111.1 GCA_017470055.1 Prevotella sp. | reverse complement strand
ATCAACTCCACCATCATCATCACCATGATGAAGGCGAGGCAGAGGAATATGGTATCGGTACTTTCGTTTACTACGCCCGCCGTCCTTTGAACCTCGGACTCTTCGATGAGTTTGTCGCCCGTAAGTGGCCCAAGAGCATTATCCGTGCCAAAGGAATCTGCTATTTCAAGGGCGAGGAGGATATCTGCTACGTATTCGAGCAGGCAGGCAGACAGGTGTCATTGCGGAATGCGGGACAATGGTATGCCACCATGCCGAAAGAGCAACTCAGTGTGATGATGGCGCAGGATGAGAAACTGCGTCGTGACTGGGATGAGCAGTATGGCGACCGTATGCAGAAACTCGTGTTCATTGGGCAGCACTTAGATAAGGAGCAACTTACCAACGACCTCGACTTCTGCTTAGCGTAGGTAAACAGACAAGGGGATAAAAGTAAATTCAGTGAATTTGCTTAATAAATCCACTGAATTTACTTAATAAAATAACTGAATTTACTCAGTAAATCTACTGAGTTTACTAAAACAGGAATCTTGTCCCTACCACAAACCAGCATCCTGGTTGTGGCACATTACCGTAGTCTACATACCGTTTGCTGGTCAGATTATTACCCTCTATATATATAGAATAGGTGTCGGCATTCCAACTAAGACGGGTGTCCACCACGGAGTAGGGGTGGTAGTCACAAACCTCGCCATCGATATTGGTATAGGAGCCCATGCGGTCTTGGTAGCGATATTTGACGACGAGGTCAAGATGCTTGATGAGATGCAACAGCAGGGAGGCGCTCAGTTTGTGACGCAGATACTCCAAGGAATATTGCGACTGCAGATAATCCTCCACGTCCTTGTCCTGATGCAGGTAGCAATAGGCGAGGTCCAGCGTAAAGCGGTTAGCGGTTAGCGTCGCGTTTGTCTCGAAGCCGAGCGTGTTCACCTTCGTATGGTTGACACTCTGCCAGACAGCATCAGTCTCACGGGTATCCATCACCCAGTCGATCATATTGCGAGCATGGTGGTGGAAGACACTTGCTGAGGCTGTGAAGGCATGTGACTGGTATTTAACACCAGCCTCAAGGGCTCGAAGTTCCTCGGGTTTCAGGTATTTATCCGCTTTATGACCGCCTACACTGTAGTATAGTTCAGTGAAAGATGGCATGCGCAATGATGAGTTATAGGAGGCGTATACCTTCCAGTTCGTGCCGATACGATAACTGGCGTCAACGCCGGGATAGAGAGTGAACGGCATCTCATTCCACGTGTTCTTCACAGCGATAAAGCCCGCTGACAAGGTGAATCGTTTGAGCAGGATGTTATGCTCCAGATGGAACGACAGGTTTGAGCGATTCAGTCCTACTTTGTAGTGGCTGAACGGATCGGACAAAGGCTCGCCAAGGTTGGTGCTGACAATATCCTCATTGCGGAACTCAGCCCCTAATGCCGTACGTCCTGCCACCCAGTCGAAATAACTGTTGAGGTTGAGGCCAAAGACATCCGTGCGGTGGTAATTGAAGGGCACCGTCTCCTCAGAGCCACGAATCAACTCAAAGCGGTCATAGTTGCGGTTCCAATAGATGGCAGGACGGAAATGCCATTTCCCTGCCGTTATCTCCCCCTGTAAGGCGGTGTTGAGTTTGACGGTCTTCTCAAACTGCTCGTCAAACTTCGCACTGTAGAATGTGTTGGAGCCGAATCCCTTGGCACTCAGTCCCGCATGCCAGTTCAGTTGAAGTCCTTCCTGGTGGTATTGTCCTTGGTAGAACACTTTGCCACCGCTGTAATCGCTGTTCAGACTACCTGCCTTGGAGCGACTGTAGCCATCACTGCGGGTATAGGAGGCAGAGAACTGGTTGCCGAAAGCCATTGTGTGGGCATGGACACGCCCTCCAGCGGAGAGGTAGCCGAAAGAGCCGCCCTCTAAATGCACGTCGGCACTGCTATTGCTGTCCTGTCTCGTGACAATGTTGATGGCACCCATCAGTGAGGAGGTACCATAGACACGTCCTGCAGGTCCCTCTAACACCTCGATACGCTCGATGTCGGAGATATCACAAGGGAAGTCAAAGACATTATGCCCCGTCTGCGGGTCACAAATGTTAATTCCGTTGAGCAGAATCGTTATCTGCTCACTCGTCCCCCCTCGGATACCGATATCCGTCTGAGCACCAATAGGTCCTCGTTGGCGGACATCTACGCCGACGGCGTATTTCAGCAAATCGTTAATACTTTGTACTGGCGCCGCCTGAATCTCGTCACGGCTCAGTACAGTGACCATTCTCGCTGCTTGCCCTAATGCAAGCGGTGCGCGTGACCCTGTGACTTCCACGTCATCCAAGGTCGCTTCTTTGTCCGTCTGGTCATCGTTAGTAGTAACCGTCTCTGTTGTGCTCTTGTCATCAATAGCGGCACTTGCAGAAGTCAGTGTCGCTACACTCAGCACACCAATAGTCACCACACGTCCCAAACAGGCAAAGAGTGCCCATCCCTTCCGGTTAAACTGGCGGAAGCGGATTGCCCTGCGCTGATTGAAATTTGGTTTGTACATAAAATAATATTATAAAAAAAGCGGTGCAAAGGTAGTCTATTTTATTGAGAATAAAGAACTGGGAATTGGAAATTTTTTGTACCTTTGCGTGCGGAAACAGAAAAAGTATAGTGGATGATGGAGATAAAGGAGAGATACAAGGCGTTTCGGAAATGGCAGCAACGACCCTATGAGGTGGCACCACTGTCGGAGGAGGAACACGAGTGCCCCACGTGTCATACTAACTATACTGGTAACTATTGTCCACGTTGTGGGCAATCTGCAAGGATAGGACGCTATTCGTTTCGTACCGCCTTGCTGTTGTTCTTCGATGTGTGGGGATTAGGCAATCGTGGCATGTTCCGTACTTTACGTGACCTCATCCTGCGCCCAGGCTATATGATTCGCGATTATCTGAGTGGTATGCAGATGGCATACTTCCCGCCATTCAAGATGCTGTTCCTGTTGACTACCCTTAGTATTCTTGTGGCTCACGGACTGAACATCAGCGGAACCTCCCAGCGGGAACGTCAGCGACAGGAGATCATTAGCATACAGGTGAAACCGTCAGAGCATCCTGATAAGGAAACTGAGGCTGAGATGGAGTTCAATAAGAAGTGGATAGACAAGTTGTATGATATCCAGGACCGTTACCCCAATCTGCTGTCGTTAGGATTCATCGTGCTGATGTCGAGTTTCTACTATATCTTCTTCCGCAAGTCGAAAAGTATTCCTGGCATGCGTTTCTCGGAGTTCTTTATTGGTATGGTCTATACGGCGAATATGCTGTCTATCTATGAGACCGTCATGACTTTCTTCTGCTTGCCTACCCAATATGTCTCGTGGGCGGCGGCACTGACGGTTATTCCCTTAAAGCAGTTGTCGGGATTCACATGGAAGCGCACTATCTTGAGTATGGCGGGGGCAATGGCTTTAATGGGAGTGCTTTTGGTTATCATCGTCATTCTGAGTATGGTGTTTTACCCAGAATTTTTCCCTGATATCGCTGATTAGCCGAACAACGCCCTTAATGCCTCCTCTACCTTGCGAACGGGGATGAGTTCTATCTTGAACTTCTTACGGTTGAGTCCAGAGAGATTGTATTTAGGAATGATGATATGGTTGAAGCCCAGTTTCTCCGCCTCTGCGATGCGTTGCTCGATACGGGCGACAGGACGTACCTCGCCACTCAGTCCTACCTCGCCAGCCATACACCAACCGCTTTCTATGGGAGTGTCGACATTCGAGGAGAGCACTGCGGCAATGACACTGAGGTCCATCGCCATATCCGTCACCCGCAAGCCTCCTGCAATGTTCAGGAAGACATCCTTCTGCATCAACTTGAAACCTACCCGTTTCTCCAAAACGGCAAGCAGCATGTTCAAACGACGCTGGTCGAAACCTGTGGCACTGCGCTGTGGCGTGCCGTAGGCGGCACTGCTGACCAGTGCCTGTGTCTCTACCAAGAAAGGACGAACACCCTCTATCGCCGAACTGATGGCAACACCGCTGAGCCCGTCATGGTCTTCTGTCAACAGCAACTCAGAGGGGTTGCTGACCTGTCGAAGTCCTGTCTGTTGCATCTCATAGATTCCTAACTCCGAAGTGGAGCCGAAGCGGTTCTTGATACTGCGTAGGATGCGATACATATAATGTTGGTCACCCTCAAACTGGATGACGGTATCGACAATATGCTCTAATATTTTCGGTCCTGCGAGCGTTCCCTCCTTGGTGATATGCCCTATCAGGATGACAGGTACTCCACTGGTCTTGGCAAAACGGAGTAGGGCGGCGGCACATTCACGAACTTGGGCGATGCTGCCAGCCGATGACTCAACATCCTCTGTCGAGATAGTCTGGATAGAGTCGATGATAATCAACTCAGGTTGCACCTCCTTGATATGCTCGAAGATCGCCTCAAGGGAGTTCTCGCAAAGGATAAGGAAATTGTCGGCTCCCTCCAACTTCCCCTGTTGAGGGGAGACAGTAAGACGCTCGGCACGCATCTTGAGTTGGTGGGCACTCTCCTCACCGCTGACATACAGTACTTTCTTTTCTGGCAAGTTGAGCATGGTCTGGAGGGAGAGGGTAGACTTGCCGATGCCAGGCTCACCACCTAAAAGTACGATACTTCCAGGCACCAGTCCACCTCCCAGCACACGGTTCAACTCCTCGTCATGCATGTCAATGCGGGGGTCATCATGGGCAGAGATATCCCTTAGTCGCAAAACCTTGTTTTCCCGCAACTGTCTACCGGCTGATGCGGCAGCGGATGTTGCAACCACCTGTTTCTTGGTGTCTGCTACTTTGATCTCCTTGAAAGTGTTCCACTGTCCGCACGACGGACATTTCCCTATCCATTTGGGCGATTCCTGTCCGCAGTTGGAGCAGACATACATTGTCTTGTCCTTTGCCATAATGATGCAAAAGTACTAAAATATTTGCACTTCTGCAAGATTTTCCGTACTTTTGCAGTCAAATTATGAAGAATCTATTTTATGTCATCATAACTCTGATATTGTGGTCGGCATGCGGACAGTCTTACGAGGAGACGAAACGTTTGTCCCGCCAACAACGTCGGGAGGCGATGCGGAGAGACTCAGCGGCGTTGAAAATCGCAGTGATGCCAACCTTGGACTGTCTGCCGATGTATGTCGCAGAGCAGGAGCAGTTGTTTGACACCCTGAATGGTGGAGTGCGACTGAAACCCTATAAGGCGCATATTGACTGTGACACCGCCATCGAGCGGCAGCGTGTAGAGGGTAGTGTGAGTGACCTTGTGCGTGCCTTGCGGATGGAGAAAAGAGGTACCTCTTTGCGTTACGTTGCCGTTACGAATTGTGACTGGCAGTTGATTACCAATAAGAACTCACGTATTCATCAACTGAAACAGTTGGACGACAAGATGATAGCGATGACACGCTATTCCGTGACGGACATGCTCAGTGATCTGATAGTCGACTCCGTCAAATTGCGTGATGAGCATGTGTACCGGGTGCAGATTAACGATCTGGACGTGCGGATGCAGATGCTGCAGAACAATGAGATGGATGCGCTTTTCTTCCCAGAGCCACAAGCGACGATGGCACGTAATGCGAAACATGCTGTCGTGTTGGACACCCGTCAACTGGATATCCAGATGGGGGTACTTGTGTTTCGTGAGAAGGAGATGCGCCGTCCGGAGCGGCATAGGCAGTTAGACCTCTTTATAAAAGCGTATAACGCTGCTTGCGATTCTATCAACAAGAAGGGTATCAGGCACTATCGGGATATCGTGATGAGAAAGTGTGGCGTGTCTTCCTCAGTGGTGGATTCCCTTCCGCAAAATATGAGATATCAGCATGCCATCGGTCCTCGTGAGAAGGATATGGTCCGGGTGCAGAAATGGCTTAATAAGAAGTAGGAGATGACAGGAACGGAACTTCAATTACAGCGGGTCGCATCAAAATTGCAACAGGGGAATGTTGGTCTTGCCATTGAGGAGATGGAGACTTATCTTGCTGCCTATCCGCAACCGCAGACCGTAGAGCGACTTCATGGCATCAAGGCAGAATACGAGTTGATGACTGACTATTGGAAGAGAGGTGTGAACGACCCCCAACTGGATCAGTTATATCGTCATCTGCTGCAACGGGTGTATGTGCTCTATGCCAATATCGCCTCCTATTACAGGATGCGTTCCTATCCCACATTGGCAGGTCTCTATAACCGAGTTCGGATGGAGCGTAAGGACTGGTTCCTGACTGATATCCGGCGGGAGATGGAGGGTTTTGTAAGTGATATCGCCATGTTGGAGTTGGAGCCGGAGAATTCACGGCAGGAAAAAGGCGAGCAACTCTATAAGGAGCATCAGGCGCAGATGAACAGCCTGTTCTGCTATGTCCTGACATCCCGTATGTGGACAGAGGGGGTAGGGCATGACTTCGAGGAGATACTCGTCTCGCCGACGATTGATGGAAATGACCAGCAGTTGCTGGTGTCGGCTATTACCTTGTCATTGTTGAACCAATATGACATGGTGAAATTCCGTGTCTTGGCGAACACCTATCGTCGCTCACAGGAAGAGGGCGTTCGTCAGCGTGCCTTGGTAGGGTGGGCACTTGCCATCAATGAAGAGGTCCATGCGGTCTATCCAGAGCAAGAGGAACTGGTATTGTCGCTCCTGTCATCAAAGAAGGTATGCGAGGAACTCACGGAGTTACAGATGCAACTGGTATATTGTCTCAATGCGGAGAAGGATAACAATACCATTCAGCAGGAGATTATGCCAGACCTCATTAAGAATAACAACCTGAAGATCAACCAGTTCTCTATAGAGGAAAGGGAGGAGGACCCTATGGAGGATATCCTGCATCCTGAGGCTTCTGAGCAGCGGATGGAGAAACTGGAGGCTACCTTTGGACGGATGATGGATATGCAGAAGCAAGGGTCGGATATCTATTTCGGCGGCTTCTCGCAGATGAAGCGTTTCCCCTTCTTCTATGATATCAGCAACTGGCTGGTGCCGTTCTATCTGCAGCACCCGGATATTGTCCATTTCGTCCATCGGATGCAGGGTAACAAGTTTGTGGAGAAAATGATGCAGACGGGACCGTTCTGTAATAGCGACAAATATTCCTTTGTCATTGCCTTTCAACAGGTGTTCGAGCGAATACCAGAGGGGATGCGTAAGATGTTGGAGCGAGGTGAGGCTACCATGGGTGAGGTCCCGGAAGAGGAATTGCATACACCTGCCTTCATCCGTCGTGCCTATTTGATGGACCTTTACCGTTTCTACCGTTTGTTCCCCAGTCGTAATGAGTTTGAGAATCCCTTTGACACCAATCGTAGTGAGTTGGGAACCTGCGAGTTCTTTTGTCATTGGCTGTTTATAGACTCTCCATTGGAGCCTTATAAAGACGCTATCGTGCGCTTACTGAAACGTCAGAAGTTGGAAGAGAGTGCGATGCGACTGCTGGATACCTATAGCGAGAATCATCATACCGTACAGTATTATATCTGGTCGGGGATGTATCAGAATGCATTGGCACTGGAGCCGAATAATGTACGTGCCTTGGAGGGGCGTGCCCGTGAGGTTTTTAACTTAGGATTTTATGAGGAGGCACTGGAGATATACGATGACTTACTCCTGCTTTACCCTGATAAGCCTAATTATCTGTTGAACAAGGCGATCTGTCTTGTTCATCTCACAGAATATGAGGAGGCGCAGAAGATCCTGTATCGGTTGAACTACGACAATCCAGAGGATGTCCGTGTTAACCGTGTGCTCGCCTGGGCAAACCTTTGTTCTGGAAAACTGGCGCAGGCAGACCAGATCTATCAGAAGTTGACTGCTTCAGAGAAACCGTCTTCAGAGGATTGGCAGAATGCCGGCTATTGCTGCTGGCTGATGGGGCGCATTGATGAGGCTGCCCATTGCTTCAAGCAGTATTGTGCGTCATTTGCGCCAGATAAGGAGTTGTTCTTGTTTGATGTCTCTTTCTTGAGAGAGCATGGTATCAGTGATACGCAAATCAAACTGATGGATGCCCTTGTGCACTCTTAAGATGTTGGTAACACCACGTCCAGGCAAGGGGAATGCCGACACCCGCCATCGTGTATAACACCCAGAACCAGTCTTCCTTCGCATGCTCATGAATCACCATGTGGCATCCAATCTGGGCGAAGTCTAAGTCATAATACCATATCTTTAGTAGACTGACCACCTTATAACTGATGATATGGAACACGAAGACGGGTAGTGTATTGTCGCCACAGAATACGAGAAAACGTTTGACGACTCCCTCATGCTTGTTCAGATAGTGGGCTATATTATAGGTCATCAGGAAACCGCAGATAGCAGGAAGTGGTAGAGAGATGAACTGGACAAACGAGGATCGCCAGTTCATATTCGCCGTCAGGTATTTCGAGAAGAGATAGACGATGGCGGCAAAAATGAGAGTCATCCACCACGATGTCTTGTAATGCTGTTCCCATTTGCGAAACAGGAAACCACAACCAAAGAAGAAGGTGCCCATGATCTCACGGTAGCCTCCTTGGATGAGGGTGATGATGCGCAGTCCCTCAGAAGTCTTCCATGCGGCAAGTAATAGCATGCAGACACATACACCGATAGGGGCGATGAGGTCTTGATGGGAAGAAAGTCTTTGCGATTTCTCGACGATAGTGACCAGTCCCTTATATATAATAAGGTACGCGATACTTGCCACTAATAGTCCTCGGAAAAACCAAAAAGCGCCACAAAGAAACTGGTCATAACCGCCCATTGCCGTCACCATGTTCCATAGGTTTTGCTGCATCTGGTGCCAAGAGTAGGGGTGGGTCACTCCTCCGCTCCAGTTACCATACTGCTCATTGAGAATGCCGAGGTCGAACATCCAGTTATGGATTATCAAAAAGAATACCGCCCATTTCAAGAAAGGAACATAGAGCCCCTTGAGGCGTTTCTTCACAAAGGTTGCCTCATCATGGAGATAGCGGAGGGAGAAGAAATAGCCCGCCGTGATAAAGAACACTGGCATGTGGAACTCATAGAGGAAGGCACTGACGGCATCGGGTGCATCGGCATGTCCTATCACCATAAGGATGATGGCAAGAGCCTTGCAGATAGAGATGACGGTGTTGCGTTGCATGGGGCTATAAGAATGGGGCTAACAGGTGGGCGAACCATCCACGGAATTTCTGCCATGGAGTGCGGAACTCATTCCACGATTCCTCGGTCAAAAGAAAACTCTTCTTCGTGTCACGGGCAAACATCTCGTCCAACTCCTTGGTCGTCTCCTTGTCGAGGATAACGGCGTTCTGCTCAAAATCACATTTCAAACTTCGGGCATCCAGGTTGGTGCTGCCAACCGTGCAATAGCGTCCGTCAACCATCATGATCTTAGAATGATGGAACCCAGGCTTATACATCCAGATGATGGCACCCCGCCTCATCAGTTTATGTGCTTGATAGTAGGCACAGTCGGGTGTCAGGGGGATATCGCTTTTCGCCGACTGCATAATCTCTACCTTCACGCCTCGTCTGACAGCCTTGGTCAACGCACGGGTCACTTTGGGAATGAGCGTGAAGTAGGGATTGATGATCTTAATAGAGTCTTGTGCTTGGTCGATGGCGTTGATGTAGAAATCACGCATGATCTTGGGAGTGCGGTAAGGCTCACGGGTGATGATGCCCACCATTTTCTTTCCTTTGGTGCAGGTGGTGTCTGGTCTCAGACCCTCAAACTTTGTCAATGTGCCTCCACGATAGTATTTCATACCATGGACATTCTCGCCAGTCACCCGATTCCATATTCTCAGGAAAATCTTTTGTAGTTCATTGACTGCATCCCCTTCAATGCGACAGTGCATGTCCCGCCATTCCCCCACCTGCTCTGTGCCTTTGATGTAATAATCGGCAACATTCATACCGCCCGTATAGGCTATCTGTCCGTCAATGACGACAATCTTCCGATGATCTCGTCCGAAGATCTTGGTTATCCATGGGAAACGGATGGGCTCGTATTCCACAATCTGGATGCTGTCGTCACGTAATGCTTTCAGATGGTATTTCTTCAGTGGCTGGTTATTGGAGTCATTGCCAAAACCGTCGAACATGGCACGAACTTCCACTCCCTCTTTGCGTTTCTCACGGAGTATGTCGAAGAGCAAGGATGCAATGGAGTCATTGCGGAAATTGAAATACTCTAAGTGAATACTGCTCTTCGCCTGTCGGATGGCACAGAACATGTCGTCGAACTTTTCCTGTCCAGACATGAGTAGTGTCACACTGTTGTTATCGGAGAAAGATATATTCTTAGAACGGAGAGTACGCACAATCAGCGAGTCACTCGTCTGAGCACTCGCTGATTGGGAGAGGATGATCAATAATGCGAAGGTGATGAGTCGCGTCATTTTACTTCTTGTTCTTTAGACGATATTCCAGAGGAGTCATGCCATATTTCTCCTTGAAGATATTGATGAAGTTCTCTGCGGTAGAGAAGCCAATATTAATGGCAAGTTCACTCATGTTGATATTAGTCCTTGTCAAGAGCATGCAGGCATGCTTCAGTCGGATCTCACGGACAATCTCCGCTGGGGTTTTCGTAGTGATATTGCGAATCTTATGGAAGAAGGGAACACGTCCCATACCCATCGCTGTCGCCATCTCCTCCAGACTAATCTGACCACGGCTCATATTCTGAAGGACATATTGCTCTACATTCTTCATCAACTGTCGGTCCATCATGTTGTTCAACGAGTAGTTGCCGATGGTTTCGTCCTCTCCATAGAACTGCTGCGCTAATGCGCCACCTTGTTTGGCTGGGGTGTTTGCTGTTGGTTCTTGGGTTTCCGTAGCATTGGCTTCTGTTGCTTCGTCTGCCTGATCGGAAGTCTGTTGAATATCGTCATAGGCTATCGTCGCAGTTGTCATACTTGCGTTATGACCTTCCAACATACGTGTCTCACGTCCTTCAATGGTGTTCTGCTCCATCTCAACGGGACCTAATCCCATCAGTTTGTTGAAGCGCATGACAGCCTCTTGGACATTAAACGGTTTGGCAAGATAGTCGTCTGCGGCCAAGGTGATGTTCATATCACTCATCATCTCAGGTGTCAATACCATATCGGTCATGAGCACAAACTTGATCTTCTGAGTCATAGGATTCGACTTCAGTTTATTACACAGTTCACTACCCGTCATATACTTCATCTCTTGCTTGCAGATGACCAGGTCAGCCCTCATCGCCTCAATATCTTGCATGGCTGTTCTGATGTCATCATAGACATGGAAATCATAGACCTCACGTAGGTGGGCATTCATGAAGTTGTTGAACTCCTGATTGCTGTCAATGAATACCACAATGAACTTCTGTGTCTTCTTGTCCAGTCGAAGAGGTTGGATCTTTGAAGTCAACTCTGCGGAGGAAACAGCAAGGGCAGGTACATTGATCTCACCTTTGTCGTTAAGTTCGAGGCGATCCTTGACGGTAGACTCCGCTTTTGCCTCTGGGTTCTCCAGGATGGTCTGCATCTCAGAGATGCGGGTGATGACCTGTAACATCTGGAAGTGGAGAGAGTTCAATTGCTCACGGCCTTCCAAGTCACTCTCTTTCTCTGCAAGGCTACCGATGATTGTCGTCATGCGTGCCATCGGTTGACGGAGTTCGTCACTGGTCAACTTGATTTCCTCACGTTGGCGCTTTAACTCATCAACGACGGTGCGTTTTCTCGTCATATAGTTCTTGGCCTTCTTGTAGCCATAGCGCCAGATAATCAGACAAGCAATGGCGATGAACACGTAGGCAGAGAGCATCCACCATGTTAGCCACCATGGGCGCCCAATGGTAATCTCCAGTTTGCGCTCCTGATTGCTAACAGCACCGTCAGCGCTGACAGCCTTAACGTGCAAGGTATAGGTGCCGCTACTTAGGTTGCGGAATCTTACACCGTGGAGCAGAGCGTCACCATTGCGCCAGTCGTGGTCACGTCCTTCCATCCAATACATGAACTGCAGACGCTCGCCTTGGTTGTAGTTACCTGCAGCGAACTTGATGGTGAAGGAGTTCTGCTTGTTCTTCAGTTCAATCTTATTACTCTCATTGAGTGCTTGCGGGAGAATGACATTTCCCTCATAGTCGTGTCCCACTAAAATCTCCTCTTCTCCGACAAAAAGTTGTGTCAGCATCACACGAGGCAGGCTGTTTTGGTCTTCTTTCTTCCCATTCCTTACCCAGTTGACACCATACAGTCCTCCAAAGAGTACGGAGCCGTCTGATTTTGTCAGGATAGCACCTGCGTTGAACTCATTGCTTTGCAGACCGTCGCTGGTGTCGTAGTTGTAGAGTCCGTATCCGAAAGTTCCCTCTTCCCTGTTACGTTGTACCACAATACGGCTGATTCCATTACTGGTAGTCACCCAGATGTTACTGTTATTGTCTTCTGTGATACCGCAGATGGAGTTGTTGCAGAGTCCGTTCTTCTCTGTGATATAGTTCAAAGAGTCAGTAGTGGTGTTTAGGACATTCAGTCCTTCACGTGTTCCTACCCAGATGAGACCTCGGGAGTCCTCATAGACCTGTGTGATATAGTTGTTCGTGAAGGTCTTGAGGTTGGAACTGTTACCCGTCAGAATTGTTTTCTCACGGTTAGACAGGTTCAGCATCACCATTCCCTCTGAGGTACCGATAAGCAACGTGTTGTTCTTTCCGTAGAAAAGGCTGGTGATGTTGTTGGTGTTTAGCATACCGTTCTCACGGGTATAGGCTGAGAACGTGTTCATCTTCGGGTTATACACCTGAAGTCCTCCGTTCGTGGCAATCCATAGGTTTCCGCTGTTATCTTTAGATAGTGCGTTGATATGATCATCAATCAGCGTCTTCATGCTATCCCTGGCAGCGGAGAAGATGGATGAGGAGCCGCCTTTGATGCGGGTCAGACCATTTTGTCTGGAGCCGACCCATATACTTCCGTCTGGGGTTGTCTCCATACAAGAGACTTTCTGGCTTGCCAGAGATCCTTCATACCCTATCACACCCTTGTCGTTTGTTCCATACCAGATATTCCCTTCTGCGTCTTGGGCAATAGCGGTGATGTCTCCATTGAAGGATGCCTGGAACTTATAGATATTGTCTCCGTAAAAGGCGACACCAGACTTCTCCGTTCCAATCCATAGCAGGTTGGTGTCGTCTACATAGACACTCTGGACACCGATTGTCTCCTGCATTGACTGGACGTTTCTTCCGTTATGGGGCTGTATGGACTCCGTCTCATGGGTGTTCACGTCCATGCGGATGAGTCCCATTCGATCCGTACCTATCCAGATATTCCCATTGTTGTCACTTGCCATGCCATTCACGCTATGGTCAACAGCGACACCTGTCAGTCCGAGGCTGTTGCCGATGGTGGTATTCCATACATTCGTGCTTTTATTATATAGCATCAGTGTTCCTTGACCATAGAGCCAGACATTGTCCGACTGGTCGGCAAAGACTTTCAGCGAGGAACTCTTGCGCAGATGCTGTTGTGCGATATGCTCCGAAGCCCATACCGTGTGCTGTTGGTGCATAATATCGCAGCACACGATTCTTCCGTCCTCGTAGACAATGATAGCACCATCACGGCACTCGCCAATTGAGCAGATGATACCCTGGGGAACACCATGGCTGTCGTCTGTGTATCCGAACTCATACAGCAACTGTTGTTGCATGTTATAGGCTACGACTCCTTTATTGGGAATGGAAGCCCATAAGTTCTTGTGGCGGTCGAAATAGACGACATTAGGCTGCCCTTCTATGCCCATCCTGGCAAAGACTTGCTTCATGTCACGCTCAAAAGTCTCTGTCTGGGGATGATAGACGCAATAGCCTGCTGAGGTCAGAATCCACAAATTGCCGTCTAATGCTTCCTGGATACTCAGTATGTAACTGTCGGGTAGGGAAGACCCGTCTTGTGAGTTGCTTTGGAAATTCTTGAATGTGTAGCCGTCGTAACGATAGAGACCTGCTGGCGTTCCAAACCATACATAGCCACGGCCGTCTTTCAGGATACAATTGATCTGGCTACTGGTAAGTCCTTCTTTGATGTCCAGTGTCTTGAACAGATAAACACCCGCTACTGCAAGAGGCAGCAACAGCATCAGCAACAATAATATTTTCTTCAGTCCTTTCATAACCTGTTTGTTTTCAGTTATAGTATACATGCGTAGCGGTCGACGACACCTAACAGTCGGTTGTCATTGTCGGATACCAGCACATTATGTATCTTGTATTGGTTCATCATCTTTTGGATGTCGGAGATCTTCGCCTGCGGGGTGACCGTCTTGGGCGATCGAGTCATGATGTCACTGACTGTCCGGTCGAAGAACTCTGCGTTCCACCGCTCCATGGCACGACGGATGTCGCCATCCGTGATGATGCCGGCAATATGTCCGTCCGAGATGGCGATACCCAGTCCCAGTTTTCCCTTGCTCACCAAGATGATGGCCTCGCCTAAATGCATCTCGGGAGCCAGTATCGGCAGGTTCTCCGTGATCATGACATCCTGGGCGGTGGTCAGCAGTCGCTTGCCAAGTTCTCCGCCAGGATGGAACTGGGCGAAATCCTGGGGCTTGAAGTCGCGTTTCTTCATCAGTGCCACGGCAAGGGCATCACCCATCACAAGGGTTGCCGTCGTACTGCTTGTCGGTGCTAAGTTCAAGGGACATGCCTCTTTCTCCACACTCACGTTAAGGTGGCAAGTGGAGTATTTCGCCAACAGGGATTGTGGATTCCCGCTCATCGCTATGATGGGGATCTCCATGTGCAGCACCATGGGAATGAAGCGAAGCAGTTCATCCGTTTGTCCCGAGTTGGAGATAGCGATGACCACATCTCCTTTTGACATCACTCCAAGGTCTCCATGGAACACGTCTAACGGGTTGATGAAGAAGGAGGGTGTGCCAGTGGAGGCTAAGGTCGCTGCGATCTTGGCACCGATATGTCCGCTCTTACCCACTCCTGTCACTATCACCTTACCGCTGCATTGTATGATGAGGTTGACAGCCTGCTCGAAGTTGTCGTCTATCTTAGGAACGAGGTCGAGGATCGCCTGTGCCTCATCCTTGATACATTGTATGGCGTTCTCTTTGTCTGTCACTTCAGTTTCTCGATTAATGGCTCTAACTTGTCCAGTTCTAACATATTGGCGGCGTCACTCAGTCCCTTGTCCGGGTCGGGGTGGACCTCAAAGAACCATCCCGTGGCACCGAATGCCTTTGCGGCAAGTGCCATTTGTGGCACGTAACGGCGGTCTCCCCCCGTCTTCCCGTCAGCACCGCCGGGACGCTGTACACTGTGGGTGCAGTCCATGATGACGGTAGGAACAATCTCCAACATGTCCGGGATATTACGGAAATCCACTACCAGATTATTGTATCCCATCATATTGCCACGCTCCGTGAGCCATACCTCTTGTGCTCCCGCATCCCGTGCTTTCTCTACGGGATAGCGCATGTCCTGTCCGCTAAGGAACTGGGCTTTCTTGATGTTGACAATCTTCCCGGTTCGTGCTGCGGCGACGAGCAAGTCGGTCTGGCGACAAAGGAAAGCGGGAATCTGGATGACATCTACCACCTGTCCCACAGGCTCAGCCTGCCATGCCTCATGGATGTCGGTGAGCAGACGGAGTCCGTATTTCTCTTTGATGTCGTTGAGCATTTGCAAGCCTTTGTCAAGACCAGGACCTCTGAACGAGCGGATAGAGGTGCGGTTTGCCTTGTCGAAGGAGGCTTTGAATATGATGTCAGTCCCTTGCCTCTGGTTGATATCCACCAGCCTTGCTGCTACGGTGTCTATCAACTCTGCAGATTCAATGACACAGGGTCCTGCGATAAACGTACTTTTCATATCAGTAGTAGACATTTCCCTGCAAAGATAGTCATAATTCTACAAATAATATAATCTTTGATTAATTATTTTGTGTAAAAGTAGGAAATTTTCTTTTTATTTAATATGTACGTCTTGTTGTGGGAACGGAATCTCGATGCCGTTTTGGTTGAGCGTGTTGTAAATAGTGTTGAGCACATCACTGATGACATAAGACTGCTTGGGAGCCTCTGCCCATACGAACATCTTCAGGTCAATGCCAGAGTCTGCAAGTTCCCCGATGACAGACTTCACCTTCTTCGACTTGTCCATCCACTTGTGTCTCATCTGGTTGACGGCACCATCCACCAGTTCGATCACTTGTTGGAGGTTACTGCCGTAGGCGACCCCATAGTGCACGACGGCAAGGACATAGCCGTGGTTGCGGGTCAGGTTCTTGTAGTTCTTGGTGAAGAGTTGGGAGTTCTGGAAAGTAATCACCTCGCCATAGAGCGATTCCACGACAGTGGAGGTGTAACTGATCTTCGTCACCTTGCCCATCGTGCCGTCCACCTGTATCCAGTCGCCCACTTTGATGCGCCCGGCCATCAGGGTGATGCCATAGTAGATGTTCTCGATGATGTCCTTGGAGGCGAAACCGATACCCGTTGACAAGCCTCCTGTCACTACAAGTAGCCATTCTAATGAGACATCCAAGATACCCATCGTGATCAGGAACCATGCGCCCCAGATGATGACTTGGATGACATTCCTGCCCATGACCTCCTTGCTTGCCGCTGTGGTAGGGTCGCTAATCTGATAGTGCATCCGCATCAATTGCAGGATAGTCTTGCTGATATAGGAGAAGAAGAACCACAGACTGACAACGATGGCAAGGGAGATAATACTTAGTTTCAGGTTCTTCAAATCCACAAAGTTGGTATTGAATATCTTCCAGCAGAGGTCACTGAGGTTGAAGACGTCTGCCGCCCAGTAGATGCTGACCATCACGGAGGCGACACCAGCCACGGGCAGCAATACTTGGTAGAGCAAGTCGTAAGCCCATGTCTGGGTGATAGGCTTCTCTGCCAAATGATGCTTGATGCCGTATAACTTCATATATTGCAAGGCGCAAGTGATGGTTAGGATACAGGTCAACTGCATCGTCCACCAGATTAACGCTTGGACTGCCATCAGGGTATATCCTGCCCATGAACAAATCACTGAGGCGATGAAGACTACCAGGGAGATGTAACTGTAGAACATGTCCGAACGGGGAATGTTCTGGTTGTGCCGTCCGATAACGCTCCACTGCCATAATGCGCAGAGTAGCAAAACCGGTGGGAATGTCATGTTCACCAGTTCATTGGGAATCAGGATGATACGGAATACGATGACCAAGAAACTGACGACGAGTAATGGTGTGTAGATGCGGAAGGCACTCTTGATCTGGTCTCCGTTGACACGAAGTAGCAGTGAGATCAGGATGACTCCCATCAACCAGGCGAAGTTCACCAGCAGGTTACTTGCCATGATGATGAAGTTCTGGTCAGCCAAGGCGAGGGCGATACCCAGGATGATGGCAAATGTCACCGTTGTCGTCGCCATGGTGATGCAGGCGCGTTTCTTCATGAACTCCTCCGTGCGGAACCGTCTCGGCACGATATACCGGATAGCGGCGAAGTTCAGCAGGGATGCGATAATCGCATAGATGATGACGGAGAACAGCAGACCGAATATCCATCGGCTGTCCCATTGTGAGTAGGCATTGGGCTTGTATTTCTTCTTCACCGTCCTGCTCATCATCCGCCATTGCCTGCCCCAGTCCTTGATAATATTGAAATAACTGTCGCCGCCATTCTTGAAGATGCTCGTCTGGATGTCGTTATATCTCTTCTGGGCATAGTCGTTCAGGTGGGAGAGACGTTCCTCCGTCATGGCATAATAATGGATGTAGTCCTGCATGGTGGAGCGGTTCTCCTCCAGTGAGTTACGGATATTGCAGGCAAGTGTCAGGCACACATTACGGTCAATCTTTGCCTGCTCGTCCAGATTCATTTCAGGCATTGCCCTCAAAGAGGTGATCAGGGAGTCATACCGTGCTATCTCGGCATCCGCCTTGTTGAGGAATGTCTTGAAGGGGGTCTTCTGTCGTTGGAACGCATGGTATTGCTCTGTCGCCTCATGACAGGCATAGGTCAAGTCGAAGACATATTCCTGTTTCTGGGAATAGAGCATCAGCGAGTTCTGGTTCGACTGCTGCATGGTGCTAATCAGTTGGTTCCTGACCGTCTCGCTCTGCTTCTTGTTCATCTCCAGCATCTGGGCAAGTTCCTTATGATAGGAAGTCAGTTCCGTACGCAGGATCTGCAGGGTCTGTGGCAGGTCTTTCTCCTTCAGCACAGCGTGTGCTTGAAGTGTTCCGACCAAGAGGCATATAATGAATATAATCTTCTTCATGATGTCCGTTTTTGCATAATTTGC
This sequence comes from Prevotella sp., assembly GCA_017470055.1. Lineage (GTDB taxonomy): Bacteria > Bacteroidota > Bacteroidia > Bacteroidales > Bacteroidaceae > Prevotella. The sequence continues at coordinate 13,127 of JAFUFD010000111.1, read as the reverse complement.
CTGCAAAGGTAGAAAATAATTATCAATTATCAATTGTCTATTTTTAAATATTTAGTACCTTTGCAGAAAATTATAAGAATATGATACTAATTGCAGATAGCGGAAGCACTAAGACAGATTGGACATTGCTCCATGACTCGGGTCAGCGTACCGATCAGGTTTTCATGGCAACTTTCAAGACACAGGGTATATCCCCGATACATCAGTCATCGGCAGATATCCGACAGATATTGGCACAGGAGTTGATGCCCCAGTTGTCCACCTTCTCTCGTGCTCAACTTGTCAATTCGAAAATTCTTGAAAGTCCGCTACTATCCAATATCCGGATTTTCTTTTATGGAAGCGGCTGCACACCAGCCCATGTCCCCATGATGAAGCAGATGTTAGGTGAGGTCTTCTCTCCGCAAGGAGTAGAGGTCTATAGTGACCTGATGGCGGCGGCTCGTGCCCTTTGTGGTCATGAGGAAGGTGTGGCATGTATCCTGGGCACAGGGGCGAACTCCTGTTTGTATGATGGCGAAAATATTATACAAAACACGCCAGCGTTAGGCTATATCCTTGGCGACGAGGGAAGTGGTGCCGTACTTGGTAAATTGTTTATGAACGCCCTCTTCAAGGACGCACAATTTGCCGCTGTCCGTGATGCGTTTTTAGAGGAGACAAAATACACCATGCCCATTGTTATTAATAAGGTATATAGGGAACCTCTTGCCAATCGTTTCTTGGCGTCTACCTCCACTTTCATCCATCAGCATCTTGACTTTGCCCCATTGCGTCAGATGGTGATTGATAATTTCCGTTCCTTCTTCCAGCGTAATCTGATACAATATCAGCGTCAAGATTTGCCAGTTCATGCCGTAGGCAGTATAGCCTATCATTTTCAGGACGAATTGGCAGAGGCTGCCGAGAAAGAGGGATTCACCCTTGGCAAGGTATTGCAGACACCGATGGAGGGATTGATATGTTATCATCAATAGTCGTCGTGGGATGATACTTTCATGCCTAAATGTGATACTTTTGTCTAAATAGGCTTTTTTTCTTCACATTTCTTTGTGCAATATCTAAATTTTGTTTATTTTTGCACAACGAAAGCCCTCTTTGTGTATAAAGGTGGGCTGCGATATGAATATATTTACTACTAATTTAATATTTTATCTATGGACAAAACAGTGCGAAAAGCAATTGTAAGAATCAGGTATTTGGTACTGTTTCTTATGATGTTCCCTCTTTGTGCCTTGGCGCAAAATGTGAACGTGTTCGGTACGGTGACGGATGCCAACAGTGGTGAGGAAGTCATCGGAGCGACAGTGAAGGTAAAAGGAGCCAGTGGTGGCTCGATTACCGATTTCGAAGGTAAGTACAAGATCTCAGTGAAGCCAGGTGCTACTATTGAGGTCTCGTACATTGGTTATCAGACTAAACAGGTCAAGGTGACGAAGGCTGGTCAGTTGGACATCCAGATTGCTGAGGATGTCAATATGCTGGATCAGGTTGTCGTAGTCGGTTACGGTGTGATGAAGCGCAGTGACCTGACGGGTTCTGTGGCAAGTATCGACGAGAAGGCTATCAAGCAGGGTGTCAACACCTCTATTGAGCAGGCGATGCAAGGACGTATCGCTGGTGTTGCCGTCACCCAGAACTCTGGTGCCCCTGGTGGTGGAATCTCTGTACAGATTCGTGGTATCAATTCTCTGAGTGGTAACGAGCCTCTGTATGTAGTGGACGGTGTCGCCATGTCAGGTCAGACAGATTCCCATACCAGTGTGATGAGCAGTCTGAACCCAGCGGATATTACCTCTATTGAGGTGTTGAAAGATGCCTCGGCAACCGCTATCTATGGTTCTCGTGCCTCTAACGGTGTTGTTCTGATTACTACGAAGAAAGGACAGGAAGGTAAGACGCAACTGAGTTACGAAGGGTATATTGGTTGGCAGAAACTTCCAAAGTTCTTGGAAGTGATGAGTCTGCCAGAATATGGTGATTTCTATAATCAGCGTGCTGCCATCCAGGGATGGACACCCAGTACGGATTATCTCGACCCGACGTTGTTGACTGAAGGTACAGACTGGCAGAAGGAACTTTTCCAGACAGCCTTCATGCATAACCATCAGGTTGGTGTGAGTGGAGGTACCAAAAGTATGCATTATGCTATTTCTGGAGGACTTCTTGATCAGGATGGTGTCGGCTTAGGTTCTGGATTCCGTCGTAATTCTGTACGTGCTAATTTTGACACACAAGTTAATGATTGGCTACAGTTAGGTGCAAGCGGTTATTATGCTTATACCAAGCAGATTATTACTTTTGAGGAGAATAACGTTATTCAGACAGCGTTAGTTCAGTATCCTGACGTTGCTCCATATAATGCGGACGGCACTTTAGGTTTTGGTGAGACTCATGAGTATCAGTATCAGTCGAATCCTATTTTTGAGGCCTCGATGATTGAGAACCGCCGAGTGAACTCTTCTTTGGACTACAACTTCTGGGCTAATATCACTCCTCTTAAGGGGTTGAATATCCGATTGGAGTATGGTGGAAACCGTAGTTGGGGTAATACCTATTTCTTCCAGCCAGACTATTCTTATGGAAACATCGTGAAGCAGTCTACTTCACGTCATGGAAACTCTCGTAACAAGTACGAGTCCTTTAAGCAGTATGCGACTTATGACTTTACTTTAGCGAAGGATCATCATTTCCAAGTGATGGCTGGTCATGAGTCACAGAATGGTGAGTGGTTCTCTGGTACAGCCTCTCGTGTGAATTACACTTTTGATACCATTCACTCACTGAATGTGGGTGATACTCAAGGTATGGGTAATACGGAGGATGGCTCTGACTGGGCAATCGAGTCCTATTATGGTCGTTTGAATTACAATCTGTTAGACAGATACTTGTTTACTGCAACGCTTCGTGCCGATGGCTCCTCTAATTTCGCCAAAGGCAATCGTTGGGGATACTTCCCCTCTGTGGCATTGGCTTGGCGTATTACTCAAGAGCCGTTCATGAAGAACCTCACTTGGCTGAGCAACGCTAAGTTGCGTTTAGGCTGGGGTCTTGTCGGTAACCAGAACGCAAGTAATTTCGCCTATGGCTCAGCGATGAAGGCTATTCCTACCGCATGGGGAACAGGCTTCTATCCTAACAATTACGCAAACGACGAGTTGACATGGGAGCGCACAAAGGCATGGAACATTGGTCTTGACCTCTCATTCCTTAACAACCGCATCGAGTTCATCGTGGATGCCTATTTGAAGAAGACGGACGATTTGTTGATGCAGGCTTCTCTTCCAGCCTATCTTATTCCTACCCAATCTTGGTATGGTATTGCAGCACCTTGGGTGAATGCGGGCTCTATTAAGAATAAAGGTATTGAGTTCACGCTGAATACCGTGAATATCTCAACAAAAGACTTCCAGTGGCGTACGAATGCTACCATCTCGTTTAATAGCAATGAATTGACAGGTCTTAATAATGGCGAGTCTGCCATGTTTGGTCAGATTGGCAATTATAACTATACATGCTCTGTTATCGGACAGCCTGTAGGTAGGTTCTGGGGATGGAAAGTAAAAGGAATGTATACAGAAGAGGCAGACTTCTATCAGAAGAACAAGTTAGGTGAGCAATTGATCGACCGTAACGGTAATCCTCTGGAGACTCCACGCCCTGCCATGGCTAGTGGTGAGATGTATCCTATTGGTCCCAATAGCGTATGGGTCGGTGACTATATCTTCGAGGATGTCAATGGTGATGGTAAGATTGACTCAGAGGACTGTACCTTTATCGGTGACCCGAATCCCGATTTCACCTTTGGTATTAACAATACCATTACATGGAGAGACTTTGAATTGTCTTTCTTTATCAACGGTAGCGTAGGTAATGATGTCTACAATTATGTACGTCAGCAGCATTTGGATCCGACAGAGTGGGGTAATAAAATGAAGGATGCCGCAAGTTATGCGAAAGTGGAACTGATTGACCCCAATGGCTCTTCACTGGATTTGTCGAATGTTCACATGACCAATATCGGTTTGGCAAAAGTAGCGCGTATCACAGGTAATGGTCAGAGCAACAATGATAACTATCGTGTGAGTTCGTTGTTTGTGGAGAATGGCTCATATCTTCGTATGAAGTCCCTCTCTCTCGCATGGAATCTTCCTAAGAAGTGGTTGAAGCCTTTGAAACTCGACTGGGTGCAGATTTATGGAAATATCCAGAATGTGTTTACTATCACGGGTTATGATGGCTATGATCCTGAAATAGGTTCGTCAAATGTCATGTTGCAGGGAATTGATAACTATCGTTACCCATCTCCACGCATTTACACATTCGGACTTAAAGTTAATTTCTAATACTCTGTAAAGATAACGAATTATGAAAACAAAAAATATATTGATATTGTCAGTGCTGGCAGTGGGAAGTCTTATGCAGACCAGTTGTAAGGAGGACTTTTTGGATCGTACTCCTTTGCATACCTATGCTGCGGATAACTATTATGCCAGCAATGATGCTGTTTTGAAGGCAGTAGAACCGTTGTATAACCGTGCTTGGTTCTTCTATAACAACACTTGTACGTTAGGTTTGGGCTCTCAGAGAGCCAATGATGCATGGAATCCGTATAATATGGCTGAGTTTGCTCGTTTTCAGGTAACGGGTCAGACAGAGTCATTGGCTGAGGCATGGTCATCATTATATATGGTGGTATCGTATGCTAACTCTGTTATTAAGAGTGTTCCAGAGTATAGTTCGAGTGCAGTCTCTGAGGAAGTTAAGAATCAGGCTGTTGGTGAGGCTTACCTGATGCGAGCCACCTCTTATTTCTATATGCTTCGTATATGGGGACCAGTCATCTTGTTTGAGGATAATGACGAGATGGGACGTGAACCTATCAAGCCTTTGAATACAGAAGAGGATGTCCTGAAGTTCATTGTCCGTGACTTGGAGAAGGCCGCAGAGTTGATGCCTGCACAAGGTGTAAACTATCACCCCAGTCGTTATGCGGCAAAGGCGATGTTGGCGAAAGTCCTGCTTGCCCAGAGTGGTTGGAATAAGGCAACTCGTGATGAGGCAACTCTAAAACAGGTTGTTGCCCTTTGTGACGAGGTCATCGGTAGCGGACAATACGCATTGTTAGACAACTATGAGAATCTGTTCCTCTATGACTATCAGGATAATGCCGAGCAGATCCTTGCGCTTCGTTGGCCCGACCCCCTGTTGCTGACTGATGAGACAAGATGGGGTAATGGTAACACCTTGGTGGCAACACTGACTGCTGGTGAGATGTCTGATGTTGGAGGATGGGGCGGTAACCTCAGTGCTTCTCCTGATATGATTGACCTCTACAATGAGGACCCAGAAGATCAGTCCCGTTTGAAGGCTACTTTCTTTACTCCTGGACGCTATTATGACAACTTCCACAGGGATGAGGGTGGCTACACTTATCAGAAGAACTGGATACAGAACCGCAAATATGTGGTAGGCAATAAGGCTGACGCTGGCGGCCATCTGCATCAGCAGGCTTCTCCGCTGAATACCTATATCATGCGTCTTGCTGATGTCTACTTGATTAAGGCTGAGGCTATTCTTGGTAATAGCGATCAATGTTCTGACGCTAATGGTCTGGCGGCATTCAATGCAGTGAGAGCAAGAGCAGGCGTGAAGAATATACAGGATCTCCGTGGACGTAATTACTATACCTTCTCTGATTTGATTCGTGAGCGTCGTATAGAGTTCTGTATGGAGTATCAGAACTGGTTTGACATGGTGACTTGGTATCGCTGGAAGCCAGATGAGATGCTGACCTACTTTAATTACCAGCAGTACCGTGGCTATTTCATCAATGACGGTCAGAATGATGTTATTATGAACGCTGATGGCTCTCTCAGTTACAAGTGCTACTATGGTACCTGTGACTCCCCTTGGTATTACTATACCTCTTATGATGAAGATGGTAATGCAAGAACTGCATATTTCAATGACGCAGAGCGTTACCTCGATCCAGACAACAACTTCCCTGTTGTACGTCGTCAAAGTGGTATTGGTGTTAGCGATGATAATCCTATTGTTGAGACGGGCGGTACTCTTCAGGACAAGGCTCATGGTTATTCTATTAACTGGCGTGACCTTGCTTCCCAGCAGCCAGGCTATGATCCAATAGTTATCACAAAGAATGATATCTTCTTGGAGTATCCTGCTGTGGATGTACAGCGCAATGCATATCTGAAGCAGGCTCCTGTGGCTTATGATTTTACATGGTAAAACTATAAAAGATAAAGAAAATGAAACATTCAATGAAATATATATGGAGTCTGGCTTTGGTGGCGTTTATGGGTGCCAGCCAGTTTGCCCTTACTTCCTGCTCCGATTCTGATAGTGCAGGAGGTCAGCCGGAGATTACCGGTGTGAGAGTGACTGACCCCGCAAAGGCAGACAGCCTCTTCACGAAGGCTTCTGCAGGCTCAAAGATTGTGATTATTGGTAATAATCTCAGTGAGGCTCAGTATGTATATATTAATGGTCAGAGTGTATCAGTTAACTCAACCTTGAACACTGATCATAGTATTATCGTGAATATTCCGACAGAGATCAACGGCTTCAAACTGACAGCCTTTGACAAGGGAACGGTAGACAATCCCTATACCGACGAGATCAAGGTGGTGACAAACCATGGTACTGCGGTATATGCCTTTAAAGTGACGGCTCCTTATCCCAGTGTGACCCGTACACAATGCCGCTATCCCCGTAGTGCGGGCGATATCCTCGCCATCTATGGAAAGAACCTCGTGGACATAGAGAAAGTCTATATTACCGATATGACACCAGAGGAGATTGCCGAGGCTGGTGAGATTGGTGGTACAAAGGTGGAGGCGAAGGTGGAGACCCTTGTCATGGATCACCATCTGAACAATGCTCAGACAGCCTATGAGACTGACTCAGAACTTGCCTTGACCATTCCTTCTCTCTCTTATGATACGGGTTCTCTGGTTCTTGAGTGCTCCGCAGGTACTATCTATGTACCGTTTAGCCTGTATCTGCAGGCTCCTACAATAGTTGCGGGCGTAGATGGCTTGAGTACGGATATGCCTGTCATTGGCGAGACGGTCACTATCCGTGGTACGGAGTTCATTCAGGTAGATGCCGTTAAGTATGGTGATGTAACACTGACTCCTGACGAGTTTACGGTGGCTGAGACAGAGGATGAGATCACATTCGTATTCAACAAGAAGCCATCAAGAGAAAGCAGTGACGGCAAACTGACTGTGGTTACTGGTGGTGGTCAGGTAAGTGTTCCTTTCTTTAACTATACCACGCTTTTGACAGACTTTGACGACACTGTAGTCTCAGAAGACTGGGGCGGTGGTCCTACGATTATCAAGGAGGCTGCCGACGGTACGAATCCTCCTTACACAAGTGATGGTGTCTATGCTCATTGGCTGATTGAGAATGAGGGTAACCAGTGGTGGGGAACTCAGATTAACTTCATCCATGATTGGGGTGATGACCAGTTCTACCTGCCTGAGTTTGACGTGATACCTGCTGATGCCACTGCTGATGAGATTTATCTCGCTATGGAGGTATATAATATCGGTTCCGATTACGACAATGTAGAGAACTATGCAGGATACCTGCGCTACATGATGGCTCCATTGTCTGGAACGGAATATGACTGGAACAACCAGTATGATGCCCCTGACAACTGGATTGACTATGATGCTGGCATCGCGAACTTCAAGGAGAAGAAACTTGCGGATATCTATGGCGACAACCCAACAGGTAAGTGGTATCGTCATGTGATGAGTTTGAGCCACTGGCCCTGCTATGAAGGTAAGACCTATTCAGAGATCAAAGACCTTGGCTTGAAGCGTATGCGTATCATGCAGATTAATCCTGGTAACACAAGAGGTACGGTGAACTTCTGTATGGATAATGTACGTATTATTTATGTTAAGAAAACAAATTAATAAAGAAGTGTCATTATGAAAAGATTCATATATTTATTTAGTACGGTATGGGTGCTGATGGCAATGCTCGCCGTGCAGAGTTGTAGCGACAGCAACAGTTCTGGTAGTGACGCCACACGCTTGACCATTACCTCTATGGATACCTTGGAGATTCAGTCGCTTGACTTCGCCTCAACTAAAGGCACTAAGATGATTGGCATCAACTCTGATGGCGACTGGGATGTGAAGGTGTCTAACGAGGACTGGATTACGGTATCTGCTCACGCAGGATACGGCTATCAGTATGAGACCAGAATGTCATGGCTGAATGTAAGTGTTATCGCCAATCCTGGGGAGCCACGTACGGGTACTTTGACCATCACAGCAGGTGGTATGACCAAAACGATAGCGATTAATCAGGGGGGAACCAGTGCGGACGACACCTTTGAGAAGGCTGTTGAGTTCTTGGAGAATCTGAAAGTCGGCTATAACTTGGGTAATACCTTAGAGTCCAACCATGACATTACAAATCCTTCTGTTCAGAGTTGGTTTAACCCTGTAACTCCAATAGACTGGGAGACCTGTTGGGGACAGCCAGAGACGACCCCAGAGATCATCAATGCTATCGCAGAGAAGGGCTTCAACATCATCCGTGTACCAGTGACATGGTTCCCACACATGGACGAGAATGATAACATCGATGCGGCATGGATGGCACGTGTGAAAAAGGTGGTAGATATGGTACTTGCCGCAGGATGCTATTGTGTCATCAACGTCCATCATGATGCCAGCGAGTATGATGCCTCTCGTGGTGATGGAGCCCATTGGCTGCTTGCCGACTTGAGTCAGTATGAGACCATCAGTCCTCGTTTCAAGAAACTTTGGCAGCAGATAGCCGAGGAGTTCCAGGACTATGGCGACAAACTTTTGTTCGAGGCTGTTAATGAGATTCTTGATGAGACAGGAAACTGGAATGATCCTGCAAATGCGGATGCATACACTGCTATTAATAAGTTGGAGCAGGACTTCGTTGACGTTGTTCGTGCCACGGGCGGTAACAACAAATATCGTAACTTAGTAGTTAATCCCTATAGTGCAGGGCATTCTCAGGCTAAGTTGAATGGTTTCAATGTTCCAAACGATGTGGTGGTAGGTCATATCCTTGCTTCTGTCCATACTTACGATCCTTACAATTTCTGTAACGACAATGGGGAATGGAACGTGCTTGCTTTTGACAGTGCTGCTGAGAAGGAAATTGACGACATGTTTGCCATGGTTGACAAGCGTTTCCGTCAGGAACTCGGTATTCCTTATTTCTACGGAGAGTTTGGAGCCTTGGATGCTAAGAACAAGACCACTGCTGAGCGTGTGAAGTATGCCCAGTATATGGTGAAGAAGTTTAAGGCTTACAACACCACAGGTTTATGGTGGATGAACTTGATTAACCGCAGTGACCTCACAACGGTTGTTAAGTATACTGGTACTACAGGTGTTGATGACGGACCAATCATCGATGCCCTCTTCCAGTAAGCATTAAACGATGATTCATGATAAAGGGGACTTGCCGTTATGGTGAGTCCCCTTCTTTTTGTATATTAATGTCAACATATCGAATTTGCGCTAAAAAAGAGATTTTGATAAATTATTTCCAAAAAACTTTGTGGTTTGAGGAATTTGCGCTACTTTTGCAACAGATAATAAACGAGGAATTAAAATTATGGATGCTGTATTAAAATCAAATCAACTGTCTCAGTTGCAATCTTTTTGGAACTTAATTCAGGCTTCTGATGAAAGTGTTCAGAAAGGGTTGTTAAGACTTCTTCATACAAAATATCCCTCAGAAAAGGTGATGGCTCGTCCTGCAGGGAGTTCTTTCTTTGCTCTCAAAGGTATTCTCAAATCAAAAGGTGATACCTCCAAAGACCAGCAGATGATTGACGAATATCTAAAAGATAAATACGAAGAATGAAGATTTTTTGCGATACAAATGTATTGTTAGAATACATCCAGCAACGTAAACATGTACGTGAAGTTGAGCAGGTTTTAGAATTTGCTGTTGCAAATAATCATGAACTTTATATCTCCTTTGGTTCTTTCTATACTTTAACCTATCTTATCGAACGCTATTTAAAGGAAGAAAACTTGGAGAAAAATGTACGTTTAGAGAAACTCCGAACGATTCTGAATGGTATACTTGATCTTTTCCAGTTTGCTGTTCAGGATCCTCAGTCTATAGTTGATGGCGTGAATGACAAATTATTCTCAGATCTTGAAGATAGTTATCAGGCACATACTGCTATAAGTGAGAGTTGCGACTTGATACTGACCATTAACGTCAAGCATTTCAGGTTGATAATGGAGAAAGGTCCAATTGAGGTACTAAGTCCTCAGGATTTCATTCAAACATTCTTCCAGTAAGCATTGAACGATGATTCATGATAAAGGGGACTTGCCGTTATGGTGAGTCCCCTTCTTTGTTTTCCGTTAGTTCCCTGATAGTTCCCTATGCGGGAACTGACAGTTTCCACGCAGGAAACTGATAGTTTCTCTATTGGGAACTGACAGTTTCCTGCGTGGAAACTATTAGTTTCTTGCTGAGAAACTCCTATTCCCAAGCCATGAAAAACTCACTTGTCAATGACTTTGTGTATAAATAGAGCAATTAAAAAAGGTGAGACTCGTTGGAGCCTCACCTTAATGATATGATAAGATACCCTTATAGGTCTCGTTCACCTTCTGATCAGCGAGGTTGTAGATAATGAGGATTATACCTTGTTTATCCAGTTCTCTATACGAATACCCTTGATATTCTCAAAATCTTTTACGTTTTGAGTTACCATCACCATTTTATTCGATACGGCAGTACACCCTATTAACAAATCGAAATCACTGGTTGGAGTCCCCGCCATTGTCAAGCGAGCCTTCTCTTTAGCATACAAATCAAATGAGGGTAAAATCGGTAACACGTTGACAGCATCAAAAAACTCTTCTAAACGTTGGTCCTTGTATTTAGAGCCACTTTTCAATTATTTTCGATGAGCCATCACCTAAAGAAACAAATTATTACGACTACTACTAATGTGGCGATTATCCCGAATGACTTTCACCATATCCTCTGCATCCATATACTCTGCGTCGCTCCAAATACCGGCAAAGTCATCTGCGGTATATTTTTTGTCCGTCTCGGCAACAGCAGGAAGCACAGCGTCACTGAGTTTCTTTATCAGTGCTAATTTTACCTCATTACCAGCATCCTTTATAAGGTTCCAGTAACTATTCGTCTCACGCTCTAATACTATAGCAGTCATATCACTCCACATTTGTTTGGTGCAAAGATAGTGAATTATCTCTTATCTACCAAATAAAAAACCAAAAAGGTGGAATTTGCAAGTCTCACCTTTTTGTATTATTAGAAAGTACTATTTACTTGTTACTTGAGCCGTTGGCTCGAATAAATTCACGCTCGTAAATAAGAACGAGTTCTTACTTCACTCGCTTACTCATTTATTTCTGAATGAACTTTTTACCGTTCTTGATAACATATGAGAAGACAATATCTCCTCATACTCCTCTAATATCTCATTCGACACACAAAGTGTATACTTGCCAAGAATAAAACTTTCCCAAACTGTATAGTACTTACTGCGTTGAGAAATTGATTGTAATAAGCAGTTAGTGTCAAGGACAATATATTGATTCATAGCCTTTTACTTATATGGGGTTCGCATATGCTCATGACTCCATGCTGATACTTTCTCTTCTGTAAGAGTGCCGTTCTCCCATAACCTCTCCATCTCGTTCTGCAAACGAGAATTTAGGAATTGTACTATCACAGACTTCAATGCCACAACATCCTCATCCTTTTTGATACATGAAAGGATATTGAGTATTTCGTACTGGGCAGGAGTTATTTTCATTTGCTGTTCCATAACATCAACATTTCTTGTTCTCGCTGCAAAGATAGTGCAAATTGAGTGAAAATGCAAATTTATTTGCAATTTTCCGAGATGCAGCCTATCTTCGCCTTGTTTTGCAAGGCAAAGATAGTGAATTATCTCTTATCTACCAAATAAAAACAAAAAAAGGTGAGACTCGTTGGAGCCTCACCTTAATAATATATAGGAAGTACTATTTACTTTGAGCCGTTGGCTCGAATAAATTCACGCTTGGAAGTAAGAACGAGTTCTTATTTCACTCGCTTAATCACGATTTTCTGACCAGCGAGGTTGTCCCAGTATCTCAAGAAACTGCCGTATCTTTATAACTAACAGTTGGGGGAATTTGATCTTTTTAAGGATATCAAAATGGCTATCCTCTGAGACTATATACATTGCATTTGCCGCAAAAGCACAATCCACAAATTTGTCATCATCATGGTCTGCCTCTATCAAATGAAGACGAAATTGAGGATCCACAAACTCAACATGTTCACTTTCGACAATAGCATTAATAATACTCTCTGCTATCTGGGGAGTTGCTTTGGCAGAAATAATCTCTTGATACTCCTCAATTATTTCATTGGATACGCATAAAACAAACTTTCCCTTCTGGAAATCTTTCCAAATGCGAAAATACTCGCTTTTAGAAGATATGCATGCCAACAAGCAATTTGTATCAAGAACTATCTTCTTATTGGGCATATTTGTAAGGCGTGCGTAAATGTTCTTTTAGGATACCTTCATTCTTTTCCTCACTCCACTCACCGTTATCCCATAGTCGGTCCATTTCCTCTGTCGCCTTTTGGGCGTAATAATTGGAAATCACTTGTCGCAACTCTTCCACCTGCTCAACACGAGTCATCCTACTTAGCAAACGGAGTATGCCAAGTTGTGCGTCATTTAATATCGTTCTTTGCTCCATATCACTCCACATTTGTTTGGTGCAAAGATAGTGCAAATTGAGTGAAAATGCAAATTTATTTGCAATTTTCCGAGATGCAGCCTATCTTCGCCCTGATTTCAGGGCAAAGATAGTGAATTATCTCTTACCCTCCAAATAAAAATCAAAAAAGGTGAGACTCGTTGGAGCCTCACCTTAATAATATATAGGAAATACTATTTATTTTTGAATGTATTTGACTTCGCCGAATACATTTTCGCTCGGAAGAATCTAAGTAAACTTAGTTCTTCGCTCACTTCTGAATGTATTTCTTACCGTTCTTGATGACGATACCCTTATAGGTCTCGTTCACCT
>JAFUFD010000110.1 GCA_017470055.1 Prevotella sp. | reverse complement strand
TGCAACGAAAAAAAGCAATGAGTTGATGGCACATGCCTATTCAAAACTCTACAATATTCCTTCGACAGGTCTGCGCTTCTTCACAGTTTATGGCCCTGCGGGGCGGCCTGATATGGCATACTTTGGCTTTACCAATAAACTTGTAAAAGGCGAGACTATCAAGATTTTCAACTTTGGTAATTGTATGCGTGACTTCACTTATGTGGATGACATTGTGGAGGGTGTCGTGCGTATTATGCAGGGGGCTCCTGAGAAAAAAATCGGAGAGGATGGCTTGCCGCTGCCGCCATACGCAGTATATAATATAGGTAATAACCAGCCGGAGAATTTACTCAATTTTGTAGATATCCTGCAACAGGAATTGATTCGGGCAAAGGTCTTACCTGCCGACTATGATTTTGAGGCTCATAAAGAACTTGTTCCTATGCAGCCAGGCGATGTTCCAATGACCTATGCAGACACTTCTGCTTTGGAGCGTGATTTTGGATTTAAACCAAATACATCTTTAAGAGAGGGACTTCGCAGATTTGCAGAGTGGTATTCGTTGTATTATGGATTGTCTTTACAATAATCGTTTTTATGGCATACGAAGTAACAATTGGCATACCTGTCTATAACGTAGAGAAGTATATTCGTCAGACACTGGAGTGTATTTTGGGACAGACATTTGAAAGTATCGAATATGTATTCTGTGATGACTGCGGTACAGATAAGTCCGTTGCAATTATTGAGGAGATAAAATCACAGCATCCAAGAGGAAGTGATATTCGCATACTTCGTCAACCAAAGAATATGGGAGTTGGGTGTGCCAGGAATCGAATTGTTGAAGAGGCCAAAGGCCGTTATCTTTATTTTATGGATAGCGATGATATGATAGCCCCCAATACGATAGAAGTTATGTATCAGAATGCCCGTAAATATGAAGCGGAGATAGTCTATGGATCCATGGATAAAATCTTTGTGTATAAAGGAGGCGAGGTCTTTCATTATCGGAGTTATCCCGATGTCCAGTTCCTGAAAGAAGATGAATTTGCAAACTATGTCTTTCGGAAGTATGACGGTATCCAAGGGTCTACCTGCAATTTCCTTATTGATATTAATGTCTATAGTAAATATGGCTTAAAGTATAAGCCAATCAATTATTGGGAGGACTTTTCATTTACGTTTGACCTTCCCACTCATGTCAAGCGAGTTGTATTGCTGCCTGATGTCACTTATTTCTATATGTGCAGGGCAGACACACTCTCTAACTACCAGGAACGGGATATAATAGCGAAAGATGAAATCCTTGATACGATGATGGCAATAAATGAACTCAAAGTGGGCACGGATCGTTTGAGGGGGAAGCCTTATTTCGCAAAGCGATGCTATAAATTGATGATGACGTGTTTTTATATTTGTTGCACTATTTTGCGGAATGAGACGATTATCCACCCGTCTTTTTCTCGGAAGGAAATCCGGGACCTAATGAAGTCTCCACTTACTTTAGTAGACACTCTAAGATTAAAAGACCGGAAAATCGAGAATTTGTTCTTATATATGTTGGGTGTCATTCCTGCTTGGCTGACAGTGTCTTGTATACGATTGTTGGGAAAGAAAAAGGGACTGGTTTGACTGGTGGTATGAAGATTGTCTATATCATATTCTCAATTAGTAAGATGACAGGCATTGAAAGGATGTTTGTCTGTCAAATGAATTATTTGGCAGAACAATTCGGATATGATATGACTTTGCTGACTTACGATCAGGGAGATGCCCCCGATGCCTACCCGTTGTCCCCGAAGGTTTCTCATATAGACTTTAATATAAAGACATTCCATATTTACAGATACCCTTTACCCATTCGTCCATTTATAAAAATGAAATGGAATCGGAAACTGGGTGATTTAATAAGGAATACCATAAGTCATATAGCCCCAGATATTGTGGTCTGTTCATCATACGAGATAAGTGAAATGCGAATCGTCCTGTCGCTCCAAAATGTCAAGCGTGTGGTTCAGATTCATTCTTCCTATTTGCAGAGTGGGGGCCGTCTCAGGTCGCGTCATATTGAAAGTGGTATCAGACTTTTGTATAACAGACTTTTCGTGTTTCATCGAGTTGTCAGGCTTGTAAGGCAGTTCGATAGTATTGTTGCACTCACACATGGTGATGCGAAGTTGTGGAGATCTCCAAGAGTTACGGTAATTCCGAATGCATTGGCCATAGAGACAGTTTCCAAACAATGTGAGCGAAAGAAGAAGGTCATTGCCGTAGGAAGTCTTTTGATGGTAAAAGGCTTTGATATGCTAATTGAAGCCTGGAGGAAGATTTGTGTGAATCATCCAGACTGGCTTTTGGAAATAACAGGTGAAGGAGTAGAAGAACCTCATCTCCTTCAGCAAATAGAGTCCTTGCCAAGCGTGAGAATTCTGCCGAAGACGGCAGACATTGGCAGTAGATATCAATCGGGTGAGATCTTTGTGTTGAGTTCTCGCTATGAAGGCTTTGGCCTTGTCCTGCTGGAGGCTATGTCGTATGGTTTGGCTTGTGTGTCATTTGATTGCGATTTTGGACCCCGGGAGATGATTACTGACGGAAAAGACGGTTACCTTGTATCATTGGGCGATATTGATGCGCTGGCAGAACGGATAGAATATCTGATGAATCACGAAAATGACAGAAGACGTATAGGGGAGAATGCTGTTATAAAGGCCAGCCAGTATCGTATAGACAAGATAATGTCTCTGTGGAAGCAACATTATGAATCATTATAAGGGACGGGCGTATGAAGGTGATGTTTATAGCAAAAGTCTTTGCAGAATGGGGAGGACTTGAACGCGTCTGGACAGATAAGTTGAATGCATTGTCTGAAACCCCTGATTATGAAGTATGGTTGGTCACTACTGATCAGGGTGCTCATCCATATCCCTATTCTTTTAATGATAAGGTTCATCTTATTGATCTGGATATTCGCTTTGTTCAGCAGTATAAATATGGGCTTGCGAAGCGTTTGTGGGTGAAATGTCGTTTGATGCGTTTATACAAACGACGGCTTCAACAATTATTCTCCGAGGTAAGGCCTGATTTACTGGTGACAAACTCGTCGGAGAATGTATCCATTATAAATCGTTGGCGAGGCGATCTCCCTTTGGTTGTCGAGTGTCATGGTACATGTGACCGTCCTTTCCACATGGATAAGATGACCGTTTCCAAGCGACTTAAATCATTCTTATACTACAGGTCAATGGCTAAGGCCGATTGTATAGTCGCTTTGACGCAAAAAGATGCAGATAAGTGGAAGACAATTAATCCCGCAGCCTGTGCTATTCCTGATATAGTACATCTTAATGATAGAGAGACTTATAGTGATTGCAAGAATAAACGAGTTATATTTGTAGGGCGAATAGATCCACAGAAAGGGTATCGCTATCTTTCTGAAATCTGGCATTTGGTTAGTCTGCGTCATCCAGATTGGCTATTGGATATTTATGGAGAGGGGGCTGATAGGGCCGAGAATAAGCCAATGCTTCCTAAGGACGAGAATGTCTTTTCGCATCCACAGACTTCTGACATTTTTGAGAAATATAAGGAGAGTTCAATTTTGATTCTTACTTCTGTTTACGAGCCTTTTGGCTTGGTTATGCCAGAGGCCATGAGTTGCGGTGTGCCTGTAATAGCGTTTGATTGCCCGTATGGACCTTCTGAAATCGTTACAGATGGAAAAGATGGTTTTTTAGTGAAATGTTGGGAGGTAGAAGAATTTGCAAACAAACTTTGCGTATTGATAGAGAATGAGGAGTCGAGGAGATTGTTGGGTAGAAATGCTGCTCTCTCTTCTCTTCGATTCTCAAGAGATAAAATTATACCATTGTGGATAACGTTATACAGCAGTTTGGCTAACAATAAATGATGTAATTATGAAACAATATAGAGTAACTATTGGTATTCCAGTATACAATGTCGAAAAGTATATCCGTATGGCATTAGAATCCGCTTTAGCGCAGACTTTCGAAGACATCGAGTTCTTAATTCTTGATGACTGCGGGGTTGATGGTTCTATAGATATAGTTCGGGAGTATCAGCAGCATCATCAGCGTGGGTGCGATATTCGTATTGTTAACCAGCCTGCAAATGGTGGTATAGGTCGTGCCAGAAATCGTATTATTGATGAAGCACAAGGAAAGTATTTATATTTTATGGATGCGGATGATACGATTACCCCAGATGCAATAGAATTGCTCTATGAAAAT
Organism: Prevotella sp.; assembly: GCA_017470055.1. Taxonomy (GTDB): domain Bacteria; phylum Bacteroidota; class Bacteroidia; order Bacteroidales; family Bacteroidaceae; genus Prevotella. The sequence continues at coordinate 787 of JAFUFD010000110.1, read as the reverse complement.
GCGCTGAAATACAATGCCCAGATAGTATATGGTTCTTATGAGTTAGTGAAAGAATTTGAAGAGCAAGTGGAACACATTTCTTATCAATACCCTTTCCTGGTATTCCAAAAAGAAGACGAGTTCGCTGATTACGTTTTTCGGAAATACAATGGTATTCAGTCAACCACATGGAATTTTCTTGTTGATATAGACGTGTTTAAGAAGAATACCCTTTATTACCAGCCGGTAAATTATTGGGAGGATCTTTCGTTCACTCTCGACCTGCCAACCTATATAACCCGTGCAGTACTCTTGTCGGATATTACCTACTCTTACCATTGCCGCTATGGTTCATTGTCAAATTTTGACAAGCGTGACAGCATAGACAAAGAGGAAATTCTGAAGACCATAGGGGCGGTAAATCAGAATAAGGGAAATACAGAGCGTTTACGACAAAAAGAATATTTCCCTAACCGCATGTATAAGTTGATGATGACAGATTTCTATATGGTTTGCTCTATTTTCAGTAAAAAAAAGATTATCAAACCGGCATTTTCTGATCGTGAGATATGTGCCATCATGGCTTCTCCGTTGTCGCTTTATGAGATCCTGCACTTTCGTCAGGCTCGTCTCTCAAATCTTATGTTGTACATTTTGGGTGTGTTGCCTCCTTTTTTCTCTGTTTTCTTGATGGAAAGGATAGGTAAGGCAAAATGACTTGTAACGTAGTTTATAATATATTAATAATAAGTGGATTATGATGAAATATGAGGTAACTATTGGTATTCCTGTCTACAATGTGGAGAGG
>JAFUFD010000109.1 GCA_017470055.1 Prevotella sp. | reverse complement strand
TAAGAGTTATAACGACTATCTCTATGCTCCTTCTCTAATAGTTACAGAGGAGATGAGGTTGAAAATTTATACTCTATCCCATTGGGATTATTCAAAAACATTTAATTTTAATTTGTCTAATTATCAAAGCGACAAATGGACGATGATGACTGTTGTCGTCCAAACTGAAGGAAGCGATGATGAAGGAACATGCAAACTCTACATAAATGGACAAAGAGTAGATGCTGGTACAATGCGAACAAACCTCAACTCTGGAGCAATAAAAATGAGTATTGGTGGAGATTATGGTAACATATCTACTGACCCATTAAAAGTGGATAACATACGCCTGTATAGCGTGGCCCTAAAGGACGACGAAATACAAAACATTTATATTTTAGAAAAATAAACAAGGAGCAATGAATAAAACGCTATTATTAAGTATTATATTACAGGCTTTTATAACCACAGTTTTAAGCCAAGAAATCATTTATATAGAATACAAGGATGGAAAGAGTCAAAAAGAAGCGGTTGATAATATCAACAAGATATCTTTTCACCATGCTGATGAATTGCCCCCAGAGTCCATAACCCCAGATGTCTCAAGAGGGCTTTTGGCTTATTACACATTTGATAACGAAACTGTAAATGACACCCAAAACCGTTTTAATGGTTTTACCTCTAGTTGTTCCTTTATCTCAGACTCTCCTAATGGAAACGGCAAAGCCCTTTTTCTTAAAAGAGGAGAAGAAGTCCTTATACCCTTTGCCCCTATTGACAAAAAGAGAAACTTTACAATTAGTTTCTGGGTGAAGGACTTCGGAGCAGGCTGTATTTTTAAGAGTTATAATAATTACCTCTATGCTCCAACGTTGGAAGTCACAGAGAATTTGAGGCTGAAAGTTTATACACTCTCTCATTGGGACTATAGTTGCACATTCCTAACAGATTTATCTCTATACCAAAGCGAAAAATGGAACATGATAACAGTAGTTACTAAAACCGAAGGAAAAGAGACTGAGGGAATTTGTGAACTATATATCAATGGAGATTTAATAGAGTCACAAGAAATCCGTACAAGTGTAAATGAAGGTGCAACGACCATGGCTATTGGAGGTTACACTTCTTCATGGGCAGATCCATTTAAAATAGACAATATCCGACTATATGATGTGGCATTAACAAAAGAAGAAATTGTTTCTATTCATAATCGTGAGAAGAAGCCAGCAATAATCAGTATCTCGCCTCAATGCCTATACTTTGACAAAAATACAAACAAGAAATCAATAACTATCACTAATAATACTCTATATTTAAGGGAATTCAATACTTCATGTAGCAATAATATGCTTCAACTATCTTCAACTAATGGTTATGTTCCTGCTCAAAAAAGTAAAACAATTGAAGTTAGTATAAAAGATAGGGATAATATTGAAACTTACACGAAAGGTAACGTTACAATAGAAGCGGAAGGAATGTATTATGCTATAGAGGTACAAATAGAAAAAGGCAATAATGCACAGAAACCATCAGAAGAGGTTTCACGCGGACTTCAAGCATATTACAATTTTGACGACGGAACTGCAGTTGATAGTCGCAATGGATATACAGGTATCTTTGATGGAGGAACGTTAATTACAGACACCCCCAATGGCAGGGGTAAGGCTCTATTCCTCAAAAAGGGCGAATTCGTGGATATTCCTTACGCACCCTTAGACAAGAAAACAAACTATTCGATTAGCCTATGGGTAAAGGACTTCGGGGCTGGCTGCCTTTTTAAGAGTTATAACGACTATCTCTATGCTCCTTCTCTAATAGTTACAGAGGAGATGAGGTTGAAAATTTATACTCTATCCCATTGGGATTATTCAAAAACATTTAATTTTAATTTG
>JAFUFD010000108.1 GCA_017470055.1 Prevotella sp. | reverse complement strand
TATTCCCAATTCATCACACACCTCCTTCTTAGCCACGAGTGTATAGATGTCCGCATCGGGAAATACATCGAGTATAGCCTTCGTCACCTTGTCAGACCCCCCGACCGTCACCAGCCATTCTTGTATGATTGCTACTTTCATGATTGCCCTATTTGTTATAACATAAGTTTACGATAGATACTCAATATAGAGGATATCATTTTGTCTTCTGTAAAATTCTGATCATAATACGAAACGGATGCCTTCGACATTCTTTTGTATGTATTTAAATCGTTCAATATGACTTGGATATAATGAACAGCCTCATCTTCCGTATTAAAAAGGAATCCATTAAAATTATGCTTGACTACCTCATTATTACCCTTAACGTTGGAGGCGACTATTGGTAACCCTAGAGAAGCGGCTTCAATCAAAGCGTATGGAAGACCTTCAAATCTTGAAGTGGAAATATACAGATCAGAGTCAAGCAAATAACGCATAGGTTCCCTAGTAAATCCAACGAACTTAATGGGAAGGTTCTCGCTCTGAGCAGCAGTTTCCAAACGCGGTCTGTCTTCACCGTCACCAACCCAGATGAACTCAACGTCATGGGCATTGGACAACTGCTTTGCAATTCTATACATACTCTCCATGTTTTTGGAGTAATCAAAACGAGACAACGTAACAATCCTCAATGGAGTGGACTTTTCATCCCTTGCGACACACTCATTAGGTATAGGAATCCCGTTATAAATTACAATAGTATTATGTTCTTTTGAGAACCGCCTTTCAATAGCGACTTTTCTTTCACCATTAGAGACACATATATATAAATTTGCAAATGGTGATAGGAACCGTCCAATAACATCTCCAATTAACAATTTCGTTCTCGAACGATAATAATCAGAAATTCCGTGGTAAGTATGGATGACCTTCACATCCGGACATAGCCATTTAACCGTTCTAGAGTAAATACCACCACCATTACCATGTGAGTGAATTATATTAATACGGTTCTTCTTAATAAACTGCCTTAACCTGAATATTGTAATTACAGATAGTTTTCGGTATGGTATAAAGAAGTTTCCACTTATACGCTCATTACACTTCCATATTTCGGCATAAGGATCACCATTTTCTGGATAAGCCATGAAAATCTCTATATCAGAAGGAAGTCCATTCACCAATTGGTTAAGATGTCGGGGACCTCCCCCGTAATCACTTCTGGCTGTAACGAATAATACCTTCACTCTTATTCGGAAGAAATTAAATGATTTCCAACAATTGAGACTTATACGGATACGTAGAACCAGCCTCAGATATTACGTATACAAACAGCCAATATATGACAATCATACTATTTGTGACAAGTATGGCTGGGACATTATCCTCCTCATCATCATTTTTAAAACAGAAATTAGGCAAATAGACAATATAAAGGATATAAGCGTAAAGCGCAATCCTACCCACAAAAGCACTTTTTATCTGCAACAAATTTAAGAAAAACTCACAAACAAACAGAGTTAACGCATTATAATATGTTGCAAGTTTTTCTGAATTGGCTGCATATAGAAAAATGGTTAAAAAAACTAATCTGAGGATAAATTCAGAATTTGAGAATGCTCCTTCAAACTCGGAGTTATCCATGTACTGTTCATATTTATCTAACCCCGTATATTTTAAGAAATAGTCTAATACAATAGAATAAAGTACCAAAACCAATATGGTACCGAGTATGTAATATATATTATACTTTGTCTCTTCTACATACATAATCGGAATGAGGAAGAGTCCCATGATTGCAGTCTTATGAAAGAAGAAACCGATTAATACGCTAATGATAAACACCCTTAGTTTATTATCTACTAAAAAGGAATATCCAAGATAAACTATACACAATGCTATGCTTTGCCTTTGTATATTTAGTGACATATTATAAAAGAGGAAGCAGAACATAAAGACAGATTGTGGCAGAGATACAAATTGCCTCAATCTGTATGATGCGATATAAAAACAGCCAACAATTAGAAAATGTTGAATAAAAAGGAATGTGGAAAATTCTGAACCAAATACGTAATATGTGTAATAGATAAAAGAACTATAAAGTGGTTCAACCAATGTGCTATAATCCAAAATATCAGATAGAGAGAATCCTTCATCGATTATGGTATGTATTACTAACGGATAAAGAGAAGTGTCCGTCCCAATCTCATCGTCACGAAAACCTGCAAAAACTATCAACGGCAATGCAGACAATGCCAAATAACACCAAGAAATGCACCTTTCCTCGCTGTTGTCGGCTAATTTAGCAAATACGATTGAAATAATAAAAACAATTATATAAACCATATTTAGTTATATGATGAGTCATGCATACATTGCGTGTTTTTATACTGTCATTTATAGCGTATTAATAAAGATCGAAGAATAGAATAAGTCAAGGGGAACGGATATAAATGGACTAAGACCCAGATTAGCCAATCTTTAATCCTAAAAGGACGAATATTCCTTAGAAACGACACGTCTTCCTCAATGTTCATCTTACACTTGATTTTACAACGTAGCAATGTCTCATGTCGCATGATATCAAGTTTGTCCTTCAACTCTGACAGATGATACTTTTGGAAATAATAATATCGAATGTCATGTGCGTTCATAGCAAAACGGAACTCTCTCTCTAGTTCATCTTTTCCAAAATGGCTGGCCGAATTTGTCAGAACACGATAGACACTGGTATAATCATTTATCATGGCAACATCATAATTATAAGCCAAATAAAGCCATAAAGGATAATCCCCCATCTCCCACATACGTTTTTGAGGTTCAATTTCTTTTATGTAGTCAGTATAATCTTGTCTTCTGAACATAGCCGTCAAAGTATGAATAGAGTTTTCAATCATCAAATCATCGAAAGAAGCCAACCGTCCTTTCTTTTTTATCAGTTGGGTGTTCCTCAATTCATACAAATTGGTATAAACTAATCCACATTTGGGATGAGTTTCCAAATAATCCACCTGCTTCTGTAATTTCAGTGAATCAGTCCAATAATCATCCCCTTCACAAATACACAGATACTTACCTCTAGCCTTAGGGTACATAAATGTAGCAATAATATTCTTCTCTCCATTCTGATATTGGTTGACCGACTGAATAATGGGAACTATCAAATCAGGATACTTCTCAGCGAATTCTTTAACGATATCGGTTGTACCATCTGAAGAGCAATCATCGTGTAAGATAATCTCGAACTTGAAATTAGTCTTTTGTATGAGAAAGCCTTCCAAACACTGCCGTATGAATGGTGCATGATTATATACAATACAAAAGATACTAACCGTTATAGTTTCTTCATTAAACATTTTCTTATCAATTCTTTAATGTATGATACTTCATTCATTCTAAAAAGAATAGCCCCAGTAATAAAAAAGCCACCACCTACAAGGCAACCAACAGTTAGGCTTAGTATATTATTGGAAAAGAGAAAGGAAGTCCTATAAGCGAGGATAAATGATATAATAGAGAGTATAATAGTACCAGAAATGTCTTTCATTTGTCTAAAGAAACCTACCCCAATAAGTTTTCCTGTATAATATGTATTAATACCCAAGCATAATATCGAACTAAGTACACTAGTATAGCACATCACCAATAAACCAAAAGGCAAACTGCTAAACAAGACCGTTACTCCAATAATCTTCTTGATAATTTCAAGGCGTAAAAACAAATCTGAACGTCCTTTTACCTGTAAGAGATTTAGATTGATAGAATGAATGGGATACCACAGCATCTGGAAACATACAGGAACCATAAGGACTGCAGTAAAATGCCATTGTTCTCCAAGGACTATGTCAACAAAAGGATTTGCCACTGCTGCGATACCAAACATCAAGGGGAATATAACGAATGCGGATAATCGCAAAAATTTTCTATAGGCACGTGCTAAGCGCTCATCTTCATCTTGTATATTACAAAGTATGGGATAAATAACTCGCTGAAGTATAGACGTTAAATTTGACGAAGGAAAGTCTGAAAATTTATGTGCATTTGTATAATAGCCTAAATTTTCGGCAGAAAAAGCCTTACCTATTACAAGTTGGTAAATATATCGATAAAGTGTATCTAGTATGCCACTGAGCATTAATTTCGATCCAAAGCCAAACAACTCATGAAAAGATTTCCAAGAGTAGATGAACTTTGGATACCAACTAGAAAAAGACCATAAGACGATTACATTCATCAATGAATTGGACAATTGCTGATAAACGAGTGCCCATACTCCATAGCCATAATATGCAAATAGTATCCCAACAGATCCTGATACCACCGCAGAAATAAAAGTAGCCTTTGTCTGCGTCTTAAAATCAATGGCTATTGTATAATTAGCACGTTGAACCACAGCAAAAGAATCGATTATGATGACCAAGCAAGCAACTTTCATTACCTCGTTCAGTTGAGGTTCGTCATAAAAAGATGCGACCCATGGTGAAATAAGATACAGCAGTAGATAAAGTACTATACTGACAACAATATTGAAATAGAAAACCGTATTCTTGTCAATATTAGTTCTATCTTGTTTTCGTATTAGTGCTTGGGAGAAACCACTGTCAATTAATGACTGTGAGATAGCAAGGAATATTGCCAGCATTCCTATCAAGCCAAATTCTTTTGGTGAAAGCAATCGCGCTATAACGACAAGTACCAATAAATTGATACCTTGGGCTGTGAAACGTTCGGCAGAACTCCAGATAGTTCCACGTATGGTTTTATGTGTTAGTGATTCTGACATATAAGCACTTCACATTATTATAAAGACCTCAATTCTTTGAAACGGTTTATTTCCATCTCTTCCTTATAATTCTGGAATAATGCAACGACATCATACTTTGGTTCATAACCAAGTTCCTTTTTGGCATTTTCCACATCCATAAGAAATCCTCCGCCACAAGGCTTTTCGGGCCTATAGATTATTGGTGAAGGATGGTCTTTAGGGGAAAAGACAGTAATAATGGCTTCTATCTGTTGCTTCAAGGTTACAGGTATTCCAGTTCCGACATTATAGAAGCCTGTTTCACGATTTACCTCTACAGCCTTACATATCATTTGGGCACAATCATAAACATGGACCATATCCTTGGAATAATTCGGATTACCCCAAAGTTCTATCGGTTCTCCTTTGATTGCTTGTTCTATCATGCGATAAACTGGACGCATGGTTTTAACACCATTTGGATGATAGTAATGATAAGGACTATAATTATAGATAGTGGGGAATCGGAAAATGAAATATTTGAGTCCATATTCCGCATTATAGTGTTTGATCAGTTCAATAGCGGTATTCTTACTGATAACATATACTGCATGATCTCCCTTGTAACTAAAATTTAAAGGAATATCAGGCTTTATGACATTGCCATCTGTTGCTGACAGAGATACATCAAAAACCGTTGTTGAGAACAATATACGATCTGCACGTACTTCACGACAGTATTCAAGAACATTATATGCGCCTATTATGTTTGATTGTATATATTCTTCTGGATGATAACCTTCCATATAAGAGGGAATCTGTGCTGCAAGATAGATAACAGCATAGACATCGTCCTTTGGAAGGTTCGCGAAATCTTCTTTCCTTGAAAGGTCAACGGAAAAATACTTAATGCCCATCCTGTCGAAGAAATGGGTTTCTCTACGACCAGAAGCAATAACTTCATATTCTATTTTATCGAAATAATCACAGGCATATTTCAGAACATAAGATCCTACATTACCTGTTGCTCCAAAAATTATTATTTTTTTCATAATCTATAGTCTCTTATAATCAATAACATGTTTTCTAATACTCCTTTTGAATATCGTTGATCTATTGGCAATGGCAATACATTAGATGCAAGTAAATATTCAAAATCATCCTTGTTTGTCCATTCTAACACATTTGGCCAATAACAGGCTATAAACAACTTGTTCTTATTTAATAGTTGGCGAAGGCCTTTAACTGACACCATGAAAGGATAAACCTGTGGTACGGCCTCTTCGTCTACTGACAATGGCAAAAGATTGATTGCACCGAGGGTATTATGGATAAAAACAAAATTGTTTTTACGCTGTTTTGCAACAGAACAATAATCAATCGATTTCATCATTCTTTCCGTGAGTTTGGACATCCTTCGGATAGGTTGATTAGTCAAACTATCTTCAACTTCTCTAAAATCGGAATAACCTTGCTCTGGAGAAAGATCGATTCGCTTCAACAAATGAGAAAAGCGCTCATAAGAAATGTCTTGTTCAATTTCGAGATCCAAATTCGCATCACAAAAAAGATATGCTCCATCTGGAACCCCAAAGAACTTCCTGCAAGAATAAAATGTATCTATGCCGTCAATACGCTTGGCATAAAAGGCCTGAGTATTATCAACGATAAGTCTTGGCCCATATGTCTTAGCAAGTTTTTCTACATATCGTTGTTTCAATCCAAAATAGTTAGTATATAATAATGCCTCACAGTCTTTTAGTATGGGCTTATCTATTATCTCCAAATAAATATCTATGTGATAATACTCATACGGTATACCTATTAACCTAAGAGGCTCTAGAACGGCTTCGCACGTATAATATGGAATATACACTTTACTATACTTTCGAGCGCGAAGTATATATTCTAAGCAGTTTCGTCCTGTGTTGAGTTTTATAGAACCCTTATGATATTCGTCATAAAGAGGTAGTTCTAAAGAGAAGTAGCCACCAATAGCATCCATTATCTTACTATCACTTTTAGCCATTCACGCTGATGGGTAATGGCATATTCAAGATCCTCTGCAGTATGGAAACGAAGGACCAATGTACCAATGGCGTTGTTTGCACCCTCGAAAGAATCAACATGATCTCCAATTTTAACCCAAAGATCCTCTTCTATGATTTCTGCAGGTAAAGAATTACTAATATCAAGTCGATTAAAGAATCCGCCTTCATCTGCATGAAGGATTATCTCTGCCCAATGACCTTTATATGGTTCTTGGTTAATAGGGGTCAAGATTGGATCACCAACCATGACACGAGTGATTGGTGTGATTAAATCAACACCAGTAGCATAATGTAACATCTCACACAACCTATTGCCACCACCACGAGGTGTCAACTCCATTATATAGGGTTTGCCATTCGAACTGACACGCACCTCAATATTATAGACAACTGTTTTCAAACCAAGAAGAGTGATAAGTCTCTGTATCTCTGATCTGAGATACTCTTCTTGTTCGTTGGTGAAGGTTGAGGGCCATGAATAGGCAGCAGGTGTATAAGGATTCTTTGCTTCTGGATCAAAACGTTGAGCACAAAAACTTGTAAAAACAAGTTTGCCATCAACAGACATACTATCTGTATCGGACGAGCAACCTTGTTTATCAATAAATTCTTCAACTATAATATGACCTGAAATACTATGTGCCATAGCATGCTCAAGGGCTGGTTTCAAATCATCAGGCTTGGTTACTTTGGTAACACCTTTACTGCCTGCCGAATCTGTTGGCTTTACAATAACAGGCCATGGATAACAATCGATTTCTTTCATCGCAGCCTCAACACTGTCGAAACTTTTAGCCTGAGGTACATTGAAATTGTTTTTGGAAAGGAATGCACGGAACTTGTCTTTATTTTGAAGTATCTCGATAGATTCAAAAGGGCCAAAACTTGGTAAACCCATTCTATTCTGAACATAAGAGGCGGACACAACACCTGGATCACAAGCAAAAGACATAATTCCATCTATTTTAAGACGACGAGCCTCCCTCAAAACAGCATCTTTGTCGACAATACTGACATTGCAATACTCATCGCTGTATTTATGCGCAATATTATCAGGCAAATAGTCAGCAGTGATCACATAATAACCCTGCTTATGAGCAGCCTCTATAACAGGAAGGAGATAACGAATACCTCCTAGAAGCATCAATTTCTTCTGGGGCATTATTTCAAAATACAATTAACGACACGTTCAACGTCACTTTCTGTAAGTGAATGATGGATTGGCAAACAAAGAACCTCATCGGCCATTTTGTTTGCTATGGGCAGATTTTCCTTTTTTGCAGTTGGCAATCCTCGATATGTAGGAAAGTTACTAATAAGAGGATAGAAATATCTACGACTCCACACCCCTTGGTCTTTCATTGAGGAAAAAAGTTCATCGCGTGTCATACCGTAATTATCGGCATCAACAAAAATGGGGAAATAACTGTAGTTATGATGGACACCAGGTATATCAGACCAAAAAGATATGCCAGGAATGTCACACAGGGACTCCCGATAATAATCAGCAACAATCTTACGTTTACCTATGGCTCTGTCTACCTGTTTCAAATTTAAGAGACCATAAGCAGACCGCATTTCATCCATTTTTCCGTTGATACCAGGGGCAACGACCGTAACATCATCTGTAATACCAAAATTTTTCAAGTTATCAATATGTCTTTTCATCTTTTCGTCATGGACAACCAAAGCACCTCCCTCTATAGTGTTATAGACCTTTGTAGCATGGAAAGAAAGTGCTGACATATCACCAGCATTCATTATACCAGCCATGTCATTATCGTTATATGCTTCCAGACCATATTTAGCAGCGGGAACCTCTACGCCAAATGCATGAGCGGCATCATAAATTACTTTCAAACCATACTTTTCTGCAATCTCCTGAATCCTCTTTATGTCACATGGCTTCCCATAAACATGAACAGGCATAATACAAGTAGTAGAAGGGGTAATTGCAGATTCTATCTTTTCTGGATCCATGTTTCCAGTATCAGGATCTATATCGACAAAAACAGGTTTACAACTATTCCACCATATTGAATGAGTCGTTGCTACAAAACTATAAGGAGTTGTTATAACTTCGCCAGTGATTCTCAATGCCTGGAGGGCTACCACCAACGGCAACGTACCATTAGTAAAAAGACAGACATATGGAACATGCAAGTACTCAGCAAGTGCCTTTTCAAGTTCCTTGTGGAATTGTCCCATATTGGTAATCCACTTAGATTCCCAGATTACCTTCAACATTTCATTAAACTCACCAAGGTCAGGGAGCAATGGTGATGTTACAGTAATTTTGTAATCATTCATATTTTAAAGACTCATTCCACTTGAAGAATGTCAGAGACAGATTTCATATCAAGCCCCAAGTTTTGAGATATCTGCTCTATGGTCATTCCTGAAGCCATTAGTGCCTTGACAGACCTAATAAGCATTTTACTCATCTTCTCGTCCTGTTCCTTTAACTTATCATTCTGTTCCTTTAACTTCTCGTCCTGTTCCTTTAACTTATCATCCTGTTTCTTTAGCAAAACACTTTGCTCTGCGATTTTTTGTGCATGAATCATCAATTCTGTATCTTGTTTCTCAATAATTGAGAAATACTCGTCCTCCACATTCATGTCCATACGCATGTCTGAATCAGTTGCAGCCATCAGTAGACGTCGAAGTATTCGTTGCATCTCTGCATCATCCTCAGGAAAGAAATCATCAGCAATATTTAGTTCATGCTGATTATTATGATTAGCACGTGTCTGATCGAAGATACTCAGCACTTCGTCAAGCCGATTATTAATCTGGCCATGTAGACGAGGAATTTGGACAATTATACTTTCATGTGTCAGACTATCGATAAATGGATCTGGCAACCCCTTAGTTACAGGCTTTCCATTATAATCGAATGATGCGTGCCGTACATAAAGAACCGGTTCCTCTATATCTCCGACCTTATGGCCTAATAAATAGACTGCAATCATTGGAATTGCAAACCCTTCCTTGCTATCCTCAATGATATTATTCTTATTCTCATACTGTACACCCAAATACTGGCGAAATCGTAATGTCTCAGTTGGCAACCATGTCTTTTGAAGTTCTATCAAAATGAGTTGCTCTGTTCCATCTGGCTTACGAATTGTGGCAGCGAAATCAATACGAAATACAGAAATGTTCTCCCGTTTGCTGTTTGTGTACTCATGAGGACGAACCTCGACCTTCACAATGTCTTCTTTCAACAAGGCAGACAAAATTGTGCGTGCAATACGAGTATCCTCCATTAGATACTTAAACACGACATCGTAAATAGGGTTGGCTACTATCATAACTCAATAATTTGGGGTGATACAAAATGATTTGATATTATTATCAAAATTGATTTAGCAATAGGTTCGGCAAGTTCAAGCGACTGTCATTTTTCATCTTGTCAAAGTTCTCAATGGCAATTTTGGATGTCTTTCCTGGACGGCAGACAAAGCAGGTCACGTCGGCAAGAGTGCCTATCAAGGCCTCGTTGTAAGAATCAACCTCTGGACCGTCGATGACGATGACATCGTATTTCTCCCGTAAACTGGCCAACTTCTGCCGGAGGTCACTATTCGCCAAGAGATCAGCGGGATTGGCAGAATCAGCACTCACACCAGGATAAATATCAAGCAGATTGCAGAAGAACGTATTTTCACCTGATCTGGTAAAGGCTTCTGCCAGATGGGTAGAGCAGTATGTCTTGCCGTCGCCTTTATTGGCAGAGGTAACCAATATGTTTTTCTTTCCATCACGTAACTGAAGTAACAGATTGTTTCGAATAAGCCGGAACGCGTCTTCATCAGCACCTTGATTGGAAAAAGGAACCGACCCTGCAAATGGAATACGTGTCAGCAATTTCAGGTCGATCTCTGAATCGATATTCTTCTTCATACTTCTCCGAACAAAGAAGAAGATATAGGGCAGTAACAATCCCAGAACAAGGGACGCTAAAAGGGCTATCAAGGTCTTTGGCTTTGTTTTCTTCAGAGCCTGGGTCTCATCAATCAGCCTACCCTTGTCTATGGTGTTAGCCAGTTCCATGGCGATATTCTCACGTCTCTGCAATAAGGTCATGAAGACACCTTGCTTGATGTTCCTCTGACGACTGACATCGGTCAAGAAACGCTCTTGCTCAGGTGAACTGTCTACACGGCCCATATACTTGTTGTATTCCCTCTGGGCCACATTCTTACGAAGTTGAAGCGACTCCATGTCGCGCTTGATGGCAGTCTGAATAATCGGATGCAGTTCGTCGATCAATTGGGTAACTTGCTTCACTTGAGTAGACTGCTCGGTTACGCTCTTCAACAGATACTTACGATCGTTTACCAATTGATTGTGACGAGAAATCATTGATACAGCATCGCCCGAATAGACACCAACGTTGACGGGAATCAACTCGAAACGATTGGCGGGATCTTTGACATAATCGCTCAAATAATCAAGCAATTGCTCCTGTATGCCGAAATTCACCAACTGACTCTCATAGGAACTCTTTTTCCCTATCACTTCTTCGGCATCAACCTTTGGGTCAAGTATCTTGTACTGCTTTTTAAGTTTCTCCAGATCTGCATCTGTCAGACTCAGTTCACGATCAATCTTAGCAAGACGCTCGTTGACGAACTCGTCATTCTTGGTTGCTTCCTCTAAACGGATGGCATTGTCCTGTTCATTATAGTGAGCCACCAGGCTATTCACGAAGTCAATACCTCGAAGAATGCTCTCGTCCTGCAAATTGATATAAATAATCTGAGTAGCCTTTTTGGATGCGAAGTCGACATTCATCTTCTTGACAAACTTCTTGGCAACAGTCATTGGCGGGTTGATCTCGATCTTCAGCCGATAATCTTTTAAGAATGGCTTCCGGTCTTCCTCTGTCAGAAGTGGATGATCAGTAAGAGTCAAATTACCAATCTCTGTATGAATGACGGCTGGGAGTTTTGCGAAAGTCTGTTCGGGGATAGCCGACTTCTTCTTGTTCTTCCGTAGTTTCCCCTTCACGGTAAAGCCTTCGTCGCTCTTGTCGATAGTCAGACTGATACGGTAGACCCTCATAGGGAGGTTATCGCTCATCGTCTGAAGACACTCAGGACTAACCTGGACATCGATGGGTTGGTTCTTGTAAAGGAGCCGACTCTTCAGAAGTTTTTGATGACGTATCTCTGTGTATAATCCAAGATCCTCCACCACATCCTTCGCCAACTGTTTAGTCTTCAGGATTTCCTTCTCATTCTCTGTAGCCGTTGCTCTGCTCAGACTGAGGCTACTGCCAAGACCCGATGGCATCTGGTTTAGCAATGCAGAAGTGGAGGTGCTACTGGTGCTACCTGTCTGCCGTCTGTTAATAACTTGCATCTTGCCCAAAATATTGAAACTGGGGCGGGAAAGGTAGATGTATGCGACACCACAACACAAGCAAAAAGCGACAGAGAGTGCAAACCACTTCTTATGTCCAAGGAAGAGTTTCCACAGATAGTTGACATCAAGAACAGTATACTTCTCTTTTTCCCGTGTTTTTAACCCTTTCATTTGATTCTGGATTTTCATATTGCCAGCGGACTATTTAAAAATCGTTATCAACAATGTAGCAAGCGACACTAAAAGCCCTGCAGAAGATAGCCAAATAGAAGTTGATGCTCCAATAGTAGAGTTTTTTGCCTTAGTCTTGTTTGGCTCCACATAGAGGATGTCATTCTGCTGGAGATAGTAGTAGGGGGAGTTGACGATATTGGCATCATTCAGGTTCAGTCTGTGGAAAGTCTTTCTGCCAAGGCTGTCCTCACGGATGAGGGTGATATTGTCTCGTAAACCGTAGATGGTCAGATCGCCTGCCCTTGAGAGGGCTTCGAGGACGCTGATCTTCTCCTGT
>JAFUFD010000022.1 GCA_017470055.1 Prevotella sp. | reverse complement strand
TGTTCCTGCATTCCTGAAGTCAATTTGTACTGATATTGACGGGCAAGATAAGCCTATCCGCGAAGCAATAGAATTAGACCTCGCAGGACATTATAATATTGCAGCCAAAGTCATTAACTTTAAAGATTATGGTAATCCTAGCAGCAGAACAAGAACACTTGTCCTGGCTGCTTGATAATGGATATGACGATATGCTTGACAAGAAAGAAAAAATATCAGAAGTAATGAATCTTATTGGATATGGCTTAGCCAAATTCGATAATGATTTCGCTCGAGAGTTTGGACAGCCTACTAAATCTGCATTCGCAAGATTTGTCGTTGCTTTAGGGTTGGCAAATACCACAAAAGCGGTGTCAAATAGAATGGATAGTTTTGACCCGTATTTTGACAACGGACGAAAAGGATGGTTTCAACGAAATCAGCGAGAACATATAAAACTTTTTATTGATAGTCTTTTTGGTAAAGAAGATGTTCATGGTTTTGCCAATATAGTTAAGCTATACATAAAGGATATTGATTCCGATATAACACTTGTCACTGAAAACCTTTCCCCTGTTCAGAAATCACGCTTTAAGCAATTACAAGAAACAGGAAATGAAGCAGAGTTCTATTTTATAAATAACTATAAGAGTATTCCTATATTCGAGACTGGCATATTAGAGGATGCTCGTCTATGGGGAGATGGTTATGATTTTCAAGTGCAATGTAATAGTTCTTACTTTTTAGCAGAAGTCAAGGGAGTGAGGAAAAGCCAAGGAGCAATAAGAATGACTCATAATGAATATAACAAAGCTCTTGAATATAAAAACGATTATGTTTTAGTAGTTGTAAGTAATCTGGAACGCATTCCCAAATTAGCTTATATAGAAAATCCTATAGCCAAATTGTGCCTGACTCCAAAGGAGCAAACAGCGACACAAGTTAATTATTATTCCGAAAATGTTGTGTGGTAACTTTGAAATATAAAACAGAATGGAAATACAAGCAGAATTCAAATTTCAAGGAATGAGTTGTTTATTTAAACGCCCACTACGTCTTCTTGACAGAAATTACGAAGATGAGGGGTATGCATACTTCTTAGAACCGATTCCTAATACAGAACAAGGTCTCTTTGAGATCAATTTATTAAAAGAGGATTTGGCACTACAAGAAAAAGGGTATACTGCAATATATTATAGTACTGAGCAAGTTACACCGGATAAGATTATCAGTACCACCATTAAATTTGTATAATTATTAGAATGTTGTTTTGGATAGTATGAAAGATGTTGTTGTAGAAAATAGAATAAAAAAGTTACTGTTTGACTCTCAAGAGTTAGTGGGTAACTACAATATAGTTAGTGGGTAATTCAAAAAAAAGGATTAAATAGAAAGACTTAGGTTGTTTTGAAAAAGTATTTTTTGCAACATCATTAAAAATAGGAGGTGATTTATGGCAAAAGAAAGTGTTTTATCTATAGCAGATAAGGAAGCGATTAAGATTGAAAAGTTAATCTTTCATGTGATTTTAACCGATGAGGTGAATCCGATTTTTTTGGAAGAATTAGAAATTACGGGTGAACAACAAAAATTCTTCCGTGATAGACTGGCAGATGCGAGTCAAGGACGTCAATACATATTTACAGAAGATAATCCTCCAATTAAGATATTGGCAAAACAAATTGTAGAAGCTTCAGACGAAGACTTCCTAAAAATATCAAAAGATATTGCAAGCCGTTTTAAATCTACTCACACTCAAAATATGAATAATGGTGTGTTTATCATATCTATAGCTTCAATACGAACAAGGAAACTTCTATTTTTAATAAAACTCGACCATAAAAAGGTTTATGAGTATAAGCTGAAAGGAAGCAAGGCTCTATTAGAAGAAGTTAAAAATACATTTAGCGAGGATAAAACGGCAATACAAAAAGTTGCTCTAATTGATATTAATCCAAAAGTTTTATGGGATGTATTAGTCTTTGATAGAAGCCAACCTACTGGAATTACAAAATTCTTTGGCAATTTTCTTTCTGTAATTCCTCGGGAAACAGAGACTGATTTAACGAAGAAAGCGCAGTCATTTGCTAGACGTTGGGCCACAGAGAATAAAGATAAAGATATTCAAGAACCCTCTGTATATAAAAATAGGGCAAGAAATTATCTGCTTTCAACAGATAGTTTTGATTCTGAGCATTATATTGAAGCAGTAATCCAAGATACGGATAAGGAAAAACAAACCCAACTAAGGAACTCTTTTAGAGAATTCCTAACAGAAGGAGGATTATATGGTCAAAGTTTTCCTCCAAGAAAGGATGTTCTTACAAAAAAAGAAACACGAAATATTAGGCAAACAGCTGAAGGTGTAAAGATTGAATGGGAAGGAACGTTAGAAGAGAACAACATTTCTATTTCAAATGAAAAAAAACAAACGGGGGTTGTATGAAATTCGAATTGAAACTTTTGATATTAAAGATGTCCAATAATGAAGTTCGCCAGTATAATAACAAAACTTGATATTCTAAGTGGTGCTTCAAAATCCCATTCAGAGAGTTGGAGTCATCTGGATTTTACTGGGGAATATAATTCTCGTTTATCCAAAAATTTCTTTGGAGAGTTATATGATATGTTCTCTTTTTGTGGAATTGAGAGCGCGATAGGATTCCAAATAGATGGCGAAAAAGTTGACAAATCTGAATTCACTGAAGAATTGTATGACGGTTGTGTTTGGGGTGTTCATATTAACAAGTTAGTATGGCTAGATTTATTAGATGAAAACGACATTGCACACACTTTTTTCTACGACATTAACAGCTTTGTTAATTGGATTAAAAATTCATCCCCATTTGATGAGGATTATCCATTAAACAAGCACCACTTCCATATAATTGTTAATGGTTTGCAAAATTCATTTGGAGGCCCCAATTTCATAGTAAACAATTCAGATTCTATCAACAAAAATCAAATTAAGAATTACTTCTTTCCAACATCAAATATAATAGAAACATCTATTAGGATTACTTGCAATTCTGAATATATCATTGCTCCCCTAAAACACATTGTTACAAATGGATGTGTCGACAATGTTTCCCAATTCTTTTTTAGGAATGCAATAAAAGTACTTTTAGCATCTATAGGTAATGAAATAACCAAAGAAAAAAGAATTGCAATTAAAGGTTATCGCTGTATTGTTGAAGAGATTGGAGGAGATACCTTTGATATTAACATATTATATAATTATCATCAAAATTTGTTAGATGTAGTCAAATGGATTTATGAGTCTGAGGAAACATGCACTCTTAAAAAGAAATTGTTTGTAGAAAGAATATCTTTAGATTTAGTCACGCGTACATCTTTATTTGATGGACTTTATCCTATATTGTTAGATGCTTCCTCACAAGCAAAGGAACAATATTCCTATGTGATATATGATAGAAAAGATGATTATCAGAAAGAACTTAAAGAGATATTGAAAGACATAAAGAATGTAACAGATCTTTTGTCACTAAAAATTCGTAACATTTTAGGAAATCTGTTGCGTGATGTTTTGGCTGCTCTGATTTTAATAGGGATTACGCTTTTCTCTAAAGTCCAAGAAATTGAAAATTTGTCTGAAAATCAACTGATTTGCTATGTATTTAGAGCATTTGGCATATATTTCGTTGGCTCAGTTATTTTGCAATCAATATTTGATTATATTGATATTAAGCGTTCTATTAAAGAGCTTGATTATTGGAAAAATGTTACACGCTCATATATAACCTCAGCGCGGTTTGATGAATACAAAAAACAAACTATTGGAAAACGATTCAAAAATATGATACCTTTCTATTTGGTTATTGTATTGCTTTATATTGTAATCAGTATAGGTTGTTTTAACTATTTGTCAGTGATGGAAACAGTCTTGCCACCATTTTCAGATGAAAATAAAGAACCTCTTGAGTTATATGATAAACAGAAACAAGATAGTATTAACGCAAACATAGAATACAGTAATGATACAATTATATGATGCAATTATATCAAAATGTATAGTGCATTTTGTTGGGAATAGAGGCCTTGAGGAGGGAATCAAATACTCTAATGGTATTTTGGATATTAATGGAGTTGCAAAAGATACCCTTTGCAACTATTTCTATAAGCCGTTTGTTGGCAAAGAAGACTATTATACTTTTTGGCACCAAACGGAGATAGAACTTAATACGATGTATTCATATATATCATCTATTTTTCAGAATAAAGAATGCATGCATAGTGTGTCTGTGAGTATTGCCCGATATTTGTATGAACAAAGTACCCATCCCAAGATTAAAGGAGGGGAACTATACATTGCATATATAGAAAAATGTATACTTGATGGGAAAATGATGGAGGCAATTGGTATTTTTAAATCTGAAAGTAAAGATACATTCATAACAATAAAAAATAAAGAAGAAGGGTTTGAAATTGAAAGTCAACGTGGAGTAAATATTAATAAATTGGATAAAGGATGCTTGATATTTAATACAGAAAAAGAGAATGGCTATTTATTAGCAATAGTTGACAATACTAATAAAGGTGTAGAAGCAAAGTATTGGACAGATGATTTTCTGCATGTCCGATTACGCAAAGATAGTTATAACCAAACTCAAAATATGCTTTCGCTTTGTAAGAACTTTGTTGCCCAACTTCCTACCGATAATGGAAAATTAGAAAAAGCAACCTATATCAACAGGAGTCTTGATGCGCTGAAAGACGATACCGTTAATGTCAACACTTTTGCGGAAAGGGTTTTCGAAAAACCTGAACTAATTTCTGAATTCAGACAATACAAAGACAACTACCAACGCCAATTAGATGTTGATATTGACGATGATTTTAAAACAGCCCCAAAGGCTGTAAATCATAGATCTACTGGAAATATGACCACTATCAGGCTGGACAATAGTTTTGACATCAACATTCATGGGGGTGAACAGAATATTATAAGAGGCTATGATGAAGAACGAGGTATGTATTATTATCAGTTGTTCTTCAAAGAAGAAAGATAGTGACGTGTGAGCATAAAATGAACAGCTTTATTGAAAGAAAAGAGAATGGACATAAATGAATTGAATAGAAGAGTTAAAAATGGAGAGTCTTTCATTCTTGCTAGTGATGGACAATTCCTTGGTAGATTGTGTTTAAACATATATGATCCTGAGTCAGTTTCTAATATTTATGGGCTATATGGAAATCCATATTCTTCAGTATCTATAAATAATAAATATTCGATGTATGGAAGTCCATATTCTTCATTGAGTCCTTTTAATCCTTATACAACAACTCCTCCATCTATATACTTAAGAGGGATGAAAGTTGGGGTGTTATCCATCAATAAATTTTTAATGGGCAGCGTAGATCCGAGACAAGTTCAAGAATGGATGAGGTTTAACGGTTTATTTTAGTGAACATGGAATTAATAGAATATGTCAAACTCTTCACGGCTTTCATTGTGTCAATAGGGGGCGCAAGTGTTGTTGTTGTTGCCCTTGCAAAATGGTTTGGTGGCTTTTTGTCAAACCGATTATTGGACTCATACAATAACAAGCATGAGCGTGAATTAGAGACGTTAAAAAATAAATATGCGAACGAATTGGAAAAGACAAAAGCAGAATTGGAAAAGACAAAATTACTATTTGCTAGATATTCAGAGAAACAGTTTGATTTATATAACGATTTGTGGAAAGTATTGCTCTACACTAAACAGCAAGCCGATATGTTATGGGAAAAAGCAGAACCTTCACAAATTCCAGCCTTCAGTGAGCAAATTAGACTTACTCGAAATGCGATTAATGAGAACCTTTTATTAATTGAGGATGAGCATTATAAGAAGTTGATAAAATTGATAGGCCAATTTGAGCAATTTCAATTCGGTAAACAGAAATTGATAGATATTAGGGCACAAGGAAATGATAATATGGCTTCTCAAATCACAAAAGGAGAAGCCAGAGAGACAATTAATCAGAACAGAAAGACAAAGGAGAATTATGACAATCTAATTATGGATATTGGCAAATCATTCAGAACTCAGATTAAGGGATAGTAATTATATAATAACAAATTATCCTACTGAATTAACAACGAATTTATCATATTTGACAGCCAACAAGCGTTATATATAAAGTCGGATTAACAAACGTACAAAGTATGAAAGAGCAAGAATTACAACAATATCTCATCAAGCAATACCCAAAGGAGGATGAGGGTTGCGAGTGGAAGGAATTCAAGAACCTGAAGAATGACTTCAGCGGTCATGAGAAGGATGATATCATCTCATACGTGTCGGCATTGGCTAACATGGAGGGTGGGCATCTGGTTGTCGGTGTAGAGGACAACACCTTGAATATTGTCGGAACGGATACATACAACTACACGACTCAACAGGCGACACTTCGACTGACTAATCTGTGTGCCAACCTGTCAAGCGAAGGTCTGGATATAGAGGAGTTC
>JAFUFD010000052.1 GCA_017470055.1 Prevotella sp. | reverse complement strand
GTTTATTTGCATTGCTGATTGATTTTTCCTCTCCACAGGACTCAGACAACCTCATCGCTACGCTCCGAGAACGTCTGAGTCCTGCGGAGAGGGAGTCTATTTCTACTCCCAAGAAATTGCACTTCTATCTTGAAAGTTTATGAAAAATTTATTCAAATCGAACAAAAAACCAAATATTATTTGAGCCACAAATCATTCCCATGCTTGGAAAGAGCATTCCGGATGCCTCGGAAGACTCTTCCCAATGTCTCGTATTCTTAATATCAATTCAATTCTTCAAGCACCCTAAAGGAATAATCTTAACACCATCAGGTCGAGTGTATGCCATCTGACCACCTGTTAGTATCATCAAAAGGTCGGGTTCACGAATAGGCATCTGTTTCTCTTTCTCGTTATGCTCACGGATAAGCCTCTTCAACTCCAAAAGATGGTTTGCACCTTCCTCTATCTCACTGCTTCCTAATTTGCACTCTACCAAAGCATAGCGTCCGTCTTCAAGATGCAGAACAAAATCGGCTTCCAAACCATATCTGTCATGGTAATAAGACACATGACTATACAAACCTTGTGTATAGGCTTTCATGTCTCGTACGCACATCTGCTCGAAGATAAATCCAAATGTTTTCATTTGTGTGGTCAATGCTTCTGGTGTCAGTCCAAGAAGAGCCACGGCTATTGACGGGTCACAGAATCCACGTTTAGGTGAACTTCGGATAACTGTTTTACTACGTATCGCTGGGCACCATGCATCAATATCTTGAATGACGAAGAGGCGTTCAAGATATTGATGCATGCTGCAAATATCAAGTCCTCAATACTCATCTTTGACTGACACCCGTCTATAGTCTTTTTTAAATCTGGCAGCAAAGATAATACAATTATTTGGAACTTGCAAGAAAACCTTGGTTTTTGAGGTATTTCAATCGGTGTTTTTGAGGTATTTTAATCAGTTTGTTTGATAATTGAGAAGATTATTCCCACACCCCCTAAATCCTTTGGCAAATCCTTTTTTATGCGCCATCTTACGAAGGGAGGATGTAGGGGCTTCTTCCGTGAGGAGGCTCCTCACGAAAATTACCAGCCTCCTCCCGAAAATTAGGAGGCTCCTCACTGAAAATACCTGCCTCCTCACGGAAAATACCAGCCTCCTCACGGAATTGAGGAGGCTCCTCACGAGAAACTGCAACATTTATGACAACAAAATTCGTCGAAGATACCTGCCGACTTAGAGTCGAACGATCGGTTGACTGGAGTCAGCAACCTTGTCGACTGGAGTCAGCAGGTCTGTCGACTGGAGTCGACAACCGATTAGGATACTTCCAATAACTGATTACAACGGCACTTATTATTGAATACATAGGGACTAATAAACGCAAAGGATGGCATCTGTCTATTGCAGATGCCATCCTTTTGATTCCCTTGATGCGTGAATCGCCAGAACCGTCCCGCTTTTCTCCACGCTAGATCAGCCAGCCGCTGCCCTGCCTGTTGGTCACCCTCCTTGTAGAACTTCTCTTCGTTCTCTCTCCATTTCGTCCATCATCTTTGACAGACTCTCCAGTTTCTCTTTGTTGTCCATTCGATTTACTATCTTTAATTCATTTCTACTTTTCCATGATTCACCAATATAAACCGATACAAAGATAATCAATTTTCGAAAATAAATTAACTATAATAAATTATTTCTTGTTTCCTTTTATGAATAACAGAAGTAAAGGGACTGATAACAAATAGAGAACAAAAAGAAAAACAAAAAGATTCCTATCAATAACACCCCAAAGATATTCTACTAACACAAATAGGAAAGGTGATATAAGTAATACAAAAAATCCGCATTTTCTCTTTTTTCTCATATTAATGTTGAATGCATTTTATATTTTGTAATTCAGACCAATGTTTCTCAGCCTCCTCTTCTCCTATCTTCTTCATCGTTTCACAATTTTGCCGTCCGAAACTAGAAGCCTTGAACCCAGGAAGTCTGGGATGAATATGAATATCTGCGGCTTTTACGTTGAGCCTATATTTCTTCTTCTCAGGGTGAGTCGACGACCAATCAGCAAGAGTATCGAAGATTCCGCCAAATCCTAAACTTGGGATTTCCAGTCCGTCGTCTTCATTTTGCTGTAGATCAATAGCGATAACAATATCAGCCCCCATATCCTTTACGACATCAACAGGCAAGTTGTTCAGAAGACCACCATCATAGAGCGCCAAATTTTTCCAAGAAACAAATGGATATATGACAGGCACAGACATAGAAGCAAGAATTGCCGTCCAAAGTTTTCCCTCTGACAGCACATACTCTTTCATATTATCACCATCAACCGCAACGCATCGGAAAGGAATATGTGTATCCTGTATATTTTCACATCTACGATTCCTTAACTGTCTTCGTAATTCGCTCTCAATATAATTGATGTCAAGGACATCTAATTTGCCTTGTGTAAAGAGAAACCTTTCTATTTCATCAAGTGTGAATCCTGAAGCATAAAGCCCACCTATGACTGCACCTATACTAGTTCCTGCTATATAGTCGATTTTAATACCTGATTTTTCTATGACCCTCAATGCGCCTATAGTTGCAGCACCTTTGGCTCCACCACCACTTAACGCTAATCCGACTTTAGTATGCGCATTCGTAGGACAAATACAACATAAGGTCAACATTACAAATAACAAAAGAAACACTTTCCTTTTCATTCTTCATCTATTTTGAGAGATATAACATTTCCAGGTATTTATAAACAGGAGGCAGGTTACTTGAAAAGTCATACCTGTCTCCTGTTGTATCTGGACTTATTCTTTATACTCGTATTCTCTCGTAGCACCATTCTCCCAATGACCTGCATTAAAGAAGTCTGGCTCATACCACTTGTCAAATTTGATCTGATACTTTTTTCCTCCAAGTTCTTTAATGGAAGCCTTCCACTTAACACCTGAATGTGTATTACGGAATTGTCCTCTATATGAGTGAGTTCCTTCCAAATCGAGTGCTCCTGTTAGCGGATTAATTAAATCCTCGGGATCCGATGGGATGTAAACGGACAGGCTTCCTGCAACATAGGAACGACCACTGAAGTCTGTGTTATAATACTCAATGCAATATGCATCCAACACTTTCTCTAGAGCCCTTACAAGCCCCCTTACAGTCTGAGCACTTGCCGCACTACTCATTGCGAGCATCAGACCAATCATTAAAAATTTTACTTGTTTCATAATTTGTTGTTTTTAAAAATATGTATATTTATAAGATATTATAGCCATAGTACATAATCTTGCCAGTCGGTAATCATATGGAATACTAAACCAATACCTACGGCACGTAGCCACCATGGTAGATGTAGTTTCTCGTATGGAAGGAAACACATAATGACATAAATGGTAATAGCAATGTAAGAGTGGAGAGGATGAAAACCGATACTCATTCTGTCAGGATCAAAAATCGGATCAGCCAATAGATGGTCGGCATCAACCACCATTGTTGCTAACATGATCAAATATGCTTTAAGACGACGTTCTTTTCTGAAGAAAATGAACGCTAAAAGGATTGGGGCTATAAAGTGAAGCCCATAATGTGTAATTGTTCTCCAAGGAAGAGATTCAAACATTTCTTATAAAAATTACAAGAAAGGCGTGTAACCATTCTGTACTTGCTACCCAAAAGGTTACCGCCAAGCGACCTGTCAACAAAGCAAGCGATGAATGATTCACGCCGTAGCGTGAACCTCAGCCTACTTGATCTCATGTTGACAGCCGTTGGACTTGTGTCCTTTGGGTGATTGTCTCTTAGAATATTGGCGGTATTCTTTGGGTGAGAGCAAGAGCAAAAGCTCATTTATCCATAAAGTACGAACGGGAACGCTGCGCCAGTCTTTTGGTTATTAACTACGTTTATGTTCCCTTGGGGAGTGTTCGGCTGAGCCTTACTTTCTCCCTTTTAAATCGCTATTAGTGTCTGTTTCTTAATAATTATATTTTAGTTTGTTTCTATCTTACTATAGTTTTCCAATAATGCTTACAAAGATAGGAATTATTTCTGAAACAAAAAAGAAAAAGCCAAGGAAATTGTATGAATTCCCCGTCTCATTGTACGAAATGAATCAGAACGGATAGCCGATGGCGAAATGGAGGGATTGGTTTCGCTTGAAGCCATCGGTATTGAAATAGCCGCTCTTACCTGTCTCGTAAGGCACATGGAGCCCGACACCCCAGTCGAGGCGGAGCACGAGGAAGTCAAGATCGTAACGGATACCAATTCCCGTGCCTACGGCGATGTCCTTCAGGAAATGACTCATCTTGAAATTGCCTGGCGAGTAGTAGGCTTCGTCCTCCTCATCCTCGTAACTGTCGTTAGACGATGTCCAGACATTGCCCGCATCGAGGAAGACGGCACCATAGAGATTGCCGAACAGTCGCTGACGATACTCGAGGTTACCCACGAACTTGATGCTGCCATTGCGCACCAGATAGTCGAGCGACTTCGTTCCTGTAGAGGCGAAACGCCCAGGACCGACACCACGCACCTCGAAGGCACGGATGCTGTTGGCACCACCCGCATAGAACATCTCGGAATTAGGAATCCAGTCGCTATTGCCGAAATACCAGATATACCCCGCATTCAGGTGTCCCACCAGTTGCGACGAACTATTCAGGTTCCACGTCTTGGTGAAGTCGGTCTCCACCTTGACAAACTGGGAATACGGATTCCTGAAAAGAGTTTTGTCCTTCTCATTCCATTTCTTGCCACCTATCATATAGGCGAGTGACACCAGATTACCCGACTCGGAGATTGTCGTCTCCCAGCGGATGGGATGCAACTTGCCCGCAGGACTGGTATAGATATAGGTATAGCGCATCTCTGGAATGAAATAGTCCTGCATGGTGGCGGCAAGATAGGGGTTCTCCTGCACCAATTGCTCATAGGCATCCGTATGGCTGTTCATAAACTGATACTTCACCGTCAAAGGCGAGAACTCATGACGGCTCTGCTCGGAGGTCTGCCACTTGTAAGTCCACTCGCCGCTCACAACATGCATCTTGTAATAACTGGGGCGATAGATGATGTCGGTAGAGACCTTAGCAAGGGTCAGCGGTGTGGAGTAGAAACGACGGCGGCGGATGCGCTGTCCGCTCTTGTCACGACGCACCCGATTACCACCAAAGAAGGGGGCAATGATGCGTGGGAACTCAATACTCGCATCCATACCATACTCGTAGTTGTTCATCGACGACCCGCCACTGGTAGCCCACTCGTAGGAGCCATGCACGTTGACATCGATCTTCTCGCCGCCACGGAACGCATTGCGACGGGTGACACCCAGTTTCAACTCGGGTCCTACTCGCCCGATGGTACGGGCATTGAAGTTGGTCTCAATATAGGTGTCCCATGGCTTGTCGAACGTACAGTTGATGGTCAGGTCGAGCGTATCACAAGTGGCGGTGGTATCACGAGGCGTGAAAGCGAAATCCGTCGTGGAGAAAAGTCCCATGGCATTCATCTTACTCACCGACTCGAGGTAGTTGTCATAACTATATAACTGGCGGGGACGCAGTTTCAAGTCTGCCATGATGACACGAGGGCGCAAGGGGGGACGCTTGCCATGATAGCGAACGGTGAAGAAACGGCGCACGGTAGAGTCGGTATACTGCTCCTGGCGCGTCTTGCGCATATTGATATTGATACGTCCGATATACCATTTATGGAGCGCCTGCTGAGGAACATCCTTAGCCAACTGGAAGCGCAGTTGCGCCTTACCTGAGATGGCAAAGGTATCTGCAAGATAAGAGGCGAAGTTTGACTGGTAATAGTAGTAGCCGTTGTTACGCAGCAGACTGCCTACCCTGCTGCGCTCCGCATCCAAGTTGGCGACGACAAAGGGGGCGCCCCGATGGATCTTCGCCTCGTCCAAGGTCGCATGTATCAGGCTGTCTGCCTCGACAGGGAATCCGAAATAGCCCACACTATCGAGTGTGTACATCCTGCCTGGATTGACATGATAGGCTATCTTCGCCGTCTTTGGGTTCTTCTGCGTCAATGTCTCATACCCTACCTGCCCGTTGAAATAGCCGTGATTGCGTAACACGCTACGTGCCACGGAGGAGCGCAACTCCGGGTTCACCCACGACATCAGGACAGGCTGCTTGCCAAACGTCTTCGTCATCCATTTGGCGAACCCCGTTTCCTTGTCGGCATAGTGATTCCATACCGACAGTCCGATAGAGAACGGCATGCGATAGTAACTGCTGCCGAAGATGGCGCCATTAGGTGCCGTGGCAAGAGCCGCCTCCACCTCCTCCTGTGTGGTGGTGAAGTTATCGTTCTGCTCATAGTTGTCATAGGTGATTTTCTTCAGTCCCGTATAGAGTTGGTCGCCCTCCGGGATATTGTTCGTCATGCTGCATGAGGCCAGCAGGACGGCACACAAGCACAACAGGATATTATTTCGCTTCATGTTCTTTCGTTTTTAGGGAGTCGAGAGGTGTCGGAGAACTCGGAGTATTCTGTGTTCTCTGAGGAGCAGGCAGATTAGTATCCTTGAATCGGAAGATGTCAGAGAAGTTCTGCAACGAGCGTCGCCAGGTAAAGCCGCCACCGTATTTCTGCGTATATCCGTCAAGCCAGTCGTAACTGTTGTTCTGGTAATACAGGGTAATGAACTTATTAGCGGTCTGGTCAAGACGGTATTCCAGTGACACATTATCGAAGAAGGAGTTGTTGCGCTCCTGCAACTCCGCCCCAGAGGATACCTTTCCACCTACGACAATCTTCAAACGGTTGTTCATGAACCGCTTGGCAAACTTAAACGAGTAGTCGGTATGGGAGGCACCAGTGGCATCGGTGGAGTTGTCCATGCCAAACGACAGGTCGAGGGTGCGCAGGGCATTACCCGTGATCTGACTGATCTCTGAGTTCAGGAACGAACTGAGTGCTGAGTTCATAGAGAAACTGCCCGTATTACCATCGGCAAGATACATGCCCGTGGTGAGCATCGTCACGGCGAGTTTGCCACGCTGCTCCATACCCATTGCCTGCAACTCACTATGTAACTGCATGTCCTCTGGAGCATCGAGGGTGAACTCCAGTCCCATGTCGTTGAGGGTCTTGGTGATAATAACACCACAGTCGAACTCCACGCTGCGCCCTACCCCATTATCATTAGAGACGGTAGCCTTGGTACGTTCTGTCGCCGTGATATTCAGTGTCGGATTCATCGGCTCACCAGTGAACTCAATATACGAGCCATCTTGGATGGTGAAGGTCTTCAACGGGATGACAGGCAGCGAGTATTTCATCTCACCATTCGACAGGGTGTAGCGACCACGCAACTGCAGATTGTCGGCTGGTGAATACTGCATGCGCAGCGTTCCGCCTCCCATCAGGTCGATGTAGTTGGAGTGGTCGGTATTGAGATATGCCATGATATGGGCGCCCTTCGACACGTCGACCGTCATATCCATCTGGAAACCGTTGAGCGTAGGACGCTCTACCACCACCTGTGTCGTATCGCTGAAGTCGGTAAACTTCACCAGTTCCTCCAACTGGTTATCGGTAGACAAGGGGGTGTCACGCAGCACATAACTCATATCCGTAGAGCCTAACACATTCAGCCTACCCCGCAGACTGAGATTGTCGAGCGGTCCTTGCATCCTGCCGAAGAAGTCGACGAAAGCCTTACCGTAAGCGACACTATTGGCATGCTCTTTCTCGCCGATGGCCTGATAGTCCTTGGCTCGCATACGAAGGTCGACCATGATGCGGTCAAGGTCACTGAAATCGACACCTCCCATCACCGTCAATGGGTTGTTGTTATAGGCGTAAAGGGAGAAATTCTCAAACAACAGGTTGGAGCCGACAATACGCACGGGGTCGTTGTCGAAACGCAGACGCATGCCATAGGGAACGCTGACGAGATAGGAGGAGTCGAGGTACACCTCGCCATCCACCTGAGGAGTCTTCAGATTACCCTTGATAGTAAGTTCTCCCTCACCATAGCCTTCCAGTCCCACAATCTGGTCGGGTACGAAGCCATTGACTATCTCAAGGGGGAAACGGGTCAGTTGCAGTTTGGCGTCAATAGAGCCGTCGCCCTCATTATAATAGGTACCATTCAACAGTCCCACCTCCTCGTCGTCTTTCAGCAGACGAGCCTCCACGGCATGGGCATCATCCTCTTTCTGCAAGTAGACAAGTTCGGTGCTGATATTTCCTATCGGACTCTTCTCGTAGGTCATACCCTGTACCGCCATATCACTGACCATCGAGAAGCGTCCTGTCTCATGCTGCACCACATGATAATCTCCATTCAGAATTCCCGTCATACGAGGCAGATAATAGGGGAATACAGAGGTGACCTCACCAAGGTTGACCCGATGGAGGCTGATGGTGATATCCTGCAATGCGGAAGGATCACTCTCCTCGGAGTATATCTTCGCACCCGTACCGTCGTCGGCAATCAGGTCTATCTTCGCCCGCACCTTCTTGTCGGAACCCAGGAAGATGAAGTTATCGTCGTTGAGGGCAAACTCCTTATAGCCAATGGTGGGACGCTTAGGCACCAGATGGACATGGATACCACTATCCACCATCTCTGCCTGGGCGCCAATACGGACACCCAACTTGTCGTCGGAATCGTAATAGCGAACGCCCATCGTGGCACCTCGCTCCTGCAGGACTCCGTCGAAGAGGGCATTGAACACGAACTGCGGATTGCGCTTGTTGTTACGGATCTGCCCGCCAAAACTCAAATGCTCCTTACGTTGCGTCAGACGGAAATTGATGGTGTCCAGACGAGTTCCGTCATAGACTAAGGAATGGACATAGCCATTACCATTAACACCTGTCTCCGGAGAGGTCGTCATATCGAAGAGCAGGTCTTTGAAATCAATATTCTCGCTGGTCTTCAATAGGTTGGCGATAGGATTGTCCTTCTTGCTCTCCACATGGAGTCTCATGGTAGGTAACAGTCGGCGCAAGGCTGGCTGATCGATGATTTTCTTATCATATTGAGCCATAGCAGAATCTGAAAGGGTCGTCAACTGACTCATCAGTCGCTCGTAGTCGCCACTGGCATCGAGTTTCACAATGAAGTCACCACTCTGTACACGGGCATAGGTGGTGTCTGGGCGCAGATTTACCAAGATCCCGACATCCTCAGGACGGTAAACTTTAGCGGAGTCACGGATGGTCAAGTCACTGATAATACCACTGACATGATGGGTCTTTTTCAGATCGGAATTAACATCCAAATGCCCGCAAAGTCCAATGGTCAACGGTTTGTCGACCAAACGTAACTGATAGAGGTCCAACTGTGCCATATCGGCAGTCACGGTGCCATCGAATTTATTCTTGTCCATCAGGGCATCCAGTGCTATCGCCCCGTTAAGTAACTCATTATCGCCGACAATGTTGGCATGAGCACGTCCCTGACGGATATCTGCCGTCGCCGTCATATTGGTCAGGTTGTAATGACCATACCTTACCTGATGTATCTTCGCGTCAGCCTGCAAGGTGGTGCGGGGTGAGAAGAAATCTGTGCCCTGCCCTTTCGCCACGATATCGGCAGAGACGGTATAGATGGAGTCATGGGGCATGAAATGATGCACATTCAAGTCACGGATATTGACTTTGGCATCATAGCGCATGGCATCAGCATTGAAGTTTCCTTTTGCCTTCACGGTTCCCTTACCTTCCCGCATCACGACATCGGCGAAATACTGGGCGCCGTCGGCACGGACAAGTCCCTCGGCAGTAATGCCACGGGGAATACGGTAGTTACGCTGTATGTCCTTGGGCAACATCCCTGTCACAAAGCCAAGGTCTTCCGTCCTTGCCTTAAACTGCACCTTGGCACGAAGACGCTTAGGGTCAGTCAGATTTGCCACGAAACCTGTAGCATTGGCATGGAAAGCGGTGGGAAGCGACACGTCCAGTCCGTCGAACTCCATATAGTCCATATTACCATTTGCCGAGCCCTTCACACTGATCGGGTAATTGGGCCAGCGTTGCTGGAACGTCTGGGGCATCCCTCCCAAGAAGCGCATCAGGTCTTGCTTACCTACCTGTGCGTTCAGTCGCATACGCAACTTCCCCGGGTCTATCTTCTCCATCAGCGACAGCGGCATATCCAGTTCCATAGCGATGTCTGAGTCGGGAGTCTTCAAATGGAACTGAGGCAGCCTGATACTGCCCTCCTTCATGGCGACAGCACCTGTCAGGTCGGTCACCTGAAGCCCACTCTTCTCCTTCAAATGGGTAGAACGCATCACCAGTCGTGCCTCTGGGTCGTGGTAGTAGATGGAGTCCACAGCAAGGTCGATATGGGTAAGGTCGATATGGTTATAGTCCAATCCCTCAATACGTGGTTCATAATTCTGATCATATTGCAGACTTCCATTATTCCACTCTAATGAGGCGATCTGATAGGTCTGCGTACCAAGGTCGACATCTCCCTCCTTGGCAAGTAGCCGACCCAAATGGGCTTTCACGCTCATGGTGTCACCAGGCATGTGGAAGGCGACATCGGAACGGGAGATCACTAAACTATCGGCGAAGATTTTCCATCGGTTGTCAGAGGTCGTCGTATCCTCTGGAACACTGTCATTCAAGGCGATATCAATATCTGCCTCCTCCAGACGTGCCCCATTGACCTCTACCGTCTGTTTGTCAAGGTCAATACCCTTGCTGGACAAGGCAAGACGCTTAAACCGCCCCTTCACCCGTGCCGCATCCACAAACTGGGCGGTATTGAACTGGGCATTATTGACTTCCATCTCGTTGATAATGACCTTGCTCTTAAACAAGGGGAGCAACTGTACATCCACCACCATCCGCTCTACATCGGCTATCGTGTCGGAAGGAGGCTGTAGGATATGGAAGCCATCAATACCTAAGTCCAAAGGGAAAGAGAGGTCCACATGGTCAACGGTGATTTGCATTCCAGTCTTCTCTGACGCTATAGCAGCCACCTTATCCACCGCCCAGTTCTGTACAGGAGGGAAATAAAGCAGCAACGTCAATATCAGAAACAGTAGAATGGGACTCAACAAGACGCCCAATATCCACCAGAATGCTTTCTTCATAACCTAACTTTGCAAAGTATGATGCAAAAATAAGGTAAAATTTGGAAATACGAAACTATTTAACGGAAAAATTGATGTTTTGCCACAGATTATCCTGCGGTAAAGGCGAGTCTATGATAATATGCTTCTTGGAAACAGGATGAATGAAGTCCAACCTGCGGGCTAATAGGGAGATACTCCCATCAGGATTGCTACGCTTCGCACCATACTTCAGATCACCCTTGATAGGACAGTCCATAGCGGCTAACTGACAACGAATCTGATGATGCCTGCCCGTCAACAGATTGACTTCCAACACGTAAAAATGATCGGTCTGCCCAATCAGACGATATTTCAGTATTGCCTTCTTAGAATTGGGAACTTCATGGTAATAGGCATATGACTTGTTCTGCTTCTCATTCCTCACAAGCCAATTCTCCAACATACCCTCATCGTCATCAGGACGCTGTTGAACAATAGCCCAGTATGTCTTGTGGATATCACCATTACGGAACATGTCATTCAAACGACGCAACGCCTTAGAGGTACGGGCAAACATGACCAACCCACTCACAGGACGGTCTAAACGATGTACCACACCCAGAAAAGCAAATCCTGGTTTGGCGTATTTCTCCTTGATATACGCCTTCACCTCCTCTGACAATGGAGTATCGCCCGTCTTGTCGCCCTGCACGATCTCCCCACTCTCCTTATATACAATAATAATATGATTATCCTCGTAGACTACTTGCATAACGAGTGCAAAGGTAAACAATATTTTTCAATCAGCAAAGCATACAAAAGGGAAATATGGAATCGGCACAGGCTTTTCGTACTCAAAGGAAATCCATTATCCTTTGCCACCAACATCTCTCTTTCGCATGGATTACTTTCTTGATCTGGATAATCCAAGAAGAATGATTGTCTTGATTACCTTGCGTGCGTTCTACGAGCCGTTGTCTCTTCCTTTCCAAAGAGCAATTAGCAGAAAAAAGCGCCACCAACTCCTTGTCTCCCATCCTTTCCAGCATACCGTCAGAGCATAGATAGAAGATGTCGCCAGATTGTATATCTTTTGTATGCACTATATCTGCCTTAGACGGTTTTTCCTGCGCCGGAGTAATTGCACGGGTAATGACATTCTTCTTTGAATATGACCTCATTTCCTCTTCGGTTATCTCACCTGCCAGAAAAAGATCATAGGCTAACGAATGGTCACGACTCTTATATAGGATCTGCCGTCTTGAGGGACGGATATGATAGATGCGACTATCCCCTATATGAGCCATTGTCGCACCACCCTCATGCAAACAAAGCAGGACAAGAGTTGTTCCCATCTGACGAGAACTTCCATTATCG
This sequence comes from Prevotella sp., assembly GCA_017470055.1. Taxonomy (GTDB): domain Bacteria; phylum Bacteroidota; class Bacteroidia; order Bacteroidales; family Bacteroidaceae; genus Prevotella. Next base: position 9,318 of record JAFUFD010000052.1, on the reverse strand, counting down.
TATGCTTTAATCCGACGAAACACTTCTGCAAGAGCATCTTTCAGTACATCATCAGTCAAAGTACCATGACTCCAATGTGTCCCGATATAGGTTGAGAGTACTTCGCATACCAGTCTGCTTGCCACTTCCCCATGCTCATGACCACCCATCCCGTCACATAGAATAAATAAGCGATCACGAGAGGATGGCGACTCACAAGGGGAAAGTGAGTCTTCTTGATTGGAACGTGCCCCCATCTCAAGAACAGATAGCGGTTCTGATATTTCTATTTGCATGTCCTCTTACTCTTGAACATATCGAATAACCGTTCTTCCCATTGTCAGCATATCTCCATGGCACAACACGACCCTGTCTATCCAGTCCATTGGCTCGTCCTCCATCTCAATAGGATGTTGCTGTGCCTTCTCTTGTGAGCGGGCATCGCCAAGCACGACTTTTACTCGCCCATTTGTCAGTTTCACTACTGTGATTTCCGCATGCATTCGGCTCATTGACAAGTCATCAGTGTCAATTTGGATGGTTGCCTCCGACTTGGAACTCTTCCTTCCAACAGTATTCTTCCCCAATTGTAGTGGATAAAAGGTATCATGGTAGCACAGGCTACCAATGACACCATTTCTGTCTTTGCGCTCCGCAAGTTCGGTCTTTCCTGTGTCAAAAGCCACACGTAGTCTCACACCACACCCTTTATTAGGGCAAGTCACTATGCGTAAAGCCTCGTTCTTGGGATTTCCGACTTCCAGCACGCCACCACATTTGGGACATTTGATTCTTTTGGGCTCCATCATTAAATGATTATCGGGTCATCTGTTGATACTGCCAGATCGTCATTCCCTTCGTCTGCGAGATTCTGGATGTAATCAGTCGCTTCGTCCGTATCGACATCTTCCTGTGCGACTGCGAATTCCTGCAATATCATATCATCAGTCATCTCGTCAGCCACCATGTCTTCTGTTAAATCGACATCCGTAATGTCCTCTTCCACATCAACAACGGTACCCTCTGCAAGTTCCTCACCCTCTGGGGCATCACCTAAGAAACGCACTTCATCATCTACCTCCCCTGGCTCCTCGGCATCAACGACGGCAATATCTATCTCATCATCAGCCAAAGGATCCTCTACTGGTTCTGCGTCCATCTCTTCCATGATACCCTTCACACGCTGGGCATACACATTCTTGTCTCCGTCTGACAAGCCATACCATTCTTTCTCTGTGAAAGTGCTGTAAATACCATCTCTCCACTGGAACATGCCACCTGTTCCGACTTCTTCACGTGCGGCTTTGAATGCCTCGGCAAAAGTCATTTCATCTGTCACTCCCTCTGCCTGTACCGTCTCTTCAGGCAATTCCATTTTTGTTACAGAAGGCTTAACCGTGTGGGTGACACTCTCCTTTAGAGCCTCTGCACCCTGCAGATTCTCTTCTGTCACTTCCTCGCTGGCAACCTGTTCACTCTGCATCTTCGCAGCATACATAGCACCCGTACCAACCAAGATGGCGCCAATACCACCAAGTGTAACACGCCTCCACCGCCTTTTACCACTCTCTACATTTTCGTTTCCGTTTGCATCCTGCATCTGGAATACAGTGTCCTCATTCTGTGTCATAATGCTATACGTTTTTAGTTTGAATAAGATTGTTTTGTCATGTGCAAAGATAGCGATTAAAACCTCGCTTTCCAATTCTTATGTCTCTTTCTCCACGAAAGGGGGCGATTCCGTGACGAAATGACTTCTTCTATGGATATTGCAGACTGGTCAACCCATTAATCATTACGGTCGTATTGGGATATCATTTTTCTCATATCTTATATATTGCCTTACAATGGGGGCATGCCGTCCGCTGGCTGATGATTTCGTAGGACTGATTTCCCAAGAACTGTCCACAGTTAGGACACACATATTTCTTTGGCAGACTATCACGTATCTCTTGCTGCTTACGAGGCATCTTCGCAGAGTCGATGTACGCCTTGACGAAGAACACGGCAGAGATAATCGCCGCCAGTCCATAGAGCACCAGAAACATGATATTGTCACGCCCCGTAAAGATACTAAGCACGACAGCACCCATTGTTATCAAGCCAGTGGCAGAGCGTAACACGCCAGAACGACGTTCCCTAATTTGTAATTTCAACAGTTGTTCTTGATAATCGTTCCACACCTCTTCCAGTGGCTTGATGTCCACATATCTCGGAATAATCTGACCAAGAATCTCCCAACTAAGTTGGTAACGTTCTTTTCCTAATTCTATGCGATCGCCCTCCTTGATACGCTTTCGCTCAACACCTATTCCGTTGACGAACGTATCATTCTCTATATTCAAGTTCTGAAGGCTAACCTGTCCCTCGTCATCTACCATCAACCTGATGTGATCACGGCTTACCCCTGTCGGCACACTTAGGTTCTTCCCTACTGTGGTCGTCTTATCGTCTACGGATATACATAGTTTTCCCGTCTTCCCTTCCCGACCTATAGTAATTGTCTTCATATAAAATTGGTTATTTATTCTTCGTGAGCAGTTCCTTCATCTGTCGCAGTGCCCCTTTTGACAATGGCAGTTGAAAGGAAAAATTTTCCAAGTCCGACAAAACCAGCCGTTGCTTGCCTGGATTGATACTATATACATGCTCAAAGTTTACGATGAACCGTTTGCCTACTCGCATAAAGCGTCGTGCCTCAATGCCCAGTTGTTGCGTCAGAGCCAGTTCTGTCTTTGCCAGACTCATGCCAATCATCCCTTTCAGTTTATTCTTGGTCACCACATACGTATAGTTACCGTTTGCCTCAAAGTAAACGATTTTATCTATCTCCATCCGTAACAACTCGTCACGGCTATTGAAAGTGATGCGCTTTACTTTTCCTTCCATATATTTTGATGTGACAAGTAGTTAATTTTTCTTGACCGTCAGGCGGAAAACACCTTCTATCGGTCGAGTGACGGTGCCATGCGTATATTCCCCTTTGAATGTCTTGCCATCAAAAACACCTTCGTAAGTCAGGAAATAATTATTCTCCTCCTTGTCTAAGTACAGATTCTTCCCGTCGAAACTGCCTTTCATCTGGTAGGTGAATCCCTCATAATACCCTTCGGGCAGATACTTTAACACCGCCTTAGCCACCACTTCGCCCTTACTGTTTGGCTTAGAAATTGTCAGCCGCATGGTACATTTCAGGTGCTGCTCCCTATCTCCCGTATAATACCCCGTCAACTGGTATGTACCAGCAAGGTTCTTAGCGCCTTGTTGAGCCCCGACTACTATAGGCATTAGGCTGATGATGAATAGAAAGACCGATTTTCTCATAATTCGTTCATTTTATTTGGAATTTTCGTTTATTCTTTGTAAATTTGTCACCATAAAAGAAAGGAAAGAGATATGACAGCATTGCAGATGAATGCGGAGTTGTTCCGTACCATGAGTGAGATTGCCGATGACGAGACATTGATGGCAAAACTCTTGAAATATGCCAAGAAGTTGGCAGCCAAGAAACAGGATGACACGCTTCTGAGCAAGGAGGAATTCTTTGCAAGTCTTGATCGTGCAGAAGAAGAGTATAAGCAGGGGAAGTACACCACTCAACTGCCTGGAGAATCTGTAACTGATATGCTAAAGCGCTGTGGCTATGGCATATGAAATCAGATTTACGGAATTGGCGAATGAGGGCTTGGCACGCCTTGCCAAAAGCGAACCAAAGGCATTTCAAAAGGCTCTTCGCTTCATCGAGGAATTGAGGGAACATCCTACTACAGGTACAGGTCATCCTGAGCCACTGAAAGGTCGACCTGAAGGGCGTTGGAGTCGTGAAATCACGAAAAAGCACCGCTTGGTCTACCGTATTTTTGATACGGAAGTCGTTATACTTATTCTTAGGGCTTACGGACATTATGGTGACAAGTGATTGTACTTGACCATTCTTGACCGTCAGGCTGCAATCACCTTCCTTAGGATCGCTCGCAGTGAAAAGAAGAACATTATATATAAGTCTTTTCTTTGTTGTCATGTTTATCAAAATTTAATCAACAACTTCTATGGTGGCAAAATTGCTATAGCCTTCAAACATGTCGTAGAAACCTGTAGAAACCCTTTCAATCCTGTCGGCACTAACACCAGCCTGCATGACAATAGTCGCTATGTCATTGGCTAACTTCTCGGACATACGCTGATTATCTATTCCGGTTCCCGTTTTGACATTAATATATCCCCTGACTATTATCCGCGCCTTACCAGAAATACCCGTCACAAAATTTACAATAGAGCGTCTACTTTCATTGCTAACATTCACCCTATCCTTTGACGGGAATAATACCGCAATTACATCGTGGTTGACTATCCATACACGACTCACTGTCGGCTTTGCCTCTGGTATAACTATCTTATTCCATTGCGCCATTGCCATTGCTGGCAATAAGCAGATCATTAATAGTACAAATACTTTTTTCATAGTTTCTTGTTATTAGTTTATTTCTATTTTTTTGCTTCTTCGTATAGTTTATTCAAGAATCTTACATGATATTGCAATATTTTTTTACTTGTATCCGTAGAAGATTCAAAATGCATCTTTTGAAAGTCAGGAAGATATTTTATCATCATACGATAATTAAATACATTCCTATCACAGTAATTCCAAAGTTTTTTATATTTCTCAAGAATATCTTTTAGAACTTCTTTATCTGTAACTCCATCTTCATACATCGCTATTACAGATATGGCTAAGCAGATAGGGATATAATCATCTGTTTGCCTTCTCCCTTCTAAGCGGAAAAGATCTGAGACTCCTTTTTGAGCAAAACGGAGTTTTTTAATAATTGATTTTTGTTCGTTCTCTAACTTGCGGATATTCTTAACACTTTCTGTAACTTCACGTATTTGCATGTGATTATAGATTTGCAAACCAACCATCAATGTTGTACAAATGGCAATAAGGGTAGCAATCACACTGATATATGCATCTAATGTAAAAACTCCATTATATCTTATCTGCCCATAAAAAGTCAATATCACACATGCTAAGGATACGGCAACACAAACCACATCAATGACAATATTTCGATTATTTTTCATTGCCCATCGTTCTCCCATGAATGACGCCAATTTTCATCATCATAATGTACTGTGTTATGAGAACTTCCGTCCCCATTTACATTTGAATGTATTCCCCAACTTGACATATTAAACAAATTTTATTTCCTGCTCTTATGGCTTTGCAGGCCTTGCCATAATATTTGTTATTATTCTTTTCGGACTATAAAAGTTATCCGATATTGTTTCACTGATCCACCACCAAATAGTCCCCCAACAGTTTCTGCCTCATGTCCTTTGATAGGACGGGCATACCGAACCCAACCATTCGGAGTCAACACATCGCCTGCCGCAACAAGTGTCATCTCACTGGTGTTTGTAAGTTTCAGACAATAAGTTCCACCCCATCCATCTTCTTCTATAGAAGCCCTAATACAGTCATCATACTCATGAGTCACTATCACGTGCATTCCCATTGACTTCACGTAATCCATTCTCCATGGTTGTCCGTTCTGTCGCCTGTAACTTATTTTACATGTCGTATCATAGGAAAAATAGGTTTCCGAAAGTTTCATCGTTGCTACAAACACCACTTTATTTGAAGACTTTTCCAATATCTTCTTCACCTTAAAGTCGCTGATACTTCCCTTTTTGATTGTCCATGTCCAGTCTGGCTCATGATATCCGTTCTCAACCCCTTCTGACAACCGATGACCTATAAGATCATTCTTTACACGACCGATGGTCAAATCATCTTTCAAACGATTTCGAGTTTTGTTTTGGGCATAGTTTGCACCAACACCCAGCAACAAGAATACCATTAGAAGTGAGCACTTATATGTAAAAGGAAGAAATACTTTATTTGATTTCATATTCTATAGTCTTTTTAATTATTTACCAACAGCCGTAAACCTTCCATAATTATCCATCGTTACTTTTCCTGTTTTTCCACTCTTCCAATAGTACGTGCCTGTACCTTGCAAACGATTATTATACCAACTGCCTAATATTTTGTCACCATTAGACAAGAAATAAGAACCTTGCCCACTCATATTATTGTTCTCCCAGTTACCTTCATAACGTTGACCATTACTCCAATATACTATTCCATAACCACTCCTTTTATCATTTTTAAAATCTCCCACATACTTCGTACCATCACTTAAAGTCAATTCACCTCTCCCATTTCTCATACCATTGACCCAGGCACCTTTATATTCTTCTTTTTGGGGAGTTGTAAAAACTCCATACCCATGAAACCTGCCATCTTTAAAACCTCCTGAATATTTTCTTCCATCAGCCCAAAAGTATGTCCCTTGACCCTCACAAGCACCGTTTACGAAACGCCCTTCATATCTTCCTCCATCAGCGTAATAATAAGTCCCCTGCCCATTCATATAATCATTATTGAAATTGCCTACATATTTTTCCTCTGTGTTCCATATTAAAGTCCCATATCCCTCACGGCTTCCATTAACCCAATTACCATCGTAGGATTTTTGGTTGTTGATATCATTGAAATAAGTAATAACTCCCTTTCCATTGGGTTTGCCATTCAGAATTTCACCAACATACCGACTCCCGTTGATGACCAATTCACCATTCTGTTTTTGATTAGGAATCTCTATATCTCCCCACTGGGCTTTTACCACAATAGGCGATAAACTAAGCACTAAAAGTAATATTTTTTTCATTCGTATGGTATTTATAACTAATCCAATTTAAATGATATGGGAAGTGTAAATTTCACCCTTACAGGGGTGCCATTTTGTGTGCCTGGACTCCATTTTGGCATTATTCTCACAACTCTTAATGCCTCCTTGTCTAAAGACGGATCGACAGATCGCACCACCCAGGAATCTATAATAGTCCCATCTTTATCTATCGTAAACTGCACAACAACCCTTCCTTGAACTCCATTTTCCTCGGCTACTTTTGGGTATTCGACATGAGTCTTTAGAAATGACATCAAGGCAAGGCCTCCACCAGGGAATGAGGGCATTTGCTCTACAACATCAAATGCCTGTCTACTTTCCATTAACTGGGGGGCGGTTGGTATTTCTATATATTCCCACTGAGCCATAGCCGATATGGGTAAAAAGATAAGTATTAGAAATAAAACTTTTTTCATATCCATATTATTGAATAACATTACCTTTTACATCATACCACGTTCCACTTGCAGGTTTTCCTCCTGAGAAAGAACCGATAAAATAAGTACCATTAGTAGCCGTAAATCTGCCATTCACGAAGTAGTTATTGCTAAAAGTACCATTGAAAGTTCCATTAGAGTTTCGCAATACACCAGAACCAGACATCGCACCATGAACAAAGGAACCAGTATAAGAACCATTTGGCAACGATGCTGTACCTTTTCCATGCGGACGACCTTGATCATCAATGGCACCTGTATAGGAATAGGTTCCAATCGCTGAAGAATAAGAGAGATTGGTGACTGATTTCGGTTTTTCCTCCTTCTTCTCTTCTTTCTTTTTTGGCTCCTTCTTCTCTTCCTTTTGTTGTTTTGGTTCGTCTTCTTTATTCTGTGCTTGTTCTGGGATTTCCTCAATTTGTTCTTCCACTTGCACAGAATCAACTGTATCGGCAATCTGTATGCTTTGACTTTTTTCTGAAGGTGAAAATAGAAGATATATCCCCAGTAACAAAGCGGAAACTGCTATAGCAATTACCAACCACTTCTTGTAAGATTGTTTTTCATCATCATAAGTTTCCTGTAGTTCTTGCAAAGACTCATTCTTGCTTTTTCGCTCTACGAATTGTGTCGTGTCGTCAATTTCTTCTGAAACAACATAAGGTTTATTTAAATAGTCCCTCACCGCATTCACGGACTGCGGACGACGTTTGCGGTTCGGAGTCATCATCCACTCTACCAAGTGCTGGGTCTTGGTGCTGACGGATGATGGAAAGTCAAAGGCATCACCATCCTGAATATCTGAGATGGTGGGAGGCTGCTGATTAGTCAGTAAATTATATAACGTGGCACCAAGGGCATAAAGATCTGTCCATGCGCCAATACGCTCTAAATTCTGGTCAATCTGTTCTGCCGGAGCATAGCCTGCCGTATAGCACATTGCGGTAGTTGTCGTCGTATTACCGTCAGAAGAGGAGAGTTGCTTACTTGCTCCGAAGTCAATCAGTTTGGCATTACCCTCTTTATCTATCAGGATGTTGCCCGGCTTCAAATCAAGGTGCCAGATACCCATGTTATGTACTTCCTCCAGCGCATCAAGTACTTGCAGGAGAATGCCAAGTGCTTCCTGCTCTGCCAAAGGTTTCTTAGTCCGTTTCAGACGAGCAGAAAGTGACTCGCCATCTATATAGTCCATGACATAGTAGGCTGTTCCGTTCTCCTCAAACAAATCATGGACACCTACGATATGAGGGTTATGCAATTTACGGAGTCTGCGAGCCTCTTTCTTGAATTTCTCCTTCTGCCCAGTAAACTGGCTGGCATTAGTTTGATTGCTTACACTGACAGTGGTACTATTCTCGTCGCGCTCACTGATACCCTTGATGAAAAACTCTTTCAAGGCATATTGCTCGTCAAACTGCAAGTTGGTAATAACGTATGTGTTGCCAAAACCACCTGAGGCAAGTGAACGCTCTATGCGGTACTTTCCCATTTGGAGTATTGTCCCGACAGCAAGCAATCCATTATCATGATTATCCGTAGAAGTCATGTAATAGCATGTCTAAGCCAACAGACACCCCTTTGTCGGCTATAATATATCCATTCGTTTAGGTTCGCTTATGATACAAAAAAGGCGTAGGTGTCTGTTTCTTGCCCATCCTGGAATCACAGGCCTTCGCATTGCCCAAACCACACAGGATAGACAACGCTCATCAGCCCACGCCAGCACGGACTATATATTATAAGGTATATAGAAACGCACCACGTAGACGTCTCGTTGCCATCTGTCTGTTGTGGTTTTACGGATTTGCGAAGTTCGTGATTCACAACGACAGACGTTCGAAAACGTCTTTCTCATAAAATAAGACCGCCCGCTTTACCCCTTAGGGCTAACAAGCGATGTTGCAAAGATAAATAATTCTTCTGAAAGTCACAAACAATTTCTGAAGAATTTAGGAAAAAGTTGTCTGAAAGAAACAATACGAAAAGAGAACCTCGCAAAAACAAAGAAGCCCCGCCATCTTTTTCGACGGCAGGGCTTCATCACCGAAAAGTGGCGGCCTCCTACTCTCCCGCATTGCATTGCAGTACCATCGGCGCAGGCGGGCTTAACTTCTCTGTTCGGAATGGGAAGAGGTGGGACCCCG
>JAFUFD010000107.1 GCA_017470055.1 Prevotella sp. | reverse complement strand
CATTTTCTCATTGAAGGGGATGCTCTCAATCAATGAACAGGTATCTTCTAACCCATTATAATTGATAGTGATGATGGATAATGCGATACTCAATTTTCAATTATCAATTTTCAATTTCTACACTCTTGATGCTAGTTTCTTTTCCAGTTTCAAACGTTTTCTCTCTTCTTGCTCTGCAAAGCGCTTATCCTCATACTTATTCCATTCGGGTTCTATATAAGGTAATACATATACAATGGCTAATCCACCATAAAAAATGAGACAATTGGGAATCTGCATTAATACTTGATTCGCATATCCACCTAATTGTATAGCCACAAAAGCACCGCATAGGCCACCACCGACACCTATTAGTGATTTGTTTTTAAGACGGAAAAGCACTACTTGGCATGCTCCAATAAACATTATAATAGTGGTTATAACGAATATTGTTATACCAATTGGTCCTGTACGGATCCATATATATACGTATTCGGAGTCGGGAGGTATTGTGGCAAGTTTTGCGTATTTATTATTTGCCGGTACATTATAGCCCATGCCTAATCCAATTCCCCATGGGGCGTCTTTAATATATTTTGCAATTGCTTGTTTGTTTAAATCTCTAACATTTGCAGAAGCATCATCCTTTTTGAAGGCAGAACGCATTCTTCGGATTTGTTGATTGCCATTACCTATATTAGTAAAAATAAGGATAAAAGCAAAAAAAGCAAATGCGATAGAAAACGGGACGGCAATTTTGATAGATTTTGATAGAAATACATAAAGCAAAAGTCCTGCACCCAAACAAAAAATTGCAGTTCTTGTACCTGACTGGAACATTCCCCAGATTACTGCAACACTGACTATGGCATAAAATATTTTTTCTCTTTTAATCTTAGATGTTATGGCAATAATAATAAAAGCGACTGCTGATGCTGCAGCATTACAACCGTAATTTGCTGCATCACTAAAGGTAGAAAAATATCTGATTAAGGTTCCTGCGTTTAATAAATGAGTACTTCTTCCTCTCGTTTGAAGCCATGAGTTTTCTGCAGCAGTGAATCCCAAATTTTGTTGTTTCCATGTCCAATAAACAGAAAATAAAGAAAAAATAGCCCAAATTTTCAGGTATTTTATTAAGATTTCAGGCGAAGATATGTATATAATAAAAACTAGAAAAATGAATAAGATCTGAAAGGCCATAAGTCTGGCACCATTATACCAAAGAGCAGCGTCAATACCTAAATTACAAGTGTCATTTAGAAGTTCTAGTGTGCAGAATCCACACCATATCATTAATGCGAGCAGCATCATGTTTGCCGCTCTTTCAAAATGTGGGTTTTGGCGCGCATCAATTACTGCAATGGCTAATAAGATAAGTTGTAACATTTCATTAGGAAGAGACAGAGGAATTGGTATTGAAATGTCTTTCATCTGGATGAAATAGTTAATGGTAATTAGCATCCAGAAACACGACATCTTCCATCGAAATGCGATATAAATTGCAAGAACGATTAACGGCAAAATACATATAATAGCAAAAGTGGAAAAGCCTGCCGTCACAAACTCATAAATTGCAAGTAAAAACAGGAGAAAGAGTAACAGGACTCTTCCTCCGTTTTCATGGGTGTATTCTGAAAATTTAATTGAATTAACTCTATTTATCATTTATTTTGCATGACTATTTTCAACAGCAGTCAGACCCATTTGGGAAATACGATATACGAAATTATTGAATCTTGTATAAGGTGGTAACTGACCTACAAACTCCTCTACAGCATAGCGTTGTGCCTCTGTGAGATACATATAGAGGGTATTCTGATCTTCCAATTGTGCTTGGAGTTCTTTAAGTGCTTTTTGGTCGACATCTTTCCAAGTACGATTAGCACGGGTAACTAAAAGATTAACTGTTCCCATGTTAAGAAGTCCTGAAGGGATGGAGTTATCATCAAGATTTGGATACTCCACAATCGCAATTTCATTTGGCATGATATCGGGACAGATATCTTTGATGCCGTTTGCCATGATAAAACGACTGTCTTCTGCCAGAAAGTCTTCATCGTAGGTCAAACGACGGACTTGTAAGCCAATGGAAATCCAGTAGTTCTCTAACTCCTGAGCCAGATAACTCTTTCCGTTTGCCGCATCGGTTGATAACAGGTTTAGCACATTTTGCTGGCCTTCCTTGAAATGAGGAAGCAGAACTTTACTTAATTGCCTCAGAGCCATGTCTGCAATTGTTTTGTTGAATCGACGATAGCGCAAAGTACTTTCTTTTGGGAAGCAACCCATTACAGGAACTTTGGTGATACGCTCTGAACGCATACGATCACGGAGTGTACGATCCAGCAGTTCGATGATGAAGAAATACATGGCAGTCAGTAAGAACGTCAGCATAAAGGCACCTAGCAGAATCATCATACGGTTAGTGGGCTGAGCGTTCATTGGGAACATCGGAGGATTCAGCACACGGAGGGTTGCTGTAGTCATCTGTAGATTTTTTTGGCGGAGGCGGGCTGCATTCAGAGAATTAAGCATAGCCATATAGTTACTTTCGATAAAACCTATATGTCTATCTTTTCGTGCAATCGTTGCGCCAATAGGTGCATAATATAACATTTCTTTGTCCAGTTTTTCTCTCATGATATCTTGAGTACCCAGTTCAGCTTTTGTCTTTTCTAACAAAAAAATTTGGTCTGTCCACTCATTTAGCAGCGCATTTGCTTTTACGCCACTTTCTGTACTATAATAGCCGGCTTCAATATCTTTAACAAGCCCTCTCACGTTATTCTGTGCGTCTTGTAGCATCTTTTCTGCTTTAGCCAATTCTAATTGAGATTCTACACCACTTCCTCCACCTTCGCTATTCATTAGTCGAAGGTTCGATATACGAGATTGAATACGGGAAATATCAGTAACTTGATTTGTGAAATCTTTATTGGCTCTAATAATTTTTGCTCTGTCACCTAATTGTCTCTCAAGAAAATCCATCATGGCTCTTGTTGTGACTTGATTCTTCAGCAGTTGGTTATCAGATTTTTTTTGATCGCCATCCATTCCTGCAATAACTTTAGTCTGCTCTCCGTAATTGATAATTCTTTTTTCCACATTATATCGGATGAGGTCATCTTCGGCTCCAGTCAATATCCGATATAGACGTGCCACCTCTCGCTCGAAAAATTTGATGACATTATTGGTTTCTCCATACCTCAGCAGAGTATATTGACGGGCAAACACTTCGTTTAGAATGTCTAATGTGTTATAGGCAATTCCTGGATCATTTGACGAATACCCTATATCAATAATGTCACTTTTGTTTAATTGCATAACTTTAAGTCTACTTGTAATACTATTGATTCCAAAATAAGGATGATAATTAAGTATTCCAAATATATAATTGTCCTGTGAAGGACGTTCGTATGCTTTTAAATTTGCATAGGTGGCTTTTTCGCTGTTATGATTTATAAGACCTTTTACTTCAGAGGGTACACTATTATTCAATTGACGGAAATGTTCTGCAGAGATATAGTTATTGTCCTTATTAGGATTACCATACATCATGCAACGAGCAAATAGACGAAGAGAAACTTCATGGATGGTTACATCCGTAGTAATTAATAACATCAGATTGTTAATATTTGTTTGTGACATACCACCAGCAGCACCAACAGTTCCTTCTATATTATAACCCGTTATCATACCAGTATATATAGTGGTATTTGTGTCATAAACACGTTCCATATGACGAGTCATAAACCATGCTATTACCAGTGCAATCAATGGTAAAATGATGAGATACCAACGAATCTTATATAAAAATCTAACAATATATCTAAATAAATCCATAATATATGCAATTTATAATTATTTTTGTTTTTTTTCTGCTTTTTCAGCAACTTTGGCAGCCTTTCTCTCTGCTTTTTCTAATGCCTTTGTTTTCTTTTCTTCTTCTTCTATAGTCTTCTTTATACGCTTTTGTAAAACTTTATTCTCCTTCGATAGTTCTTTTTCACTTTTTCTTATATTATGGTCAAGTGTAATCTCTGTGGTAGAATTTGTTATAATAGGCGTATGGCTCAAGATCTCTAAAGTAATGATGTCTCTAGTGATTGTGGTTTGGAGGGTTTGGTAATTTTGAACTTGTCCACTTTCATACATCTTGGTAGAAGCATATTCCTGAATGGATAAGTTTCCATTTTCAAAATCTTCACGGTTTAAAGCGCCTGCCCCTTGAAATGCTGCCGCTGATTCACCCATTGTTTTTAACACAACCAAGTTATTAGTTATGGAAATGTATAGTGTTGCGATTTCTTTTTTTATGTCGTCATAAACTATGTCTTTTTGAATTGTTGCTTTATCAACCTCCAATCTTTTTCGTTTTACTGAGGCAGATAAATCAAGGATATCTTCCAAGGGAACTGAGAGGCTAACGCCAACATTCCAATAACTCTGTTCAGAACCTTGGAACTGATATATGATTGGAGATGTGGATGAGTTGTTGTTGCCCCACATATCAGTTTTGCCATATCCATAACTTGCGTGACCATTTATATAAGAAAAAATATGGCGTTTTTGTTTTGCTACTTCTGCTTCTGCCATTTGACGTGCTTTTTCTAATGACAAGATGTGAGGCGTAGATTTCGCATTCTCAAATAGCACAGCCAGTGGCGGCAGGTGAAACTCAGAGAAGTTGATCTCTTTGTCGTTACTGGAATCAAAGAAACCTGCACTGATACCACTCTCGTTGAACTGGGCGAAAGCAGAGGTGCTGATTCCTGTAGTTGCTACAATAAATAATAGTCGTTTTAACCTATTCATTGCTATTTATAATTTTATACGTTTTCTTTCTGGATAAATGCTGTCAGTGTGCGGAACAGAATTTTCATGT
>JAFUFD010000106.1 GCA_017470055.1 Prevotella sp. | reverse complement strand
GTATAATATATATAATAATAAAATTAGTACCCGTTTTTTGTATCTTACAACCTTACCTAACTGTAAGTGTAAGACTGTAAGATTCTAACAAATTTCTACAAGATACAGAGAGGGACTTTTTTCTTTTGAAACTTTGGTGCTTTCCTAAAATATTCGTAACTTTGCGACACGAAACTATAGATATAAAATATGAACGTGATATGAAGAACGTAAAAGTAATCCTTTTGTCGGTTGTGGCACTGATTCTGGTCAGTTGCGGAACGACATCGACGGTGCCCATCACAGGGCGTAAGCAGAACCTGATTGTGAGCGACGAGCAAGTGCTCAGTCTCAGCAACCAGCAGTATCAGGAGTATATGAAGACAGCGAAAGCCTCTACCAATGCCACGAATACGGCAATGGTGAAGCGGGTGGGGCAGAACCTCGCCAATGCCGTGGTGAGTTATCTGAATGCCAACGGACTGGGTGCGGAGGTCTCACAGTATAAGTGGGAGTTCAACCTCGTGCAGGACAAGCAGGTCAACGCCTTCTGTATGCCTGGTGGTAAGATCGTGGTGTATGAGGGTATCCTGCCCGTGACGCAGGATGAGGCCTCGCTTGCCATCGTGCTGGGTCATGAGATAGCGCATGCCGTGGCAAAGCATTCGGCAGAGCGGCTGAGCAACGCCTATAAGCAGCAGTATGGCTTGCAGGTCATCAGTGCGGTGGCTCAGGGTGCTGGTGCCAGCAGTACGTTGACGCAGTTGGGTACTCAGGTGCTGGGTGTCGGTGCCCAGGCATGGTCGTCAGGTTTCTCCCGCAAGCAGGAGAGTGAGGCAGACCACATGGGACTGATCTTCGCGGCGATGGCAGGTTACGACCCGCAGGTTGCCGTCAATTTCTGGCAGCGCATGTCGTCAGCCACGGGTGGCGGTTCCTCGTCCATCTTCAGCGACCACCCCACCGATGCTACCCGTATTCAGCAGATACAGGGTTGGTTGCCTGAGGCAAAACAGTATTACAAGCCGAAGGTTACTACTACGACGACAACCACCAAGAAGACGACCACGACAACCAAGAAATCCACTAAAAAGAAATAGGACATGAGAAAGACTGTCATTCTGGTGGCACTCGCCATGACCCTTACCGCGACGGCACAGACAGCAGGAGGTAGTATCTCAGAGCAGATGCTGCAGCAGATGGAGCGGCAGTATGCCGCACAGCCCACCAACAAGGCGTTGCGTAACGCTATTGCCTCGAATGCCATCGATAACCTGACGAAGAACCAGGATAACGCAGGAGCGTTAGACACCTATTTCAGTATAGAGACCAAGAAGCAGTCGATTCACGACCAGAAGTCGAGCGGACGCTGCTGGATGTTCAGTGGTCTGAACGTGCTGCGTGCCAACTTCGCCCAGCGTAGCGACTCGCTGACGGTGGAGTATTCGCAGGCATACCTCTTCTTCTACGACCAGTTGGAGAAGGCGAACCTCTTCCTGCAGGGGGTCATCGATACGGCGAGAGAGCCGATTGACGCCCAGCGTGTACAGTTCTTCTTCCATTATCCGATTGGGGATGGCGGTACCTTCTGTGGTGTCGCCGACTTAGCGGAGAAATACGGTCTCGTACCGATGTCCGTACAGCCAGAGACCTTCTCGGCAGAGAGCACCTCACGCATGGCTGCCATCATGAAGTCGAAACTCCGTGAGTACGGTTTGCAACTGCGTAAGATGGTGACTGACGGTAAGAAAACGGCAGATATCCAGAAGGTGAAGACAGAGGCTCTTGCCCAGATATACGGGATGCTTTGTCTGACCTTGGGAGAGCCTGTGAAGGAGTTTACCTATGCCTTTAAGGATAAGAACGGCAAGCAACAGACACAGGCGAAGCGATATACCCCGAAGTCGTTCTATGAGGAGACGGTGGGCGGACCGCTCAACGGCACGTTTATCATGGTGATGAACGACCCCCGTCGCCCCTACTATAAGACTTTCGAGGTGGAGTATGACCGTCATACCTACGACGGACATAACTGGAAATACCTGAACCTGCCGATGGACGATATCGAGCAACTCGCCATTACCTCACTGAAGGACGGTCGCAAACTCTATTCCAGTTACGACGTGGGTAAGCAACTCGACCGTAAGCGTGGCTATGCCGATACGGAGAACTACGACTATGGCTCGTTGTTTGGTACTACCTTCGGTATGACGAAGGCTGAGCGCATCAGCACCTTCGACAGTGGCTCCACCCATGCGATGACCTTGACGGCAGTGGATATTGACTCTAATGGCAATGCTGCGAAATGGAAGGTGGAGAACTCATGGGGTGCCACGTGGGGACAGCAGGGTTGCCTGATCATGAGCGACCGTTGGTTCCGTGAGTATATGTTCCGTCTGGTCGTCAACAAGAAGTATGTCTCTGACAAACTCCTGAAGGACTACGAGCAGAAACCGACGATGGTGATGCCAGAGGACCCGCTGTTTCAGGAAGACAATTAGAAAAAGAAGGAAGGCTTACTCGCCTTCCTTCTTTTCTTCCTCCTCGATTTCTTTCTGATGTCTGATGACGTACCGTTGGTAGTAGGTCAGCAGTAAGGTGGTCATCGGCAGGGCGATTATCATGCCGAGCATACCTAATAGGGAACCCCAGATGGAGAGGGAGAGCAGGATGATAGCGGCATTGAGTCCCATCACCTTACCCATGATCTTCGGGGTGAGGAAAGTGTCTTGGATGATCTGCACCACAGCGAAGACAATCACCACCATCAGCATGATAAACCAGAAGTTCTGTCCAGTGTCCGCCGCCTTGACGATGGCAAGCAGGATGGCGGGGATAAATCCGATCAATTGCAGGTAAGGCACCATGTTCAACAGTCCGATGAACATGCCCAGACCCACTGCCATGGGGAAGTCGATGATCAGGAAACCGATACTGAACAGGATACCCACACAGAAGGCGACCACGCCTTGTCCACGGAAATACTTGTTCATACCTTCCCCCACATCAGCGACCAGTCTGACGGCAATGTTACGGAAACGCTCAGGCAACAGGTTAGACCAGCCCTTCGTGAACTTCTCGTAGTCGAGCAGGATGAAGAGAGTATAGATGGCGACCATTGCCGCAGTCACCAGTCCCGAGAGGGCGTTGACAGAGCCCATGATGACATCCCACACCTTCGGCATCGTCTCCTTGATGGTATTCAGAAAACCCTCCTGTGTCACGATTGCCTTGATATCCTCTGTGGTGAGGTGCTCTTTCAGGAACACCTCTATCTGGTCAGGGATATTACTCATCGTACCGTCCTGTGTGACATACTCTATCAGCATGTCCTTCACCCTTATACTCTCGTTGACGATAGGAGGAATCATTAACCAGAAGACACCTGTCAGAACGGCAATGACCACGATGAAGGTACATAGAATCGCTACGATACGGAAGCGCATCTTACAGCGATACTGGAAGAACTTCACCAGTGGGAAGAGCAGATAGGCGATGAGCCACGCCAGGAAGAAGGGCAGTAGCACACCGCTCAGGCGGTCGAGCAACAGATAGATACCCACTGCGATGATGACGGCAAGGAAGCCGCGCACAAACATGTCGAATGTAATCTCTTTTCGTTCCATATCTTCAACTTTTCAATTTTAACCTCAGACTATTCAGTACCACGCTGACACTGGAGAACGCCATCAGAGCGGAAGCCCACATGGGTGTGATCTGCCACGAGAGTCCGATGAGGTAGGGGAGTCCTGCCGCTAATGGTATACAGATGATATTATAGATGAATGCCCAGAACAGGTTCTGGTGAATCATATTGACGGTTTGCTTCGACAGGCTGATAGCCTCTGGAATACGACGGAGGTCGGAGCCCATCAGCGTGACTTGTGCGACATCCATTGCCACATCGGTACCTTTGCCCATCGCAATGCTGACATCAGCGGCTGCAAGTGCCTGTGAGTCATTGATGCCGTCCCCCACCATGGCAACATGCTTGCCTCGTGCCTGTAGGTCACGCACCAAGTCCTCCTTGTCTTGGGGCTTCACCTCTGAGCGATAATGGGCTATATGGGCTTCTTGGGCGATATAGGCGGCACGCTCCTCTTTATCGCCACTCATCATATAGACCTCGATACCCATGTCCTGCAACTGTTGCATCGCCTCTTGAGCGTGGGGCTTGAGGGTCTCGGTAGGTGTGGTAGGTGTTGTAGGTTGGGTGAGGGTGCCCGTCTTGTCTATCACCATTGCGTTGATATGGCGGATCTCCTCCAAGGCGGTAGCGTCTTTGATGAGGATGTTTTTCTCCGCTGCCTTGCCGATACCTACCATCAAGGCAGTAGGAGTGGCAAGTCCCATGGCACAGGGACAGGCAATCACTAAGACACTGACTGCGGAGAGAATCGCCTGGGGCAGGTATGCATGACCTCCTATCAGATACCAGGCGAGGAATGTCAACAGGGCGATACCTCCCACGGCAGGGACGAAGACGAGGGCTATTTTGTCGACGATACGCTGGACGGGTGCCTTCGACCCCTGTGCCTCCTGCACCATTCGAATCATATTAGCGAGGACAGTCTTCTGTCCGACCTCCTCCGCCTTGAAACGGAAAGTGCCCTCACGGACAATCGTTCCAGCAAGCACCTTATCGCCAGTATGTTTCTCTACAGCGACCGACTCACCCGTCATCGCTGACTCGTCGATGTGGGCGATGCCATCGCCTACCACACGACCGTCTACAGGAATTTTTTCACCAGGGCGCACCTCTATCGTATCACCAGGTTGGATGGCGGAGATGGGAACCTCCACCACGTCGCCAGTGTCTATCAGATGTGCCGTCTTAGGAGTCAGTCCCATCAAAGCACGGATGGCAGAGGCGGTACTGTGCTTGGCACGCTCCTCCATCAGTCTGCCTGTAAGCACGAAGGTGATAATCATCACGGAGGCATCGAAATAGGTGTGCCATTCCATCCCCTGTGTACCCCAATATGACTCGCCCCAGAAAGTGTTGAACGCACTGAAGAGGAAAGAGATACCCGTGGAGAGTGCTACCAAGGTGTCCATATTCGCGGAGGCATGCAACAACTGTCGCACAGCGTTCACATAGAACTGTCTGCCACAATACAGGATATTCAACAGGGAGAGAATCAGCATCGTCTGGTTTGCTGTATCGCGTGTACCTATTTTAATAGGTCCCATTGAGATAGCCATCACCAACAGTGCGAAGACCCATGAGATGATGACCTTGTTGCGCAGGCTCTTATAGGTCTGTCGCTCTATCGCCTCCACATTGCGGTCTTCCTCCACCACCATGTCGTAGCCGATTCCAGCAAGAGCCGCCTTCATCTGCTCTGGCGACGTGATTTGCTCGTTGTATTCTATCATTGCCGTACGGGCAGGGAGGTTGACTGCGGCAGAGACGACTCCCTCCGTCTGGTTGAGTCGCTTCTCTACATTGGCGGCACATCCCGCACACATCATTCCTAATACGGCAAATGTCTTTTTCTCCATAACAAATGCAAAATTATAACTTTTTTTCGATTTTTCTTTCAAAATGTTTGTGTAATTACGGAAAATATTATAATTTTGCACCCAATAAGACAAAAACGACAGAACCATGTTGAATAGAAACGCTTACTTTTACGGCTTTTATTTTTACTTTGCAGGGAATTGTGAAGCGGGAAGTCGTATGTAAGAAATTAAAATTGAAAGATTGAAGAAATGAAATAAGGCTCCGCTTCACAGAACAAGTGAAAGCGGAGTTTCTTTTTAAATAATGAAGATATGAAGAGAATAGCAATACAAGGACTGGTCGGGTCGTTCCACGACATCGCAGCGCATCTGTTTTTCGAGGATGAGCAGATACAACTGATCTGCTGCGCCACCTTCGAGCAGGTGTTTCAGCATATCAAGCAAGACCCCACGACCATTGGCATGGTTGCCATCGAGAACACTATTGCGGGCTCGTTGCTGCATAACTACGAGTTGTTGCGTGACTCCGGCACCACCATCGTGGGAGAGCATAAACTGCATATCTCCCATTGTATCTGTTGTCTGCCCGACGACGATTGGGACACCATTACGGAGATCCATTCCCATCCTGTGGCACTCATGCAGTGTCGTGAGTTCCTTGCCCAGCATCCCACGATGAAGAATGTGGAGGCTGAGGATACGGCTGGTAGCGCCAAGATGATTGCCGAGGGACAGAAGAAAGGGTGGGCGGCCATCTGTCATGCGGAGGCGGCAAGACACTATGGACTGAAAGTGCTGGAGGACCATATTGAGGATAACAAGCATAACTTCACCCGCTTCCTCGTGGTCTCGAATCCCAACAAGGCAGACCTGCTCCGTCCGTTGACGGAGGCAAACAAGGCGAGCATCGTCTTCTCACTGCCCCATGAGGAGGGTAGTCTGTCGCATGTCCTTGCTATCCTCTCCTTCTATAAGATCAATCTGACGAAGATCCAGTCGTTGCCGATTATTGGACGGGAGTGGGAGTATTTGTTCTATGTCGATGTGATGTACGACGACTTAACCCGCTATCGCCAGTCGATTGACGCCATCATTCCATTGACCAAAGACTTCAAGATATTAGGTGAATACAGAGACGGAAAACAAACGAATTAGTAATTAGAAATTAGTAATTAGGAATTATGATTACTGAGATACAACCAGCAGAGAGATTAAGTTTAGTGCAGGAGTACTATTTCAGTCGTAAACTGAAAGAGGTCGCCCAACTCAATGCGGAGGGCAAGGACATCATCAGTCTTGCCATCGGCAGTCCTGATATGCCGCCCTCAGCCCAGACCATAGAGAAACTGTGTGAGGTGGCGCATCAGCCTAATGCCCATGGCTACCAGCCTACGATGGGTACCCCGGAGTTGCGTGAGGCGATGGCTCGTTTCTACAAGCGTTGGTACAATGTAGACCTTGATGCGAAGACGGAGTTATTGCCTTTGATAGGCTCTAAGGAGGGTATCCTTCATGTCACCCTCGCTTTCGTCAATCCTGGCGATGGGGTGCTGGTACCCAATCCCGGCTATCCCACCTATACCTCACTGAGTAAGATATTAGGTGCGAAGATTGTCAACTACAACCTGCGTGAGGATAACGGTTGGCAACCTGACTTCGACGAGTTGGAGCGGATGGACCTCTCGAACGTAAGACTAATGTGGACCAACTATCCCAATATGCCGACGGGGGGTAATGCACGTCGTGAGACCTATGAGCGACTGGTGAGGTTTGCCAAGGAGCATAACATCGTCGTAGTCAACGACAACCCTTATTCCTTTATCCTGAACGAGGAGCATCTGTCGCTGCTGCAAGTACCAGGTGCCAAGGACTGCTGCATTGAGTTTAACTCCATGTCGAAGTCGCATAACATGCCTGGATGGCGTGTGGGACTCTGTGCCTCGAATGCGGAGTTTATCTCATGGATTCTGAAAGTACAGTCGAATATCGAGAGCGGTACGTTCCGTGGCATCCAACTTGCCGCCGCTGAGGCTTACGACAATACGGATGAGTGGCATCGTGTGGCGAATATCGAGACCTATGCCCGTCGTCGCCAGTATGCCGAGCAGATCATGGATGTGCTGGACTGTACTTACGACAATAGTCAAGTGGGCATGTTCCTCTGGGGAAAGATTCCCGCTAAGTATGATCATGTAGAGGATCTGACGGAGCGTGTGCTCCATGAGGCTCGTGTCTTCATCACCCCAGGCTTTATCTTCGGCTCGAATGGCGAGCGATATATCCGCATCTCCCTCTGTGCTAAGGAGGAGAAGATTAAAGAAGCATTAGAAAGAATCAAAAAAGCAATATAATTATGGAACTGGAATTAGAAAAACTGAATCTTCCGAGTGACAATGAACGCCCCTTCGTCATTGCAGGACCCTGCAGTGCTGAGAGTGAGGAGCAAGTGATGAACACGGCAAAGCAACTGGCGATGTTTGGCTGTCATAACTTCCGTGCGGGAGTCTGGAAGCCACGTACCAAGCCAGGAGGCTTTGAGGGACATGGAGAGCCTGCCCTTGTCTGGATGAAACAGGTCAAGGAGGAGACGAAGATGCTCGTGTCGACGGAGGTGGCAACACCAGAGCATGTCGAGTTGTGTCTGAAATACGGCATTGATATCCTGTGGGTAGGTGCCCGTACCTCTGCGAATCCCTTTGCCATGCAGGCACTTGCCGATGCCTTGAAAGGTGTCGATGTGCCTGTCTTCGTGAAAAACCCGGTCAATCCTGACCTGGAGTTATGGATTGGAGCGTTGGAGCGTCTGAATCAGGCTGGTGTGAAGCGTCTGGGTGCTATTCATCGTGGCTTCTCCAGTTACGACAAGAAGATCTATCGTAACATGCCCATGTGGCAGATTCCCATTGAGTTGCATCGTCGTATTCCTGAGTTGCCCATCATCAACGACCCCAGCCATATCGGAGGTAGGAGAGAGTTGATAGCCCCCTTGTGCCAGCAAGCAATGGACCTTGGCTTCGATGGTCTGATTATCGAGAGCCATTGTGATCCAGACAAGGCATGGAGCGATGCCAAACAGCAGGTGACCCCAGACGTGCTTGACTATATCCTCTCTCTGCTCGTCATTCGTGACGAGAAGGTAAGTACGGAGGGTATCACTACCTTGCGTAAGCAGATTGACGAACTCGACAACCAGTTGATGGACTTGCTGTCGAAGCGTATGCGTGTTTGTCGTGAGATCGGACAGTATAAGAAGGAGCATAACATGACGGTCTTGCAGACCTCCCGTTACAACGAGATACTTGACAAGCGTGGTGCACAGGGTTCCCTCTTAGGGATGGGACCTGAGTTTGTCGCTCATGTCTTTGAGAGCATTCATGAGGAGAGTGTCCGTCAGCAAATAGAAATCATCAATAAGTAATGCGTATATTAGTATTAGGCGCAGGAAAGATGGGCTCGTTCTTCATCGACCTGCTGAGTTTCGACCACGAGGTCGCTGTCTTTGAGAAAGATCCGAAACGCCTGCGGTTTACCTATAACTGCCAGCGTTTCACAGAGTTAGAGGAGATTCGCGAATTTGCCCCAGAGTTGGTGGTGAATGCCGTGACCGTGAAGTATACCATTCCAGCCTTCGAGGAGGTGATACCTTATCTGCCAAAGGACTGTATCATCAGTGATATCTCCTCAGTGAAAACGGGATTGAAGGATTTTTATGATTCGACGGGAATGCGTTATGCCTCTACTCACCCGATGTTCGGACCCACTTTCGCCAACCTCAACCAGTTGTCGGAGGAGAATGCCATCATTATCAGTGAGGGCGACTACATGGGGCGTATCTTCTTCAAGGACCTCTACCAGAAGTTGGGACTGAATATCTATGAGTATACTTTTGAGGAGCATGATAAGACGGTTGCCTACTCGTTGAGTATTCCGTTTGTGTCTACCTTTGTCTTCGCTGCCGTGATGAAGCATCAGGATGCGCCAGGTACCACCTTTAAGCGCCACATGAGGATTGCCAAGGGGGTACTGAACGAGGATGACTACCTGTTACAGGAAATCCTCTTCAATCCCTATACCCACGACCAGGTCAGTCAGATCCGTACGGAACTGAAAGAGTTGCTGGAGATTATCGACCAGAAGGACGCCAAGGGAATGAAGGCATACCTGACAAAGATTCGTAATCATGTCAAACAGGACATAGAGATAAAGTGTTGAGAGGTATTATTTTATTTGATGAGGAAATAGCCGACATGGTGGTTCGTACCCGTGTAACTGGCGGTACGGAGTTCGTAGACACCCTTTGGTAGATCGCCGATAAACACCAGAGAACTGAAAGGCTTGTTGACAAGGTGAATACCTTGCATGGAATAGATGGCGTAGAAAGCACCAGGCAGTTCATCACAATTCTCAACACGAAGGATATTGCCGTCATTGGGGATGAGGGTGTTGGCTGATAGCGGTTGGCTATCCGCCAACACCTTTTGGCTGTTGGCGGGTGTACTCTCCATGCCATAGCGGTTGACGGCTGTGACGACATAGTAGAGTGGGGGATCATCGGCAGAGCGGCGCACAGAGAGTTGTTGCTGCGTCTGGCGAATAGCAATCAGGTTACGTCCATCCGTGATGTCGACAGGTTGGGTGGTAGAGGCATAGACATTATATGTCAGATAGTCACCATCGCTATTGTCGATGGCACCGCTCCAACTGATATTATCGCCCATGGTGGTGCGCTCTATCTGTAGGGTAGTGGGAGCCGATGGCGCAGGCTGATAAGTCAGCATGGGGGGAACGACGGCAGGATAACTGTCGAAGTCGCAAACGAAGTCGTAGAGTCCTTTGGTGTTATCTGTCAGGAAGCGGCTGCGGAAATAGCAGTGTCCGAGTCCCAGTTGGCGTGCGACATACATCTGCCGCTTGATGGCGTCAAGGTTCCAGTTGCCCTCACTGCGAATCAGTCGGTAGATACCCAGTCCAGCGGCTATCTCACGGTCGTAGCGATGCTCGCTCCAATCGGCGGCAAAGGGATAGTAGTGCTTGCCGTCATAGTACATCATAGGGTATAACTGGTCCATCAGTCCGTCACGCAACCACCCTTGAGCATTCTGGCATACCTTATTATATGCATTCCATCCCCCGCTGGGAAAACGTGTCAGGTCGTCAAACTTACCTAAAGGTGAGCAACTCAGTTTGACCCATGGCTTCAGACCTTTCACCTTCTGGTGGATAGCACGGACAATACGGGTGATATTGTCACGAGCCTGTTGGCGGGAGCCTCGTATGTTCCATGTCTCAGGATATCGGATATAGTCGAGGTGGATTCCGTCAACGTCATACCGTTGGGTAATCTCCTCACAGATGGATGCGATATAGTCAGCCGTACGAGAGTCCTCCGGGTTCAGACAGGCATCCTCGCCGACATGGCGCATCAGTTCCGGATGCGTCTGGCGCAGATTCCTCGCTCCATAACTGTTCCACTTCCCCGTAGGGACGGTGACCACCCACGCATGAATCTCCATTCCCCTTTTATGTGTCTCCTCGATGGCAAACTGCAACGGGTCGTAATTGGGTGCCGTGCCAAAGCGACCACTGACGCAGCCATCCCAAGGCTCAATGCGAGAGGGGTAGGTGACCGTCCCCCGGATGCGGGTCTGGAAGAGGATGGTATTCACATTCGCTTCCTTCAGCAAGTCTAATATATGGCACAGTTCCTGTTTCTGTTTCTGCTCCACAGCGAGGGAAGTCCCTTTCGTGCTGGGCCAGTCGAGCCCTTCCAATGTCGTCAGCCATACGGCACGAAGTTCCTGCTTAGGTTGGGCGAAAACCGTCAAAAGCGCAGCCAGGAAAAACAACAGAATGGTATATCGTTTCATGATGTCTTCATTTTTGGGTGCAAAGATACGAAAAATAAAAAAAATTGTTTACCTTTGCAGGAAGATTTTAAATACAGAGAGAAGAATGATATCATTTTCATTAAGTTTGATAGCGCTTTTGTTAGGCTATCTCTTCTATGGCAAACTGGTGGAGAAGATCTTCCATCCAGACGACCGTGTCACCCCTGCCGTGGCAAAGTCAGACGGTCTGGACTATATCGTGCTTCCCAACTGGAAGATTTTCATGATTCAGTTTCTGAACATCGCAGGTACGGGACCTATCTTTGGTGCCATCATGGGAGCGAAGTTCGGTCCTGTCGCCTATCTGTGGATCGTGTTGGGATGTATTTTCGCTGGTGCCACCCACGACTATCTGTCGGGTATGCTGTCAATGCGTAACGAGGGTGCTGGACTGCCCGAGTTGATTGGAAAGTATTTAGGTAAGACGACGAAAGGTGTGATGCTGGTGTTCACTGTCCTGTTGCTTATCATGGTTGGTACGGTGTTTGTGTATAGTCCCGCAGAGATCCTGCACTCCATTGGTGGTGAGACGATGATGTGGGTAGGTATTATCTTTGTCTATTATATCATCGCCACAATGCTGCCTATCGACAAGATTATCGGCAAGATATATCCTTTGTTTGCCTTCTCCCTGTTGTTTATGGCAGGAGCCTTGATGGTGGTATTGTATGTCAAATGGCCTCAGTTGCCCGAATTATGGTCACACCTCTATAATATGGGAGCGGAGGCACAGCCCGAGAAATGGACGGATGCCATTTTCCCAGCCTTGTTTATCACCATAGCCTGTGGTGCCATCAGTGGCTTCCATGCTACCCAGAGCCCGTTGATGGCTCGTTGCGTGAAGTCAGAGCACATGGGGCGCCCCGTTTTCTATGGAGCGATGATTACGGAAGGAGTGGTTGCCTTGATATGGGCAACGGTATCGTCTTGGTTCTTCTATGGCAGTCCGACACCAGGTTATGAGTTGATAGCGGGAGCCGACAAAGGTTTCTTCACCTCAGCCCCTGCCGTAGTGAACCTGGTCTGCAACGACTGGTTAGGTGTCGTAGGAGCCATCCTCGCCATGTTAGGTGTGGTAGCAGCCCCGATCACCAGTGGTGACACTGCATTCCGCTCAGGTCGTCTGATTGTTGCCGAGTGGTTGAGACTCGACCAGCGTCCTATCGTGAAGCGTCTGTATATCTGTGTCCCGATGTTCGCTGCCTCTATCGCCATGTTGATCTGGCAGATTGAGAACCCCGACGGCTTCAACACCATCTGGCAGTATTTCGGCTGGAGTAACCAAGCATTATCCGTCTTCACGCTATGGACACTGACCGTCTATCTCGTACGGAAGAAGAAACCGTATGTCATCACGCTGATTCCAGCCCTCTTTATGACAACGGTATGCTCCACGTTCCTGTTTGTGTCCAAGCAGGCGTTCCATCTTCCTGAGCCTATCGGCTACACTTTGGGAGGCATTTGCTTCGTCGTGGCACTGATATGGTTCTGCTTATGGTATAGGAAAGAATTGAAAAATTGAAGTAAATTATATCATTATGAAGAAAGTATTTTTATTACTCACCGTTTTAGCAGCCTCATTGACTGCCAACGCACAGTTTGAGCAGGGAAAGGCATATCTTGGCGCTTCCCTTTCCAGTATTGATATCAGCAGCCAGGCAAAGAAGTTCCATTTCGGAGTCAATGCCAAGGCAGGTTATTTGTTTGCCGACAACCTGATGGCTACGGCACAGGTTGGTTATAGCCACTTGGAGGATACCCCAGACGTTTTAGTTCTTGGCGCAGGCGCACGGTATTACATCATTCAGAACGGACTCTATTTAGGTGCCTCTCTGAAGTACCAGCATACGGACGACTATAACGATTTCCTGCCTGGTGTGCAGTTAGGCTATGCCTT
The DNA here is from genome assembly GCA_017470055.1 of Prevotella sp. GTDB lineage: Bacteria > Bacteroidota > Bacteroidia > Bacteroidales > Bacteroidaceae > Prevotella. The sequence goes on along the minus strand of JAFUFD010000106.1, from coordinate 28,977 downwards.
CTTCGTCAGTCGTACGGTGACTATAGAGCCGGAACTGTATATGGATTTCTCCACGAAGAACTTTGATAACTCCGCCTTTGGACTGGGCGTAGGTATCGGTATCTATCTGTTTAAAGATCAATATAAAATCAAGAAATAGCCTATGTTAAGTGTAGAAGAGTTAGTGGACCGTCTGATCGACCTCTCGTTTGCGGAGGATATCGGAGATGGCGACCATACCACTTTATGCTGTATTCCTGCGGATGCGATGGGTAAGTCGCATCTGCTTATCAAGGAGGATGGCATCCTTGCTGGTGTGGAAGTGGCTAAAGAGGTGTTCCGCCGTTTCGACCCAGAGATGCAGGTAGAAGTGCTGATAGGGGATGGTGCGAAGGTGCGGAAGGGCGACATCGCTATGATCGTCACGGGTCGTGTCCGTTCGCTGTTGCAGACCGAGCGTCTGATGCTGAACATCATGCAGCGTATGAGTGGTATCGCCACGATGACAAACTGTTATGTGGAGCGTCTCAAGGGTACTCATACCCGGGTGTTGGATACTCGCAAGACAACGCCAGGTATGCGTATGCTGGAGAAGCAGGCAGTGAAGATAGGTGGTGGTGTGAACCATCGTATCGGACTGTTTGACATGATCTTGCTGAAAGACAATCATGTAGATTTCGCAGGAGGTATCGTCAATGCCATCGACCGTTGCCATCAGTATCTGCAAGAGAAGGGACTCAACTTGAAGATTGAGATAGAGGTCCGTTCTTTCGATGAGTTGCAACAGGTGCTTGACCATGGTGGCGTGGACCGTATCATGCTCGATAACTTCTCTGTGCCTGACACGAAGAAGGCAGTCGACCTGATTGCTGGTCGTTACGAGACGGAGTCGAGTGGTGGTATTACCTTTGATTCCATCCGTGACTATGCCGAGCAGGGCGTTGACTTTATCTCTGTGGGTGCTTTGACACACTCTGTCAAAGGACTCGACATGAGTTTCAAGGCATGCTAAATATTAGGTGTTGGGTATTGGGCATCGGGTATTGGCTGTTTGCTAATCCTCTTAGTGCCAGTGTGCAATATCACTCGCCAGTGGATTACAAGATCACACTGGCGGGTAATTTTGGTGAGCCCCGTCCCAACCATTTCCATGGGGGATTAGACATCAAGACAGACAATGTGGAGGGCAAGCATATCTATGCCATTGGCGATGGCTATGTGAGTCGCCTGACCGTTGGGCTGTATGGCTTTGGCAATGCCGTCTATGTCACCCATCCTGAGGGCTATACCAGTATCTATTGTCATCTGAGGCGTTTCTCTCCGAAATTGGAGCGGATGGTCAAGCGTACTGGCAGGCATGATGAGCAGATAGACCTCCATTTTACTCCCCTTGACTTCCCTGTGTCCCAAGGGCAGTTGATTGCCATCAGTGGTAATACGGGACATAGTACGGGACCGCATCTTCATTTAGAAATCCATGACACTCGCACTTGGGATATGATGGACCCGTTGGACTTCATCGCTCCTTACGTGAATGACTCGGTGGCGCCGCAGGCGCATAGTTTCATGGCATGTCCAGTGAGGGGGAAGGGCGTGTTCAACGGCGGAAGTGGAAAACAGACCTTTGGGTTCTCGTCCCATCGTCTGGACCAGGAGTTTACGGCCTGGGGAAAGGTAGGCTTCGCTTTATGGGCTGACGACTATATGCAGGGAGTTTATAACCATTATGGTATTCGTGAGACCATCCTTCTGGTAGACGGTCAGGAGGTGTTCCGTGCCAATGTGGGGCGCATCCCTGTCTACAGCAACCGACAAGTGAACTCATGGGGCGACTATGACCACTGGCTACACTATAAGACATGGTATATGCGCTCGTATATTCCCAAAGGTGTCACGCTGCCTATCCTACAGGCTGACGAGAACGACGGTTATGTTGTTTTTAATGAGGAACGCCCTTACCAGATACGCTATATCCTGCGTGACTATACAGGCAACGAGTCGCATTATGAGTTTACGGTGATAGGAAAAGAGATGCCAATCCCCACGGTACCTCCACAGCGTTACAATGTCTGTTACGACCGTCTTTCCCTGATATCCTTGCCGGGTATGCAACTGACGATACCTGCGGGTATGGTGGAGGAGGGAACCGTCGTCATTCCGAAAGTAGAGGAGGGGAGCCTGTCAAAGCGTTATACCTTTGCCCAGCAGGCGTGTCCTTTGTTCGGATGGGTGGAATTGAGTATCGCCATTCCCCATGGGGTGGACACTTCCCGCCTCTATATCGACAGTGGTGGTCATGACATGGGAGGTGTCTGTCAAGACGGATGGATTACCACCCGCATCCGAGAGTTGGGAGCCAGTTATGAATTGAAATTAAAACAAGAATAGACTATGAAGAGAGTATTGTTATTGACAACGATTGTCTGTTTAGCGGCGGCAGGCGATGCCTGTACCAATTTCATCGTAGGTAAGAAGGCAAGTACCGACGGTTCCGTGATCTGTAGTTATAACGCAGACTCCTACGGTGCCTATATGCCCCTGTACCATTATCCTGCCGCCAAGCACCAGAAGGGCGACAAGCGTCAGGTGTATGAGTGGGACACCAATAAATACCTTGGCGAGATAGACGAGGCTTTGGAGACCTATAATGTCGTGGGGAATATCAACGAGTGGCAGGTGACTATCGGTGAGACGACCTATGGTGGTCGTGAGGAGATGGTTGACTCCACGGGTATCATCGACTACGGTTCCCTGATCTATATTACCCTGCAGCGTGCGAAGTCGGCACGGGAGGCAATTCAGATCATGACGGACTTGGTGGAGCAGTATGGCTATTACTCAGAAGGCGAGACCTTTACCATCTGTGACCCTAACGAGGCTTGGATATTGGAGATGCAGGGATGCGGTCCAGACCGCCAGGTGTCTAAGGAGCGTACCGTATGGGTCGCCGTCCGTATTCCCGATGAGGCAATCTGCGCGCATGCCAACCAGAGTAGGATAGGGGTGTTTGACCAGAAAGACAAGCAGAACGTGCTCTACTCGAAGAATGTCATCAAGTATGCCCGTAAGAGAGGGTGGTTCACAGGCAAGGACGAGGAGTTCTCTTGGAAGAACACCTATGCCTTCCCCGATTTCTCGGGTCGTCGTATCTGTGACGCACGTGCCTGGAGTTTCTTCAACCGTCATAAGAAAGGCATGGACCGTTACCTGCCATGGGTACTTGGTCTCGATAAGGAGGCGGAGGACATGCCCCTTTGGGTCGTTCCCGACCAAAAAGTGAGTGTCGAGGATGTGATGAATGATATGCGTAACCATTTCGAGGGAACGGCGATGGAGATCGACTCTACGGATATTGGTGGCGGTATCTGGCAGATGCCGTATCGTCCAACCCCCTTATATTATAAGGTGGACGGGAAGAAATACTTCAACGAGCGTCCAGTGTCTACGCAGCAGACGGCATTCTCCTTTGTCTCCCAGATGCGTTCCTGGTTACCTCGTGAGGTGGGGGGCTGCTTCTGGTTTGGCAACGACGACGCCAACATGATCGCCTACGTCCCCGTCTATTGCTCGATGACCCGTCGTCCCGAGTGCTTCAATGCGCCAGGGGCTGATGATGTGACCTTCTCAGACAAGAGTGCTTTCTGGGTATGCAACTGGGTGAGCAATATGGTATATCCTCGTTACTCGGCTTTGTTCCCTGACCTGCAGCAGGTGCGTGACTCCTTGCAGCATGCCTATCTGACGCAACAGCCTCAGATAGAGGCGAAGGTAAAGGGGATGGCATCTGGTGAGATGCGGCAGTACCTCAATGACTACAGCATCCAGCAGGCGCAGCAGATGCTGGCTCGCTGGAAGCAGTTGGCGATATTCCTCATCGTCCGTCATAATGATATGGCACGAAAACCAGTGGATGAGAACGGACAGTTCAAGCGTAGTAAATATGGCTTAGGAGCGACGGTGGAGCGTCCCGGCTATCCTCAGCCCTTTGCCCGCCGGCTTGTGAAGGAGGCTGGTGAACGGTATACTGCTCCAGAATAGTAACTTGTTCTCCCTTGTCAGATTTCTCGTCTTTTGACAAGTTCGAGGCGATAGTCAACGTAAAAAAGTACCAAAAAAATTTGGCACTTTCTCTACTTATCCTTATCTTTGCATTCGAGGACTCATAGATTTCTATAAAATCTAAGGCTAATATTTTTGTAAAACCAATAAGGAATGATGAAAACAATGAAATTTCTTGTGATGTTTGTTGCGCTGACATTCTCTATGAGCGCAATGGGTCAGAGTTCAGTACAGCAAAGACTGAAGGAGAACAAGACTGCGTTAAAGAAAGAAGGTGTGTCGAAGGACGCAAAGAAAGAGGCAAAGCGACTGACGAAGGAGGGATGGACCGTGTCTCCTGGTGGACTGCCTTTAGAGAAGCAAGTCAACCGTTTGTATATGTTCCTGGAGCAGTACGACGACGATATGAATGCCCTCTACTACGACGGCGAGGGGCGCGCGACAGCCGAGAACTTCGTCGCTGCCCAGATACAGGCTACCGAACTGGCACGTATGAACCTTGCTAGCAAGATCAGTTCTGAGGCAACGGGTATTGTCGATAACTTGGTAGCAAACAAGATGCTCGCTGACGACCAGGCCGCCTCTATCACGACAACGATGCTGGAGAACAAGACCATCTTCTCGCAGAAGTTGGGTCGCTTGCAGACTCCACTGGTCGTTACCCGTGAGTTGAAGAACAAGAACAAGGAGGTGATGGTACGTGTGGTCACCAAGACCACAGCCATTCAGGAGATAGCCAAGGAGGCTATCCGTGCAGAGTTGGAGAAGAACGGGAAAGAACTGAGCGAGGAGTTGAAGGCTTATTTAGGTAAGGATTAATGAGTTAACTCTGGGGATACATGAATAGAAAGTTCTTCATTATCCAACTGCTGATGCTTGCCATGGTATTACCCACGCAGGCTCAGAATAAGAATTTCCGCCAGGACTTTGAGGCTTTCAAGAACAAGGCGAAGAAAGAATATGCTGACTTCCGCAAGAAGGCACTTGCCGAGTATGCCCAGTTTGTCCGTGAGGCATGGGAGGAGTTTGGTGCCGAGCCGCCTGTCCAGATTCCAGAGGAGGAGAGGGTGGGTCCTATGATCACACCTGAGTTTGAGGATGAGACCGCCTCATGGTTCAGCAAACTGTTCGGTGGTGGGAAGAAAGACCCGCAGAAGGAGGCTGAGAAACAGGCGAAGAAAGAGGCTAAGAAGAAAAAGCGTGAGCGTACCAACGATAACCTCGCCGTACAACAGGTTATCGCAGCCCCTGTTCCCGCTACCAAACAGCCCCAGCCCCTTGCCGAGGTGATTCCCGTGCCCGAGAAGGCTAACGACTATATGGAGTTCGATGTCTTCGGCACCAAATGCCGTGTGCGCATAGGCGACAACTGCCGTGTCCGTCTGAAGGGACTGAGTGGCGATGATGTGGCTGATGCCATCGAGGAGTTTACCAAGCCCCAGTTTGATAACATGCTCTATGACTGCTTGCAGGAGCGTAAGAGCCATAAGTTCTCTGATTGGGCGTATTACCAGATGCTGCTTGCGTTGACTGATAAATTCTATGGCAAGCACTCCAACGAGGCTACATTAGTGATGGGCTTCCTGTATGCCCAGTCGGGCTATAAGATGCGATACGCCCATGATGCCAGCACCCTCTATATCCTGGTGTCCAGTCAGTGTAACATCTTCAAGAGGTCGTTCTTCTATGTAGATGGTGAGTGCTATTACCTGCTCGACAATATCGGAGAGGATGCCAAGTTGTCTATCTGTAAGGCGAAGTTCCCCAAGGAGAGTCCCCTGTCACTCCGTATCTCCGCCATTCAGGATTTCTCTGACAATCCTACCATCGAGCGCACCATCACCTCACCGAGGAATCCGGATTTCAGTTTTACGGTGACGGCAAACAAGAACTACATCAGTTTCTACGATACCTATCCCTCCTCGTATACAGATAATAACTTTATGACACGTTGGGCAATGTATGCCAATACACCGTTGGAGAAAGGTATCACGTCACAACTCTATCCGCCTATGCGTGACAAACTGAATGGTATGTCACCCTTAGAGAAGGTGCAGCAGTTAGACTGGTGGGTACAGGGAACGGTGGACATCAAGCGGGAGAATCCCGACCAGGGCTGTCTGCTCTATGCCTTCGACGATGACGTATGGGGCTATGACCGTGCTTTCTTCGGCGAGGAGACCATCTTCTATCCCTATTGTGACTGTGAGGACCGTTCTATCCTCCTCTCTCACTTAGTCAGGGATCTGGTGGGACTGGATGTCGTCTTGGTGTATTATCCTGGTCATCTGGCGATGGCTGTCAACTTCCTGGAGGATGTTCCGGGCGACTATATCATGCTCGACGGACGTAAGTTCACCATCTGTGATCCTACCTATGTCGGCTCTGATGTGGGTGAGACGATGCCTTCGATGAAAGACAAGAGTACAACCGTGATCTTGTTGGACAGAAAAGCATAAAAGAAAAAGTGGAACTCAGACGAGTTCCACTTTATTTATGTCCTGCTCCATCTCGCAGTAGTGACAGGTGAGGATGCCGTCTGTCACGTGGAAATGGGTTCGCATCGGCTCGTTATTGGTGATGCACTTGGGGTTGTTGCATTTCACGATGCCCCGTATCTCGTCAGGGGTACGGACTGGTTTCTTCTCGACCACCTCAAAGTCGTGGATGATATTCAGCACGACATTAGGGGCGACGACGGAGAGACGGGATATCTCCTCATCGGTAAACCATTTGTTCTCTACCTTGATGAATCCTTTCCGTCCCAGTTTCTTGGAGGGGAAGTTATAGCCGATAGTCACTGGTGTCCCCAAGTCGGCAAGTTTCAGCAACTGTGCCACCTGATAGGTCTTCTCGGATGGTATGTGGTCGATGACGGTGCCGTTCTCAATAGCGGCGACAAGCATTTGGTTCTTGTTCATAGGATAATGGTTTTGTCGTTCTTTACTTCGTCTAAACTGATGCCCAGCACATCACAGAAAATCGCCTCACGGGCGAAGAGTCCGTTGCCAGCCTGTTGGATATAGTAGGCGTGCGGGTTGTCGTCTACGTCGTAGGCGATCTCGTTGACACGGGGTAGCGGATGCAGGATCTTCATGTTGGGCTTGGCAAGGCGCAGCATCTCGTTATTGAGGATATACACGTTCTTCACCCGCTCGTACTCCATGAGGTCGGAGAAACGCTCCTTCTGCACACGGGTCATATACAGGATGTCGGCATCCGCTATCACCTTCTCGTTGAAGGCGGTATGCTCCTGAAACTTGATGCCGTGCTCCTTACAGTATAGTTTATACTCGTTCGGCATGGCGAGTTCCTTGGGAGCCACGAAGTGGAAGGTGGGGTTGAAGTGGCGCATTGCCATCAACAGGGAGTGGACGGTGCGTCCGTATTTCAAGTCTCCCACCAGGTAGATGTTCAGGTTGTCGAGCGTACCTTGCGTCTTATAGATGCTATAGAGGTCAAGCATGCATTGCGACGGATGCTGGTGGGCTCCGTCGCCAGCGTTCACGATAGGCACCTCAGTGACCTCAGAGGCATACTGGGCGGCACCCTCAATGAAATGGCGCATGACGATGACATCGGCATAGTTGGCGACCATCGAGATGGTGTCTTTCAGTGTCTCACCCTTCGTCCCACTGGTGATCTTCGGGTCGGCGAAGCCAATCACACGGGCTCCAAGGCGGTTTGCCGCCGTTTCAAAACTCAGTCGTGTGCGGGTAGAGGGTTCGAAAAACAGGGTGGCGACAACACGCCCTTTCAACAGTTCTCGGTTGGGATGCTTCTCAAACTCCTGAGCCATCTCAATCATATAGAGAATCTTCTCACGGGTGAGGTCGGCAATGGTCACAAAGTCATGCTTTTCCATATTTCGTGTTTCTTTAGGTTTGTTGTGCAAAGGTACGAATAAGTGAGCACAAATCAAAGAAAAAGTTGTTTTTTCTTTGATTTGTTGAGCGTAAGTACCTTCGAACAAAGGATGGCATCTACGAGTGACAGATGCCATCCTTTGCAGTTGTAAGTGCCGTTATATTCGATGTGAAGTGCCGTCGTTTTCATATGAAAGAAGCATCCTAATCGCCTGTCGACTCCAGTCAACAGGGTTGCTGACTCCAGTCGACAACCTTGCTGACTCTAAGTCAACAGGCTTGCTGACTTCATGTCAGCAGACAATTGATGTGTCTACTGAAAAGGGACAGTACATTTATACTTAGGCGGCAGTGGTGACATTCGAAAAAATGCAAATAAATTTGGTTTTCTGCTCACTTAATCGTACCTTTGACCCTGCTGGTCGAAGGTACTCACGTTCAAGAAAACTCAAAATTCTTTTGGTTTTCTGCTCACTTAATCGTACCTTTGTCGCCAAATAAAATAGAACAATGGATATCAAGACAGCAGAATTCTCCTTGAGCGCTCCCATGGTGAGCATGTGCCCTAAAGACACGAAGCCCGAGTATGCCTTCATCGGAAGGTCGAATGTGGGAAAGTCCAGTTTGATCAATATGCTGACGAGTAACAAGAAGTTGGCGAAGACTTCCTCGACACCGGGAAAGACATTGCTCATTAACCATTTTATTATTAATAAGGAGTGGTATCTGGTCGACCTCCCCGGCTATGGCTTCGCCAAACGCTCTAAGAAACAGGTCGACCAACTGGACCAGATGATACGTGGCTATATCCTGCAACGCGAGCAGTTGGTGAATGTCTTTGTATTGGTGGACATACGTTTGGAGCCACAGAAGATTGACTTGGAGTTCATCGAGTGGTTAGGACTTTCTGGCGTTCCTTTCTCTATCGTCTTCACCAAAGCCGATAAGTTGTCGGCGACTAAGGCAAACCAAAGTGTGGAGGCGTATAAGGAGAAGTTGCGGGAGACCTGGGAGGAGTTGCCTCCTATGTTCCTGACATCCGCGGAGAAGAAACAGGGACGTGATGAGGTCCTTGACTATATCGAGCAAATCAATAAGGAGATGAAGCAATAATGGCGAAGGATACCCCATACGTTGACGTGCAGAACCTGTCGAAGTCTTTCGGCGCACTGAACCTGTTTAGCAATATCAGTTTCAGTATCGCTGAGGGGCAGAAGGTGGGCTTGATAGCGAAAAACGGCACGGGTAAGTCGACGTTGCTCTCTGTATTGGCGGGAAAGGAGGGACATGACACTGGTGATATCATCTTCCGTCGTGACCTGACCGTCGGCTTCTTGGAGCAGTCTCCGCAGTTCGACCCGGAGGAGAGTGTCCTCGACGCCTGTTTCAATCATCATGGGGAGGAGGAGAAAGTGCTGAAGGCAAAGCAGGTGCTGACGCAACTGAAGATACGTGACCTCGGGCAGCCGATGGGACAGTTGAGTGGCGGTCAGCAGAAGCGGGTGGCTCTCGCCAATGTGTTGCTGATGGAGCCCGACCTGTTGATCCTCGACGAGCCTACCAACCACCTCGACTTGGAGATGATAGAATGGTTGGAGGGCTATCTGGCAAGAGGTAACAGGACCTTGCTGATGGTGACGCACGACCGTTTCTTCTTGGATCGTGTCTGCTCCGTCATCTTGGAGTTGGACGACCATACTATCTATACCTATCGGGGCAGTTACTCCTATTATCTGGAGAAGCGGCAGGAGCGCATCGACGCCAAGCGGGCGGAGATAGCCCGTGCCAACAATCTCTACCGCACGGAGTTGGAGTGGATGCGTCGCATGCCGCAGGCTCGTGGGCATAAGGCTCGCTATCGTGAGGAGGCTTTCTATGAGTTGGAGAAGGTGGCGAAACAGCGTATGGAGGAGCGCCAGTTACGGTTGAAGGCGAAAAATGTGTATATCGGCTCGAAGATATTCGAGTGCCAGTATATCTCGAAGGCTTTTGATGATGTCGTCATTCTCAAAGACTTCTACTATAACTTTGCCCGTTTTGAGAAGATGGGCATCGTGGGGAACAATGGCACAGGGAAGTCTACCTTCATCAAGATGTTGCTCTCGCAAGTGCAGCCGGACGAGGGACGCATCGTCATTGGTGAGACGGTACGCTTCGGCTATTTCTCACAAGAGGGTCTTCTGTTTGATACTAACCAGAAAGTCATAGACGTCATCACGGCGATAGCCGACTATGTCGACTTGGGGGGTGGCAGGAAACTCTCCGCCTCCCAGTTGTTGCAGTATTTCCTCTTCACTCCCGAGCAACAATATAATTATGTGTATAAGTTGAGTGGGGGAGAGCGTCGCAAACTCTACCTCTGCACGGTGCTGATGAGGAACCCAAACTTCTTGGTGCTTGACGAGCCCACCAACGACCTGGATATCGTGACGTTGCAGATTCTGGAGGAATACCTGCAGGACTTCCCCGGCTGTGTGATCGTGGTGAGCCACGACCGCTATTTCATGGATAAGGTGGTCGACCACCTGCTGGTGTTCAAAGGACAGGGCGAGGTGAAGGACTTCCCCGGCAACTATACGCAGTATCGGGAGTGGGCTGCGATGGAGTCTAATAATACTAGTAGTTCCAGTAAATCTAATAATATTAGTCAGCCAAGAGAGACCCATCGCCATGACGACCGTCGCCGCATGTCGTACAAGGAGAAACGGGAGTTTGAGCAGTTAGAGCGTGAGATAGCCGCCTTGGAGGAGGAGCAGCATGCCCTGGAGGAGCAATTATGCAGCGGTACGTTGAGCGTGGAGGAGTTGACCGAGAAGAGCAAGCGACTCCCTATATTAAAAGAAGAACTTGACGAGAAGTCCATGCGCTGGCTGGAACTCTCTGAAATAGAAGACTGAGATATGATACAACAATATCCATCACAACTGCTGGAAAAGGCAGTGCAGGCGTTCTCCAAACTGCCTGGCATCGGGAGGAAGACCGCCTTACGGCTGGTCTTGTATCAGTTGCGCCAAGACCCGGAGGACGTGCAGTCGTTCGTGGAGGCAGTGGGTAAGTTGCGGCAAGAGGTGCATTACTGCCGCCGTTGCCATAACATCTCGGATGCCGGCCTCTGTCCGATCTGTGCGGATACCCGTCGTGACAGTTCCACGATCTGTGTAGTGGAGAACATACAGGACGTGATGGCCGTGGAGAATACCCAGCAGTACACGGGACTGTATCATGTCCTTGGGGGTGTCATCTCACCCATGGACGGTATCGGACCCGCTGACTTGGAGATTGACTCTCTGGTGAGGAGGGTGGAGGAGGAGGACATCCAAGAGGTCATCCTTGCCCTCAGTTCCACGATGGAGGGCGACACCACCAATTTCTATATCTTCCGCAAACTTGCCGCCTACGATGTGAAGTTGAGTGTCATCGCCCGTGGCATCCCTGTCGGTGATGAGTTGGAGTATGCCGATGAGGTGACCTTGGGAAGGTCGATACTTAACCGCACTCCCTTTGAGGGAAAATAAAAAAGGATCAAATATGAATGCCGAAACATTACAGTTTATACTGACGACCCTGATGGAACTGGCGACACTCCTGTGCGCCTACTTGGGGCTGCGTCTTATCAAGTGGAGTTGGCAGCGGCGTATGCTGCTTATCGGGCTACCCCTGCTGGCAAACATCATTCTTTACCTCGTTTATCGCACCACGCCCTTCTTCTATCTGGGTGTCGTGCTGCTGATTTGTATTCCTTTCGTATGGCCCAGAAAAAATTAACCGTTGTCATCGTCAGTTATAACGTGCGTGAGTACCTGGTGCAGTGCATCGAGAGTGTTCACAAAGCCATGGAGGGTCTTGACGGGGAGATTGTCGTTGTCGACAACTGCTCGAAGGACGATACCGTCAATTATCTGCAGTCGCATGATATGGGCGTGCGCCTGATCGCCAATCGGGAGAATGTCGGCTTTTCCCGTGCCAACAATCAGGCTATCCGTGCGTCAGAGTCGGAGTATGTGCTGCTGCTGAACCCCGATACCGTCGTCTACGAGCAGACCATCCGCTCCTGTGTCGACTTCATGGATGCCCATCCCGAGGCGGGTGGGGCAGGTGTCCGTATGCTGACCCGTGAGGGCACTCCCGCCCCCGAGTCACGACGTGCCATCCCGACCCCGTGGGTCGCCATGCTCAAGATGCTGGGCTTTACCCGTCGCTACTATATGAGCAGACTGCCTTGGGACGAGCCTTGTCAGATAGAGGTCGTGAGCGGTGCCTACTGCCTGCTGCGCCGTCAGGCACTCGACCAGATAGGGCTTCTGGACGAGGACTATTTCATGTATGGCGAGGACATCGACCTGTCGTACCGCATGTTGCATGGCGGTTGGCAGAACTGGTATCTGCCCTATGACATCATCCACTACAAGGGCGAGTCAACCCAGAAGTCGTCGTTCCGCTATGTCCATGTGTTCTATCAGGCGATGCTTATCTTCTTCCGTAAGCATTACAGCCATCTGAGTTTCTTCTTCTCGTTGCCCATCCAGGCGGCTATCTATTTCCGTGCGTCACTTGCCCTCCTGCAAATGATGGGGCGGCGGATGCGCCGTTTCGTCAATCCCCGTAAAGACTATGATGGAAAAAATAGTTAGGCTGAGAGCCATAGAGCCAGAGGACCTCGACGCACTCTATATGATAGAGAACGACAGGTCCTTATGGAATGTGGGCAGGACCAATGTCCCCTATTCCCGCTATACCCTTCATGACTATATCGCCCATGCCAGCAGCGACATCTATACCGACCGACAGGTGCGCCTAATTATTGAGGACGAGAGGGGTGAGGTCATGGGCATCGCCGACATCGTGAGTTTCGATCCGCAGCATCTACGTGCCGAACTGGGCATTGTCATCAAGACGGCATATCGGCGGCAGGGCGTGGCAAAGGCCGCCGTAAAGGATATTCTGCAATACGCCCTTGAGATTCTCCATCTCCATCAAGTCTATGTCATCATCGATGAACAGAATGCGGCGGCTCAGAATCTGTTTAACAAACTGGCTTTCAAGGAGTCAGCCCGTTTGACCGACTGGTTGTACGACGGAAACCGATACCATGATGCCATTTTATTGCAGAGAATTTTATAAATTTTAACAAAAATAGTTTTGCAGTATAAGATTTTCTGTCTACCTTTGCACCCGCAAAACAGAAACTGGTGCGTTAGTTCAGTAGGTTAGAATGCCTGCCTGTCACGCAGGAGGTCACGAGTTCGAGTCTCGTACGCACCGCAAAAGAAACTCATTGAATCAGGCATTCAGTGAGTTTTTTGTTTAACTAACCTCAAGACGACATGAGACGAATATTGCTTTTCATTCTTACGGTAGTGGCTTGCGTGGGCATGCAGGCACAGTCGAGACGTGGGATCTCTATTTTAGGCGACTCCTACAGCACCTTCAAGGGCTACGTGCTGCCAGACAGCAACTACGTATGGTATCCGCAGGAGAAAGCGGAGAATAACGACGTGCAGGACATCCGCCAGTTGTGGTGGCACCAACTGATCCGTGAGCACGGCTATCGACTCTGCCAGAACAACTCGTTCTCGGGAGCCACCATCTGCCACACAGGCTATAAGGGCGAGGACTATAGCGACCGCTCCTATTGCACCCGCTTGAGATACTTGGGCTCTCCAGATATCATCCTCGTCTTTGGCGGCACGAACGACACGTGGGCGAAATCGCCTATCGGGGATTATAAGTATAGCGACTGGAGTCGGCACGACCTCTTCAAGTTCCGTCCCGCCATGGCATATCTGCTCGCCAACCTTCAGAACCGTTATCCAGGAACGGATATCTATGTGATCATTAATGATATCCTGTCAGAGAACGTCACCATCTCGATGAAGACCATCTGCGACCATTACCATGTCCCCTATATCCAGTTGCACGACATCGATAAGCAGTGGGGGCATCCTTCACAGAAAGGCATGACGCAGATTGCCGAGCAAGTGGCGGAGGCTATCAGGGATTAATAGCGGTTGGCGTGCTTGATGCCTTGGATATAGCCGATGATGCCGGCTATGATCAAGACGAGTCCAGCGCCTAACAGCATGTTGGTGGTGTGATGAAGAAGATAGCCCGCAAGTAAGAGCAAAGTACCTGCGACCACCATCAAAATCCCGATCAAAGAGGCGTTTTTCTTCATCAAAGCGTTAAAATTTGCTGCAAAGATACGATTAAGCGAGCGAAAATGCAAATAATTTTGCAATTTTCCGAGCGTGAGTACCTTCGGACGACAGTCCAAAGGTACAAAAATTTCGATTAAGCGAGAACAGAAAAGTATTTTATTTTATGTTATTAGGATTAATATAGCCACATGAGATTGCCTTGATAATAAGGTCAGCCATATTGTGTGCTTTTAGTTTTGCGAACAAGTTCTGCCGATGAGTCTCCACGGTGTTCTCTGAGATATACAACATCTTCGCTATTTCCTTAGTCGAGTGCCCCTGGGCTATTGCTTGTAGAACATCCATCTCACGTCTGCTAAGCACTTCATTCTGAAGTTTATTCCTGTTATTCATCTTCCTGAATTTGCTACAGAAATACTGCCCGCCTTCTGATACTACAATAACGGCATCAATCAGTTGGTCTAATTGTCCAGACTTATACATCACGCCATCGACTTCCTTCTCAGCCATCTTTCGTACCACCCACATCTCTTCGTGTATGGTGTTCACTATAATCTTAGCATGGGGATGAAGATTCCGTATCTCGTCAATCAACTTAGCCCCCTCCATGTCTGGCAATTCGATGTCCACAATATAGATATCGAAGTGTTTGGCAGACATCCTGTCCAGTAACGACAGAGCCGTCTTGAAGGTCTCGATACGTTCTATGTGATTCTTCTCCATATAACTTTTCATACCCTCAAGTACTACCTCATGGTCATCAACGATGGCTATCGACAGGTCTTCTAATTTATATTTTCTGATATCGCTACACATACCTTATTATATTATATACAGAAAGGCGCGTAACCGCCATTATCCAGTTGATAGGCTCTCGACAGCCCAGAATTAGGATAATAAATAACGGCTCCACGCCCTTTGCCTGTATATACACTGAAAGTATATATCCATTCATAGGGTGAGAACGCTATACTTATTCCATAATTCTTCACTGATGAGTTGTCGAGATTCATCAACTTGGAGATAAGCCTATAACGCTTCCTCAACATATTATGTCTACCATCCCCGAAAAGGAAACGGTTTGCAAATATACGGATTTTTGCGCAAATATCGTTCATCAGAGAGCCGTTATTTTTATTTTGGCTACAAAATTATAAGAAGTTGGCGAATTTGCAATAGTGGATTCCCGTGATTTTCACTCAATATAGAGTTTTACTACATGTCCATATTTGTTTTTCCTGAATTCCAAAGTGGCTCCAATGAGTTGGGCACGCTGCTTCATGGTACGTATGCCAATACCTGATGTGGTGGTCTTCTCATCTGAAGTCCCATTGTCACTGATGGTGATTGCCGTCTCCTGTCCTGTTTTGTGCATACCCACAGCAATGGTTGTAGCACCAGAATGTTTAAGGGCATTGCCAATGGCTTCTTGCACGATACGGTATATCTCCAATGCCTCTTGGGGTGGGATAGTGCTCCAGTCGGCATCAGGTGGATTCAGATGGCAACTGATGTCACAATGATTGACCTCATCAAGTTCAAGAACATAGTGGGATATCACCTCGTCGAGGGTGGCATAAGAGAACTCTGGTGGCATTAGTTCATGGCTTACACGCCGAACCTGCTCACGGCTTTCATTGAGCATCTGTATTGCCTGCTCCTTTGTGCCCTCCTCGTTCAGTTTCATCTCGACAGCCAAGAGCTGATTGCTTACACCGTCATGCAATTCTTTCGCCAAGCGGTTACGCTCCTGTTCCAGTCCTTCAATATAGCGTTGGGTCTCTCGCTTTCTCCGTACATGACGTTGCCACAGGGTGTATATACCGAAAGACAAAAGAAGGAGAGCGATGATGGTCAGACCGATTTTGACAATCCGCACATTCCTCACATGAACATACTGGATATGATGCTGTATGGAGTCGTTTCTTGCCTGTAGTATCTGAGGTGTTTTGGTGCGTGTAGTATCTCTTGTTCCTGTATTGTTTCTTATCATGTCAGAGTCTCGTCGCTCCAGTTCTTTGATCATTGAGTTATGGGCAGTACTCAAGAAAGCCAGCGATATCTTGTCTTCCTTGGTCTTCGGCATTAGACGTTCTCCTACTTTTATCCATGGATTCTTCTCTGGAGATACATGGTGTATATGCTCCTCAGCCTCAATAAGTGACATGACAATTCCGAGAGCGTTATCTGTGTCACCTATTTGAATGGCGTAATCATAAGCCTGTTTTAGAGGTTCATACGCTATTTCATATTCTTTATTCATTATCAAGATTGACCCAAACACAGGCATACTTGAAGTTACGAGTTCTTTTTGGGGACATCTCATAGCCCAGGTAATACCCGTCTTGGAACAATTGACACTCTGCTCCTTCCAGCCTAAGTCTCTTGTCAATACAGCAGTCTGAACAAAGGTGGGCATCATCAAATTGTATAGAGAAGGATTCTTGACGGCGTTGTTGACAAAATCCGCTTGGTCGGCAATAATCATGACAGTTATATACTCTTGTATGGCTTTCTGTCTCTCTTTTTTGTTATCATAGCATGTAGCGAGAATGTAATGAAGCGATGCCTCCTGTACTAAAGCCTTCCTTTGTACTGCGTAAGGCAGCAGACTGTCAACCAGTGCGATAGCGGAGTCATTCTGGTTACGCAAAGCCATTCTGCTTGCCTGTGCAATACCTTTTACAAGGATACTGTCATTCGCTCCCCATACATTTATAGAGAACAGGATTAACCATAAAAAGCATAATCTCCTTGCCATATTCTATCGCAGGTTTTTACATATCTTCCATTGACAAGCCTATCTGTGTAACGGTATCTAATGCGTGTTAATTTAATGCGTATTAAGTTAATGCCGGTTGCAAAGATAATTATTTTCTCTCAAATAATGATCAGTTTATCCATAAATCTTACGTGTTTAGTGTTAACTTACGAGACTATTTGGCAACCCAGTAAATTTGAAGCAACAAAATGGCGGTTTTCCGCTATTGTGTAGTATGATGAAAAGATTTAACTTTGTTGCCATCATTATAACTAAAAACGATAAGACTATGAAAAGATTTGCAATTTTCGCCTTTATGGCTAGCAACAGTATGTGTTTGATGGCTCAGACCTATAACGAGAGTGATGATTTTACTGAAGTCGCTATTGTAATATTGATTTTAGTTCTTTCTGTTATCATGGTAGTTCACATGATATATGAGTTATTTATACGAAAAAATCCATTTGCTCCCATATCCTTGGAAGAGATGAAAGCCCAGCGTGAGGCAGAAGGATTGCCCGTCTTGATGTCACAAGAAGAGTATGAACAATGCAGCAAGTTAATGGATGACGAATATGCGCAATGGACTCCGATTCCTGGAAATGTCAACGATGCAAGACTCTATACTTCCAAAAAAGAGATGGATCACGCTATTGATACTTTTAATCAAATAAGGGCACTTAAGCCTACGGATAAGAACCTCATTGACATATGCAACGTTTACCTGTCCGTTGGGGCGGATGGTCGCAAACGTCAGTTTAATGGTTCAATGGTTTTACTAATCTTAGTGGCACTCTTTGCAGCGCTGTTCATCTTTATTGCAGGAAAGGAAGGGGGCTACCAAATGGCGTTGTTCGTTATTCTTATGGGGGGCATCTATTATATGTCAAGTCTCACGCCAACCTTTTTGTTGTTTGATAGGGAACTGAATGGCTCAAACGGGAAAGGATGCATGGGTGCTGTATTTGCAGGATTAGGTGGTATGATATTGGGGGCAAGGACAATAAAGACCACCACCAAGTGGAGTGATGGTACAACATCTACAGATTACGATAATACTGAACATACAGTGTCATGGGTCATCGCTCTTATTGTTACGTCTATTGTAATCTTCACACTGTTCATTTGGTCATTCTTTAATTATTTGCGTAACTATGTGTTCTATTATTAATATGATAATGTAGTGGTGTTCTTTAGTTTATAAAATTAGAGAAGTAGAAGAGATTGTTTTCAAACAACATGAATAATTACAATTAAGAATTATGGCACTAATTGATCATGCGAATTTTGATTTTGAAGGGCAGACAATATTCGCTTACGAATATCCAGAACGGAATCTCTCAGCCGCTACACAGTTAAACGTGAGGGCAGGACAAGAAGCCTTGCTTGTGATGGGGGGTAAGATTGTCTCAAAATATCCTCCTAATGGACCGCGCCCTTATACTCTTGACTCAGCAAATCTCCCTGTTGTGAGAAAACTATTTGGTATACCTTTTGGTGGCAGTAATCCGATGCTTGCAACAATTTGGTTTATTAATAAGGCAGATTTATTGGGTATGGAAGTGAAAACAAATACATTCTTGTTAAAAGATTCCTCCAAACTTCAAGGTTTTCCCATTTTTGCAACTGTGAATATGGGATTGAGAGTCGCAGAATCAGAGCCATTTTTTATTCTACCGTTATTGGCGGTATAGTAATGCTTATCTAGTTGAAGAGAGCCTATATGTGCAAAAAAGATCAGATTTGTATTTGTACTCTTTTGGTATTTAGTGTTATAAGTTGCCAAAAGGGACAGCCTCTTTGCCGTACTCCGAATACACATGAAGTCGGACTTCTTAAGACAGGGGATCTGGTTTTTTGCGCAGGGCAATCGATGAAGAGTGACATGGTAAGAACTGCGTCAAACCGTGATGCGGTTTTTTCTCATGTAGGGTTTGTTGTACGTAATGATGATGAAAGCATGATGGTTCATATGTCTGCTGATACCGACACTATTATTTGTGAGTCTTTTCATGACTATATCTGTACGAGCAATGCAACAATGCTCAGTTTTTACAGAATTCCCACATTAACAGACACAGGACGTATCCAAATAATTCTTGACTCGTTACTTGCAAAAAGGATTCCCTTTGACCATCATTTTGATTTTAGAGACTCTCATGAACTTTATTGTACGGAGTTAGTCGTTAAAGTGACTAGGGCTATAGGATGTGATGTGTTTAAGGATGTCGGAAGCAAACGGTATGTTTATCCAGATGACTTGCTTCATGTAAAAGGATTGAAATTTTTATATACGATTAATAACATTTAGTAATTGAAGATTTATGGAAGAATCACAAAACTCTCACCGAACAGGTGCTATCGTGGCTAATATATTAATGATTGCCGCCTTGTTTATGCCAACATTCTCAATTATGGGAAAGCAAACAGTCTCATTTTGGGAATTAACAACAATGTCTCTTAAAAGTAATGAAGGGTCTGAAGGGTCATTCCTTTTTGGCTTCTTCTTGATGATAGCGATACCTGTTGGAAACCTATTGGTATTAGTGGCAAATAAGAAAAACAAGTTAGATTTTGGTGCTTATGCCCCCATAGGAGCATTACTCTTTTTCTTGTATATATTAAATCATCAATTATCATCGTCTTTCTTCAGCCTTGATAAACTGATAGAATATAAAGTGGGTTTTTATATTTATTTGTTTTCTGCTATCGCACTCATAATCATTAGACTGTTATGGCCAACAGAAAAAGAGCCACAGCATTCGGCTGAAACAAATATTGGGTCAACTAATATAGAGCCACAGCATTCGGTTGAAACAAGTGTAGAGTCAACTAATATAGAGCCACGGCATTCGGCTGAAACAAGTGTTGAGTCAACTAATATAGAGCCACAGCATTCGGTTGAAACAAATATTGGGTCAACTAATACAAACTCTGTCTTGTCTATTATAACGACACGCAAAAGATTTGCAATATTTTCCTCTATGACAAGCAATAGTATGTGTTTGATGGTCCAGACCTATGATATAAAGAAAACCATAGATTGGGTAATACGCATTGGAGGCATTCTCCTGTCCCTCTATTTAATTTATGTATGCTTTTACGTTCCATTTCTACATGGATGGCAAGGGGAATTGTCACATTGGCAAGTTCTACATTACTTCATGAGTTCTGGCAACGAGATGCTACAAACAGACAAAAGTGATATGGTCTTTACAATAATCATAGGATTAATCATGATAGTAGCCCCCATCTACAGTATTATAAGTATGGGTGTATTCTACAAGCGAAAGATCCATAGGGTAGTTTCAACTATCATCCCTCTTTTTGCAGTATTTGCTTTTACTTACATACTTACAGATGGCTTCGACCATAAGTTGGGAGAAGGTAATGGAGAAAGTATTAGAAAATACTTCACAGCAGCCTTTTTCCTTTTACTCTTAGGAACTGGCGTTGCATACAGCCTTTTGCGTTTATTTGCATATATTCATAACAAATGTATGAGTGTTGTAGAACGCATTGAGCATAAACTATTTCTCAACACGATGGAGAGTAATGCCTTGATAGCCCGTAAAGCAATTACCACTTGGTTTATTGCATGTGCCGCACTAATAATCTTAACTATTCTCTTCGGGAGTTCCTTGTATGAAACCACAATGTTTGAGTCATTAGCACAATTTCTGATTATACCTGTTGCTAGCATTGCTATTTTTGCATATTCTACAAAATTAGGTAAAAGTTCTTTGTTGACAAAAGTGCTCTATTGCCTGTTCGTCTATATGATAGGATTCTTATGTGTTTGGCTGCTAACTCTCATTTTGGTGATTATTTGGAGTATTATATCCATACCTGTCATATTCTTATATTAGATTAATATGGATATGAGAACATTAGCAAAATAGGGACACTAATTATGAATAAATAAAATCAAAGACTATGAAAAGAACTTTATTTTTTATTTCTATTGCTTGCCTGATGATGGCAGGCTGTGGCTCAAACAATCCATCCAGTCCCGAAGAGGTGCTGAAGAAAGGGATTGAGGCACTGCATAACAAGAACATCGATGATGTCAACCGCTACTTTGATCTCAAGGACTGGGAGGCAGTCCAACGCTGCAAAGCAGCATTGGCGAATGAAAGTCTTTATAGGAGGATGCCCGATAATCTACTGAGAGTCGTAACCACCAAAGAAAGCAGTGAGTCTAATAGTGTGGTTATTACAGCCATAGTAGTAAATAGAGGCGGAAAAGAGGTAAAAGATTACTTTGTCTTAGACAAAACACCCAGCGGCCGATGGAAGATATTTCCCAACTGGATATAAATATCATTCGTAGCAGATATGAAAAAGATAATAACAGCCATTCTGATGGCAATGATATGTGCGTCCTGTGGTTCTGACCGCAAAATGGCAACTTTGAAAGACCTTACAGAAGAGGTGAAGAAACTGGAGGGTGCACCACGAGGCAGCCTTGAAGGTCACTGGGCATTCATCGAGAAACAGATGTATGTAGAGGGGCAGCGGTTTAACATTGAGTTGGAGGGATATAGTATCCCCACGACATCTGAGATTGACGGGATTGAAGTAGTATGGCCTGCCGAGGTCTACGGGGTTGAGTTCGATAACCGTCACTTCAGCGTGAGAATGCTTTGCAAAATTCGTTTGACCAAGGATATATGCGAAGATGAAATCAGCAATATGATACCTGTTGGTTATGGTGCCAGTCTATTACAGGCAATAGGTATGGACGGGAATGAGGCGTGTGCTTACATCACCAATTTCGACAATCTGCGCCATAAAGACGACTATCGAATAGAAAACAAGAGAACGATCTATGTCAAAGGAGCAGAAATGATTCTACCCTTTGATATGTGTATAGAGACATATAACGCTGACGACTTTGAACGAATATCTAAAATTATTCTTGTGGACGGAAGGGATGAAAGAGCAGAACGACTAAAAGAAACGAAAAGAAACCAATACAGACAATGAAAAAGATGAAGACTACAATATTAGCCCTGCTATGTGCTATAACTATAGTACTCGTGGGCTGCGACAAGAAAGGTGACGGCAAACAGGGTTACACCATCAGTCAGTTGTACCATACCAGCAACCAAGAAATCCTTGAAAAGATTCGCAAGCCGGCTTTGCAAAGTTTCTGTGCAGAGACAAGAACCGAACGCACCTTTATGAGTATGTCCTCTTATACCACCAGTCACGTCAGAGTTCACAAAGCCGTTTCTGATGGGAAGCATTTGCACTCCAATATGTATGTTGAAGATAAAGAGGGGGATTACTGGCATCGTAGTCGGTCGTTTAGAGTAGACCCAGAACTTGACGGTCTCTCGTATGCTAACGTCTCAAAGAGTATAGAAGAAGATGATTGGTTCTACACTAACTATGATTCAGAAAAGGATAGATTCTTTTTTTATTACATTGACTTAAAATAATATCAAGGAGGGTGAATAAGTAAGGCTAATACTATTGAAGGCGTGTCAAAAAGGTACATCCTCAATGTGTACCATCATTTGCGAAACTTAGTAAATTAATTGCTAAATGACTATGAGAAGAACTTTATTTTTTATTTCTATTGCTTGCCTGATGATGGCATTCGCAAACAATTGTGAGGCGCAGGTTACGTTCAAACCTTACAAAAGGACTACTGGAGCAAGATGTCCAGAAGGTGGAGAAGCAGGACTGACATTAAAGTTTGACATTCCTGTTGGGGAAGGTCCTCGCCAATCTAAAATTAATAATGGTATCAGGGAAATCATCAGGCAATCGATGGTCCTTGAGGTAATGAAACGACCTGTGACTGGTCCTATCAGGAATATTGCTAATTCACTGGCTACTTATTTCCCTACAGGCATCAGAAAAGGAACCATCGATGTTGGTTGTAGTGTCTCTTGTGAACTGCTGGTAGAGAAAGCGTATCAGAACAACTATGCTGTCTTCTTTCATGTCACCGATGGCGTCTATAGCAATGGTGGACCTTCTGAGAGTTATAAGATAGTCAGAGTCTCAGATGGAAGGTTAATGGGAGAGCAGGAAGTGTTCAATGTCAAATTTGAAGATCTTGTCAGGCTTATTAATAAATATGGAACTGCGGAGCAAAAGGATTTTAATGAGTCATTCTTGATGGATGAGGTCTATCTTAGCCCTGCGGCAGGCAGATGCAAGGTACTATATTTATATGGTATTCATGATTGGGAAACCCTTGACGTTCCTATGAGTGAAATAGAACGCTTCCTCACCGTAGAGGGTAGGAAATGCTTTGGCAAATGAATATTAGGATGTGGAATCAAGTTCGATTTAATATATGAAAGTGAAAGTACATTTAATCCTGTTGGCACTAGTATGCCTGACCCTCGTTTGTGGATGTAAACAGAAAAATGCTTCAGAATCGCAAGAATCCATATCTATAACCAGGTCTTCATCGGAGGAACCCACTTATAAAAGGATTTTTGGTGATATGTTGGATGCCTATGAGAAATTGAATATTTATAGTATGAACAGGCAAACTATCGCACAAGAACTTCAAGAATATTCTTCGGAAGTTGTAGGTAAAAAAATTCCTATAAGGGAAGATAATGTTTCTGAAGGTATGGAAATAGAATCTGTCGTTATTGATAGTTGGGTTGCCACAAACGGCTCGTTGAATTTTGTTATGGAATTTGTTCCGTCATACCCAGAAGGTCTTGCAAAACAATTGAAGGAGTGGAAAAGTTTCGGTGTGTTCTTTTTCCTTTGTACAGAAGACGGAAAGATAATAAATGCGGGAGTGGCAGGCTCTTTTGATGGGAAACATCTTCGAGCCCCAATGATTGTAGAACATGACAAAGTTAAATACTGGCGTCATTTGGGCTATGTGAAGATGGTGGATAGGAAAGTGTATGATATAAGGGAACGCAGAGTTAGAGGATCGTATTATTAACTAAAGTTTTATTGATATGAGAAAAAGTGTGTATTTTATAATGGCGGCTTTCCTGTTATGTGGATGCTTTGCCAGTACGAACAATTCACGTCCTTTTAAAGAGGTGGCAGAATTTGTGATGGATGGTCAAGTGAAGGTTTATGCGTGTGAGACAAAGCGTGAGGCTGAGAATCTATTGGAAAAACTAAATGAAGAGACCCAATTACTTTTAAAGGAGATGGGCGGAAAGACCATATCTATAAAAGCAGATGATGGGTTAGGAGTACAGGTGGTCTCAAATGAAGGTGTTTTTTTGGAGGGCTACGAGAAAAACATGTTACTTGCATTCCCCTTTAACTTTGACATCAAGATATCTGATGCAGAGAAAGCATTCGCAAGCCTTGACCATCTTTGCGTGGTCTTTTATAATGATAGGGAGGAAGCCGTCTATATTAAGGACGGTATAGATGAGCCTCAGACTGCGTTGAAAGATGGATTGGAGGTTGATACTGATTCTGTGGAGGTCGTTGATTACGCAGATACAGTTATCCCCAACCCATATAAAGACGGCGAGATATTGCATAAAGGTGTTTTTCTGAGTATGTCGATAGATCGATTGCCTCTCCTTGTCGATGTTTCAAAGGCTGTCATAGAACGATGGACTTATGAAAAGGCTTTGGAAATTAGAAAGAGAGGTGATCAAATGCGCCAGGAGTACATCGATAAAGTGAGAGAAAATATGAAGGACTGGATGAAAAATGGCGATTAAATTAAAGACAATGAAAAGAACATTTTTAATAATATGGACTTTATTGGCAATATTGAATCCTCTACCGGGAAGACATACATATCAAGATGTTTGCATAATCAGAAATAATTAGTATCTTTGCAATTGAATCTAAAATCATGCTATATTATGAGAAAAACATTATTATTCGGAATTGCCTGCTTGTTAGCGGCATGTGGTGGCAATAGTTTTAGCCCTATCCAGTTTGAGAAGTTTGATGAGCAGGTGAGTGTTACGTCTCCCGAAGGAGGTATCGCAGGTATGACACTTTCTGTTGACATCCCAGTCGGGGAGGGTGAGGTGCAGAATCGAGTAGCAGAAGGAATCCGAACCATCATCAAGGAATCGCAAGTTGAAGAGGAACTAAAACAGCCCGTCGAGGGACCTTTGAAGGATGTCTGTAAGAACCTTGTCGACTATTTTCAAAAGGCAATTACCACTGGAGAATATGATCCTGCTGGTGCATTGGCTTTTGACTTGATGGTAGAGTGTGAGTATCAAAACGACCAGGCGGTATTCCTCCATGTCACTGACGGTGTCTTTGGCAATGGTGCTCCCAGTGAGTGTTATAAAATAATCAGACTGTCTGACGGACATCTGATGGAAGATGCAGAGGTTGCAAGTGTTCCTGTAGATGATCTCATGAAACTAATCCAAAAATATGGTGATAAGGATCAGAAAGACATCGACGAAGGTTGGCTGATGGATTATACTTATTTGTGCCCTATAGCGGATAGTTGCAAGGTGCTGTATCTGTATGGTAGTCATTTCTGGAATACGATTACCGTACCAATGGGTGATATTACAGGTTTCTTGACAGAAGAGGGTAAGGTCCTTTTAGGGGTGAAAGATGGTTTGACATCTAAGCCAGAGAATGCAAAGAAAGATGAAGAGCAAGAGGTACAGGAAGACAAACATATGGAGTTTCTAGGACTTCAACTTGGGGGAGAACCAAAGCCATTTATCGAAGCACTGCGTCAGAGAGGATTTACTAAAGGTAGTGGGAGTAGTGAAGATAACGATTTGGTATTTTTGAAAGGTAGGGTTAATGGCGTGATGCAAGAAATAAGTATCAACACAGAAGGTAATCGTGTGAATACAGTTTCTTTTGGCAACATGGTTGAATCTGAGGAAGCCGCTATTAATCTTTGCAACAGATTCAAGGAGGAGATGACTGCTCTCTATGGCGGAAAATGGGAAAAACTATATGATGGGGCAGAAGAAATGAAATTACCATATGGAAGTGTTGGGTATACATACGGAATGTTTGACTCGGGTGACTATGAGGTTGGTATGACGATTAAAGATACAGGAACAAGTAGGTGAAGGAATCGGCTTAGTGCTACTGATGGAGATTAATAATTAAATTGAAAAGAATATGAAGAAAATACTATTAATGCTATTATTGGGCTTTGTCGCATCTATCAATTGCGATGCCCAATTCTTGAAGAAGTTGGGAAAAGCCGTGTTGGGCGGGCTTACTTATAACTCACAACAGAATACACAGCAGCGACAGGTGCAGCCTTCTGTACATTTCTCTAATATGCGTTTGACTTATGATCAAAAGGATCAAAGTAACGGACGGACAATGCTTCAGGTTCACTATACATTGACAGTGAATGGGTTGCAAGGGCATAATTTGGTTCCAGTTCTTGCTATCGAGATACCGCAAGGCACTTACCACAAGTTTGCTGACGGTAACAATATGATATCAGAGGGAAATCAATTGACCTGCACTTACCCAAGCACAGTCTTTAATGGACAATGGCAAGCCATCTATGTTGATGCGCTTAATCCGTTACCAGGACAAAACACTTATTATGCTCGTATCTATTTGGTTGACATGACACTCCAAAGGCAAATTGCGCAGAGTGACTATCTGTCGTTCTATAATACTGGAGAGCAACCTGCACAGGCAAGTTCGAATCAGCAACAGGCACAATCAAATAATTACAACCAGAATCAGAGTAAGGAGACTCCTTCTAAAAAGCAGAAGCCACTCGAAATCACGGCTAAGGTGTTCTCTGAAGCGGTATATCCATCAGGAAGTTGGTTTCTCTATCCAGAAGAATCAAGTGAGAACCAACGGGAACTCCAGATAACCGTTAATCGCAGGAAGGACTTCAACGGTATCGATATTCCAGAATGGGGTTCTATTTTGTATTTCTTAGGAAATGATGACTTCGAAGGGACGTTGGATAATCCCAGAAAGGAAGGAAATGTTTATGTGTTTGATGTTATATCAGAGAAAGGAAACAATGCGGGTACTATTGGACTACGGAAGGTGAGATTGTCAGATGGAGGTACCGTTGTTGAAGTGGCTCAAATCTCAGGCGTTATTGCGAAGTGGGTAAAAGGACAGCAACTGACTCCACAGCCATGGAATGGAATAGAGTATGATCCGACATTGGATGCTGTGACAGAGGCAGAGTTTGCAAAGGCTCTTAATGGATTGAACGAGAATACACTTGTAAACTATTGGTGGTGGAAGTACTTGTTAAGCCTTAATAGCCCAGCATCTCAAAAGAATAAAACTTCAAACGTAGTGAAAACTTTTGTGTTGGGAAACGGGAAACTGGGACCTATATGTATAGGCGATGATGTAAGATATCTTCCCAATACAATTCCAGGTCTATATGATACCTTCACCTATTTTAAAGGTTATGAAAAGGTATATTCGATGGGCATGGAGGATGACGATGAAGCAGAGGAAGTCTTGGAAGAAAGAGTGACATTTATAAAGAACGGGAAAGAGATTGTTAGCGCTGGAGTCGATGATGGCAAAATCGTTTCTTTCCTTGTCGGGGAAGGTGCTTCTTTTATCAGAACAACCAATGGCTTCCACGTCGGTAGTTCTGTCCGTGAGTTGTTCCGCAAGAACCCCAAACTGAACTGGCAACGGATTTACTTCGAAAATGTTGTCGAAGCCACATCAAAGGATTATGTCTATACCATGGATAGTGATGACCTGCCTAATACCGACAACCCTCGACGAGCAGAGGACTTCAAGCCGACTGCGAAGATTATCAGTATCTATCACGGGAAACGGAACTAATAATTTGAAGTCTTAAAGTCGAGTAATCACAGAATAAGAGGTATTCCAATCGGAGTACCTCTTATTTTTTCCCAGACTATAGGTCGGGCTATAAAAGAGAAACAGATTTCTTGTTAGTTTGCTCTTTTTATTGTATCTTTGCAAAAAGATTTCAAATGACGAAGGGATGGATAGTGCTGATGGTTATGGCTGTGTGCGTAACGCATTGCCGTGCTCAGGTGAAGGTAGTAGTAGCACCTGACATCGTGGAGGCGATTACACGGGTCGTGAAGGCTGAGGATTTCCAAAAGGCTGTCCAGATTCTTGGTGAATATGGTTTCATGCCACGCTATGTTGGCAAACGGTCGGGAAAACTTCTCTTTGATATTGATGCTGGGATGATGCATGGCTATGCCTATTTGTGCCCTGCACTGGAGGATCGTAAAAAGGTAGGCATGATACTCATAGGCTCCAACTATAATCTCATGGGAGTTATTGAAAGGTTGGGGGAGTTTGGCGTGGAGTTGTCACGAGGAAACAGACCTGATCTGATAAGGTGTCAATGGGGCGAGTGGTATGGTACACTTGAAGTCTGGAAGTCTCGACGTGAATATGAGATTGAGTTCAGGCAAAGACCATTCCAGCATTGAAATTGTATGTTCTATTTTGTATTGTGCTCACTTTTTCGTACCTTTGACTGCGTCGAAGGTACTTCCGTTCGACAATAAAAATGAAAAATATTTGTTTTTATTTTGTATTGTGCTCACTTTTTCGTACCTTTGCACCCGCAATTTTGCAAAACAACAAATAATTATTAATTTTTAGTAGTATGAATCAATACGAAACCGTTTTCATTTTGACTCCCGTTTTGTCTGACGACCAGACAAAGGAAACGGTCGCTAAGTTCAAGAAAATCCTCACCGACAATGGTGCGGAGATCCTGAATGAAGAGGCTTGGGGATTGAAGAAGATGGCTTACGCTATTCAGAAGAAGTCTACGGGTTTCTATTTCCTCGTGGAGTTCAAGGCTGAGCCATCAGTGATTAAGACTTTGGAGACTGCTTTCCGTCGTGATGAGAAAGTCATCCGTTTCCAGACAGTGAAGTTCGACAAGTATGCCGCTGAGTATGCTGAGAAGCGTCGTAACAAATTTGGTAAAAAAGAGGAGGCTTAAACTATGGCACAAGAATCAGAAATCCGCTATTTGACTGCTCCTTCTATCGACACGAAGAAGAAGAAGTACTGCCGCTTCAAGAAGAGTGGTATTAAATATGTAGACTATAAGGATCCCGAGTTCCTGAAGAAGTTCCTGAACGAGCAGGGTAAGATTCTTCCCCGTCGTATCACAGGTACCTCGCTGAAGTACCAGCGTCGTGTGGCTCAGGCTGTTAAGCGTGCTCGCCAGATTGCACTGCTTCCTTAC
>JAFUFD010000105.1 GCA_017470055.1 Prevotella sp. | reverse complement strand
TCAAAAGCCCTTTTTGACATCCCGGAGGACAGATACTCCTGTAACAATGCTATTCTCTTCTCATCTGTCTTCTCAACATTTTGTCGCATACTGATACACGTTTTAAAATTTAAAAGTGTCAACTTATTCAGTACACAACAGCTTACAAACGGGTCGTTTGAACGCTACATTCGGAAGGAAAGAGAGTCACTTCAACCGTTTCAGCAATTCAAGCAGCACTTGCCAGATGTCATCAATAGTCTTTAACTCCACTCGCTCACTTGCCGAGTGGGGCTCTACGATGCGAGGACCTATGCAGGCAATCTGGATGCCGGGATAGTGCTGGACGAAGAAACCTGCCTCGAGTACGAAGTGCATCGCCACTAAACGGGGGCGCCATCCTAACACGTCAAGGAACGTGTCACTGGTGAGTTGGAGGAATGCCGACTGCTGGTCCTCCTGCCATGCAGGTGCTGACATGACGGTCTCTGATTGACCGCCATTGATGGCGAAAGTCTCCGCAATATCCTTGCTGAGCCTTGCCATATCAGCATCGATGAAACTACGGGTATGGGTGCTGACGAGAATATGATCGCTCTCTGTACTGATGCGACCCACGTTGTTCGATGTCTCCACCGTATCCTGCATCACATCGCT
Organism: Prevotella sp.; assembly: GCA_017470055.1. Lineage (GTDB taxonomy): Bacteria > Bacteroidota > Bacteroidia > Bacteroidales > Bacteroidaceae > Prevotella. The sequence continues at coordinate 40,469 of JAFUFD010000105.1, read as the reverse complement.
CATCTTGACAACCCCTTGCGGTATCTGCTCCAGGCACCGCATCAGCGCCTCGAAGGTCTCAGTGGGGATGACCGTCTCCTGCCTGTCGCATTTCGTGATGGTGCAACGCATCTGGGGATCGTGTGCTCCGTATTCCTCACGCAGCCACTCATTGATGCTTTCCTCCTGCGCCTTGACAAACTCAGCAGCCTCACCAGAGCGCACACATACCGTCAGGTCTGCCGTAGAGGCAATAGAGGCATTAGCCTCCCCTACCTCGATACGGGCAAGATGGAAGTCGTACTCGTTATAGATCGCCGCCAGAACAGCCCATGCGGGGATGACGGCACTGCAACGTCCTTTGTTGATGTCCACACCAGAGTGTCCGCCAAGACCACCCTCGAAACGGATATGATACCAACGATATTTGCCTGTGGGGGCTGGCTCTGGCTCCATCGGCAGTCTGTGGAACTGCAAGCAAGCGCCTGCGGCACCTGTGGTGATGGTGTCGTAATCCTCCGAGTCGAGGTTGATGACCTTCCGTCCACGAAGGAAGTCCTTCGACAGTTGCGCCGCCCCCGACATACCATCCTCCTCGTTGGTCGTCGTCATGACCTCCAAGGCAGGATGCTCTATACTATCGCTCTCCAGTACGGCAAGAGCCATAGAGAGTCCGATACCATTGTCGGCTCCCAACGAAGTGCCTCGTGCCTTCATCCAACCATTCTCGGTATATGCCTCGACAGGGTCGTTGAGGGGGTCGGACATTCCCACACACACCATATCCATGTGGTTCAACAGCACGATGGGCTCGGAGGACTCATAGCCAGGAGTAGCAGGTTTGCGGATGACCACACAATTCTCCGCATCACGCTCATAGTCTAAGTGCAGACGCTGTGCGAACTGACAGAGATAGTCGGCAACACGCTCCTCATGGTGGGAGGGACGTGGTATCTGGTTGAGTTCATGAAAAATGCTCAACACCCGTTCGGAAGTAGGTTGTTTCATTTGCTTTTACTATTTAAAAACTTTCATATTACAATGTTATACGGTTGTCAATCGCTCTGCCTCGGCACGGGCGGGCTTGCCTGTCTCAGTGAGAGGGAGGCGGTCGACATGGAGGTAACGACGGGGCTGCCAGTATTTGGGTAACACCTGCTCACAGCAATGGCGAACAGTTTCGATATCTGTCGACTCGGTGAGCAAGACGACCTGTTCACCTAATCTCGTATCTGGTGCTTTGGTGATGATATATGGTTCGTGAAGATGAGGGTGCAACAGTCGCTCCACCTCCTCTATCTGTATCTTGACACCTCCTGAGCAGATGACATTGTCTTTCCTGCCAAGGATGCGAAACCGCTGTCCCTCCAGTTCGGCGATATCGTTCGTGACTAATAAGCCGTCGTGGACGGCAGGGGCATTGATGACCAGACAGCCCTCCTCACTCAGCGACACCTCGACACCTTCGAAAGGAGTGTACCAGTCGCTACGGTCAGGACCGTTAAGCCGTCGAAGGGCAATATGCGAAAGTGTCTCTGTCATACCATAGGTACTCCAAATATGATTAGGCAGGTCTTTCAACGCTGTTGCCAACTCGTCGTTGATGGCACCACCTCCGATAATCAGATGACGAATCTGGCGAAGTCGCTCTGGCGCTTGCTGCAACAGGTTCCACACTTGTAAGGGCACCATGGCGGTGAAGTCGACGGGACCTTTCCACGCTGGACAGCCTTTCGGCTCTACACTGACCAACCGCAATCCACAGGTCAGGGCACGTACCACCATCATCTTGCCAGCGATATAGTCGAGGGGCATACAGAGCAGGGCGGTGTCGCCCTCATGCAACCCCAGAAACTGGCACGTGATGCGTGCCGAAGCCTCCATGCGTCGTTTCTCCACAAGCATCGGCTTGGGTTTTCCCGTCGACCCACTGGTATGTACCAGCACCGTCGGTCTGTCGTTATGCCACTCCGTTAGAAACTCCGCTAAAGACAGATTACCTTTTAAAGACATAATAACATATTAACGTATTTAACCTCTTGTTATTTTGTTACTCTGTCGTTACCCATAATCTGTCGCCTCGTATTTCTAAAGGCATGGGGATATTATCGGTGAAGAGTTGTCCTGTGCCTAAGCCCTGTGGCATACGAATAGCAGGACCATAGATATCCGAGGCGAGTTGGGCAATGGCATTCAAGCCGATATTACTCTCCAGGGCGGAGGTGATCCATGAGCCGATGCCCATATCACTCGCTGTCTCCACCCACTCACGAACGCCCGTCATACCACCGTGCAAAGACGGTTTCAGGATGATATACGCAGGACGGATGATGTTCAGCATCTGTCGCTTCTGGTCAGGGTCGTTGACTCCAATGAGTTCCTCGTCCAAGGCGATACGGAGGGGGGACTCTCTACAGAGTTCCGCCATGTTCGCCCATTGTCCTGCCTTGATGGGTTGCTCGATGGAATGCAGCGCATACTGGGAAAGTAGTTCGAGTTTATAGAGTGCCTCCTCGTAAGGGAAAGCGCCATTGGCATCCACCCGCAGTTCCACCTCCCGAGGTCCGAAGCGCTCCCGTATCTTCTTAAGCAGTTCTAACTCCGCCTCAAAATCAATGGCACCGATCTTCAGTTTGACACAATGGAATCCCTGTTCTAACTTCTGTTCGATGCGCTGCCGCATCTCCTCATAGGTTCCCATCCATACCAGTCCGTTGATGGGGATGCCCTCCTCGCCACGACTGAATGGGGTGTCGAAAAGCATTTGGCTGTTGGCTGTCAGCGTTTGCCATGCCGTCTCCAAGCCGAAAAGCATGGAGGGATAGTCACGCATGGAGTCAGTATCTATCTCACCAGTCCGCTCCACCTCGTCACAGAAATGGCGGAGCACTTCCGCATAATTCGGGATATCGTCGCAACTGAGTTGGGGCAAGGGCGCACACTCCCCCACTCCGATACGTTCTCCATCGGTCATCGTCACTAACCAGATACGCCGCTCTGTATAGACACCACGACTGGTTCCTGCAGGTTGTTTGAAATGGAGCGTCCGCTCCTCTATCTCAATCTTCATGGAATCTTCGGATATTGCTCAAAGTCGGGTTTACGCTTCTCCAAGAAAGCCTTGCCACCCTCTTGTGCCTCATCGAGGAAATAATACAACATGGTGGCATCGCCCGCCAACTGCTGGATGCCCGCCTGTCCGTCCAGTTCGGCATTCAGTCCCGCCTTGATCATGCGGAGGGCGATAGGCGAACGCTCCATCATCTCCTCTGCCCAAGCGACACACTCATCCTCCAACTGGTCGAAGGGTACGACCTTGTTCACCATACCCATCGCCTCAGCCTCCTTGGCGGAATACTGGCGACAGAGGAACCATATCTCACGAGCCTTCTTCTGTCCGACGATGCGGGCAAGATAACTGGAACCGAAGCCAGCGTCGAACGAGCCGACTTTTGGACCTGTCTGTCCGAAGATAGCATTCTCGGAGGCTATCGTCAGGTCGCATACCAGATGCAACACATGACCGCCACCGATGGCATAGCCGTTGACCATGGCGATGACAGGTTTGGGCAGACGACGAATCTGCATCTGCACATCGAGGACACTCAGGCGGGGTACCCCTTCCTCATCGACATAGCCGCCACGTCCCTTGACATGCATGTCACCACCAGCGCAGAATGCCTTATCGCCAGCACCTGTCAACAGCACCACTCGGATATTCTGCATCTCACGGCAGAGGGCAAAAGCCTGCGACAACTCCAACGTCGTCTTTGGCGTAAAGGCATTACGATAACGGGGGCGATTGATCGTAATCTTTGCAATGCCGTTATACTGTTCGAAGAGGATCTCCTCAAATTTCTTAATTTCTTTCCATTCTCTTTGTGCCATATCTATCTCTTTTTTAGTTGCGTATAATACTCTTTGAAAACTCGCTCATCCTCCGCGGCATCCGTAAACACCTCCAAGAGCATGGGACGGTCACTCTGTTCCTGAAGCAGTCGGTCAACACCCTTCTGCATCTCCGCCATGTTATCCGCTCTCAGGTAAACAATGTCATTCTGCTCACAGATGCCCTTGGCAGAAGTATGGTGCTCGGCAGCGACAAACTTGTCACGGGCAGGGCTCTGCTCCAAACCAGACAGCATATTAAAGATGCCCCCTCGTCCATTGTTCATCAACAGTATTCGGAAATTCCCACGTAGGTTCTGATTCCATAGTGCATTCTGGTCGTAGAAGAAACTCAAGTCACCAATGACACAGAATACCAGGTCGTCCGTAACAAGCGAGAAGCCTGCGGCTGTGGACAAAGACCCGTCAATACCATTTACCCCACGGTTGCAGTAAACATAATGACAGGCATAAATATTCGCTAATCGAATGGCGGAACTATTGGCATAGTGGACATGACTGTCACCATTGACAAGCGACTCGAAATACTTGACAACTGCCATCTGAGAATAAGCAGGAACATATTCTCTTCCACACTGGCGAACGCTATTCAGCAGTTCCTGCCATTGTAGCACAAATGGGTGTGGTTGCTGCTCCAACATGAAACGCACTTGGTCAGCAATCACCTCTCCGTCACCTTGCACCACATGGGTCAGGTTCTGGAAGGTGTCATTGACTTCTCCTGTCCAGTTGACAGCCCATGTCTCTTTTGCTTTCCGCAAGAAACGCTTCACCCGCTTGCTGACGATAGAGCCACCGATATACAATACGAAATCGGGAACATAACGCTCATCGTCTGACACCAAGGCGACAGCCTCATCATAATTCAGATTCAAAGGTTGACCTGTAATCAGCATCGGGCGTTTCGACTGCATGAACATCCTGCACACATGACTCAGGGTATGCGACGGTGTATCCGCAGACAACAGTTCTATCTTCCGCTCAACAGGTAACGAAGAGACAGTGAACTCAAACAATGGCTCACTGATTGGCACGTTGATATGAACAGGAGCATGGCGAACGATTAACGCCTCATTCACCAAGCGGTTGCAATACCAACGTTCCTCCTCATCGTGTGGCTCAGGCAATGACACCGCTTTCTTGACAAACCGCCGTAAGGCATCTGGCTGGGGTAGGGTCTGACCGTCCAACTGGTCTATCCACTGGGCAGGGCGATCGGCAGAGATGACCACCAAGGGCTGATGCTGGTAATAAGCCTCCGCAACGGCTGGGGCAAGATTCAGCAAGGCAGTACCACTGGTGACACATACCGCAACAGGCTGGGCAAGGCATTGCGCCATTCCCAAGGCATAGAAGCCCGCACTGCGCTCATCTGTCACGGGATAGCACTGGATATCGGGACACTCGTTAAGGTTATGTACGATAGGAGCATTGCGACTGCCAGGACATACGACGGCATGACGAATGCCATGAGCCATTAACAACGAGGTCAATATATTTACATTCTCTTTATTACTATACATTATTTATAATATTACGCATGGTGTCAAGTTTGATCTCTGTCTCCTGCCACTCCTGCTCCTCCTGACTGTCTTTCAGAATGCCGCCGCCAGCATACAGGCGATAGCCATTTGCAAAGAGTTGCATACAACGGAGGGTGACAAAGAGGTTGGTCCTATCATCCACAAACAGAGGTCCCATGAACCCACTATAGTAACGGCGGCCATGGTGCTCGTTATGCAGGATGAAACGGAAAGCCTCCTGCTTGGGTAAGCCACAGACGGCGGGGGTGGGATGAAGCGCCTGAAGGAGATCGCCTATCACCTTATTATTATATAGGCTGAAATGGAAGTCACTACGCAGATGGGCAAGATGACCGGCACGTATCGTACGAGGACCCGTCTCCTTGAAATCAGACGTGAACTGCTCCAACTGCTCTGTGATATACGTAGCCACATAACGCTGCTCCTGAATATTCTTGTCACTCCATCTGACATCCTCCTCAAAAGGCATCGTACCAGCCAAGGCAACTGTCTGCCACTGCTCGCCACCACCAGACAGCAGTATCTCCGGTGTCGCCACCAACCACATTCCACTCTGCGGGGTATAAACCAGAATAATCATCATCCGGGGGTAGCGGTCGCACGCCTTCCTAAACAACTCCAATGGGCGCAAAGGAGCATCTGAGGGGATAGAGATACTACGTGACAGAACCAACTTGGAGAAGTCGCCATTGTCAAGATGGGCATGGAAATTGGCAAAGTCAACCTGATAGTCCCGATAGGAATCCGTGGAAAGAGACGATGCGGTGTCCCTCAAAGGTACCTCCATCGTCAAGGGAATATCATGCGTCACCCTGTCAGGACGAATCAAGAGAATCGGACAATCGGAGGATGGGGCAAAAGGAGCAACGACGAATCCCGTCTTACCACTTAACTCCCCACAAGATACCAATTCGAGCGGTTCACCCGAAGTTTGCTCTATCAGCGTAAACTGTTGCTCATACGGCAAACGAAAGAGGGCGAAACTCGACATATCACTTATGATTTTTGATGATATAGTTTGTCACACGGACGGTGGAGATCAACTCCCCCGCAGTATTTTTGATATCTACATTCCACACATGCAGGGTACTGCCCCGATGTTGCAGATGGGCGTAGGCAGTCACCGAATCGCCCTCACTGACCGCCTGCACATGACTGCCACTGACCTCAATACCCACACAGGCACAGTCAGGACAGAGCGCACTGGAGCCGACACCCGCCACATTCTCCGCCAAGGCAAGGGAGGCTCCCCCACTCAAGAAGCCAAAAGGCTGGCGGTTACGCTCATCTACCTTCATACGAGCCATACATGTATCGTCCTCGGGGGTGGAGATAAACTCCATCCCGAGGGCGGTACTGAGATTCGGCTTTCGCTCAATGATTTGCTTGATATGCTCTACATCCATTATTTGAAGAGTGAATATTCCGGAACTTCCCAAGCAAGGGCACTGGCGCCTAAGACATCACGCTCACGGTCATCTAACTCTGAGACGAGTATCTTCACCTTGCCACGCATATTACCAAACACATGCTTCTCAAATGCCTCACGAGTCGGCTCTGTCAACCACTTCCCGGCATGAGAGATTCCACCTGTCAGGATAATTGCCTGAGGATTAACGATACTCGCATAGTTGGCAAGACCAAGTCCAAACTTATACCCCGTCTGTTTAAACACCTCTATCGCCATCGCATCGCTCTTGTCGCAGAACTCTGCGATAATACGGGGAGACAGCCGCTCGACATCACGCATCATAGAAGGCTCGTCAGAGGCAGCCATCAATTCCTCGGCAGTACGAACAATGCCTTTTGCTCCAACGTATGCCTCCAAGCATCCTTCCTTACCACAGCCACAAAGCCGACCATGCTCAGCGATACAAGTATGACCGATCTCACCAGCAAAGCCCTCAAAGCCCTGATGCTCATGACCACGGGAGAAGAAACAACTGCCCAATCCCACGCCCAGGTTGATGACGATAAAGTCTTTCATACCATGAGCGGAGCCAAAGGTATGCTCGCCCAAAGCAGAGACATGGGCATCATTAGCCAATGCTACGGCAAGTCCTAAACGGTCACGCATCATAGCCCCCAATGGGATAACACCCTTCCAAGGCAAATTGGGCGCATTGACCAGTGAGCCGGAGATAAAACTGGCACTCGGTGAACTAATGCCCACGGAGCGTATCTTCTCGTAGCCGCCATTAGCCTCCACGATCTCCACGATTTTCTCACTTAGCACAGACACGAAATTGTTGATATCCTGATAGTCCGTCGTCACAAAACTGTCTTCTGCTATAATATTACCCCTAATGTCGACTATCGCATAAGTAGTAAGTTCATTACTGATATCGACACCTACAACTCTTGTTTTAACATTTTCTACTTCCATGAATATAATAATAATTAGTTATTGGTCTATCTTTCGTTTATCTTTCGCACTTACTTAAACAGCGAATATTCCTTGACCTCCCAGGCAAGGGCGCTGGCACCTAAGACATCACGTTCGCTGTTATTCAGCGGGGATATCAGGATACTGACCTTTCCTCTGAGGTTATGGAAGACGTTCTCCTCAAAACTCTCCTTCACGACATCCATGATCCATTTACTGTAAAGGGTCAGGTCACCAGTCAGGATAATTGCCTCAGGATCTGCCAACGACGCATAGGTAGCCAAAGCCTTACCCAATATCACACCAGTACGACGGAAAGTCTCAAGAGCCACCTCGTCACCTTGCTCACAGGCATCAGCAATCGCCTGTAGGGAGATGGTCTCCAATTGTTGCAGCACACTCGTTTTCCCCGTCTCTTGCAGAATATCCTGCACCGTCTTCACCAGTCCACGGGCAGAAGCATACTCCTCCAGACAACCATGGAGACCGCAAGAACACTGCCGGCCATGCTCTTTAACACAGATATGTCCGAACTCTCCTGCGAAGCCTTCAGCACCCAAGTGCGCATGACCATCCAGATAGATACAACTTCCCACACCACCATGACTGATAGACACACTCACGAAATTACGTAATCCGCGAGCCGCACCAAATGTCTTCTCCCCTACAGCAGTCACATGGGCATCATTACCCAAGGCGACGGCAAGTCCCAAGCGGTCACGCAACATCGCAGCCAAGGGAACATGTCCCTTCCATGGTATATTGGAAGCATTCTCTATGCTACCTGTGACAAAATTACCACTCGGCGCACTCATTCCCACTGAACGGACGGACTCATAACCGCCATGCTGCTCGACGAGGGTAATAATCTTCTCGCTGAGTACGGTCACATACTCATTCACATTGGGATAATCGAATGTCGGGAAACTCTCTTTCGCTATGATTCCCCCCAGGATGTCAACCACCGCATAGGTAGTCAACTCCGTACTTATATCAACACCCACTACGTGTCTCTTTATTACATTTTCGTTCATTTGGTAATATCGCTATTTGAAAAGAGAATATTCTTTCACATCCCATGCAAGCACACTGGCGCCTAACACGTTAAGTTCCTTGTCGTCATAGACAGAGGCTATGAGTTTAACCTTTCCTTTCATATTGTGGAAAACATGCGCCTCGAAAGACTCATCGGCTGGCTCTAACAGCCATTTCCCCGCCTTGGACACAACACCTGCAAGGATAATTGCCTCGGGGTTAAATAAAGAGGCATAATTGGCAAGACCAACACCCAGAGCGTAACCTGTACGACGCATCACCTCTATGGCAAGTTTGTCACCTTGATGACAGAACTCAATAACCAACTGCACCGTCAGTTGCTGAACGTTCCTCATAACAGAAGGCGTATCGCACTCGTCCAAGACTTCCTGTGCCGTCTGCAAAACACCTTTTGACGCAGTGTATCGCTCTAAACAGCCTTGTCTTCCGCAACCACACGGACGACCTCCTGGGATATAGCAGGTATGACCGATCTCTCCTGCGAAACCATTCGTCCCCTGATATATCTTGCCTTTACTGAACAGGCAACTACCCATACCACTACCTAATGTGACTACGACAAAATCCTTCATTCCATGGGCAGAACCGAATGCATGCTCTCCCATTGCCACCACATTGGCATTATTGTCCAAAGCGACAGCCATGCCCAAGCGGTCACGCAACATCGCCGCCAAGGGCACGATACCCTTCCAAGGCAGATTGGGCGAGTTCTCAATACAACCAGTATGGAAATTCCCGCTGGGAACACTTATTCCTATAGAGCGCACGGTATCATAGCCTCCATTTGACTCCATCAGGGACATGACACCATCAGACAACTTTGTCACAAAATCGCTGATATTGGGATAATCAGAGGTAGCGAACTCATCTTGCGCTAACAGATTACCACGGATATCGACCAAGGCATATACAGTCTTGTCGATACGGATATTCACTCCTATTACTTTGGTATTTAAATTGGTCTCTATCATCTCAGTGTTAGTATTATTTGGGCAAATATAACTATAAATCCTCATCCAACCAAATTTTGTCAGCATTTTTAGCAATTATTTAACGTACTCACCACCGAGAATGAAAAAAAACTCTAAAAAGAAAGATGTATCAGATAATTTTAGTATCTTTGCAACCATATTATATTTCTTAAGGAAAACAAAGATGAACGTTTTAGAACTCAGTGAACAAGAGATTGGCAGACGCGAGAGTCTGCAAGAATTGCGTCAGATGGGTATTAACCCATACCCTGCCGCAGAATACCCAACGAATGCTTTTTCTATTGACATACGTGACAATTTCCGTGATGAGGACGAGCCTCGACAGGTTTGTATTGCCGGACGAATGATGAGTCGCCGTGTCATGGGAAAGGCAAGTTTTGCGGAGATTCAGGATAGTAAAGGCAGAATCCAAGTGTATGTGTCTCGTGATGACCTTTGTCCAGGAGAAGACAAAGACCTCTATAATAAAGTTTTTAAGCGGTTATTGGACATTGGCGACTTCATTGGCGTGAAAGGCTATGTGTTCCGTACCCAGACTGGAGAGATCTCCGTCCATGCACAGGAGTTGACGTTGCTCTCCAAATCGTTGAAGCCATTACCTATTGTCAAATATAAGGATGGTGTAGCCTATGACAAATTTGACGATCCCGAGTTACGCTACAGGCAGCGTTATGTTGACTTGGTAGTCAATGAGGGGGTCAAGGACACTTTCCTGCAGCGAGCCACCGTCATCCGTACGATGCGTAAAGTGCTGGATGAGGCAGGATACACCGAAGTAGAGACCCCAACGCTCCAGATGATAGCAGGCGGTGCCTCGGCACGTCCTTTCATCACCCATTTCAATGCGCTGGATCAGGACATGTATATGCGTATCGCCACTGAACTCTATCTGAAACGCCTGATTGTCGGTGGGTTTGAGGGAGTCTATGAGATTGGCAAGAACTTCCGCAATGAGGGTATGGACCGTAACCATAACCCAGAGTTCACTTGTATGGAACTTTATGTACAGTACAAGGACTACAACTGGATGATGTCGTTCACCGAGCATTTGCTGGAAACCATCTGTATCGCCGTCAACGGCAAGCCCGAGCGGGAGATTGACGGTAATATCGTTTCCTTCAAAGCGCCCTACCGCCGCTTGCCTATCCTTGAGGCCATCAAGGAGAAGACGGGTTTCGATTGCGAGGGCAAGACGGAGGAGGAAATCCGTGCATTCTGCAAGGAGAAAGGCATGGAGGTCGACGAGACAATGGGAAAGGGTAAGTTGATTGATGAACTCTTCGGGGAGTTCTGTGAGGGCACCTTTATCCAGCCCACATTCATCACCGACTACCCCGTTGAGATGTCGCCACTGACCAAGATGCACCGCAGCAAGCCAGGACTTACTGAGCGCTTCGAGTTGATGGTGAATGGCAAGGAACTCGCCAATGCCTATTCCGAGTTGAACGACCCTATAGACCAAGAGGAACGCTTCATTGAGCAGATGAGACTTGCCGACAAGGGAGACGACGAGGCGATGATTATCGACCAAGACTTCCTGCGTGCTTTACAATATGGTATGCCACCCACTTCTGGTATCGGTATCGGCATAGACCGTTTAGTGATGCTGATGACTGGTAAGACATTTATTCAGGAAGTTTTGTTCTTCCCCCAGATGAAACCCGAGAAGAAGATACCTCAAAGTTCTGTGGCAGAATGGGCAGAGATTGGTGTGGCAGAAGAATGGGTACCCGTTCTGCGTAAGGCAGGCTTCAACCTGATCTCCAACATCAAGGAGGAGAAGGCACAGGGACTCCAACAGAAGATTGGAGATATTGTGAAGAAATACAAGTTGGAAATGCAAAAGCCCTCTGTTGATGATATTCAGAAGTGGATTGACGCATCAAACAGGTAAATAGTCAAAAGCAAACAGCAAGAATATGTACGACTGCGGGAAGATAGCCATCATTGGCGGTGGCAGTTGGGCTACGGCGATTGCCAAGATTGTAGTGGGGCACACCCACCACATCGGATGGTATATGCGCCGTGATGATCGCATTGAGGACTTCAAGCGCCTTGGGCACAATCCCGCCTACCTAATGAGTGTTCACTTCAATACGGAGGAGATTTTCTTCTCTTCTGACCTCAACAAGATTGTACAGATGTATGACACACTGGTGTTTGTCACGCCATCACCCTATCTGAAGAGTCATTTGAAGAAACTAAAGACCCGTATTCGAGACAAATATATCATTACGGCTATCAAAGGTATCGTTCCTGACGAGAATCTGGTATGCTCAGAGTATTTCCATCAGGTTTATGACGTTCCCTATGAGAATCTCGCCTGCATCGGAGGTCCATCACACGCAGAGGAAGTTGCCTTGGAGCGATTGAGTTATCTGACGGTAGGATGCTCCGACCGAGAGAAGGCGCAGGCTTTCGCTGAGGTACTGACAAGCGATTATATCAAGACCAAGACCTCTACCGATGTCATCGGCATTGAATACTCGTCCGTCTTAAAGAACGTCTATGCTATCGCTGCGGGTATCTGCAACGGACTGAAATTCGGAGATAACTTCCAGGCAGTATTGATGGCGAACGCCGTACAGGAGATGTCTCGCTTCCTGCAGGTTGTTCACCCTATTGAGCGGAATATTGTCGATAGTGTCTATCTGGGCGACCTCCTTGTAACTGGCTATTCCAATTTCTCACGTAACCGTACTTTCGGAACCATGATAGGAAAGGGGTACTCTGTCAAGTCGGCACAGATAGAGATGGAGATGATTGCCGAAGGCTATTTTGGTACCAAATGTATGAAAGAGATTAATCGGCATTGCCATGTCAATATGCCTATCCTCGATGCGGTATATAATATATTATACGAGCGTATCTCCCCACAGATTGAGATTAAACTTCTGACAGATTCATTTAGATAATCAATAAAACTATGAGTATTAAACTTGACATCACAAAAGCGGCTTGCTTCTTAGAGGCTGGTGCCGTGAAGGCTTTTGAGCCAAAGGTAAAAGCCGCTCAGCAGGCTTTGGAAGAGGGCACTTGCCCAGGTAATGATTTCTTAGGATGGCTTCATCTGCCCAGCAGTATCACCCCTGCTTTCCTTGATGAGGTGCAGGCTGTCGCCAATACCTTGAGAGAGAAATGTGAGGTTGTAGTCGTTGCCGGTATTGGCGGCTCCTATCTTGGTGCCCGTGCCGTTATCGAGGCATTAGGCAACTCTTTCGCATGGCTGATTCAAGACAAGAAGAATCCGACCATCCTTTTCGCTGGTAACAACATTGGCGAGGACTACCTCTCAGAGATGACCGAATACTTGAAAGACAAGAAATTTGGTGTTATCAATATCTCCAAGTCGGGTACAACCACAGAGACCGCCCTGACTTTCCGCCTGCTCAAGAAACAGTGTGAGGCGCAGATGGGTAAAGATGCCGCCAAGGAAGTTATCGTTGCGGTAACTGACGCCAAGCGTGGCGCAGCACGTACCTGTGCTGACAAAGAGGGGTATAAGAGTTTTATCATTCCCGACAATGTTGGTGGACGTTTCTCTGTATTGACTCCAGTAGGTCTTCTGCCTATCGCCTGTGCCGGCTTCGATATCAAGGCATTGGTACAAGGTGCCGCAGATATGGAGAAGGCATGTGGCAAGGATGTTCCTTTCGAAGAGAACCTCGCTGCCCAGTATGCGGCTGTCCGTAACGGTCTGTATGGGGCAGGCAAGAAAATCGAGATCATGGTCAACTACCAGCCTAAACTGCATTTCGTCAGTGAATGGTGGAAACAACTCTATGGAGAGTCTGAGGGCAAGGACAAGAAAGGTATCTTCCCCGCCAGCGTTGACTTTACCACTGACCTGCACTCCATGGGACAGTGGATTCAGGATGGTGAGCGCACCATTTTTGAGACTGTTATCAGTATTGAGAAACCAAACCGCACCCTGCTATTCCCCTCTGACGAGGAGAATCTTGACGGTCTGAACTTCCTCGCCGGTAAGCGTGTGGATGAGGTTAACAAGATGGCAGAGTTGGGTACACGTCTTGCCCATGTGGACGGTGGAGTTCCCAACATCCGTATCTCTGTTCCAGAACTCAACGAGTACTATATTGGTCAACTGATCTATTTCTTCGAGATTGCCTGTGGCATCAGTGGTAATGTGCTGGGTGTGAACCCATTCAACCAGCCTGGTGTGGAGGCCTATAAGAAGAACATGTTTGCACTGCTTGACAAACCTGGTTACGAGGCTGACTCAAAAGCCATCAAGGAGCGTCTTGCCAAGGAGGCATAAAACGACAGTTTTCCCTATTGACATTATTAAAGCACGGTTGGAGGCACTTTGCCAATAACCGTGCTTTTTATTAGTCCTCTTCCCCCTCTTCATCAAGCGCATTGGTATCCATCTGGGCATCACGCTTGATAGATAGTTCGCCCATTCGTGAGAGACGAACAATCAGAGGGATATACTCATCTGTCTGCGGATGACTAACACTCGCCGCAAACTCCAGCCAATCACCATCAGCCTTGTCAAAGACGAGTCCTTCTAATATTCCTGTTGCCCGATAATCATCGTCCAGATACTTGTCAAAATCCTTTTTTGTAAACTGATGGCTATAGAACTTGGAGCCATCCTGACGAGAGACAACCAAGGTAATGATATTATCAACAAACTGCTGTCCTATCTCATCCTTGACCATCGGTAAGGAGTCACTTGGTTGACGGTCGATGCTAAGATGATAGGTGCGACCAATCCAACTGAAATCCTTGTTGTCGGAATATGGCTGCTGACGGATAGGCTCTTGCGGCTTGGGCTGCTCCACACGTTCTGTAATAATATCATTACTTTTTTTCTTTTCACCGCAAGCCACCACAATCATAGCAAGACATCCGACCATGATGAGATTGAATCTGTTTGTTTTCATCTGTTATTCGTTTTGTTTGTTGCAAAGGTAATACTTTTCTTCTATAAATCCTAACATTATAGATGTTTTTTCATCCATCGCCACCCCTCTCCTATCCATAACACAAGAGATGTTGAGCCTATGATCACAACCCAGTCTGCCACGGGCAAGGGAGTCACATTGAACATCCTCCCGCCTAAGGATACTATCATGAGTTGACCAAAGAATACAAGTTGGGCAATAAATAGGAAACCACGACATCCCTTTACCTTCAAAGCACTCTCACCGGTAGCATACGCACGGACATTAAACATGTTCCAGAACTGAAGCATCACAAAGATGGTGAAGAACTGGCTCTGCTCATAGAGTGTCCACCCCTGACTCCCAAACCGTCTAAGGAGGAATAGCAAAAGGACAAAGAACAAGCAACCAACACTGACAATCTGCCATGCCATATCATGGTTAATGATAAAAGCACGCCGATTACGAGGCTTTTCCTGCATGACAGCCTCAGAGGGAGGCAGTGAGGCAAGTGCCATCGCCGCAAAGGTGTCCATGATGAGATTAACCCATAGCATCTGTGTCACTGTCAGAGGCGCCTCTGTTCCCATAAATGCGCCCACTAATACGATGAGGCATGCTGCCACATTGACCGTCATCTGGAACAGAATAAACCGTTGGATATTCCGATAAAGGGAACGCCCCCACATGACAGCACGTCCGATACTGCTGAAGGAGTTGTCAATAATCGTAATATCCGAAGCCTCCTTCGCCACAGCAGTTCCAGCGCCCATTGACAAACCGACATGGGCAACTTTCAAAGCGGGAGCGTCATTGGTGCCATCACCCGTCACCGCCACTACCTGTCCTAACGACTGCAAGGCTTCTACTAATCGTTTCTTGTCCATGGGACGTGCACGTGCTATCACTTTCAAGTCCATCGCCCTCTCCAACAACTCCTCATCGGTCAATGTCTCAAACTCTGGTCCTGTGATCATCTGACGGTCTGAGTCGCCATCCTTCCATAAGCCGACCTGCCGGGCTATCTCACAGGCTGTCGTCGCTGTGTCGCCTGTCACTATCTTGACGGCAATACCCGCATCCAGACACTCACGAACGGCTTGAGGCACATCTGGACGGACAGGATCGGAAATGGCGACAACGCCAAGGAACACCATATCATCTACCAATAATTGTTGGTCAGCAATAGGCTTCTCTGTATCATTTAACCGCTTGAAAGCAAAACCAAGGGTACGCATACCCTGTCTCTGCTTGTCATACAGGTATTTTTGTATCTCCGTTCTTTGTGGCTCGGACATAACGCACTTCTGACCCACCATCTCAGGAGCACCTTTCACATAAAGGAGACGCCCTTTGCTCGTGGACACCACAACAGCCATCATCTTACGCTCTGTAGAGAAGGGCAGTTCCGCCTCATACACCACTTGCTCTCTCAACATACGATAGTCAACACCCTGCTCTTGCAACCATAATAGCAAGGCACCCTCTGTAGGATTCCCCAATACTGTCGGCTGGCGACCGTCTTCTATCTGCAAGGATGCCGTCGTGTTCACCGCAATACCTTGATAGACGAACTCCTGCAGGTCGGACTCTATACCATCGAAAGACACCTCACTAACACGCATCTGATTCTGTGTCAACGTACCTGTCTTGTCCGTGCAAATCACTGTCGTCGCCCCCATGGTCTCACAGGCATGCATCTTACGTACCAGATTATTCGTTTTCAACATGCGACGCATACTATAGGCAAGACTAAGGGTCACCGCCATAGGAAGTCCCTCTGGAACTGCAACGACAATCAAAGTAACGGCAATCATGACGGTCTGAAGAAGGTAAGAGACAAAAGACACCCATTCGAAATCGTAGTGGAGGAAATACATCAGAACACGTCCGACAATGACCAGGAATGCGATACCATAACTGGCACTCGCAATCAGTTTCCCAAGACGATCCAGTTGCTCATTCAAAGGAGTCTTCACGCTATCGTCTATCTGAGCAGCCTCGTACACCTTTCCATTTTCCGTAGCATCGCCCACGGCACTGACTTGGAACACGCCATGCCCATCCATGACTTTTGTCCCTCTCAACACCTGATTGGTGGGGAATGTCGCCTCTTTGTCAAAATCCTGCTCGTCGATACTCTTATGACATAGAGGCTCACCTGTCAGTGTCGACTCGTCAACACTCATGGAGACGGCTTCCTGCAAAATACCGTCGGCGGGAATCTCGTCGCCTGTGGCTATCAACACCACATCACCAACCACAACGTCACATTTGGGAATCTGTATTTGCCGTCTGTCTCTAATCACCATGACAGGCTCCTCGTCATTCACCTGATTGAGGATCGAGAATTCCCTGTCTGCCTTTACCTCAAAGAGAAAAGCCATTCCTGTAGCAAGCAAGATAGCGATAAAGATACCTACAGGCTCAAAGAAGACCACGACACCTTCACGCAGGACGAGGTATTCATAAAACGAGATACCTATGGACAAAGCCCCCGCTATCAACAATATGACAATCAGGGGGTCGGTAAACTTATTCAGGAAACGTCTCCATAAGGGGACCCGCTCTGGTTCGGAAAGTATGTTAGAGCCGTATTTCGCCCTACTCTCCAACACCTCCTTGCCAGTGAGTCCTACATATTCTTTCTTGCTCATGGGCTACAAAGGTAGTGCAATTCAAGAAAAAAACAAAATTAATCCTCGGTTTTCTTCTCACCGAAAGCACCGGTTGACATGGAGTCAAACAATCGGTTGACATGGAGTCGAACGATCGGTTGACTTAGAGTCGAACAATCGGTTGACTGGAGTCAACTGGTAGATCGGATGCTTCTAACGATTGATTCCAACGGCACTTTTCGTTGATTCCAACGGCACTTTTCAATGTTTACAAAGGCTCTAATCGGTTGTCGACTCCAGTCGACAGACCTGCTGACTCCAGTCGACAAGGTTGCTGACTCCATGTCAACAGACCTGCTGACTCTAAGTCAACAAGTGAATCAACATCTCATCAGCCGTCGTGCTGGGTGTGTAGGTGTTCCCATTTTCAACGGCTCATTTCGTCTGGCTTGATGCTCACGAATTA
Organism: Prevotella sp.; assembly: GCA_017470055.1. Taxonomy (GTDB): domain Bacteria; phylum Bacteroidota; class Bacteroidia; order Bacteroidales; family Bacteroidaceae; genus Prevotella. Next base: position 22,609 of record JAFUFD010000105.1, on the reverse strand, counting down.
ATTATCACACCGCCCCGTCTGCCTGAGCCCGCTGACGGGGCTTTTTCTTATATAATATACCTCAAAGCGTGTCAGGTTTCGGAAAAATTTCGTATCGTTGCGTTTTAATTTATTTTGCATTATCGCCATTCAAAACTTTACATTTACTAAATATATATTATTTTTTAATGCGTAACTGACAAAATTTTCTTATTTAGTTTGCCATGCGGCAATCCGGTCGGCAATGTTCTTCTGCAGGTTCACGTAGAACAGGGCGTAGTCCCAGCCGTGATAGCACTGCGGGCCGAAGAACTGCGACATGGGGGCGGGGATGGCGCACTGCTGGGCTACCTCCTCGGTGGTGACGACGATAACGCCGCGCTTTACGTTTATTTGTGCGTCGGCCATGGCGGGCACCAGTTGCTCGGTGTTGTTATTGAACGAGCCGAGGTTTTCCTCGATGGAGGCATAGGTGTCGTCGCGCTTCCAGTTGAGCGGGTTGATGCACAATTCGTCTTGCTTCACCACGACGTTGTTGTGACCGTCGTTCTGCGGACCCTCGGTGTTCCACGAAACAATGACGCCCGTGTCGGTGGCTCCCTCAGCGAACTTCAGGTGGGGGAACTGCTTCAGGTCTGTCGGTGTCACGCCATAGCCTATCGGGTAGGCGGCCACCATGCGCTGATACAACTCAGGATGCCGACCGAAGTAGTCTTCCAGCAACATGATGGTGAGTGCTGAGCCTTGCGAGTGTCCAGCGATGATGAAGGGACGGTCTTGGTTCCAGTTCTTGAAGTAGTAGTCGAGCGCACGGGTCAGGTCCTGCGAGGCTGAGTAGCGCATGGCCTCGTTGACGCCCTCTGTGCCCAGTGCAAACAGACCGTTGATGCTATACTGGCGATAGTAGGGCATGAAGATGTTGCACGACTCAGCAAACACCGAGGCTTGGATGCGGAACGTGTGCTGAGCCCCCTCGCGCATCTGTGCATTGTCGATGTCGCACACGGCCAGCGCCGTTTCCTCGGTGGGCATGTAGCACGTGGGGTAAATGAAGAAAACGTCCACGGCCTTGTCCGCCTTGGCAGGCACGTTGAGCCAGTTGTCAGACTTGGCGTAGTCCATCTGTGTGTAGAATTTTTCGTAGCCCGTCAGTTTCTGTACGCTCTTGGGTACCGTCTGTCGCCACTCCTCCATGGGGTCGGTGGTGGGGTTGTCGTTGTTACTGGTGCAGGCTGCCGTGAGTCCTGCTGTTGCGGCCAGCATCATCAGTGCGGTCAGCGTGTGAAGAATGTTTCTTGTTTTCATATCTGAACTGTTGTTTTAGTTTCAATATATTTTGCATAATCGCCATTCAAAACCTGTATTTGCAAAGGTAGTTAAAATATGTAAGAATGCAAAAATAATTAAAGTTTTTTTGGAATGATAGTGATTACAGACAAAGAGACAGGGGAGATAACTTTAAGGTCATTGGAAGATGTACATAAGTTAAACAGGCTTAATTCTGAGAAGAAAGTATGCCGTAACTCACCCCCAATTAAAGAAAAATGTATAACTTTGTGCCAAAAGCCGGGTGGAGTACCTTTGCAATTATGAAAAGATATATATGGATTCTGCTGATTGGGTGTTGTGTCGCTTGCACGAAGCAAGTGCGACAATCGGAGCGTGAGGAGACGGTCAAGGAGGCTGTCGACTCCCTGCCTTTCCTCATCACACAAGTGCAACATTGTTCCCGCATCTACACAACGGAATACAAGATTCACAAGATTGTCACACACGACGATGTCATCCGCCTAAAAGGGACATTACTTGCCCAGGATTTCGACTTTAAGATGCCATTGGGCGATCGTAAGATTGCCATTCCGATGGATGCCACACTGAAGGCGTATATCGACATGAGCGATTTCTCGGAACGTAACGTGGAGCGGACAGGTGGAAAGATCATCGTCACCCTGCCCGACCCTCAAGTAGTGATGACCAGTTCGAAGATCGACCAGAAGAACATCAAGGAGTATGTCGGACTGGTACGCTCGCATTTCACAGATGCGGAGATGAGCAATTACGAGCAACAGGGGCGTGCCGCCATCATTGAGAGCATCCCCCAGTTAGGGATGATTCCTACTGCTCAGGAGAATGCCGCACGTGTCTTGGTACCACTCATTACCCAGATGGGCTACAAGGAAGAGGATATCATCATCCAGTTCCGTAAGGATTTTGGAATAAAGGATATCCAGTCACTCATCAATAGGAATATCGAACATGGAAATAAAGAATAAAGCCGTCCTGACAATTCTTGGCCTTGGCATCATCCTGCTATTGCTCCTGACAGGTTGGATTTACCGTAGTGTGAAATCCAGCCATATCGAATTAGGCGCTGACCAGCAGATAGACATTACCCCTCAGCAGATACAGAGTATCAAGGATATTGGCGAATGGGAGTTCCTCTCTATCAGTGATGAGGAGATGGTAGACACCATCCGCCGAGGAATCTTCACTGACGACCATCTGGTGAGAATCTACTATGGTACCCTCCGATTAGGCGTCAATCTCAAGCAGGTGGAATCGGGATGGATCACACCAAGGGGCGACACGCTGGAGATTACCTTACCGAAGATCGGACTATTAGACCGTGACTTCATTGACGAGGCACGCACCAAGAGTTTCTACGAAAGCGGCTCATGGACGACAAAAGACCGTGAGGCTCTGTTCCGAAGAGCCTATCAGCGCATGCTACAACGAGGATTAACGCCACAGAATATCCAGATAGCGGAGCAGAACGGTAATGCGCAAGTACGTCAAGTGATGCAAAGCATGGGATTCAGACAAGTCAAGATACAATACAAAGACTAAACACGAATGGAGGCTCTTAACAATTTCTTCACAGAACTAAGCAAACTACTTTGGGGATGGCCCATGATTATTCTCCTGCTGGGTACCCATATCTATCTGACCATCATCCTGCGCTTCCCCCAACGCTATATCTTCAAGGCTATCCGCCTGTCTGTCAAGCGTGACAAGGACGCAACAGGTGATGTCTCGCAGTTTGGTTCTCTTGCCACGGCACTTGCCGCTACGATTGGGACAGGCAATATTATCGGAGTAGCCACGGCAATAGCCTTAGGTGGACCTGGCGCTGTGCTCTGGTGCTGGTTGACGGGTGTCTTTGGCATCTCCACCAAATATGCGGAAGGACTTCTCGCCATCAAGTACAGGAAGAAAAAGACTGACGGAAAGGTGATTGGCGGACCGATGTTCGCCTTGGAGTACGGACTGGGATGGAAATGGCTTGCCGTATTGTTTGCCATCTTCACCGCCATCGCCTCCTTTGGCATTGGCAATACCGTACAGGCTAATGCCATTGCCACGTTGACCCATGAGACTTATCAAGTGTCTCCTTATGTCACAGGAACTATCATCTGCTTGTTGGCTGGAGCCGTCGTACTGGGTGGTGTGAGGAGTATTGCCAGAGTTTGCTCCATGCTTGTACCCTTCATGGCTTTATTCTATGTGGCTGGCTGTATATATATAATAGGTGTAAACATCTCATACGTCATACCAGCCATCAAACTCATCTGTGTCTCCGCATTTAGTCCGCAAGCCGCAGGAGGCGGATTCATAGGCACCACGGTCATGATGGCAGCACGCTATGGCATCGCCCGTGGACTGTTCAGCAACGAGTCAGGACTGGGCTCTGCTCCTATTGTCGCCGCAGCGGCACAGACGCGCAATCCCGTCCGCCAGGCTTTGGTGTCAAGTAGCGGTACTTTCTGGGACACCGTCATCATCTGTGCCATGACGGGAATCGTCATTGTCAGCAGTGTCCTCGCCTACCCCGACATCACCTTCGAGAACGGTGCGGTACTGACAAAGGTCGCCTTCTCGAAGATTCCTGTGGTAGGCACTCCTTTACTGACCGTCGGGTTACTCACCTTCGCCTTCTCAACCATCTTAGGATGGTGTTACTATGGCGAGCGTGCCGTGGAGTATCTCAAGGGGAGACGATGGGTGATGGGCTATCGTGTGGTTTACATCGTCGCTATATTCATAGGCAGTGTGATGAATCTTAGTGTCGTCTGGAACCTTGCTGACTGTATGAATGCCCTCATGGCGATACCCAACTTGATATCGCTATTGGCCTTAAGCGGTGTCATCGTCCACGAGACTCGCAAATACCTATGGCGAGGACGATTAGACAGGATGGAGGATTTATGATCTATCGAAGTGGCAGGATGAGTACGAAACGAGAGCCTTTCCGCAGATAGTTGTCATCCATGTAAAGGACGCCGCCCATCTTCCGTGCCAGACGGTGACAGATACTCAGGTCAAGTTCTGCGGCATCATTCATGTCGTCAGGTTCCTCAAACCACGTGAACAAGTTGTTACGACGATGCTCAGGGACACCCCGACCTGTATCTTCCACGAAGATAGTCAGCCGGTCGGTGTTCTCACTGATGTTACATCCCACGATGACCTCCCCGATCTCCGTAAACCTGCAGGCATTGAGAATCAGTTTATTGAGAACCAGTTCCACCAGATGCCTGTCGTTTCTCACAAAAAACTCATCGCTCAGTTCTCGCTTGAAGTTCAGTTTCACCGCCTGACGATGATAGATGCTAAACATATTCGCCTCCAAGCAACGACGACAGAGTTCGTTAGGACTGAAGGAGTCAACATGTAACTGATGCCCTTCGTCATTATTACCCGAGAACAATACGATCTCATCAAACAAGGTACCTATCAGTTCCGCATTATAATTCATCTGAATAGCGATATTACGCTTCTCGTTCTTCGAGAGATACAGGTCCTGTTTCGACACTGTCTCTGCCAGCCCTTTCATCGCATCCAAAGGAACATGCATCTCATTGTTGATATTCTCCAAGAAGGCATGCTTCATGCGATTAAACTTCATCATCCCCTTGATCTTGCGCCTTAAGGTCAAGATATACAACAGACTGCACAATAATGCGATCAGACTGATTGTCAATATCATAACATACATCACCATCATATTTAATTCTCCACCACTTATGCCAGTTATGCTTGCAAATATATAGATTATTCTTCAACAATCCAAATTTTTCCTTAGTTTTTGATAGGAATACTACACAATCTTTACAATTGTCAAGACACCGTCTGCCACGACAAAACTGATCTCCTTCTCTGCGAAGGGCATGACATACACCCGCTGAGGGTCATGATGGTAATGTGGACGGGGGTCCAAGGAGAGCGTCTCCTCAATCACCTTCCACTGCCGATCTGTATAAAAAGGACGTAGGTACGCAGGAATCACCACTTGCAGACACTGCCACTGATGGTGATCCGTAAAACCGCCTCGTGCCTCGGCATGACTGTCAACATAAGGCAGATAGGGTTTCACGTCGTAGACAGGTGTTCCATCCATCAAATCAGCCCCCAGCACCTCAATGCTTGGAATCTCCGGATGGACAGCGAGAATACGGACAGAGGAAAGTCCAAGGTTATTGGGACGGAAGGGGGAGCGGGTCGCCCACACCCCTACCCGTTCGTTACCCCCCAACAGAGGAGGGCGGACAGTAGCATGTTTCTCTGCCGTCTCATTCTCCGAGAAGCCCCATATCATCCACAGATAGTCGTATGCCTCCAGACCACGCAATGCCTCTGGTTGCGAATATTCCTTGGTGAACAGGATAGTACCTGGAAGGTCTTCTATGATGCCGCTCTGGCGTGGCACGCCAAACTTCGACGTGAACGGAGCGTGGAAATATGCGATAGGTTCTATGTTCATTTCACTTCACTTTTTAAAACAGGAGGAGCCATGCATCTCGCACGGCTCCTTTCTTGATTTGAATTAGTAGTTGTATTGTTTTCGTGAATTTGTTCCTAACCTTTGGCAAAGATACGAAACTTTACATTCCCTACCAACAGTTTACGCCAAATATTTAACGTAAACGTTTACATAAAGTCTATTCCACTGGCTCCAGTATGATCAGCATGACGATGCTCTCCGCAGTTCCTTTTGTAATCGTATATGTTGTATTAGCCGTCACTGCGATAGGCTGCATCTCATAATACTTTCCTTCGGTATTCTCCGTGCCGCTAACTGTTGTCGCGGTACCATTCAGTTTCATATCCCTACCATTCTTTGCTGTTGCCAAGACTATAGTAGCCTGTTACTATACCAGGAATATCCTCAGCGGCATCAGGTTCGTAGGAGAACATCAAGGATGCATCTGTATCGAAGTTATTATAAGTATAAGAGCCTACTACAGACTTATATGTGCTAGGTACTGTCTCGTTACGGGTTTCTGCAACATAAGCATCAAACTCTGTCGCCCTCGAAGGTAATGCTGGAGAGTTCCGTAGCATTAATCTTCTCTGGCTCTGTTCCCTCTGCCATCGCCCCCAGCGACAGCAGGAACATTCCACAAATCAATAAGAGTTTCTTCATATTCATTAGTTTTTAGTAATTATTATTCCAAGCACAAAGGCACATACACCAAATTTCACTGGACAAAGGTACGAAGAATCTTTCGTTCCCCATGCATTTTCCCCTGACGATTCCACTTAAACGTTTACGTGATTCATATTTAATGGCCCTTTACTCATCTCTTCCTGTACAAAATGAGCAAAATGCTTGGTCGTTTAAACAAAAATACGTAACTTCGCCAGCAATTAACCAAATAGAATAACAAATGAGAAGACTAAGTATTATATTACTGACCCTCTGCGTTGCCCTCGGATGCATGGCACAAAGGGGAGAGACTGATGTGTTCACGACAGCATCAGGCAAGACGGTGACAATCACTTGCATCAAGCATGCCAGTATCATGATGGAGTATGACGGAAAGGTCATCTACTTCGATCCCGTAACCCGACTGGAGCCCCAGACGGACTTCACCACATGGCCCAAGGCAGACTATATCTTTGTGACCCACGAGCATTTCGACCATTTCGACTCGATGGCACTGACGGAGTTGCGCAGAAACTATACCGTCATCTACACCAACCATAACGTATACACCCAATGGGGAAGCGGCTATGTGATGGCGAATGGCGACAAGGCGGAGGTCTGCGACAATATCACGGTGGAGGCTGTGCCTGCCTATAACACCACTCCCGCCAACCTGAAGTTCCACCCCAAGGGGCGTGACAACGGCTATGTGCTGACCATCGAGGACCTGCGCATCTATGTCGCTGGTGATACGGAGGACATTCCTGAGATGGCTGACCTGCAAGATATCGACATCGCCTTCCTGCCTTGTAACCAGCCCTATACGATGACACCAGAGCAACTGGCGAGGGCGGCAAGGACCATCAAGCCGAAGGTGCTGTTCCCCTACCACTATAGCGACACGCCCATCCGCAAGGTGACGATGCTGTTAGCGGGCAGTGGCATCGACGTGAGAATCCGCAAATACAAATAATCCTATACTGGTAATGTGAGGATAAACCTTGCTCCCTCAGTGTAACTGGTATCAAGGACGACATCACCTCCCAGTCGCCTTGCCACATTACGACTCAGAGGAAGACCGATACCCACGCCGTCCTTGAACTCGTCGAGTTGGACGAACTCCCTGAAGATATCCTCCGCCTTGTCCGCAGGAACGCCACAACCTGTGTCCTCCACAGCCATCTTCACGAAGCCATCCTCCACCACACAATGCAGGCGAATCGTACCACCTGACGGGGTGAACTTCATCGCATTCTTCAACAGATGGACGAGAGCCGATGTCGCATATTGCATAGAGGTCCGAATCATCAGGTCGTCAGGTATCTCCGTGACAAGATCAAAGTGATAAGGCTTATCGGCAATAGCACTCATCGTGACGGCATTGACGCATAACTGGTTGACAGGCACGTCATCAGACCGCTCGATATGGGTACGGCTGTTGGTCTCTGAGAGGGCAAGCAACTGGTTGATGAGGGTCGTGATACGGTTGGTGTTCTCCTGAATCTTCAGACTCGCATCCCGCCGCACTTCATCGGGAAGATCCGCATCAGGCATTGCCATCATCTGGGAGAAGCCTGACAGGATATTCAGTGGTGTACGGATCTCATGACTGATATTCTTGATGAAATTGCTCTTCATACGATCGGACTCTCCCGCATGGTCGAGGGCAATGGTCAGTTCCTCGTTCTTCTCGGTTAATTGGCGACTCATCTCGGCAAGTTCCGCATTCTTTCTCTTCAGCCTGCGATTCATCCAATACCAGTAGCCGACGAGCAAGGCAAGGGCGAGGGCTATCACGATGGCGGTCATCATTACATTCCTGCTATGCGCCAACTGCTGCTCCAGTTCCAACTCATTGACATGGAAGAGGGTGCTTAGTTCATTGATCTGTGTGCGCGCGTCCTTCTTATAGATGGAGTCCTGCAAATCATACAGGCTCTTATACATCTCAACCGCCTCCTCATTACGCCCAAGACCGTTCAGTATCGCCGCCCGTTGCTCGTAAATCAGTACCAAGGATGACTTATCGTCAACCGACTGACTATCATGGTAACGGCGGTCGTTGTACTCAAAAGCCTTCTGGTACTCCTTGCGCTGCAGACAGAGTTGGGCACGGTAGAAGAGAACGCTCATCGGGATAAAGGCGCCACTGCCCTCCGCTCGTTTCTCCACCTCGTCAAGATCCTGGGCGGCACTGTCGAGTTGGTCAAGTCCTAAATGCTGCTGGGCACAGGCGATGTAATAGTATGCCCACCACACATTATTGCTTTTCCTGTTCGCCTCACGCTCACTGTCCATATGCTCCTCAAGATACGCCTTCCACTGTGCCGTGACTTTCCGCATCTCCTCGAAATTCCTCTGCCCATTGAGGGCATCACAATAATATGAGAAAATATCATTGACTGTGGTGGGCAGGAGTTTGATCGACTGGATGAGACTCAGGCTCTGCCGATAACATCTGACCGACTCCTCCAAATATCCCATATTGATATAGGCATTACCCATCGCATAATTGGCAAGGGCGAGTCCGTATTTGTCTTTACGCTCCGTAGCGTCCTTATGCATCAGTTTGACCTCCTGCAGTGCCGTGTTTACCTTTCCACTAAACACATACGTGTTCACCAAGTGCAGCCATGTCTCATAATAATGCTCCCAGAAACCATGCTCCTTATGAAAGGCAAGGTCGATAGGAGCCTGTAGGATGAGAGAATCGTTCTTGTCATAGTTATACAGGTCGCAGATATGGTCAATACGCCGCTTGCTCTCCATTTTCAGCGCATCGTCAGCACCGTAGACAGAGACCGTCATGAATAAGGTAAGGAGGATGATTAACTGTTTTCTCATATCGTCGTTATTGCTCTATCTTCTGAATGGCGGCATCACCTGGCTTGAAAAGCAGACCAGTGCACTTTGTGGCAGCCGCCTTATAAGCCTTTAACTCCACCTTGTCCCACTGTATCTGGTCGGTACGCTGGGCAAGGGGCGCATGGGGTATCAACGAACCGTCACGCACCAGGATGACACAAGGTATCTCACCTACCTTGATGGTCTGGTAGCCACCGTCATACACTTGACCGCTCTGATAGTCGATCCACTTACCACGAGGCAAATAGACGGTACGGCTGTCGCCACTCTCCAACAAGGGAGCCACGAGGATCTGGGAGCCGAACATATACTCATCCTCTACGAGCCAGGCACCCGGGTCGTCGGGGAACTCCACCAACAAAGCGCGTACCATGGGCAGTCCACGCTCCGAGCAGTCCTTAGCCTGTGCATAGACATACGGCATGAGTCTGTATTTCATCTCCGCCGACTGACGGAAAGCCTTTGTGAAACTCTCACTGATCAACCACGGCTCTGTAGGAGGCGCTCCATGGGCACGGGTATGACTCGACAGGAAGCCGAAGGGCAGCCAGCGACGATAGATATCCTCGGGTGAGGCTGTCACGAAACCACCCATGTCATGGCTCCAGAAAGAGAAGCCGCTCAGTCCGAAGGAGAGACCGCCACGCAGGTCACCCAGCATACCTGTATTCGTCGTAGCGGCGTCACCACCCCAATGGAGTGCGTAACGCTGGGAACCAGCCCAAGCGGAGCGTGCCCAGATGACACCCTCGCCAGGATGGGAACGCTCTACCTGTTCCCACAATGCCTTGTTATAACGCAGAGGATAGAGGTTGTGCTCATACTTGCCGCCACGACCGCTAAAGTAGAAACCATCATAAGGGGCCGCCTCACCGAAGTCACACTTGATGGTGCTGACACCTAAGCGCATCAACCCCTCTATCTTCGACTGATACCAGTTAACGGTCTTAGGGTTCGAGAAGTCGAGCACGGCATCCTCATAGGGCAGACTGCCTGCCGCATTCGTCACCGCCATGCCACCATCCACGATCTCACGGAAAAAGCGGTTCTTGGGTGTGAAGTACGGCAACTGCCAGAGACAGGTATGGAAACCGTCTTTCTTCAGTTGGTCGAGCATCGCCTTGGGATTCTTGAAGCGGTCCTTGGCAAACTCATAGTCACACTGCCAGTCGACCCCAAACCAACCCGTATCGAAATGGATGACATCGGAGGGTATCTTATGCTGACGGAGTTGCTTGGCAATCTCCAGCCCCTCCTCCTGAGAGAAATAGGTGATACGACTCATCCACGTACCGAAGGTCCACAAGGGGAGCATCGGTGACTTACCCGTGATATTGGTGTACTCATTGAGGATATCCTTCGGTTCACCGAAGAACACGAAGAAGTCCATCTGCTCATCCGCCAAAAACAGACGGTCAGCACCGATATATGAGGCACCGAAATCGGCGGTGACAGGGGCGGAGGTATGCATGAAGACGCCATAGCCACGGTTGGAGAAGAAGAACGGAACGGGCTTGTACTGCCCGTCGGTCTCTGGTCCCTGCGGGTCGGTCACCATGATTTGTACCTTCTGTCCCACCTTGTTCAAGGCACCGAATGACTCACCACAGCCATAGATACGCTCGCCCGGGGCTATCGTCAGCACGGGGTTGATGCTGCGGGAGTTGTCGGCACCACGCTTGATAAAGGAGAAAGGAAGGAGTTTCACCTGCGAGGAGTCATTATCGATGATATGACGGGTCTGCGTCATCACTTTGCCGTTCTTGTCCTTCAGCACGATACGCCAAGGGTATTTCTGTATCTCCACCGTCCCATAGTCTGTCCTGTATGCGATGGTATTACCATCGCTCACCATACGCCATGCCGACGACGAGGGCACAGGACCGGCGAGCATCAGGCTCTCGCTGTCAGGGCGGGGAGCCTCGATGGGTGACGTTGCCATCCGGATTCGCACGCAACGGGGACTGACGAAGTCAATCTTAAACGACAAGTTAGGGTCGTTATTGTACTCGGTATCGGGGAAGTCGAGCGTCTGCATCCGTACAGGCCAGTAGCCGTTGAGGTTGAAGGCCTGACGAGGTGAGAGCCGATACCGCTTCCAGTTCACCAGTCCCTCCCCTTTCGCCGCATCGAAGGAAGCGAGTGAGTCGGCAAGGAAATAGGTATTACTCAGGTCAGAGAAATCGCCTGACTGATCTTGGGGCATACACTGCAGGTATTGTACTCCCGCAGAAGTCCGTAACTGTGCCGTTGCCGACAGGGAGATGCCTAATAGGCAGATAGCATATAGGATTTTCTTCATAAAATATTATATCTTAGTAAATGATACTTTTGCACGGATATCCGTCTCACTGGAACAGATATAGGCGGTAAACTTACCTGACTCCACGACCCAACGACCCTGTTCACTATAGAAGCAAAGGTCATTACCCGTAATCTCGAAAGTCACGTTCTTCGTCTCACCAGGTTGCAGTTCCACCTTCTTGAAAGCCTTCAGTTCCTTGAAGGGACGTGGCTCGGAACTCTCCTCGTCGTTGATATAGAGTTGGACGGTCTCCTTACCCGCCACCTTACCCGTATTCGTCACGGGAATAGTCAGCGTGATAGTGCCCAACTCATGATAGATCTTATCGTCACTCAGCGTAGGGGTGCCATACTTAAAGGTGGTATAGGAGAGACCATGACCGAAGGCAAACTGCGGCTCTATCTTTCGGGTGTTGAAATGGCGATAGCCCACATAGATATCCTCGTCATAGTATACCTGGTTGTTGATGCCAGGATAAGCCTTCTCACCATACTGCACATAGGGATAGTCCTCGTAACGCTTGGCGAAGGTGACAGGCAACTTGCCGCTGGGGTTCACCTTTCCTGACAGCACATTGGCAAGGGCGGTGCCTGACATAGAGCCTAAGTACCAACAGTGTACCAAGGCAGGCACTTGCTGGATCCATGGGGTGGCATAGGCATTACCGCCAAAGGTCACCACCACGATATTCTTCTGTATCTTCGCCAACGCACTAATCAACTCATTCTGTCCGAACGAGAGGTCATACGACTCACGATCGTTCGACTCACAGTCTTGCTTGGCATTCTTGTTCAGTCCACCTATATATATGATAAGGTCGGCATTCTTCGCCTTGGCAATCGCATCCTGCCTCAATGAGTCTTGTCTCACAGGGTCAAGCGGTTCCTGATAGCCATACATCGCACGACCTGAGTAGTAGCCCTGCGCATAATCCACCTTGTCGCCATAAAGGGACTTCAATCCCTCTAATGGAGAGATATCGTAGAGGGTCTTCAACTCCGAAGAGCCGCCACCCTCCGTCAGGGAACGGGTAGCATTCTCACCCACCACTAAGATACGCTGATATTTCGAGGCGTTGATAGGCAACAGCGCCTCTTGCCTCTTCTGACTGGCATTCTTTAGCAGCACAATACCCTCCTCGGCAATCTGCTGGCAGATGGCATAATGCTCCTCCGAGCACTGGGAACCGATGACCTTATGAGGATTCATCGAGGTACGGAAGATGGTGCGCAGCACACGGGTTGCCTTATCGTCCAGTACGGACATCGGAATCTCACCCTGTTTGATCAGATTCTCAAACTTATCGGCAAGATAGTAGTCGTTATAGCCGAACTCACTATCCTTCGTAAAACCATCAGTATAAGACCCCATCTCTATATCCATTCCGCCCAAGGCCGCCTGACGGGTATCGGTCACACCGCCCCAGTCACTGACGACAGCCCCATCGAAACCCCATTCCTTCTTCAAGATACCATTCAACAGGTCGTTATTCTGACAGCAATGGACATTTCGCCAAAGGTTATAGGAGCCCATGATTGTCCAAAGACCACCGAGCAGCACCGCCTTATGGAAGGCTGGTAGGTATATCTCCTGCAAGGCACGCTCACTGACGTTGACATTCACACCAAAACGGTTGATCTCCTGATTATTCAAGAAGAAATGTTTCAGGCAACAAGCAACACCATTTGCCTGAGCCGCCTGAATATAGGGAGTGACGATCTCGCCAGCAAGATAGGGGTCTTCTCCTGTATACTCGAAGTTACGACCGCACAAAGGGGTACGGGCAATGGTACAGCCAGGTCCCAACAGGATATCCTTACCACGGAAAGCAAACTCCTCACTGATCGCCTTCCCGTAAAGCCTGCTCATCTCGGGATTCCAAGTGGCGGCGAGACAGGTCAGCGAAGGGAATGCTACCACGGAGTCATTCGTCCAATTCGCTGGTGACCACGAGTTCCACTCCAGTTCAGCACGTACACCATGGGGACCGTCGTCCATATTCAACTGACGGATACCCAGGCGGGGCACGCCTGCTGACGTGAACTTACTCTGCGCATGCAGTAACTGCACCTTCTCATGGATGGTCATTCTCGACAACGCATCCTTCACTCGCTCCTCTATCGGAGCCTTCGGGTCAAGATACACCTGTGCCTGGACCGCAATTACTCCACAGCCTAACAGACACAAGGATAACATGAATTTCCTCATAGTCGTATCGTATTTGATTTTAATCCTATTGCTTTAGCAGTCAGCGTGCCATGTCCGTTCAGCACGACGAAGCAACGTCCAAAGAACGCTTTGCGCTTGGTGTCCTTGAAACGCTCCATCGAGAACTGGCTACCGTTATCCACACCGATGATAGTGGCATCCGTGTCGAAGAATATCTGATCCTCAGCCCAAGGACAACGGTTGCCGTCCTTGTCGACCACCACAGCCTTGACATACGTGGTATTCTTGCCTTGATAGTCGATGCTCAACTGGACATGGTCGGGCTGACCTGCGGTTCTGATAACTTCCTCACGCACCTGTTTACCCTCCTTGCGTGCCACGACTCTCACCTCGCCGGACTCATACCGCACCCGCCACATGACATGATACTGATGACTGTCTTTCTTGGCACGCACGCCCTGGCTCTTGCCGTTGATGAAGAGTTCCACCTCGTCAGCGTTGTTATAGTAGCACCACATGTCGATCTCCTGACCTTCCAGCCAGTTCCAGTGCGGGAAGAGATGCAGCACAGGAGTATCAGTCCACTCACTCTGGTACATGTAATAGACATCTTTCGGCTCACCCGCAAGGTCGATGATTCCGAAGTAACTACTGCGAGCAGGGAAGCCATAGGGGGTCGGCTCGCCGATATAGTCGAAACCAGTCCAGATAAACTGACCACCCACATAAGGAGTATGCTTCACAACGTCCCAGTTGGTCTCATGGGTCGTCGACCATGAAGCATGCATATTGTCATACGATGAGCACATCATCGAGGGATCGGTATAGGGCAGCCACCATTCCTCTGGCGCCTTTCGCACCTGGTCACTGGGCATCATATAGAAACCTGTCGTCTGCAAAGCACTGACACTCTCCGTCATGATGAACGGACGACCAGGGAAGTTCTTGGGAACATCCTTGATCCACTCATGGTGGTAGTTGAATCCCACCACATCAATTGCCTTCCCCTTGAACAGATGGTTGTCGGGGGAGGGCTCGTTACAGCCTGCCGTGATAGGACGGGTGGTGTCATACTTACGAATGATGTCTGAGAGGTGGTCGGCAAGCAGGGTGTTAACGCTAATCTCTCCCTCCTTGGCAAGGGTAGAGGCATCATGCCCTGCGTTCAAGATCAGGTTTGCCTGCTCCAACGTCAACGTGTCGGCATCTGCCGAAGACCATTGCTCCAGCACCTCATTACCGATGGACCACATCAGGATACTGGGGTGGTTACGGTCTCTTATGACCAGGTCCGTCAAGTCACGCTCATGCCACTCATCAAAGAAACGGGCATAGTCGTTCTGAGTCTTACGGCGACGCCACATATCGAAACTCTCGTCCATCACGATGAGTCCCATCGTGTCGCACATATTCAGCAGTTCTGGTGCTGGCGGGTTATGGGACGAACGGATAGCATTGACACCCATTGCCTTCAAACGAGACAGTTTACGATGCATCGCATCCTCATTGATGGCTGCACCCAAACAACCGAAGTCATGATGCTCGCAGACACCATTGAGTTTCATATTCTTGCCGTTGAGCCAGAAACCTGTCTGGGCGTCAAACTTGAAATCACGGAAAGCCGTATTGGTCCATACTTCGTCGACAACCTGTCCCTTGACCATCACTCTCGTGCGTACCTTATATATATATGGGTCGGTAGTAGACCAAAGATGAGGTCTCTTCACTTTCAATCCCACCTCTTTGCCTGTGGCATCGAAAACCGTGTTCTGAACCTTGAAACCTGAGCCTTGAACAGCCACGTCCACTTTCACCTGTCCTGTCTTGGCGTCTGTAACGACATGAACGCCCCAGTGCTTCACATGAACAGGACTGGTCTGCGTGAACCATACATGGCGATAGATACCACAACCAGAATACCAACGGGAATTGGGCTGGTCAGAGTTATCTACTCGGACTGCTATCACGTTAGTACCACTTTTCAAGTATTTCGTAATCTCATACTCAAAGGAACTATAGCCATAAGGACGGCGACCCACCTCTTGCCCATTCACATAGACGGTAGAGTTCATATAGACACCATCGAACTCGATGAAATAACAGTCATCAGGTGTGTTCTGGCTATCAAGGGTAAAGGTTTTCCGATACCACCCAATGCCACCAGGTAGTGCTCCCCCACTCGCTCCTGAGGGATTGGAGGCAAGGAAGTCGCCCTCTATCGCCCAGTCGTGCGGAAGATTGAGGATGCGCCAATGAGAGTCATCGTATGACGGATTCGCCATCTGCACTGAGTCGGCAAGGACAAAACGCCATCCTGCGTCAAAGTTCAAACGCTCACGAGCCTGTACTGCCAGTCCCACAGCGAAGACGGCAAGCCATAGGATTACTTGTCTTTTCATATGATATGCTATTTGTTATTATCTTCTTGATATGTCAAAGGGAGATTCACTTCAAAACGGGCACCGGGTCCTGCGTATGAGGTATCTAGTTTGACATCACCACCCAGACGACTCGCCATAGAGCGACAGATAGTCAGTCCAAGACCCATTCCCTCTTTGAAACTATCCAATTTCACGAAACGCTCGAAGATATGCTCTGCTTCCTCCGCAGGGATTCCACGTCCCGTGTCTTCTATGGCAATCACCAACTGGTCTGGTGTCTTCCCGCAGACCATCCTCACTTCCCCACTCTCTGTATTCTTTACCGCATTGTCAAGCAATGGGTTGATAACGTGCCGCAACACGCTCTCGTTTGTCCATATCATGAAGTCATCGTCAAGGGTGGTCTCAAAATAGAACTTGGTGCTGAGATGTCCCACCTCTCTTCGGAAATCTTCCATGATGCGACGGAGTGTCACGTTCGCTTGTACCTCCGACAGGTTCTGCTCTTTCGTTCCAACCTCATTCATCGACATCTCCAGCACCTCATCAACCATGGTCGTAATACGTCGAGTACTACCCATCATGGTATTGGCTATCCGCTGACGCTCCTGTGGGGAGATATTGTATTCTGTCGCTGCCAGCACCTGGGCAAAGCCCGCGATGACATTCAAGGGAGTACGAACCTCATGGCTCACATTCTGTATGAACGCTGTCTTTAGTTTATCAGACTCCAACACCCTGTCGTAGGCTTGCTTCATCTCACGCAGATGGCGACGACGCATCTGTACAATATAGACCAGTGCCACTACAAGTGATGACAACAGAAGAACAATTGCCACCAGACCGTAAAGCCAGAGACGACTCGCCCTTCGCTCAGCCTCATAGATTTTCAATTCACCCTGGATTCCCTGCATCGAACTGCTAAGGATCAGGCTGTTCAGGGAATCCGTCTCCGCCACTCCTTTCTTAAGGGCATCATACGCCTCATGCCACCGCCCTGCACCAGAATATATCTCCGCCTGTGTCTCAAAGGGATCATCACCACTCTCAAGGGCAAGACGCGCCGCCTCATCAACAAGACCTTTGGAAGCAAGATAATAAACTTCCAGTTTCCTACCATGGACTGACGAGAAACCCTTTTCCACGCCCTCACGATATGCTTTATAGCCATCCAAAAAGCGTTGGCTGTCACCTAACAGATAATAGGCAAGCGTACGACGTGTCTCGATATCGAACACTCGCTCTGGTGACGTTTTCTTGGCAATAGACGCAGCCTGGTCAATCAGGCGCAACCCCTCGCGCGGGTCCTCGTCCATCACGATATTCACCAGATTCATGTAGATAGGCGGCTGACTCTCCGTATAGCCTTCCTGCTCCATACGGCGTATCACTTCCCAGAAACACTGCTTGGCGCCTTCCTTGTTACCACTATAGTTATAGATATGGCCCATCATATTGATCGCCATATACATCTCTTTATCGAGTTTCTTCTCTGTCAACTCCTTCGACAACTGGGTGGCAAGTTTATAAGCCTCAAAGATACGTTGGCGGTTGAGTTGGAACACAATCTCATTGCATCGCTGTGTATAGTAGGCATGCAAATCATCCTGACTCAACAGATATGACTCCAATTTCCCGACAGACGCAAAAAAGCGCGCACTATCCGAATCATTAAAAGCATGATGCACGGAATCACGAAGTGCCACATATTCCTTCGATTCCTTATAGGATTCCTTATTATCGGCATGCGTAGCCACTGTCGGTGTAACTACAGCAAGGGTTAGTAATAGGTATTTTAGTCTCATTACAATATTCTATATCAATAAAACACTGCAAATATAAGAAATTTCCACCAAACAGCAAAAAAATAGATTCAGATTAACTAAATATTGTCACTCACGTCGTCATCCTATTCGCTTCTTGTCTCAGCCGCCATTGGCATTTGCGAATCTTCTTCATGGAGTCGGTAAGGAATATCGGAAGCCCCATGATCCTTTAGC
Source organism: Prevotella sp. (assembly GCA_017470055.1). GTDB lineage: Bacteria > Bacteroidota > Bacteroidia > Bacteroidales > Bacteroidaceae > Prevotella. The sequence continues at coordinate 4,483 of JAFUFD010000105.1, read as the reverse complement.
CAGATGTGGTTCAATGTAAATGCGATGGACTCCAGCGTCTCTTCCCGCCTCGCAGGTTTCAGTTCGCACTCCCATACCGTGATGCAGTGCCAGCCCATGGCTGCCAGTTGCTTCTGCTCCACCTTGTCCCGCTCCTTGTTACGGTGAATCTTAGCCACCCAGAACGCCCGATTGGTATGGGGAACCCTACAACACTCAGAACTCTCAATTTCCAATTGTCCATTGTCAATTTGCGACTCCGTCACGTGATGTCCATGCCAGAAGCATCCGTTCACAAAGATGCAAGTGCGGTATTTCCTCAACACCAAGTCAGGATGTCCAGGCAGTCCCCTGTGATTCAGCCGATAACGGAATCCCCTCTTCCACAACCCACGACGCACTATCATCTCTGGCTTCGTGTCCTTCGACCGGATCGCAGCCATATTAACAGATCGTTGTTGTGATGAGAGTTTATCCATGCTGCAAAGATAGGCAAATTATTCAAAATGACAAAACATAATCGTCTACGCTTTTTAGCTTAAATGTTTGGAAGTTTAAAAATATGTTTGTATTTTTGCTTCCGCTAACCAAATATGATGGATAGTTATGAGAAGAGAATATTACCAAAAACCGCTTTTTGATGATATACTTATAATGGACAAACAGCTTCAAAACAAAGACAAAGAAGTTGTTGTAGGTCTCTCAACCACAACTGTTTCAAAGTTAAAAAACTACTCGCTTGATAATTATATAGAAGATATAGGAACACACGGGCTAAAATATACTTGGGACTATATTTGCGAATATGTTTTAACTTACGGAGAAAATCGTATTTTCCTTAATATACAAAATTTCGGAGAAATGTACGAAATTGGACTTGCCATCCAAGATAAACAGCAGAAAAAAAAGAACGGACAATATTATACGCCAGATGATGTTGCCCTGATTATGAGTGAATGGTTTGATTCTCTTGAAGGACAAAATCTTTGTGATGTCGGTTGCGGAACAGGGAAACTGATTCTAACCTATTTAGATTATATAGGTAAAGAGAGAGCCATAAAACTTCTAAAAGAAGGAAAAGTCTATTTATATGATATTGATTCAGTTGCGCTAAAAATTTGCAAAACTGCGTTATTGTTAAAGTATGGCAAAGAATTAAACGATAAAATTCACGATATAGAAGGAGATTTCTTATCATCAAAAATTAAATTACCCCAAAATTGTAAGGTTATATCAAATCCTCCTTATGCGGCAATCCAGCAAGTTGGCTTATATTGGAATCGTACGATGGTGTTGAATGATTCACGAGAATTGTATTCAATTTTTATGGAGAAAATTATTAATGATAGTCTTTCTGCTATCATAATCACACCATATAGTTTCATCTCTGGCTCAAAGTTTTATTCTTTAAGAAGAATCTTGAATCAGTACAATGGAGAGATTTTTTCTTTTGATAATGTTCCAGGAAATATTTTCTGCGGGAGAAAACATGGAATTTTTAATACTAACACTAGCAACTCTGTCAGAGCAGCAATTACTATAGTTCGAAAAAACAATTCAGATGGATTTAGGCTTACTCCACTTATTCGTTTTAAATCTACAGAGCGAAAAGCCTTGCTACAATGCAAGACACTTGAAAATTTCTTGTCACCTAAAAAGCAAAAAATATCATCTGACATGCCAATGTATTATAAATGTTTTAAGGAACTACAACCATTACATGATTGCATGGTAGAAAAAGCAAGACATCATATACTTGCAGAACTCGTTTCAAAAAGTGGTAAGTATACACTATCAATGCCAAATACTTGTCGCTATTTCACAAGTGCCGTTTCTGGTAAGATGAACAGAAGCGGTCAAATCACTCTCCATTTTGACAATGAGAAAATATACAATTATGTATATTGCCTTATTAATTCTTCTTTCGCCTATTGGCATTGGAGACTCTTTGATGGAGGTATTACTTACCCTGTTAGTTTACTTTTAAAAATGCCAGTATTTTATGAATCTCTTACAGAAGAAGATCATTTGTTCTTTAAAGAGATTGTAAAAGAGATGAGCGGCAAGGCGAATGAATATATTATCAAGAAAAACAATGTAGGCATTCAAGAAAACATCAAATATCCACGACAATATCGTGACAGAATAAACCAAAGATTTTTAAAAATATTAAATCTTAAAGTTGATAATTCAACTATGGATTTAATACATTCTAATATGGCATTAAAGATAAGCGTATGAAAAACAAGATGATTCCATTAACAAAATTGCAAAAAGAGATCATGCAAGAGTTTTATAGCATTGCCCGAACAAAAGTTATTTTCACCAAAACAGAAAGAGATGAATTATGGAACCTTGCAACAAAACGGAAATCAACCTTAGATTTGCAGAACCTAAGGACAAAATGTCCAGCATTGGCGCATCAGATTCAAAAAAGTCTTGAATTAGGAAATAATATTCAATCGGCTGTTTTCAGTGAGTGTGTTTACGCCCAAACTCTTGCAAATATGCTGAAACTTGACTTGTTTGTAAATTGTACTGACGAACCTAATTTTATACCATCATCTGTCGCCTGCTTAATCCATTCTTACAATTTAGTTCCTCGCTATGTCTATTCAACGAAAGACAGGCGAAGGATGTTGATTCAGGCTGGCGGTTGTGGAGGCATAGATAGTGCATTGATTACTGTAATTGACTTGGTAATTTACACTATTGAGTTCAAAGAACCTGGTGCAAAAACAAGCGAGCCAGACCTGCCAAAATATAATGAAGACGGAAAATTAGAATAACAAAAGATTTTATTGAACGTTATCCACAGTTTGAAGCGATGCTGAATGAGCAGAAAGATTTAAACTTCTTCAAGAACATGGGTCATAATATCAACGACTTTTCTGAAGAAAGTATAAACGTCGCTGTTTCAAACAACTATGCTAAGAAATACGCTGATGTTATATGCACAGAAGATATTAATGGTAACTTTGTTATGATGCCTGTGAACCAAGTTCAATTATGGGCAAAACTTGAAGGAGAAATTAGACCAGCAGGTAGAAATCGTTACAAAGTATGGACTCCCAATGCATTACGAAGGTTCATATTGCAATATAATCCATCCATAAATGAATCTACAGTAAGACTGGAGAAAAGCAAACTTGAGAAAAGAAAAGCACGTGGTGGCGGTGGGAATATCTCTGGCTACAAAATCACACCACTTTTTTTCGTCTATGCAGATGATTGTAAGGACGATGGAAAATATATAACTTTTGACATCAAGGATGTCTGGCAGTTGAATCCTACAATTGCTGGAAAAATGTTTTTCAAAACATTGAAATATGAGGAAGTTAAATCCTATTATCTGGAATTGTTCTAATCCTGTCTACGCAGGTGGCACCTCCTATCGTTGAAGTTAATCACATGCTGAACAAGTTTTTCACAAAAACAAAAAACAAGGGCGCAACATAAATGGTTGCGCCCCTGTTCATATTATTACCAATTATTACTTCACCTCCTCAAAGTCGGCATCCTGGATGTTCTCATCCTTTGGAGCCTCCTGACCGCCAGCCTGCTGGTTGTAGAACGGACCTTGCTGTTGGTCAGCACCTGGCTGAGGACCTGCCTGTGCACCTTGATACATCTGCTGTGAGGCAGTCTGCCATGCATTGTTCAGGGCAGCGATAGCAGTGTCGATAGCAGCGATGTCGCCAGCCTTGTGGGCATCCTTCAACTGCTGGAGAGCCTGCTCAATAGCGGGCTTGTGCTCTGCGGGAATCTTGTCGCCAATCTCCTTCAACTGGTTCTCAGTCTGGAAGATCATGCTGTCAGCCTGATTCAGTTTGTCGACACGCTCACGCTCCTTCTTATCGTTCTCAGCGTTCTGCTCAGCCTCAGCCTTCATGCGGTTGATCTCATCCTGTGACAGACCAGATGATGCCTCGATGCGGATAGCCTGCTCCTTACCAGTAGCCTTGTCCTTGGCACTTACCTTCAAGATACCGTTGGCGTCGATATCGAAGGTCACCTCAATCTGAGGAATACCACGGCGAGCAGGAGCGATACCAGTCAGGTTGAACTGACCGATAGACTTGTTCTGGGCAGCCATGGGGCGCTCACCCTGCAGTACGTGGATGGTCACCTCTGTCTGGTTGTCAGCAGCGGTAGAGAAGGTCTCGCTCTTCTTGCAAGGAATGGTCGTGTTAGCCTCAATCAGTTTGGTCATCACACCACCCATGGTCTCGATACCCAGAGTCAGTGGAGTTACGTCGAGCAGGACGATATCACCTACACCACCCTCCTTGTTCAGGATAGCACCCTGGATAGAAGCACCGACGGCGACCACCTCATCGGGGTTCACACCCTTTGAAGGCTCCTTACCGAAGTAGTTCTTCACGAGTTCCTGAACAGCAGGAATACGGCTTGAGCCACCTACGAGGATGACCTCATCAATATCCGCAGTATTCAGTTTGGCATCAGCGATAGCCTTCTGGCAAGGAGCCAGACAAGCCTGAAT
>JAFUFD010000104.1 GCA_017470055.1 Prevotella sp. | reverse complement strand
GTGACGATGTTCGTATGTCCCAATACCCGGCTTACGCTCTCAATTGGCATGCCATTCGTTAAGGCCATCGTAGCGAATCCATGTCTTGCACAGTGTGCGGAAATGGGCTTTTCAATGCCGCACTCCTTCATCACTGGCTTCAACTTCTTGCAGACGCTCCAGTAATTGACCTCGCCAAATACTGACTTGGGATTTTCCTTCGGATAGTCTCGGTAACGCTCTATGATTTGCAAGGGAACCTCCAGCAGCTTCACTTGATAGGGTACACCCGTCTTGTGACGCTTGCCGACAATCCATTTCTCGCCGTTCACTTCCACGATGTTGTCCGTAGTCAGTTCCTTCAAGTCCACGAACGACAGAGCAGTGAAGTTCATGAATACGAAGAGGTCACGGACAAAGGCGAGATGTGCATCTTCAAACTCATGCGTCATCACGGTTTTAAGTTCTTCTTCTGTCAGAAACGTACGCTCCTTGCACTTGGGACTGATATGAAACTGCGCAAAGACGTTGCGCTGTATCTTGCCGTTGTCATGGGCACGGCCTACGACTCCTTTCAGATGCATACACGTCAGCCAGATAGTGGACTTGGCTAAGTGGCGGTCGTTGGCAAGGTACACGGCAAACTCCTTGATGAAGTCGGGCGTGAGTTCCTGCATGGATATATCGGTACGTCTATGGTACATCTGCAGAAAGTCGGCCACATAGTTCCTCGACCTCACTTGTAGTTTGTATGTCCCCAATGCCCTGTCCTTGCCGACACGCCGTTTCAGACTCTCACAATCCTTGTCAAAGGCACGGAGCAGGGTCTCGTACTCACTGCCAAAGCCTTGATAGGAATTGCGCACCATCTCAGCCGTGACGAACGCCTCACGGTCTGACAGGTGCTGGTAGTGCTTGATAATCTGTGCCTTTATGTTGTCAAGGTCGCGGTTCAAGTCCAGTGCCTCCCTCGTCCTGCCTTTGGCGCAGTTGCCCTTGGCATCCCATAATGACAACGGGATGCTGCGCTTACAACTGAACTGGCTCTGTGTTCCGTTGATGGTGATTCTGCCCATCACTGGCACGATGCCGTCCTTTACCTTACTCTTGTTCGCGTAGAACAAAACAGAAAACGTTGCTCTTCTCATTTTTAACTCAGTTTTAAAATTCGGGCTGCAAAAGTAATACCTTTCTGGGAATAAATTGCTACGCAAATCACGTCAAATTTCGGAAGTTGGAACGGGAAGTGTTAAAGTGGTTTGAACTGCCGTGATATGTCACGAATTGCGTAGGTCGTTAAGAAAGTTTAACTTTCGGAGATGCCTCTGTCTGGGTTACGAATAAGAAACCTAACTCGTTCCGCAATTCGCCGCGATTTGCTTAATGCCACTTTGCGAAATTTCCTCGTTTTGCGCTCAAATGCCTTTATTTATGGGCTGAACTGCGTTAATCATCCAAAAATGCTTTTCTATTTCAGCATTATTTCGTAACTTTGCATCGCAAAGAAACGAAAAGCCCATGATACCATTTAATAAACCCTATTGTTCTGGTCGAGAATTGGACTATATCAAGGAAGTATGTGGCTCGATGACCATGTCAGGCAATGGTGATTTCACCAAGCGTTGCCATGCGTTCTTCGAGAAGCGTTATGGTTTCAAGAAGTGCCTGTTATGTACCTCTGGTACGGATGCATTAGAGATGTGTGCCATGCTTTGTGAGTTGAAGCCAGATGACGAGGTGATAGTACCCTCTTATACCTTCGTATCGTCAGCCATCGCTTTCCTGCGTGAGGGTGCCAAGGTGGTGTTTGCCGATAGTGGTGCTGACAATCCCAATATTACGGTAGAGACCATTAAGCCACTTATCACAGAAAAGACCAAAGTCATTGTGGTCGTTCACTATGCGGGAGTTGCCTGTGATATGGACAACATTATGCGGTTGGCTGAGCAACACCACCTCCTTGTGGTCGAGGACGCAGCCCAATCCATAGACTCATTTTATAAGGGTCTTCCCTTAGGTGGCATCGGTCATTTAGGGGCTTTCTCATTCCATGAGACGAAGAACATCAATTGTGGTGAGGGTGGTATGTTGGTCGTCAACGACGAGCGTTTCATCCGCCGCTCCGAGATTATCTGGGAGAAAGGTACCAACCGTGCGGAATTCTATCGGGGAATGGTCAATAAATACGGCTGGTGTGACATCGGTTCGTCGTTTCTCCCTTCCGAGTTCAACGCAGCCTTCTTATGGGCACAGTTGGAGCAGTTGGAAGATATTCAGGGAAAGCGAAAGCATATCTGGAAGATTTATGACAGTATCTTACGTGGAAACGTGGAGGACGGCGGCATCCTATTGCCACAGATTCCTGACTATGCCACCAACAACGGGCACATGTATTATCTTGTATGCCCCAGCCTTGACTTTCGTACTAAATTGATAGCAGGACTGAAAGAACAAGGTATACAGATTACTTTCCATTATTTGCCCCTCCATTCTAGTGCATATTATAAAGACCAGTTCACTGGGGCTTCTTTGGTGAACTGTGATCGGTATGGTGATTGTCTCGTCCGCCTTCCACTATATTATGAGTTGACCGATGAGGAGGCTATCCGTATAGCACAGTTAGTGTTAGAGGGTATAAAAACGCTAACCCCTGACCAACCATGATTATTGGTTTCGATGCGAAGCGCATCGTATGGAATGGGACGGGACTCGGCAGTTATGGTCGTACCCTCGTCAATGACCTTATCAGACGGGGGGAAGAGGGTGTCGAATACCTTCTCTATGCCCCTGACAAAGGACGTGACGACCTGCGCTCACAGATCATCGAAGGAGCCCAGTTCCACTATCCGCAAGGCAATCCTTCCTCCCTCCGCAAGGCATGGTGGCGCACCCACGGCATTATCAAAGATTTGATAAACGATGGCGTACAAGTCTTCCATGGCTTGTCAGGCGAACTGCCTATCGGCATCCGTAAAACGGGTATTCGTAGTGTAGTGACTATCCATGACCTCATCTTTCTGCGCCACCCCGAGTACTACCATTGGATAGACACAAAGATTTATGAGTGGAAGTTTCGCCAGACACTCAAGGAGGCTGACTGCATCATCGCTATCAGTGAACGTACCAAACAAGACATTATGGAATTGGGACATGTCTCTGAGGAGCGCATCCGCCTTGTCTATCAGAGTTTTGCCCCCCGATTCTCAACCAACGTCGCACCTAATGTGCGACAGGAGGTACGCCAGCGTTATCATCTCCCTGAGCGTTTCATCCTTAGTGTTGGTACCATTGAGCGTAGGAAAAACCTCCGTCTTGCCGTCGAGGCATTACAACTATTACCCTCCGACCTGCATTTAGTCGCTGTAGGCAGACAGACCGACTATGCTGCTACGCTGTCAAAGAGTAACCGCCTGCACCTGTTGAGTGGAGTCCCTGACAGCGACCTTGCTGCTATCTATGCGACTGCCGAGGCTTTCGTTTATCCCTCCCGTTATGAGGGTTTTGGCATTCCCATCCTTGAGGCGATAGCCGCAGGACTCCCTGTCATCGCCTGCACGGGCTCCTGCTTAGAGGAGGCGGGTGGTCCCTCCTGTCTTTATGTTGCTCCCGATGATGTCGAGGGAATGGCTGCTGCTATCCTCTCTGTCTTACGTGATACCCCAGACCGTGACCTCCGTATTCTCCAGAGTCAAGAGTACATCCAACGCTTCCGTGGCACTGATGTCGCAGGTCAAGTGTTAGAGGTCTATCGACAGTTCGTTTAGAATTTCCATCTTATCTGTACATCTACATCAGCCATCGAAGAACCGTTAATCTCCTGATAACTACTGGATATCTTTGAGCGGTCAAAATAGTTAGTGACTCCTATCTTTGCCGTGACCATCAGGTGCTTCCCTATATCGGCACGAGACATCAACATATAACGAATACCCTTCCCATAAAGCATCAACGAGGAGTATTCATAGAGCATGGGACGCTCATAGAGGTAAAGGCGACTCTCATAATTATCAGTATGGAAATAAGCAAAACTACCAGTACATTGAAACCATTGCCGCTGGTAGACTGCCTGTTGAGACAGTAGCCAACCTTTGTCGTATTGATGATAGTCAACGTAGATACCGTCTACCTGTGTCTGCAAGGAAAGCCCGAAACGGGTCTCATGACTGAGACGAAGCCTTACCCTGTGTTCTTTACGGTTGATAAGCCACGTTTTGTCATCATTGTCTTTCTGGCGGATATGCAATCGGTAGCGTCCCTCTAACTTCCATCCTTTATATAATAAGGTACGCACAAGTATCATGGTATCAAACGCATCACTCGGTAGACTGACTTGATAGCGCACATAAGGGAAATGGGCATAGTCGGCATACCAGTTCAGCGAGAATTTAGAGGAGGGTTGCCAAGTCATCCCGACATAGGCACCATGCTCATTCTGAATAGTAGAGCCCTCGCAGAAACTCTGTGCATGATGGGCTGTATACCTCTTGTCATAATAACGATGCAGCAATAGCGCATTCAGATAGCGGTTGACACGATAGTTGAACTGATGGATGGCGGCAAAGGCACCTGTCCTATTGACTGCCGTCTCACCAGAGAAAGAGAGGCGAGCATTGGTATAGCCATAGTCAAGACTCATATTCATGAAATCATTGCCTTCAGCGGCATACAGGCGATAGGGCATACTCTCTTTCTGAGGAACCAGTGTCCTGTCGAAATGGGTATATAGGATATTGGCATGTGCATACAACGTACCTTTGCGCCATCCAATACTACCTCCCAGGTCTGTCTCATGGGTGTTGTTCTTCTTTCCCATCTCCGTCTTGGTGCGATGATAACTGCTGGTGAGCAATGTGCGAGCCGTGCTGTCCTTGTTCAATGTCGCATCCAAAGGACGATAGGAGGCAAAGGCTGTCAACTGCCAGTTACGATGGAGTCGGAATGTGGCCGCTACTCCTTGCAGATACCCTTGTGTCGAACGAGAGGAGTGAGGACGGAGCGTCACCCCAGAGCGACCCATCGATTGCAGGATGGCAAGTTTGCCAAGATAAAAACCTCCATTCATCAGGAGTCCCATCCCCATCTGTACCCGATACATTCCCAAACAGAGGTTCTCTGTCATGCCAAGTTCTTTCAATTGGAGATAATAGGAGTAGTGGTCATAGCCTGTCTTGTTTCGTCCGGAGAGAAAAGGCTCACCAGCATCATTGGCACCTGTCACTCCCCACTTCACCCTGTCATGATAGTTCAGTTGGTAACGCATGCTATGTCGATAGCGACTGCCCAGATAACCATCATGAAAACCTCTCCGCTCATAAAGAGGAATTTTTCCTGTCAGCATCAACTGGTGGTTGCCATGCAAAAAGGCAGAGTCCAATCGGAGCCTGCTGTCCCGTGGCTTCGCCTCTCCAAGATAGGTGAAATACCGCAGGAGTTGGCGACGCTCCGCATCCAGAGCCGTCAGCATCTGCAACTCACCCATGGAACGCATAGGACCATAACGGTCGACATACGCCAACAACTGTTCCACCTGCTGTGGTGTGAGGAAAGGCAACTGCTCCAGTTCCTCACGGGTAGCCTGATTTAAGTTTAGCGGATTGTCCGCATAGACGGATAAGATATCATAGACCTCCTCTATCGAGGTAGTCTCTATGTCCTCTTCATCCATCCATTGCCGAAAAGCATTCTCCCACCCTCCCGCATTTTGTGAGAAAAGAGTTGGGGAGAACAACAAAGCGATAAATAAATGGATAACTCTTAATAACATTCTACAAAACTACAATGCTTTATTTAAAAACTCAGGCGGCGCATCACTACGCCCCCCGAGTTCCCAAATGAACAAAAAATAGATGACAAAATCAGCGATAAGCGGGATTTTGATAGTTGTCTTTCTCCGCCTCCGTCAGCTCCAGACCGTCGATCTGCCCCTGTGGGATGGGACGCAGGTAATGCTCTGGCTTGATGGCGCGGGTGTAGGTCTGTAACTCACGGTCGGTGGCACCATTGCCTGCGATGCGGTAGGTGCCTGCCTTCTGCGCCCATGTCTGGGTGCGCACGAGGTCGAACCAACGATAGCCCTCGCCCCAGAACTCACGCATACGCTCATCGAGGATGAAGTCGATGGTGATGGTGGAGGGGGTGGCTGCCGTCATGGCGGCACTATTGTCGACAGCGACAATGGTATTGTCGTTCTGCGAGAAGGTCTGCTTACCAGCACGGGCACGGAGCACGTTGACCAACGTGCGAGCATCGCTGTTCTTGCCTAACTTGACGGCAGCCTCAGCGCCAATCAGGTAGAGTTCAGAGAATTTGGCGATGACATAGGGACGGGGACTGCCGCCATTGGGCGTTCCCAGCGTTCCATTGTTGTCGGTGCGGTACATGCCTAACTTCCAGTTGATGGGGTACTTCTTACGGCTGATATGGTTGACGCCTACCACGAAGTCGGCACGTCCAGGCAACTCACCACCACCAAGGGCTCCGCCATTGGCGGTGTAGTCGATGGCTGCGTCATCACGCTCTGGTACCCAACTGAAGAACACCTCGTCAGGACCTACCTGCATGCCGTTGGCACCAATGACATAGGGCTCGCTGATGCCTGCCTTATGGAAATTGGTGTGATAGCGCAGGGTGAAGGTGGCATCATAACGGGAGTCGATGTCCTTGACTGCATCTTCCCAGGCACCACCAGCGATGAAGTTGTCTGCGATAGGAGCCATACGAGTCCATGGACGACCCAGTGCCTGCACTGCCTCACGCTGCACGGGGTTGATGTCACCGCCAGAGGCTGCTGTCGCCTTCAACTCTGTATAGTTCCAAGTCTCCATCCAGTAGGCGAAGTTCTCAGGAGAGTTGCCATTACCCCAGCCATAACCATTGCCACCATTACCATACTTCTCGTTCTCGTCATGGTCGGCATAGAGCATGATCTCGCTGTTACGGTCGTTGGTAGCGACATTGACTTCATAGAAAGTCTCCTGCAAGGCATAGGGTCCTGGATTGTTGATAGCCTGTTGGGCGGTATCGTAAGCCTTCTGGAAATAACTGTTTGCCTCGCCACCATTGCGGGTGCATTCAGGATAGGTGGGGATATTGTTGGGGTTCTCCAGCCACCATCCATAGGTCAGATATGCCTTGGCGAGGTAGAGACGTGCCACATTCTTGGTGACAGTACCTGTGAGGCGAGGGGTCTCGGGCAGATCGGCGACGGCTTTCTCCAAGTCGCTGAAGATAGCGGCATAGACCTCAGGAACCGTGTTACGGACGGAGATACGGACTGGTGAGGTGTTGAACTCCATCTCACCGGCACCCAGATCCAGAGGAACACCGCCAAAAGTCTGTACCAGCAGAAAATAATCGAAAGCACGAAAGAAATACGCCTCGGCAAGGAGAGCATCGTTGATGCCTGCCGCCTCACCATTCTCGATGATACCACTGGCGGTATTAATATTGGTGAACGCCTGTCCCCACAGGACGTCCGAGCGACTGGTGGAGGCATCAAGTTTACCAGCGTCGGTGAAATCGGCATCCTTAAAGTTACCGTCTGCCGACTGGGCATAGGTGTACTCGTCGGTACCTGTCTCGCAGATATTTAGGTAGTAACCGTTGCCATAGATGTAACGCAGGTGTGCGTAAAGGGCGGTGAGTCCGCCTTCAATACCCGTCTCCTCAGTGAAGAAGGTCGGGTCGAACTGGGAGCGTGGCTGTTCGTCGAGGACACTGCCACAGGCACTCAGCATCAGTGCTGACACTAACGCACCGATAGTAATGATTTTATTGATTGATGTTTTCATAATGTCCTGTCTTTAGAATGTTACGTTGATGCCAAACAAGAAATTGCGGGTGGTTGGCGTGTTGTAGCCGATGACGGGCAGACTGTGCTTACCCGTATAGCCGTCCATCGTCACCGCCATGTTGCTGTCGTTGTTGGCAAGGGTGTTGGTCTCTGGGTCAAGACCGCACTCGTTATTGTAAGGTGAGAAGAGCACAAAGGGATTCTGGATGGTGGCATACAGGCGCAGGCGACTGATACCCAAGTCCTTGATACATTTCAGGTGCTCGAAGTTATACCCCAAGGTGATGGCACGGATCTTCAGATAGCCCGCATTGAAATAGCCGAGTGTAGAACCGTATTTCGGATTGTCGTTGGTAGTCGCGCCACCTGGTTTCGGATATTTCGCACCAGTATTCTCCTCTGTCCAGTAGTCGACATCGAGGTTGTTGCGACGACCTGTAAGCATGTTCAGATAACCATTGGAGGAGTGGATGGCGCTGATGAGTTTTCCACCAATCTGGAAGGAGCCAATCACGTTCAGGTCAAAGTGTTTGTAGCCCACGGTAGTATTGAAACCTCCCATCAGATCGGGCTCCATGTCTATCACCTGACGGTCATCAGCATTGATGGAGCGTTTTGGAGTGCCGTCGTCATTATACTCACCCGTGTACTCCACCTTTATCATACCCACGTTACCACCAGGCTCAAGGATATCCAGATAGGGGTCGTCAGCCTGCCACAACCCGATCTTCTTATAGTCGTAGATGACATCGATAGGATGACCTACGAACCAGCGGTTTGCCACGTCCTCCTCTTGTCCAGAGGCGAGTTCGACGAGTTTGTTGCGGTTAGCATAGAGGTTGATGCCTGCCTCCCAGTTCCAACCGTTATGGTTGTCGAGGATAATACCGTTAAGGGTGAACTCGAAGCCCTTGTTCTGCGTCTTACCGATGTTACCTGTGAAACTGCTAACACCAGCGGTAGAGGGAAGGGATACGTCAAGCAATATATTGTCAGTTTTTTGCGTATAGTACTCAAAAGTTCCCCACAGGCGACCGTTAAGGAGCGAGAAATCAAGACCGAAGTTCCAAGTTTTGGAATACTCCCATCCTAACTCCGTATTAGGCAGGGCATTCACATAATAGCCAGTGAGGTAGGTGGACCCGAAGTTATAATCACGGGTACCCAGTCCACCAAGCGTAGAGTATGGACTGATACTCTGGTTGGAGGTCTCACCATAGCCGATACGTAACTTCAGATTGTCAATCCACTTGAGATCACTCATGAAGTTCTCACGGGCGATATTCCATCCCACGGAGACAGCGGGATAGGTATGCCATTGGTGACCCTTGGCGAGTCGTGACGACGCATCGGAGCGGAGGGCTGCGGAAATCATGTACTTGTTGTCGTAGGAGTACATCACACGTCCCATCCATGAGATGAGTCCGCTCTGCCAATAATTATAGTTGTTGAGATTCTTCTCTCCTAATGCTGAAGCGAGGTTGTAGTATTGGAAATACTCGGCGGGGATGTCTGTGACGGAGGCGCCTGTCTGCTCAAAGGTCGTCTCCTCGGCAGAGTACATGGCAACCACATTGAGGTGATGCTTCTCCGCAAAAGTACGGTCGTAGGTCAGCACGTTCTCCACTGCCCAGTTACGGGTGCTATTCTCTATGACGGAACCAGAGTTACGATAGTCTGGGTTGGTATTGTTGATACCCACTCCCGTAAAGGCGCCCGTCTTGGACGAACGGTAGTTCAGACCTAAGTTGATACGATAACTCAGACCCTCCACCCATGGACATTTCACTTCTCCAAAAAGGGTGTTATAGGAACCGATACCCTTGTCTTCCTTCAACCAGTTATTCTCGTTACGCTCCACTACATCTTTGGTGAGCACCCATGTCTCGTCGGCAGGCATGTGGACGGTACGCTTCAGGTTGCCATCCTCATCATAGGGACTTGCCAGAGGACTCATACTCAGTACGTTATACAGACCGATGTTAGAGCCTTTGGTGATGCGATAACTGTTATTGGTGGTCAGTCCGAAGCGGAACCATTTACCCACCATCTGGTCGAAGTTACCACGTACGGACACACGGTCGTAGCCCTGTGAGGGGACTACTGCCTCGTCGTGGTAGTAGCCTGCGCCAAAACTATAACTGCCACCTTGTGTTCCACCAGTCACGCTAATATCATGGTTATGACTGACACCTGTCTGATAGAACTCATCCTGCCAGTCGGTATCCGTGCCGTCGCTCTCCTCCAGGGAGTTCTCATAGAGTCCTGCGTATTTGCGCATCTTGGCAAACTGCACACCACTCATCATCGGATACTTCTTGAAGAGAGTCTTGAAACTGACATAACCGTTATAACTGACCTTCGCAGGAGTACCCTGACTACCCTTCACGGTGGTGATCATGATGACACCATTGGCACCACGGCTACCATAAATAGCGGTGGCGGAGGCATCCTTCAGGATATCCATCGACTTGATGTCGGTAGGGTTGATGTCGGAGAGTTGCCCCATGAAGGGGATACCGTCGAGCACGATCAACGGGTCGTTGGAAGCGCTCAGCGAACGCTGACCACGAATACGGATCTGCATCTCGGCACCAGGCTGTGAGGAAGTCTGTGTCATCAATACACCTGCCACACGTCCTTGCAGTGCCTGTGCGGCATTAGTAGCGGCAATCTGATTAAGTTTCTCACCATTGATATTGGCGACAGAACCTGTCACTGCCTCACGGCGCTGAGTACCATAACCGATGACGACCACCTCATTGAGACTTCGCCCTTCCTGTTCCAATATAATATTAATATGATCGCGCGCAGGAACCTCTTTCGTGACATAGCCCACATAAGAGACGACGAGGGTGGCACCCGCATCCGCATGAAGAATAAAATTACCGTTGATATCGGTAATAACACCTGTACTGCTGCCTTTCACCATGACAGTAGCACCAATCAGAGGTCCCTCGGAGTCACTGACATTACCAGTGATCTCCTTAGATTGCTGTACAGCTGCGCTCTTGAGAGCATTGCCGGCTTGCACCTGTGGGGAACACATCAGCCCTACCAGAGCCATCATTCCCATTGCTAGGATAGTTTTACTTTTTCGCATAGTCAACTTAAGTAAAGTTAAAGTTATTGAAACTATGCGGCAAAGTTAGTGACAAATCAAAAAACGGTCGTTTTAATTTGTCTCAAAAACATATCGTGATGTCTACAACCTTAAAAAAAGTACAGTTTTACGTGCAAAATCTTCCATTCTCCGACTGAGATACGGGCATGACGACCTTGGTGGTCCTGGTCGCCATTATGTCGTCGGACATATATAATATGTCCGTTTTCGTCGATGGTCACCTCATCGACAAAGCCAATTCCGACCCGTTTCCCGTTGAAATGGGCATTTTTTGCATTTTCAGCCTTTTTTGTAGCACCTTCTGCCACAAATCCGTCCTCGCCAAGCACTTTCTCTTCCTCACGCTCCTTCTCATAGGCGGAGGCGAAATTGACCACGACACCATTGCCTGCGATAAGATACTCGTCATCGGCAAGTCTCTGGATGATGGCACCACCCTCCTGCCAGACGGAGCCGTCAGTGGCACGAGGATCCCATGGCAACGTGAAGTAATGGCGACAGGTCAGGACGAGATCACCCTCACGGATGACCCGCTCCTTGTCTTGCTGGTCGAAGAGAAGACCGTAGGATGGTTGATGGATGAGGGATGAAGGGAGATAGGAGAGTTGGCGGATGAGGTCGTAAGCCTTTGTGACACTCTTCGCCTCCCGAGGAGAAGCCTGGTCGATGGCGAAGGGAGAGAAACCCAGGGCGTGGTGCTCACCAAAAGCATAGAGCGCACGGACACCACTGTTCTCACAGCAACGGCTCTCGGGGATAAACAGGCGGTTGTTGGGCAGCGCATACTGGTCAGCCCATCCCTTAAAACCCGTGTCATAGATGTCAGGTGCCAGCATGGCGAGTTGGGGGGCTCCCGCATGCCAGAGGTCGATGAGGTGGGCTAAAGGTCCTGCAGAGGGGTATTGCCCTGGCTGTCTCCCCCTACTGTTCATCGCCGCATTGACATACAAGGGTATCTGCGTGTGTTTGCGTGCCGTCTCGCAGAGCCTGCCCACATATCTCGCATAATAGTAGGCCATGAAAATCTCATCGGTATAGATGTCATCCCCGAAAAGGGAAGTCCATGATTGGTGAGCGGTGATTGGTGAGCGGTGAGCGTCCATCCGTTGTTTGAGCCAGGGATGCAGTTCCCGCTGATGCCTCTTCAGGTAGTTAGTCAGTTCCTGTGGAACGCCTTTTTTGTAGATTTCATCGGCAAGTTTCGAGTGGTCACGGGCAGACTCCAGCATTCCAATCTCGTTCTCCACCTGTATCATGCTAACCACGTCCTGCCCTACTGCTACGATATGCTTCACCAATGTCTCAAAGGCACGGTTGTCTGCCTGAAACACATTCTCCGAGAACGCACTGGCTATCTCCAAGGGCTTGCCCTCAGCGGTACAGGCACGGGGAAAACGCTTAGTGTCTTTCTTAAACCACAGCGGAGCGTAGCACGACATGGAGTTTTTCCATGCGCCAAACCACAGGAACACGATCCTCAACTCATTCTCCCGAGCCCGCAGGATGGTACGGTCGATGAGGGTAAAGTCAAACTTCCCCTCCTCGGGCTCCAGAAACTCCCAGTAGGCAGGCACCAAGACGGTGTTCAGTCCGAAGGTCTTCATACGGGGTATCACCTCGTCGACATCCGCCACAGAGGTAACAGCCGAGTTGCTTAACTCCCCACCAAGGATGATGGGTGTGTCCTGTGCTTGCAGTCCCAAGGCTGCAAACCATGCTATGATTAATATTTTTATCCGTTTCATCAGGTTTTAGTATTTATTTGTGAACGCTATTTTCTTGCGAATTGTCCGAAATAATCGAGGCAGACATCACGCCATTCCTTGGCATTCTGCACCTGTTGCCGCAGACGCTCGTCGACCTCATGCCAACGTTGGTCGTCAACATACGCCCGCATCTTGTTGTGCCACAGGTTCTCGTAAGTCTCCGTCATGATGACACCTTGGTTGTAGTGGTATTGTAATGACTCCCACAAGGTAGAGCCGTCTTTCATCCGATAGTCCCAAGGCAAATGATGGAACCAGAGCAACAGGTTCTCGGGACAGGTCTCTACCTTGTCATACATAGAGGCATAAGGCTCCCGATACTGGCTGACGGCATCGGTACCCGCAGAGGAACGGTCGAAGCCAATACCGCCCTTGTCTGCCTTGTGGTAATAGACGGGACACCACTCCAACGGATATTCTGCCTTGAAGCCGTCGGGCTCTGGACCGTAGTGGTGGTCGAACTTAAAGATATGATGCAAGCCCAAAGGCATCATGTAACTGACACACGCCTCACGACTCTCCTCCATGACCGTCGACATCAAGAACACAAAATTCTCGTCGGTCGTGAAGGTTTGCTCCAGCCACTCCTTGGCAATCTGCTCGGACGACAGCGACGGGTTCCAAGCAAGTCGTCCGAAGGCGTACCAGTTAGCCTGTGAGAAATGATGACCACACCAGTTGGCGTCCTTTCCGATGTTAGCCACCCCAGCGATACCCGCCAACCAGTCGGGCTCCACATACTGGAAGAACTCCTTCCACATCGGAGCGAGATAGACCAGATGGATGGACTGCCCAAGGTACTCCTGGGTGATCTGTAACTCCACCATGTTAGGAGTCTCCCTGATCTGGTCGAACACAGGACTATATGGCTCACGGGGCTGGAAGTCGAGGGGACCGTTCTTCGTCTGAAGGATGACATTCTTACGGAACTTGCCATCAAGGGGCTTGAACTCCGAGACGGCTTGTTTCACGCGATCCTCACCCTTATGGTTGGCACCATAGACAAAGCAGCGCCACATGACAATGCCGTTATAGGGTGCCAATGCGTCGGCAAGCATATTCGCGCCATCAGCATGGGTGCGATGGTAGTCGCCAGGACCCGGCTGTCCCTCACTATTCGCTTTCACCAGAAAACCACCGAAGTCGGGAATTAGCCTATAGATCTCACGAGCCTTGTTCCGCCACCAGCGGCTCACCTTTCCGTCCTTGGGGTCGGCTGTCTTGGTCTGTCCGAGTGCCATCGGGGTGGCGAAATTGATGGAGAGGAATACACGGATGCCGTAAGGTCGCAGGACATCCGCAATCTTCTTCACCTCCTGCAGATAGGGCTTCGTCAGTATCTTGGGCGACGCGTTGACATTGTTCAGGACGGAGCCATTAATCCCGATAGACGCATTGGCCCGGGCATAGTCACGGATGAGTTGCTCGTCGAGATGGAACCACTCGAAAATACTCTCCCCCGCATAGCCACGCTCGATGGAACCGTTCAAATTGTCCCAGTGGTTGAGCAGTCGCAACTTGAACTTTGGCTGCTGTGTCTCGTCTGCAATCGGCATATCGGTCGCCTGCAAGCGTAACACCTCATACGCCCCATAGAGCAGTCCGATGTCATGGCGAGCCGTAATGGTCAACTGGTCGTCATCACCCTTGATGGTGAAACCGTCGTCATCAGGCAGGGAGGGATCGAGCCTCAACATGACATGCGAGCCTTGGTAATAGTTCTCCAACTCACCCTTGGCAATGCTGATAGTCGGTGAGCCAGCGGGTGCCTCCACCTGTGCCGTCTTGGCGAGGTCGTACCTCATCCAAAGACGATGACCGTCCTCTGCCTGCACGGCAGACAGGGTGAGAACGGCTGCTAAAGTCAATAATAATTTTCTCATTCTTCTATTGTTTTTTCGTTATAATCCTCTGTGATGGTCTCATCCTCTGCCTTCAGACTGTCTACGACCTCCTTTGGGGAGATACCATATTGTCGCTTAAAGATGAGAGAGAATGATGACTGAGTTGCGAAGCCAACTGAATAGGCTACCTGTGAGATATTCACCTTATTCTCCTTGAGAAGACGGTAAGCCTTTTCCAGTCGAATATTCCGCAAGAAATCGCTTGGAGGAATTCCTGTGAGCCTTTTCATTTTACGATGCAGATGGGCACGACTGACTCCCACCATCTGCGCCAGTTCCTCTGTGCCAAACTCCGAGTCGGCATAGTGCTCATTGACATATCTGGTAACTCGCTCCATAAACAACTGGTCATTGCCATCCACCTGCGCGTCATCCACTTTATCCTCTTGTATCTGAACCCCAGTGAACTTGCCCTTAAGACGACGCACATTATCCACCAAATTATCGATGATAATATGCAGTTCCTCCATGGAGAACGGTTTGGCAAGGAAAGCGTCAGCACCCCGTTTCAGTCCCTCCAGACGGGTAGACACCTCCGCCTTGGAGGTCAGCAGGACAACAGGGATATCACTGATGGTATAGTTCCTCTTTATCTCATGCAGCAACTCAATACCATCCATCACAGGCATCATGACATCAGTGATCACGATATCATACTTCTTAACCAGCAGCATCTTATACGCCTCTTTACCATTAGGCGCATAATCGAAGCGATACCATTTCCCCAGTTCTCGCTTGACATAGGTGCCTATCTCTGGGTCGTCATCCACGAAGAGGATACTGATGTTCCTATTGCCATAAGCCTTTTGATTCCTTTCTCCCTTAATCCTGACAGGTTGTAACGAATCCTCTATCTCCTCTGGTTTCAAGTGCTTCTTCCCCAAAGGCAGTTGGACGGTGAGGACAGCCCCCTTCACACCATCCGTGCGATTGGCGGCTTTGATGGTGCCTCCATGCATCTCTGTCAAGGCACGGCACAGGTTCAGTCCGATACCCGTTCCGTTGATATGCAAGTCGCGGGAACGCTTGCCCTGATAGAAACGCTCGAAGTAACGCTCTGTCCTGTCGTCGTCAAAACCTATCCCGTTGTCGATGACCTCGATGGTGGCTGTCTGCTGTTCCTCCGACTGCAGTAAGCGGATAGTTACCTCACCACCGTCGTAAGTAAACTTAAAGGCATTCGACAGGAGGTTGGTAATGACCTTATCGAACTGGGTGCGGTCAATCCACACATAGACAGGCTCGTCGGGATATTCGAACAGGAAGGTGATGTTACGCTGCTTGGCGTTATAGTCGTATAGTTTATAGACGCCCTGTATGAACTCCACCAGATTGGTCTTTGAGCATGACAGTTTCATCTGGTGCTTGTCTATCTTCCGCTCATCGAGGATCTGGTCTACCAGATGCATCAACCGTTTGGCATTCTTGTCGATGGTCTCCAAGTCAGACTGGTCAGCCTTGTCGGTCAGCCGCTGTTTGAGTTTCTCCAGAGGCCCCATGATCAGGGAAAGCGGTGAGCGGATATCATGTGTAGCATTGATGAGGAAACGCATCTTCGTCTCCTCCAAGTCACGACGGCGTTGGCGCTCGAAGTTAAAGAGGATCAATCCCAAGAAACCCGCTACCACCAAGAAATAGAAAAGATAAGCCCACCACGACTTATACCAAGGTTTTAAGATGATGATATGCAGGACCTTTGACTCCTTGCTGAAGATGCCATTGCTGGAGGCTCTGACCTCGATGGTATATTGCCCAGGAGGCAACTGGGTGAAGGTAATCTGGTTGACACCTTCATTGGTCTGCATCCAATTCTCATTGCCATTAATCCTGTATTGGAAAGCGATATTCTCCACATTCTGATAGTCGAGCAGCGAGAACTCAAGGGAGAAAGTATTGTCAGCATAGCGAAGTTGATAATCGTCTTGCAAGGGATTGAGGGTATGCCCGTTGGAGAAAAAGCGTGTCAGATAGACCATTCCCAGTTGGTTACCCCGTTTGTTGATGTCCTGTGGCAGGAAAGTGGTGATGCCATCGGCTGTCCCGAAGAAAATCTGGTCGGTAGGAAGATGCAGGACTGCTCCCAGGATATACTCCTTCGACAGCAACCCGTCGCCCCCGATATGTCCTATCATCTCTTTGCGCTTATCGGAATACTGCCAGATGCCATTCGTGGTAGAGACCCATATCTCCCCCTTGTTGTCCTTGGCCATACTGCAGATCATCCTGTCGGTGAGCATCTTCGCCTTAGGATCCTCCTTTACCTCGTTTCTCCTCCAATAGTAACGATAGAGTCCCGTCTCTGTGCCAATGAGCATATCGCCATCCTGCGTCTCACAGATGCTATAGCATTGCAGCCCCTCCATCAGGGCATTCCACCCCTTTTGGTTGAAGACAAGTCCATCAGGGTTCAACATCGCCGTACCATTGGTCGTAGTTATCCACAACATCCCCCGTGAGTCGAAAATCATCGACTTGATCCAGTCATTACACAGATAGCCGCCTCTGCGATGCGTCTGCTGCATACTGATCATCTGGCTCTCGTGGGTCTGGGTGTCATAGACACATAATCCTGAGCCAAAGACACTAATATAGAGGTGCCCTTGCCCGTCGTCCGCCATACAGTTCAGTCCACGACCTCCAAAAGTCTTCTCTATCGTCGCCTTCCCTATATAGGGATTATAGCGGTACAGGGAATTCTCCGTCGTCAACCAATACTGTCCTTTCCTGTCCCGATAGATGATACGGGTTCCTGCGGGGGAGGCAGGATGCTCCACAATGTGCCCTGTCTCACTGATCCGATAGATTCCATTGTTCTGTACAGAGCACCAAATGTCATTATCGTCCCCTGCGACGATAGACGCCACATTACCTCCTGTCACAACATGCTGATTCGAGAAACTCCAAGAGTTGAAGGAGGATCTCTGTTTGGAGATAAGGATCAGTCCCTTGTTATAGCAGGCTGCCCATAGGTTCTGGTTTTTATCCTCCATGACATCCACAACGTTAGCCGACGATATGTCGATTCTGGCACTGACACTCTCTATCCGTTGCAGACTTCGTTCCCCCTTGGGAATCACCATGAGCCCGGAGCCCGCTGTTGCTATGTAAATATTTCCCTGACTATCCAGTCTTGCCTCTTTGATGCCTACATTCCGGTCAAGCAGTGATAAGTCGAAGTCTGCTATTTGTATCTCATCAGTCAGATAATTATAACTCATGATGCCATACATGCAGACAATGAGCATCTCGTCTTTGGAGTATTCTATGAAATTTCTGGGCGAGCCACATTCCGACTGATAGTCGCGTAAAGTAGTTGGCTGCTTTTTTTTGACAATATACCGTGTAATAGTAGGCAGATGGCTGCTTCGCCAGAAGTTTCCCCGTTGGTCTATGTGGATGCGACTACAGAAATCGTCGATACTTCTTCGGATAAAAGCACTCTCATAATGGATGGCCTGGTCGTCCTTATGAAGCGAGAAAAGTCCGTAGCCTGCTGTTCCTATCAACAGGTCGCCCTCTGGTGACTGCGTCATAGAGTTGACACGTGGCATACGGTTGTCAGGGAAAGGATAGCGACGGAAGTTGTCCTGCTCATAATCATAACGAGCCAGCCCCTTCGAGCCTCCCACCCATAATTGTCCACTTTGGTCTACGAACAAGGAGGCTATCTCATTGTCTGATATTGTCGTTGAGTCTTGCCGGCTATGGTGATAGGTGGTGTAACGATAACCGTCAAACTTGTTCAGACCGTATTCCGTACCTATCCATATATAGCCATAGACATCTTGGCATATACAGGTTATCAAGCCACTCGACAACTTATCAGGAGTGTAGAGGTGACCAGAGTCTGCCCTGCAGCATATTGCTAACAGCAGGCAGCCGGTTACTAATAGTTGACGGAAATGCTCTCTCATAGATGGTTTATGCAGCACCCTCGTCCATCGGATAAGAGTGCTGCGTAGTCATGATTTAGTTTCTTTTCAGTATATTCAACTTCTGCTGGGGAGCCAGTACGTTGCTCACAGGCTCCGAATATGCTGTCAGGTTAGCCGTTACGCAACCTCTGATATCACGGCTGGAAGCACCAATCTCGAAGGAGTACTGTCCTGCCTCCGTGACCCACTGGCTGCCCGCCTCATCGAAGGAGGCAAGGTCACGCTTTGCCATCTGAATAGACAGCGTCTGGCTCTCTCCTGGTTTCAACTCACGGGTCTTGGCGAACCCCTTCAACTCATGGTCTGGCTTCTCGATTTTCCCCTTTGGTGCTGCCACATAGACCTGGGCTATCTCCTTGCCTGCCATCTTACCTGTATTCTTGACGGTTACGCTGATAGTAATCTGGTCGCCATTGACTTTCACCGTTGGCTTGCTATACTCGAAAGTGGTATAACTGAGTCCGAAGCCAAAGGGATAGGCAACGTCCCTATTGAAAGAGTCAAAGTAGCGATAGCCTACATAGATATCCTCCTCGTGGTTGGTGTAGGTATATCCTGAAATCGCTATTTTCTGAGTAGCCTGATCTTTAAAGGAGT
Source organism: Prevotella sp. (assembly GCA_017470055.1). Taxonomy (GTDB): domain Bacteria; phylum Bacteroidota; class Bacteroidia; order Bacteroidales; family Bacteroidaceae; genus Prevotella. The sequence goes on along the minus strand of JAFUFD010000104.1, from coordinate 16,303 downwards.
AGAAATCAATATTGCCAGGGTAATTCTTGGTAGACGGATGATCGGTAACGGCAATAGGCCATGTCATGGTCAGTTTACCAGAAGGATTCACCTTACCCGTCAACAGGTCGGCAATAGAGTTTCCACCCTCCATTCCTGGCTGCCATGCGCACAGGATGGCATCAGGATAGTTACTCCATGAGGCGGTCTCTATCACAGAGCCAGAGTTGATGATCACGATGACAGGCTTTCCTGCTGCGTGGAAGGCTTGACATACGTCGAAGATGAGTTGACGCTCCTCATTGACAAGATTAAACTCCGTGTCGATATCACGGTCAACACCCTCACCAGCCTGACGACCTATCGTGATAATAGCGGCATCTGCGACTTTCACCTCATTATTCACACAGATAGGACTGATGCTGATCTCAGGATATTTCTGCTGTCCGAAGTACTCCAACTGATACCATTTGGCAGGATGACGCTCTGCCTGGAACTTCACTTTGGCATATTCAATATACTTGCGATAAATATTGGTCAGCGTCTCTGAGGAACTGATACCCGCATTCTTCAAGCCTTCAAGCATATCGACCACATAAGGCGGATGCACACAACCAGAGCCCGTGCCGCCAGAGAAGAATTCGTATGAGTTCTCACCAAACAGGGCAACGGTCTTGATGGCATGATCCTTCCAAGGAAGAGCACCATTATTCTTCAGCAGGACAATACCCTCTGCTGCACTCTGACGGGTGATGGCAGCATGAGCCTTGAAATCTGGTTTGTTAGAGGCGGGATACTTATGGAAACTCGGTGTCTTGACAATATACTCCAGCATACGACGGACATTACGATCAACATCTGCGATATCCAAAGTGCCATTCCTCACTCCCTCAATAATCTCGTCAATCTGCTTCTGCTGTCCTGGCTCCATCAGGTCATTGCCCGCATGTACCTCGCTAATGGTGGGCAGTCCCTCACGAATACCATGCCAGTCGGTCATCACCATGCCCTTATATCCCCAGTCATTACGCAAAATACTGGTCAGGAGGTCATGGTTACCCATGGAATAGGTTCCATTTACCTTGTTATAACTGGACATGATGGTCCAAGGATTACTCTCACGGACGGCTATCTCAAACCCACGCAGATAGAGTTCACGGGCGGCACGCTGACTGACACGCTCATCCACACTGGTGCGGGCAGTCTCTTGGGAGTTGACTGCAAAATGCTTGGCACTGACACCAGCACCCTGACTCTGAACACCATTGATATAAGCGGCTGCTATCTTACCCGTCAACAGAGGGTCCTCACTGTAATACTCGAAATTTCGTCCACAAAGAGGATTACGGTGTAGGTTCATGCCTGGTCCCAAAATAACATCGCAACGGTACTCCTTCGTCTCATTGCCGATGGCTGCTCCTACCTGATTTACCAATTCCGTATTCCATGTAGAGGCGAGACAAGAACCGATGGGGAAGGCAGTAGCATAGAATGTCTCGCTGGAGCCCTCACGAGTGGGGTCAATACGCACACCAGCAGGACCGTCTGTCAACACGGTAGCGGGAATTCCCAATCGGGCTATCTCCGCAGTATTACCTGCGGCACCAGCCACGAGGTCCGCCTCGCCACCTACTACAGCGCCCTCGCTGAAGAAGTTATTGGCTCCGCCTACTAATAGTTTCGCTTTCTCCTCCAGAGTCATGGCTGCCAATACCTCATCAATATTGTCTGCTCTCAGTTTTGGTTGTGCATTCATTGTTGTGGTTGTTAGACTGGCTATCAAGCCAAGTAATAATAGTTTTTTTGTTATCATATAAGGTAAATATTGGTTATTCTTTGAAAAGTTTAGGGACAAAATCATTCAGATAGATGCGCCAGTTACGCCAGATATGTCCTCCGTCTGTCTCTAAATACTCATATTTATATCCTTTCTGATCAAGTTTCTGACGGAAGTCCACATTGTCCTTGTACAGGATATCGGTCTTGCCAATGGCGATATAATAGAGTAATGGGGCAGGATTAAACTGCTCTGCCAGTTTCTCGTTAAGTTGTTCGTAAATAAACTCGTTCTCCCCCTTCCCCATCCGATTGACGGCAGCAGAGAAAAGTCCCACATATCCAAACATCTGAGGATTGTTGACAGAGATATAGAGTGAATGGAAACCTCCCATCGACAGACCGGCGATGGCGCGATACCGCTTGTCGGCTATCGTGCGATAATGAAGGTCTACCCACCTTACCAAGTCTGGGAAAGCCACCTCGATAGAACCTTCCATCGTCTTCGGATTCATGAACGAGGGCTTGTACATCGCATCCTCATACTCACCAGGGGCTGCCTTCTGGGCACCATTGCCATTAGGCATCACCACTATCATCGGCTCTGCCTTTCCCTGCGCAATGAGATTATCAAGAATCTGTGCGGCACGTCCCAGTTCTGTCCATGCGTTCTCATCACCGCCAGCGCCATGCAACAGGTAGAGTACAGGATAACGCTTCTGTGGATAATCGGCATAGCCAGCAGGAGTATAGATGGTAGCGCGTCGTTCCTCCATGCCGAGTTTCGGAGCAGGATACCATACTTTGCTAACTGTTCCATGCTTGACATTTCTCACGAAATAATTAGCAGAGAGATCGCCGTCTACGAGGAAATAACTTTGGTATGAGGCGATATCGCGAAGCATATAGACATTGTTGGGGTCGTTCATACGGACTCCGTCCACAAACAGAGAATAGGTGTGCATCTCTGGAGCCAATATTCCTGAGGTCCAACGCCAAACACCTTTCTCGTCTTTTGTCATAGCGATACGACCCTGAGGGGTGAAATCGCCCTCTATCTCCACCTTCTGAGCCTCTGGGGCAAGAATAGAGAATGTCGCTGTGCCATCACTGTTGAGCAAAGGTGAGGTGATGTCACCTGTGTTGAAGGCTATCGTCTCTTGTGCTGTAGTGGTTAACACCACAACCAAGAAGATCAATAGTAAAGATGTGCCTCGTCTCATATTACAAATTGTTATGTTGACGTTACAAAGATAATCTTTTTATCGAAGATAAAGATACAGTGACGTAGAGTTTTCACCTTTTTTATAATAAATCTCCATATCTCTGTGTCTTTATGTTTAAAAGATTTCGTAATTTTGCAGTCTGAAAGCAAATATTTTAATTTAAATAGGTATAAGATTATGGCAAAGAAAGCATTACTCATGATTCTCGATGGATGGGGAATCGGTAAGCATGGAAAGGGTGACGTGATTTTCAACACGCCGACTCCGTATTTGGACTATCTGACAGCCGTATCGGCTCACTCTCAGTTGCAGGCTTCTGGCGAGGACGTTGGTCTGCCCGATGGTCAGATGGGTAACTCTGAGGTGGGTCACCTGAATATTGGTGCTGGTCGTATCGTTTATCAGGATCTGGTGAAGATCAATCGCGCCTGCAAGGACGGCTCTATCGTAGAGAACGCCCAGGTGAAGGCTGCCTATACCTATGCCAAGGAGAACAACAAGAAACTGCACCTGATGGGACTGACCAGTGATGGTGGTGTGCACTCAAGCCTCGACCATCTGTTTAAACTCATTGAGGTGGGTAAGCATTACGGACTGAAGAACCAGACTTTCGTACATTGTTTCATGGACGGTCGTGATACCGACCCCAAGAGCGGTAAGGGCTTCATCGAGCAGGTCAGCAAGGTCTGCGCTGACAATGACGCCGCCATCGCCTCCATCGTGGGTCGTTTCTATGCCATGGACCGTGACAAGCGCTGGGAGCGTGTAAAAGAGGCTTACGACCTGCTCGTCAAGGGTGAGGGTAAGCAGTCTGCCGATATGGTTGCCGCTATGCAGGAGAGTTATGATGAGGGCGTGACCGATGAGTTTATCAAGCCTATTCATAACTGTAGTGTCAATGGTCTGATCGAGGAGGGTGATGTCATCATCTTCATCAACTTCCGTAACGACCGTGCCAAAGAACTGACCATCGTACTGACTCAGCAGGATATGCCAGAGCAGGGTATGAAGACGATTCCTGGTTTGCAGTACTATTGCATGACTCCATACGATGCCTCTTTCACTGGTGTGCATATCCTCTTCCCGAAAGAGAATGTGGAGGACACCTTAGGAGAATATCTCTCTCGCCAGGGCAAGAAACAACTGCATACGGCAGAGACGGAGAAATATGCCCATGTCACCTTCTTTTTCAACGGTGGTCGTGAGACTCCCTTCGATGGTGAGGACCGTATCCTGGTGCCTTCTCCAAAGGTAGCCACCTACGACTTGAAGCCTGAGATGAGTGCCTATGAGGTGAAGGATAAGTTGGTAGCCGCTATCAATGAGAACAAGTACGACTTTATCGTCGTCAACTTCGCCAATGGTGATATGGTGGGACACACGGGTGTCTATAACGCCATCGCCAAGGCTGTTTGGGCTGTTGACCATTGTGTGCATGATGTCATCGAGGCTGCCAAGGCTAATGACTATGAGGCTATCATCATCGCCGACCATGGTAATGCCGATAACGCTATCAACCCTGACGGCTCACCTAACACGGCACACTCGCTGAACCCCGTTCCCTTCATCTATGTGACCAATAATAACTCGGCTACTGTAAAGGACGGTCGCCTTGCCGATGTGGCTCCCTCTATCCTCCATATCATGGGACTGGAGCAGCCTGCTGACATGACTGGTGAGAACCTGATTAGCGATAATAAATAATGAACGTCCAGATAGAGGATAGTTGGAAACAGTATCTATGCAGTGAGTTCGACAAGCCCTATTTTGTCGAACTCACTCGTTTTGTTCGTCAGGAGTATACACAATACCAGTGCTATCCTCCTGGTAAGCAGATCTTCAATGCCTTCAACCTCTGTCCATTCGACAAGGTGAAGGTGGTGATTATCGGACAGGACCCGTACCATGAGCCAGGACAGGCACATGGACTGAGTTTCTCCGTACAGGACGGAGTGCAGTTTCCTCCCTCCCTTCAAAACATCTTCAAGGAGATACAGAACGACTTGGGTACTCCTGTCCCACCAACTGGTAATCTGACACGATGGGCAGAACAGGGTGTACTATTGCTCAACGCTACGCTGACCGTCCGTGCCCACCAGGCTAACAGCCACTCTATGCTGGGCTGGCAGAAGTTCACCGATGCCGCTATCCAGGCACTTGCCGCCCATCGGGAGCATCTGGTCTATATGCTATGGGGCGGCTATGCCCGTGGTAAGGCGTATATGATTAACCGCCAGACAAACCTCGTCTTAGAATCGGTGCATCCCTCTCCACTGTCGGCTAACCGTGGTGGCTGGTTCGGACAGCATCAGTTCTCACGCTGCAATACCTATCTCGAACAAAACGGCATGACTCCCATCCAATGGTAGACAAGATTCCCCCCATCTTAGAAGTAGGAGGTGTCTTGATCTCCTCTGATATCCTGACGGAGTGCTTCTGTTGTGACTATGAGAAGTGCAAGGGCATCTGTTGCGTGGAGGGAGATGCTGGCGCACCTGTCAAGATAGAGGAGGTCGCAGGTATCGAGGAGGCGTTAGATATCGTATGGGGTGACCTCTCTGCGTCGGCACAATCGGTTATCGACCAGCAAGGTGTTGTGTACAACGATAGCGATGGTGACCTTGTGACAAGTATCGTACGGGGGAAGGATTGTGTGTTTACGTGCTATGATGGTGACAACTGCCTTTGCGCCTTGGAAAAAGCCTATCGTAATGGCAAGACACAGTTCTGCAAACCCATCAGTTGTGCGCTGTATCCCATTCGTGAGAAGAATTTCGGCAACGGACTCATTGGCTTGAACTATAACCGTTGGGCTGTCTGCAAGGATGCCGTAGAGAAAGGGAAGGCATTACACCTTCCCGTCTATCAATTCCTGAAAGAGCCTCTTATCCGCCGTTTCGGTCAGGAGTGGTACGACGAACTTTGTGAAGTCGCCCGACTCTTCTAATGTATTCTACATCCTCTTTACCATGTCTTTACATGCAATGTCTGCCCTGCCTTTAGACGAAAGGTCTTCTGCTGGCTATTGTATAACAAGGTAATAGGACCTGCTTTCTTTGCTTTAATCGTCGCACTACGTACCTTACCGTCTTTCCATTCGAAACTAATCTCGAAACCGCCACGGGCACAGAGTCCGCTGACCTTTCCGTCTTTCCACTCTTTGGGCAGGGCGGGGAGGAGTTCAATGAGGACTATGGGCTGTTTGCCTTTAGCGGTTAGCAGTCGGCTTTGCATCAGCATCTCACAGACACCTGCTGTCCCCCCGAAGTTACCATCAATCTGGAAAGGCGGATGAGCGTCCATCAGGTTGGCATAGGTACCACCTGCATGACGGGTTCCTTCCCGCTGGTCGTCTTGAGCATCCGTAAAAGTCAGCAACTTACGATAGATCTGGTAGGCTTTTTCTCCGTTCTTCAACCTTGCCCACAGGTTGATGCGCCAACCTGTACTCCAGCCCGTTGTCTCGTCACCTTTCTGGATGAGTGTCTGCTTAGCCGCCTCTTGTAATTCCGAGGCTTCCAGATGACTTCCTGGATAGAGTCCGATAAGATGACTCTGGTGGCGATGCTTGGGGTCCCAGTCCTGCCAGTCATAATACCATTCGTTCAAGTCTCCGTCCTTGCCGATGGTATAGGGATGGAGCCGCCCAAGTGTCTTTCTGTATGTGGCGACTTGGTCGCCACAAAGGGGACCCGCTGCGACTACCGCTCCTAACAGTTCACGGATGATTGCGAGGTCGGCAGTACCTCCATAGCAGGTCATGCCGTGATAGCCCTTGTCTGTGACATACTCATTCTCTGGCGAGGTACTAGGAGCAGTTATCAGTTCTCCGTTATAATCCACCAGCCAATTCTGGCAGAAATCGGCTGCACCTTTCATCAAAGGATAGGCTACCGTGCGCAAATACGCTTTGTCTTGTGTGAACAAATAACGCTCCCATAGTGTATTGACGAGCCAGGCACCACCTAAGTTCCAGTTAGCCCATTCTGGCCACTCCCGCTTCTCGCCCACTGGGTTCGTCATCGCCCAGATGTCGCTGTTATGACTGGAGCACCAGCCTTTGTCAACACCATAATAATTCTTTGCCGTATACTTACCATTCTCTGCCAATGCCTTGATGAAGTCGTCCAAGGGTTGTGCCATCTCCGCCAAGTTAGCGACAAAGGCAGGCCAGTAGTTCTCCTCTAAGTTGATATTAACGGTATAGTTGCCACGCCAAGGCGACCATAGATAAGGGGTCCATAGTCCTTGCAGGTTAGCAGGAACACCAGGAGTACGGCTACAGGAGATGAGCAGATAGCGTCCGTATTGGAAATAGAGGGTTTCCAAGTAGCGGGAGTTTTGCTGCTTCAGCAACTGGTCTGTAGGAATGGCTGGCAATGTGCCACCTAAATCCAGTTTCACCCTGTTATAATATTTCTGATAATCCTTGATATGCCGATCTATGAACTGCTCGTAGGTGTAGTTCTTGGTATGCCAGATATCATCGGTGGCATTCTCCAAATAGGGGGCAGCCTCCTTCACGGGATGTTTGCCGAAGCCGTTGAAACTTGTCTCGTTGACGATATAGATCGTTGCTTCTTTTCCATGGCGGATGGTAAGGGTGGAGTCGCTACTGACTACCTCTCCATCTGTTTGCACCTGGAGAATGGTACAGAAATGAATCGTCTCCTGCGGGTCGCCTGTGGCATGACCTGTCTGTGTCAGTTGGTTGTCGCTTGCCTTGACGGAATGGGGCACCTGTGCAGTCATCACCAGTTTGCAGTTGATGTCACCCTCTCCTTTCAGACGGATGGCGATGAGTTTGTCGGGATGGGAGGCGAAATAGTCTCTGGTGAAACCCTTCCCCCCTCGGGTAAAACTGTCATTCACCAGCGCGTCGTCGAGATTCAGTGTCCTACGGTATTCACTGACCGCCCCTTCGTTCTCATCAATAATATATAATGTTCCCAAGGGTTGATAGAACTGTGAGTTCGGCCCCTGCACATGCAACTGTAGGGAGTCTGCGAGTTGGTAGTCCTCGTTGAAGAGCGCCTTGCGAATCTCTGGTATCCACTGGTGGGCATCCGCATCCATATTCTTGTCTACGGGCTTACCCGTCCATAGTGTGATATCGTTCAGTTGGATGAGGCAGGTGTCTGTTCCGCCATACACCAATGCCCCTAGTTTACCATTGCCGATAGGCAGCGACTCCTCGAAATACTGTGCTGGCTTATCGTACCATAGACGCATCGGCTGTTGCTGGGCCACTGCGGTAAGAGCCCCTGTGAAAAGTAGTAGGGCAATCGCTTTCTGTGCTTTGTATCTGATACTCATAGTCTTTCTTTTCGTTTTTCCTTGGCAAAGATACAAAATAAAAAGAAAAAAGCGTATCTTTGCAGCAAATAAGTTGAATGTGTGTGTCATGATGAGTTACACAAAAGACTTTCCAGACAAGATGACCGTTGAGCAAGCCCGTAAGTTCAACACGGACGTGCTGAATATAGTCAGTCAGATACCTTTTGGGCGTGTAACCACCTATGGCACTATCGCCTCCTTGGCTGGGTGGCCCAGCCACTCTCGGATGGTAGGACGCACCCTTCGCTATTCCCCAGAAGCCACCACACTCCCCTGTCATCGGGTGGTGAACACTGTGGGTCGAACGGCACCAGGCTGGAGTCGCCAGCGTACCCTCTTGGAGGAAGAGGGTGTCATCTTCCTCCCTAATGGTCACGTAGACATGAAACGATTCCTTTGGGAGCCGGAAATACTGTGAAATAGTTACTTCAGAATCTGCTCGGCATGCTCCTTTGTCTTGATCTGCTTGCCAGCGAAAATCTGCTCGATAATTCCCTCCTCATTAATAATAAAGGTAGTACGAATGGTACCCATCGTCTTTTTGCCGTACATGTTTTTCTCACCCCAGGCACCCATTGCCTCCAACAGGGAATGGTCGATATCGGCTATCAAGGGGAAGGGCAGTGAGTGCTTCTCCTTGAATTTCTGATGAGAGGCGGCAGAGTCCTTACTCACACCTACTACCTCATAGCCGGCACCCTGCAACTGCTCATAATGGTCACGCAGACTGCAAGCCTCAGCAGTACATCCACTGGTATTGTCTTTCGGATAGAAATACAACACCAGTTTCCTACCTTTATAGTCACTCAGACGGATCTCCCGTCCCTGCTCGTCTTTCCCTAATATCTCAGGGGCTTTGTCTCCAATATTCATCGTCTTATGATTTTATGAGGCAAAGATAAACAATATTGGTAAAACAACCAAAAACTAATAGGAAAATTTAGTGATCAAGGAGGTTGTATGGGAAAAATTCGTATCTTTGCACCGTCAATGAAAACATAACTAGTGATGAGAAAAGAGGTGCGTTCATATTTTACTGTTTTGTTCCTATTGTTGACCAACGGGTTAATGGCAGGAACGGGAAAATGGAATAGTTCTGCGACAGGGACGGCTATCAACTACACCACCTCTGCCGCTACTGGCTCTGCCGCCAAAGATGCCAACGGAAAACTCATGACGGTGGTCTATCTGGAGAACCTCGGTTTCCAGAAGATAGGACAGAACAGCAATGCCGATGATGTGGCTTGGCTGCGCCAGCAGGGCTATCAGGTGATAGAGTTGGACTATGCTAAAAATGGGAAAGCGGTATCTCCTGCACTGAACAAAGATATCATCGACATCAACAGCAGTCTACAGAATGGTAAGTTCTGTGGAGTGAACTGCTCGCCCTCACGCTCCTATATCCTGATGGAGGGCTATCGCCTCTGTCGTGACATCTCTTATTATAAGGACGACCCCAGCGTGTACAACTATCCTGATGCCTATAAGAATAGCCAGGGCGACTCCCTCTTTCTCGACCTTGTTTATCCTGCCAATCCCTCCCATCCTGTTCCTGTGGTGGTCACTTTCTCCTACAGCAACAGTTATGCAACCAATAAACACCAACGCATGAACCTGACCAATTCATGGGGACAGTTTAAAGACAGTTTCGTGGAAGGAGCCTCTGCCGTCGGCTTTGCCTGGGCTGTATGCGACCACCCCAAGTATTGTGAGTGGGGACAGGGCAAATATACAGGTGGCGGTAACAAGAGTCTTGGTGCCATTGAGGTCAATCCCGATGCGGCATGCAAGGTGAAGTCCGCCATCCGGACCATCCGTGGTGTCGGCAGTAGTATGGGACTTAATGGCGAGGTGGTCGTGACGGGTTTCTCACGTGGCTCCACCGCAGCCGCCCTTGCCGTTGGCGATGGCTACATAGCAACCTATGAGGATGCGTCACGAGGTCGCTTTGCCGAGGAGAGTAGTAAGGTACAGTGCGCCATTCTGGGACCTGGCATGTTCGACTACCAGCATGCTTTAGCCTCCTCCAATGAATATACCCGCATGAGTGCTTTCGTGTCATCGACTGGTTCGTCATGGGAGCAGCAAGGTGCTTTGGCAACGATCGAAAACAATGCCTCGGCTCCTACGCTCTTTTTCCATAATACCGACGATTTCTTTGCCGATAAGAACAAAGACCCTCAGGGACTATATGCTACCCAAGCGCAACTCATGAAGGAGAGGCTCGATGCTGTAGGGACAGCCACGGCAACACTTACAGGCTACAGTTCGGGGCATGCGGTACCACAGTCTGAAACGGACTTGCTGCAGATGTACAATTTTATGATCAGTCATGTGACGATGACCTCTGGTATCAGCATCATCAGGAAACAGTCAGAAAACGATGTGGATGCACCAACCTACGACTTACTAGGTCGACGAGTCAGTTCCACCCACAAAGGACTTATCATCAGAAACGGTCGTCTGTATCGGCAATAAATTTCCAATACCTTATTACTTCTATATTGGGAGATTTTTAAGTATGCAAATATAGCAATTATTTCTGAATAAACTGATTTAGTTTGGGAAAATGTAACACATCAAAAGTAAACCTATATCGGAGTAAAATCGAGACTTTTTTGTCTATTTCGAAAAACACCAAACCACCTACCACAATAGCCTTCAAATGACCTTGTACAAAGGGATTGAAGTGGGGTAGGTGTTTTGAAACACCTAACCTACATGTAACTTTTTCGACCTCCCCAGTCCCCTCCTCGCCAGGAGGGGCTCCACCTCTCCTTTGTCTTTCCTCCCCTCAGGGAAGGAAAAAACTCGGAGTCGCAGAAACCGCGACTCCTCCTGTGTTTTGGTAAGGCGGGACGACGCCTTGTTTCTTGACGCCGCCTACGCTAAACGCTGGTCGGCGATGGAGGGAATGCAAGGAGACTTTAGGCTTTTGTTGAAGAATACTTCACCTGTCATGGTAGATGTGGGTTAGGTGTTTTTCGAAAGTCATTATTTCTCCAACTAAATGAAGCGTTCAAACGGGTCGAATGTAAGCCACAAACGACCCGTTTGTAAGTCACAAGCACATCGCTTTCGGTATTGATTTAAAATTACCTATCCCACCAATCCTTATCACTTGGGTTCCAAAGTCCTCTTGTGCGCGTTTTTCCATGAACAAAATAGAACCAAGCAGCGGCTATAACATCATCATATGTTCTATAGTCTGGACTTACACTTCTCCGACCGTTTTTGTAATGATAGAAGAAATAACGATTATATCCTGCACTGACCTTCCAACAGATTGTTACATGAATATTTGGTTGATTCCATACAGCATATCCAGACTTATAATCTTCAAATATATCTTCTAATATATTATCATGTTTAAAATCAGGCTTTTTGTCTGGTTGAGGAAAATCGTATGAGTTTTCAATTTTTTGATTCTCAATCCGTTTCTGTTCCTTTTTTTCTTCTGCCAGTTGCATCTGGGCTTCCTGACTCATTTCTTCTTTCCAATACCAGTTATCATCCTTAACTATTTTACCATTCTCTGCAACGACATTAACTTCATTCAATTGTTTACATTTCTTAAAGATATGTTGTCCTTTAATATAATTGATAAGAGAGACTGGTATCGTGACAGATGTTAAATTCTCACAATAACTGAACGCATCTATTCCAATTTTTGTAATCGTAGAGGGGAGTTTGATACTTTTTAAGGCTGAACAGAAAGAAAACGCCTCTTTCCCAATTTCCACAAGTCCTTCGGGAAGGGATATCTCTTCTAAATATTTATTTGAAGAAAAGGCTTTTGGTGCTATTGTCTGCACAGAATTTGGAAGAATAATAGATTTCATGTGGCATGATGTTTCTCCAGAGAAGATGTTGCTCGTTATTGTATTTACATTATTATCAATACCAATAATTTCACCTTTTGGATTAATAATTACATCCATGCCGTTCATTGTTACAATGGCTTTTCCATTATTAAAGTTCTGTTTTACATCGGTAATTGACTTCAGCGGTCCTTGATGTACCAATATTTTGCCATTTGAATCAATAATTGCCGTATTCCAGTTGCCAAATTTATATTTCATAAAAGCCAATCCTTCCGAAAAGGGGGTTGTCTCCAACTCGATTCTATGACCAAACCAGTTCTTACCAGGCAACTCTTTAAAATACCAATATTTTCCTTTAACCATGAATCCATTATGGAAAGTTCCACTAAAAGCACAGGAATAATCCTTATCTTGTGTTTTTGTGACACAATAGCCGTCACCTTCACCCTCTAATTTGCCGTCTTTAAGTTGACCTGTCCATTTTGCCTCAGAACACTTGTAGATTTCTCGGTCATTACGAGATCCAAACCAAGGATGATTGTATACTAACATATAAAGCACATATGCCGTACCCACATTTTTGAAACTACTACCTTTTATTTTTTTTCCGTTTCGAAACTGTTTGTATTCTTCACCTCTTTTGACGTATTCGATTTCCAAATCCAACTTACCCTTTTCATCTGCTCTACAGAAATACACGCAATCTACACCGAAATAATTAACGAAATAGCCCATTTCTCTTGCCTTAGCCTTGAACTTTTCTTGTTTCGACTCCCCTGTAATTCTGTCTTGATAAGCATAGCCCTTGGCCTCTATCCAGCCATTAGATATCGCTTCATCAAACTTCTTTTGTTTTTGTGCGTTTACTTGTTGGGGAATCAACAACAAAAGGAAGACCAAAATCACTAATATTTGATTAACTTTTATCATCTCTAAAAACATTAAAAGGCGGAACCATTCGATGCTTATCGGAAGTTTGGTTACCGCCAAGTGACCATATAGTAAAACAAGCATGAATAGCCCACGCCTTATGGACGTGAGCCTTCTGTCTGCTTGTTCTCTTACTATGTGAATGTTTGGCGGTATTCAACTTCCAAGAACAAGAGCAAAAGCCCAAAATCTTATATAATAAGTACGAACAGAAACGCTATTCTGTAAGTTAATAATTAATTGTTTATTAATCTCTCTGTGACCTTGTGAGGCTGAGCCTCAGCAATGGGGTCGGTTAGCGTTTTCTTCGTTTCTATGTCATCGGCATCTTGTTTTTTAAGGGTTTAACTTTGTGTTAACTATGATTTCTGTTTGCAAATATACAAAATAATTTAAATTAACAGGCAAAGTATCTGGAAAAGTTGTAATTTTGCAGAGTTAAACATTAAACAATAAGTCAACTATGGATAGAGCAACGTTTGAAAAGCAGAAAGCATTTGCAGGAGAGAAAAAGCCCTCGATGCAACGACGCTGTGTGGATAATGACTACACACAGCGACGGATGTATATGATCACTATGGTGACAGAAGGACGAAAGCCATTGTTTGGTAAGGTGGTGGGCAATAGTGAGGCAGTAGCGCCATCGGCTGAGGCTCCTCATATTGAGTTATCAACGTTGGGAGTGGCTATCGCGCAGATATGGCAATCGATAGGGAGCCATCACCCCGAGGTGCAGGTGGTGGCTTTACAGATGATGCCAGACCATCTGCATGCGATACTCTTTGTGAAGGAAAGGTTAGAGAAGCCGTTGGGGAAGGTGCTGCTTGGCGTGAAGCAGGCTTGTAACCAAGTGTTTAGGGAGGTGATGCCTAAGGCTTTTGTTGCTGTGGCACAGCAACATGCGGGACAAGCGAGGGAGAATGGGATGCTGTTTGCGAAGGGGTTTAATGATCAGATTTTGTTCAGGGATGGACAGTTGGAGCATTGGATGAACTATCTGAAAGACAATCCTCGACGTTTGCTGATGAAACGGGAGAATCCTGAACTCTTTCGAGTGCAGAGGGGGCTAACGTATGCGGGACTTCGTTTTTCTGCCATTGGCAACCGATTCTTGTTGGAAAGACCGCAGAAAATGCAAGTGCAGTGCTCCAGAAAGATGACGGAGGATGAATTGCAAGAGAAACTCAATACCTGCTTACAGGCGGCGCGTCAAGGGGCTGTGCTGGTATCGCCTGCTATCTCTAAGGGTGAGAAGACGATTATGAGGGCTGCTTTTGAGGAAGGGTTTCCACTGATTTATTTGCAGGAGAATGGTTTTACTGATTTAGCGAAACCTGGTGGTAAAAGGATGGATGCTTGTGCCAGGGGGCAGTTGCTGATCCTTGCTCCTTGGGAGCATCATAATGAGAGGACAACCATCAGAAGAGGGCAGTGCTTGGAACTGAATGGGATGGCAAAAGTTATTTGTGAAGGGAATGGGTGATGTCTGTTGCTGTGGCACAGCAACATGCTAAACGATGAGGGGGCGGCAATGGGCAGCCAGAACAAAGGCATGAAGATAAAATATGCTAATGTTGCACGCTAAATAGAAAAAATGATTATCTTTGCAAAAGAAATAAAAACAAACCTCTAACATAAAAAGACATGAAGACATTTGAACTGATTCAACTGCCGTATGCTCCAAACGCATTGGAGCCAGTAATTAGTGCTGAGACCATCAATTTCCATTATGGGAAGCACTTACAGACCTATGTCAATAACCTGAACGGACTGTTGGCTGGCAGTGGTTTTGAGGAAGCGACTTTGGAGGATATCGTACGCAAGGGTGAAGGCGGTATCTTCAACAACGCAGGACAGATCCTAAACCACAACCTGTATTTTACGCAGTTCCAGGCACCTAAGGAGAATAACGCTCCTATTGGTCGTATTGCGGAGATGATTAACAGTCAGTTCGGCTCATTCGACTCATTCCGTGAGGAGTTCGAGAAGAAAGGATCTACTCTCTTCGGGAGCGGTTGGGTATGGCTTTCTGTTGATACTGGCAACAAACTCGTCATCACCCAAGAACCCAATGCTGGTAATCCACTGACAAAGGGACTCACTCCGCTGCTTACCTTCGATGTCTGGGAGCATGCCTACTACTTAGATTATCAGAATCGTCGCCCTGCTCATCTCTCTGCCCTTTGGCAAATCGTGAACTGGGAGGAGATTAATAAGAGGTTAGGATGATAGATCAGGCTGTTTGTTGCCCTGCCACAGCGGCATGCTAAACGATAATAGCGCCACAGGGAAGACCTGCGGCGCTATTATTATAGATAAGGTGAAACTTAGTCGGCAAGTTTTGCCTTGATCATCTCACGGTTGAGGCGAGCGATATTGCTGATGGTCTCGTTCTTCGGGCATACTGCCTCGCAGGCACGAGTATTGGTGCAGTTACCAAAACCGAGTTCATCCATCTTGGCAATCATGTTCTTCACACGACGGGCAGCCTCTACACGACCCTGAGGAAGCAGGGCGAGTTGGCTGACCTTAGAAGATACGAAGAGCATGGCAGAGCCGTTCTTACAAGCGGCAACGCAAGCGCCACAGCCAATGCAAGAAGCGCAGTCCATCGCCTCGTCGGCATCCTCCTTAGGAATCAGGATAGCGTTGGCATCCTGAGCCTGACCTGTGCGGATCGTGGTATAGCCACCAGCCTGAATAATCTTATCGAAGGCGTTGCGGTCTACCATGCAGTCCTTGATAACAGGGAATGCGGCAGAGCGCCAAGGCTCCACAGTGATCACGTCGCCATCGTTGAAACGGCGCATATAGAGTTGGCAGGTAGTAGCACCACGCTCTGTCTTACCATGAGGTGTACCGTTGATATACAGTGAGCACATACCGCAGATACCCTCGCGGCAGTCATGGTCGAATACGAAAGGCTCCTTGCCCTCGTTGATAAGTTCCTCGTTCAGAATGTCGAGCATCTCCAGAAATGAGGTATCATCGGGGATGTCGTGCATTTCGTGCGTATCAAAGTGACCCGCATCTTTCGGACCGTTCTGACGCCAAAATTTAATCGTAAATGAAATATTCTTAGCCATAGTCTTTAATTCTTATAATTACGGGTTTGTACTTTAATTGCCTCGTACTCCAGAGGCTCCTTGGTCAACTCAGTCTCGTTACCCTTGCCATTGTACTCCCAGCAGCCAACATAGAAGTAGTTCTCGTCGTCGCGCTTAGCCTCGC
>JAFUFD010000103.1 GCA_017470055.1 Prevotella sp. | reverse complement strand
TCTATCAGGCAGAATTCGCCGAGGCCGACCTTGCTTTCGCCGAGTATAGCCTGATATCCCTCATTGATCCGGACATCACCCAAGACGAGCGCACTGAGGAAATGAACTATCTGAAAGAAGAATTTTGCTTAGAATGATGAACTAGATGAAAATATAAAAGTCGCTGAAAAGCACGCCAAGTTCAAGAGAACCGAAGGCTATATCGAAGATGATTATTCCTTCTTCGAGGTTCTCAATCTCGATGCCTGCCTGGATATCTGCAAAATTGACCCTGCGGATTTCTATTACAAAAAGGCATACGAACTGATGTGTAAGGAACTTGGCGCTGATCATCCTGAGACGCGTCGGCTTGTTCAGGAAATCATCAACTACCATGTCAACAACGTCAAGCGGATGATGTTAGAGAGATTCTTCTTTGTCGCACTCATCTCGATATTTATCTTGTGGTTGCTCGTTCATGAACTGTTCGGTCCGACATGGATGGGAGTCATCGCGCTTGTCTCTTGTTTTGCGCTCCTATATCTCTATTGGTATTGTGAAACGGCCCTTCTATGTTTCTTCGAGAAACGCCATCATCAGAAACTTCTGGACCATAATTTGCATAAATGGCTTGAGAAAAGTAAGGGAAAATGTAACTCCCCGCATTGATTGTATGAACAATGCGGGGAGTTTTTATGTCACTATTGCTTATTAGTTTTAATCCACTTTATTTCTTTACGTTGCCCAAATGGCCAGTCTAACATCTCAAGCAATAGTTGTCCTGTTGGGCGAGTAATCATGGTGTCTTTAACATGGTTGAGAATTCTCCAGGATTCTATTTCTCCACCACTGGCATACATATATAACATGTTATAGGAACTTGAATATTTCCAATTTCCTATATCCCACTTTTCTCCCCAAAAACCTGCATTGGCATAACTCCTGTGATAATGCTGATCTGTTGTAACAAAACTATAATCACTGGAATAGTAGCATGAACTATCTTTGCGCAACCTGAGTTCGCATGTTAGAGTCCAGGTTCCAGAGTCAGTTACAAGCGTGTCTCTCATTTCCCAGATTCCAGAAAGACTGTTAATGTAAGAAGTTACAATTCTCATGTCTCTCTCACCTTTCTGACTGTAAACAGCAGAAACAATAGCAGCCAATAGTGCTATAACTAAAAATCTCATCTTTTTCATAACTGTATATTTTAAGATTGTTTTATATCGGTTGCAAAGATACGAATTAATTTCTTATAACACAAATATTTCATAATAAATATGGTTCCGTATAAAATACAAGCGGATGTCAACTATAGTGGTTTATCGTAATAATGATGTTCAATATTGCTAAATTCGTCCAGTATGGATTGATTGTCAACGTTATATATGCGGAAGACAAAACTATACCCGATATGCATCTCGTCACCATCCTTGAATAACTTGTAATTATTTGAAGATAAAATACCGTACTTGAATGAATCGTCTTTGTATTTCTTCTCCATCTGAAGAATAAAATCAGAAAAATCTTTATGTCTATTTTTCCTTAATCCATCAATTCTAGAGGCTAGACAATTCTTCAGTTCAGTCTTGTCACTGTCATTTATAAGTTCAAATGCTGCTTCGGTCAGTTTCTTTACATCTTCAACGCTTACATCATCAATATTTATCAGTTGACTACATATATACGATAAGTATTTGTTTGCTATAGCAGCATTATTCCAAAAGTGATAATTCACGGAGTTATTCCATTCTTTCAAATTCATGGTACGGCTACAAACAAGTCTGTCAAGATGCTCTCCTGTCATGATGCAAAATTGTTTGTCAGGTGCCATCCTAAGCAACAAAAACTGATGGCTCAACTCTTTTTTGACTACGGCAAGTGGCCATGAGTGCTTTCTGAAATTTTTGTCAAAATGATAGCCCAATAATCTTCCGTCTATTAAAGCCAAAACACCTACGGGATGTTGCCTTGAAAGAATCTTAAGTGCGTATTTCTCTGCTTCTTTGCACATGACTTCTGATTCATCGTTTGTTATAATGCTATTGTTTTTATCCAAGGCTTCAAGTGTACGGGCCTTTTGTTGTAGGAGATTGGATATCAGGTAGTCGGCAAACTTGATATCCGTGCTCAGGTCTTTGAGGGCTTCAATTTTTGATGTGTCGAATTGTCCTTCCTTTAATTCTTTTTCCATGTCTCGGAACAGGCAAATCATCTTGGCGTATTTGCAGCCAGAAGAAGCGGATTTCCTCATGAGGTCAAGACCTTTTAGAGAATCCTTATCAGTAAGCATCGCTTTCATGCCTTCTATGAACTCTTCATTGAACCCCCCTTTTGCTCTAGTTGCCTTTAGCGTATCAAGTGCCTTGGCAAATTCGTTTTTTGCCATATACTCAAAAACAACGGGTGGAATATAACGGTGCCCTTTATACCTTCCCATAGCCTCATAATACTCGATGGCCCCAGCATGGTTCTGTTCGTTGATGGCTGCATGCAGTAATGCCGGCTTATAATTCAAGTCAATGACTCTATTCATATATTCATTATTCGGTTGTCCTATAGATTCCAATAATAATCCCATTCTATAGTTAGCCTCTAAGTTGAGTGAGTCTGTAGAAGAGACAATAGCATTGCTAAGATAGAATCTTGCACTGTCTGTCATGTTTATATCGGTATATATCCTCCCAAGTTCCAAAGCGGCTTTCGGTTCTGCCTTATATGCTTTTTGTAGGTATTTTATGGCCGTTATCAGGTTAAATAAGGTGTCCTGTAAGGCGGTCTCATTTTTTGAAGTGAGAACATGAGAATAAATATGTCCAAGGAAATATTGGGCTTTTGGATCATTATGCTCGTCGGCTGCTCTCCTTAACAAAGATATGCCTTTGTTTAAATCTCTGTCATAATATTGGTTATCATAACAATACATAATACCTTCTAATCTGTCAATAGCAGCAGGCACATTATCGGAGGATGCCCTGTATCGTTTGATAATTTCGTGCACCCGCCTATAGTCTCTTCCTGTAGCGTAAAGTGCTTCAGCAGCAAAAATGGCTCCTTTGGGGTATTTCGTAACATTTTCCCTCATGGGTTTTGTTACTTCAAGAGCCATATCTTTTAGGTTGGCATAGTCAAGGTAATATCGGGCTAATTGGATTCTGTACTCCTCGTCATTTACTGGTTTGTTGACAATCAGATAGTCCTCAATTAACTTGGCTGCTTTGTAATTATCGCCTTCCTTTTTTTCCCTACCAAAGTCATAGTTCTTAACTAGACTTGGTATGTCCTTATATGGTATCAGTGCCCAGGAACCTAGTAAAAAAATGGTTGTAAGGACAAGAAGCGAAATGCCAATACTTTTCTTCTTTGTTGTAAGAAGGCTGGGTTGGATCGTCGTATTATAGGCAATCCATAGACCACCTGCCGATAATAGGATCATACCCAAAAACGATACCAAGAAAAGACCTCGATTTTGAAGCCACATAAGGCTATAATCGTTATTATAGGAAGAATATAAACACCCAATGGAGATTAATAGAATAATTGCCGATGGAATGTGCTTGAAAAGGTAATAGGTCCGATCCTTTTTATAGGCAGATTCTTGTTGGGCTGCTACAATCTTGTTAGTGTTTGTTATTATTCTGTCTATATTTTGAAAATATTGATTCGCTTTCTTTTCGGAATTCTTTTGATTCTCTTTAATCTCGTATATTTCTCTAGTAATGCCGTCTAATTTCTCGTTGAACTGATTCATCAAGGTTAAGAGCCCGTCTTTGAGATTTTGTTTTTTCTTTTCCTCTTCGGGAGAAAGTTCTTTTAAACAAAATTCCCGTAGTTGACAGAGCATAGGCTCCATGTTTTCTAAGATTGTAATAATCTTTTTCTCTTCTGCAGTCCCTTTCCCTTGGAAATGTTGCAGGTACTTTGTGAATAGCCCACTAACGTGGTCTTCTATTTCTTTTTCAGTTCCTGCAATGCCAGTAAGTGTATAACTGAACTTTTCAGGTGGTTCAACAGTTATATTCAGTGTTGGTGACCAGAGATAGTAGTTCAGCATGTTTGATACTTTGTAATCTTTGCCATCACATTTGAATATGACTCTAAAAGGTTCATATTTCTTTGCTTCTATCTCAAACTCTATGCAGTTTTCTGCTGTGCCAGCAACAGGGATGTAACTCTCATCGTTCTCATCCTCTATTTGCCCTACAAAATATTTGCAGTCTTCTATGGACTGTTCTTTTTTGTTTGCTTTGACTACAACCTTGATGGTCTCATTAGGCAGACAGGATTCATAAAGGTTGGTTGGCTCATCGTATGTAACCTCTTTAATACTTCTTAGTTCATTTGCGTATCTTTTCCAAAGACGTCTGCAAACATATGCAATTCCTATGTGGGTGTAAATGATGAAACGATAATATCTTAGGATTTCGTCAGTGTCAAATTCCTCAAACTTGTGATAGTTCCAGTTTCGCAGGCAACATAATAGTTTGAAAGCATTATCAAAACAAAGTTCTTCTCGTTTTTTTATTAAGTCTTTACCAATAATCTTGTCATTTGGACTACCTATATATTCTCCTGTTGATGCAATGATGAATTTGGTGAATTCCAGTCTTTGGTTGCCCATCTTGCTTTTTTTACCATCCAGAATGTGGATACCAAAAGTTTTTAAGATGGACTTAGTCGTATTATCTTCAAATTTGTAGGGGATATGATAGCCAGGGGTAGTTAGATTCTTAAGGAGTATATTCCTCAGTTTTGTTAAATCATTTTGCTTGGAGGTAATGGAAAAATAGTCTTCTATGGCAAGAAGGACATCGGGCTCTTCCACATTACTTATTTTCCAATGGCATGTCTGTTCCAACCTTTCAATTTTGTTTTTAAAATCATCATCATTCTCCCTGTCTTGCTTTTCTATATACTTGTAAGCCTGTAGAAGGAAGTTCATATTGAGAGAATTGTGATGCTGTCCCCTGGAATCGGAATTTTTTGAGATGTCAAAGTCTCTCAAGAACTGTAATAGTTCAGAGAAATGTTGACGGCAGAACTGGGCTTTTAGGGACATTTCGCTTTCCTGTTGCTTGTTGTAGGCTTTCATAATGATTATCTTTTATATGATGTTTGATGGTGCAAAGATACAAATAAATATTGATGCCCCCAAAAATGCGGCTTCTAATTTGGACCTTTTGGGGAATAATCCCTATTTTTGCATCCGATTTTTGAACAGGCAATATGATTTCGAATCATTAAGAAAAACTGCGATTTGTTTTGTGGTGTTGAAAAATATTTGTAATTTTGCATCGGATTAATAGCGATTGATTCCGTATAACGAGAAGATTTG
>JAFUFD010000051.1 GCA_017470055.1 Prevotella sp. | reverse complement strand
TGACAAGAGAATTGCGTCCATACAGGCAAAAATCAACAGAAGACCGAGGGAAAAACTAAATTTCCTCACACCAAATGAGGTCTTTTTCAAACATTATGCCTAACTTTGCAGGCAAATTGCACTTGCTGGTTGACTCTATAAATAAAATTCGAAGGTACTTTCGCTCGAAAAAACCAAAAATTTTTTTGGTTTTTTTCTCACTTATTCGTACCTTTGCACGCCTAAAGAAGGTATTAATAATTTAAAAGTACACATAATGGGAGGCTTTTTCGGCACTATCTCAACAAAAGATTGCGTAAACGACTTGTTTTACGGAACCGACTATAATTCGCATTTAGGAACCAAGCGCGCAGGACTGGTGACCTTCGACGAGGAGAGGGGCTTCAACCGTTCTATCCACTCGTTGGAGCGTCATTATTTCCGTTCTCGTTTTGAGGACGAACTGGACTCGTTCTCTGGGCATCAGGGACTGGGCGTGATCAGCGACACCGACCCGCAGCCCATCATCGTGAACTCCCACTTGGGACGCTATGCCGTGGTGACGGTGGCGAAGATCAATAACCTGCGAGAGATTGCCGACGAGTTGCTTGCCGAGCGGATGCACTTCAGCGAGTTGTCGGCAAACAATATCAACCAGACAGAGTTGGTGGCGCTGTTGATCAACATGGGAAACGATTTCGTGGAGGGTATTAATAAGGTATACCAGAAGATTGACGGTTCCTGCTCGATGCTGATTCTGACGGAGGACGGTATCATCGCTGCACGTGATTTCTTAGGGCGTACTCCTATCGTCATCGGGCAGAAGGAGGGGGCATACGCCGTGTCGAGCGAGACGACGAGTTTTCCGAACCTCGACTATAAGGTGCTTCGTGATATCGGTCCTGGTGAGATTGTCCGCTTGCGCACCAGCGGGATAGAGGTGATGCAGAAACCGTTGAGCCGTTGCCAGATATGCTCGTTCCTGTGGGTGTACTATGGTTTTCCTGCCAGTGACTATGAGGGAATCAATACCGAATATGTACGTGAGAAGAACGGACATATCATGGGTGAGAAAGACACAGCGTTGGAGGCTGACCTTGTTTGTGGTATTCCTGACTCTGGTGTAGGTATGGCAATTGGTTATTCTAACGGTAAGAAAATCCCCTATAAGCGTGCCGTTCTGAAATACACGCCGACTTGGCCCCGCTCGTTTACCCCGGGTAACCAGAACCGTCGTGACTTGGTGGCACGTATGAAACTGATTCCCAATCCTGCCATATTGAAAAACCAGCGCATCGTGTTCTGCGACGACTCCATCGTTCGTGGCACCCAGTTGCGTGACAATGTGCGCACCTTCTTCGAGAACGGTGCCAAGGAAGTGCATGTGCGCATCTCCTGTCCTCCATTGGTCTATGGCTGTAAGTATATCGGTTTCACCTCTTCCAAGAGCGATCTGGAGTTGATCACCCGTCGTATCATCAAAGACTTCGAGGGGGATGACAAGAAGAATCTGGAGGCTTATGCCAAGACTGGTACGCCGGAATACCAGCGGATGGTGGACGAGATAGCCCGCCGCCTGGGACTGACCAGTGTGAAGTTCGCCAGTCTGGAAGACCTGGTAGCATCGATTGGTTTGCCGAAGGAGCGTCTCTGTACGCACTGTTTCGACGGCAGCAGTTACTGTCATGTTTGAGCGTTCCCCGTTAATCGGGGAGGCGGCGTAAGCCTGTAGGGTTTGGGCAGAAGAAGTCAAGAACGTTAAATATCCTTGTCTTTTTTTGTTAATTAAAAAAGATTTCGTACCTTTGCGGCAAACAATATAGAAGCGTGAAAATAAAGCAAGTGCTGAGCGCCCTTGAACGATTCGCGCCTCTGCCCTTGCAGGAGAGTTGGGATAATGCTGGTCTGCAAGTAGGACTAACAGAGGCGGAGGTTTCAGGGGCATTATTGTGTCTGGACGTCAACGAGCGCATCGTGGACGAGGCGATTGCGAAGGGGTGTAACCTCATCGTAAGCCATCATCCGTTGCTGTTTCGCGGACTGAAGCAGATTAGTGGTGTGGACGACGTGCAACGCTCTGTGATCAAGGCTATTAAGCACGATATCGTAGTCATCTCGATGCATACCAATATGGATAATGCCCGTGATGGCGTGAACTGGAAGATAGCGGAGCATTTGGGACTGACTGACGTGTCGTTCTTCGCCCCGAAGACGGTGGATGGTCTGGAGGCGGGGAGCGGCGTGATAGGAACGCTGCCTGAGGCAATGGCTGCTGATGACTTTGTGTTGTTGGTCAAGAAACAATTTGGCGTGGAGTGCGCCCAGTGTAATGAACTGTTGCGCCGTCCTATCCGACGTGTCGCCATCTGCGGTGGCGCTGGCGATTTCCTGTTGGACGACGCCGTTCAGCAAGGAGCCGACGCCTTCATCACAGGTGAGATGCACTACCATCAGTATTTCGGCTACGAGCAGCGCATTCAGATATGTGTCATCGGACACTATCAGAGTGAGCAGTTCACCAGTGAGATATTCCGGGACATCATCCAGAAAGAATGCCCGGAGGTGAGAACGTATATTGCGGAGACAAATACAAATCCAATTATATATTTATAAGTTATGGCAAAGAAAGACCCAACAGACATGCCAGTTGAGGAGCGTCTGAAGACCCTCTATCAACTGCAGACCACGCTCTCAGGAATCGATGAGAAGCGTGCCTTGAGAGGTGAACTGCCTCTGGAAGTACAAGACCTTGAGGACGAGATCGAGGGCTTGACCACTCGTATTGAGAATATTCAGGCAGACATCAAGGAGTATGAGCAGGCTATCTCCGTGAAAAAAGGTGAGATAGAGACGGCAAAGGCAAGTGTGGAGCGTTACAAGACACAGTTGAACGACGTGAAGAACAACCGTGAGTACGACACGCTGACCAAGGAGATCGAGTTCCAGTCTCTTGAAATCGAACTCTGCAACAAGAAAATCAAGGAGGCGGAGATTCGTATCGCAGAGAAGAAGGAGGACCTGAGCAAGAGCCGTGAGATCATCGAGGACCGTCAGCAGGCTCTTGAAGTGAAGAAGGGTGAACTCGACGAGATCATGGAGGAGACACGCGCTGAGGAGGATAAGTTGAAGATGAAGGTAAAGGACCTGGAGGCGAAGATCGAGCCCCGTCTGCTGACTTCCTTCAAGCGTATCCGTAAGAATGCCCGCAATGGTCTGGGTATCGTCTACGTACAGCGTGACGCCTGCGGTGGTTGCTTCAATAAGATTCCGCCCCAGCGTCAGTTGGATATCAAGATGCACAAGAAAATCATCGTCTGCGAGTATTGCGGTCGTATTATGATCGACCCGGAACTGGCTGGTGTGAAGGTCACTCCAACAGGCGTGGAGGAGAAGAAGACGCGTAAGCGTGCCATCCGTAAGACCACGAAGAAGTCGACCGAGGAGGCTGCTCCTGAGGAGGCATAAAGGCTATTTTAGCAGTTAACAATATGTAGGCGTGGACAGTGCTCCACGCCTATATTTTTTCATAGTCGGGGATGTCGGGAAGGAAGTCGTAGCCGTTGCGCTCGTAGTCCATCCTACAGCAATAATGCTGGATGCCGTTGCTGACGACAAGGTAGTCGACATGCAGCAGCAGGTTATAGGCGGATATCTGGTCGAAGACCTTCTGAGAGAGGGTGATAGTGGGTGCCTTGTACTCGATAATCATCTTCGGCTGAGCCTGTTGGTTGTATAGGATAGAGTCACAACGCAGTTTCTTGTCTCCCACTCGTAACGCTATCTCATTGCCTAACAGTCCTTTAGGATAGCCTTTGTGCTCGATAAGCCAATGCACGAAATGCTGGCGCACCCATTCCTCGGGGGTCAGTTTCACGAAGCGGCGACGCAGGAAATCGAAGATCTCTGGTTTCTCACGAGTACCGCCCAGTTGGATGTCGTATGTAGGGAGATTCAGTTCGTACATGCTGCAAACTTACACATTTTTTTTGAAATAGGGTGGTAAAAGTGCGAAATGTTGATGGAAAGTCGGAGAATTTTATTAATTTTGCAACATGGCTCAAGCATTAGCGACATACGAATCGGTGATGAGCGAACTGAAAGCGCGTCAATTTCGCCCCCTCTATTATCTGATGGGTGATGAGCCGTATTATATTGACCTGATCAGCAACTGGATAGCGGAGAACGTCTTACAACCAGAGGAAAGAGACTTTAATCAGACCGTTTTGTTTGGCTCTGACGTGAACGCCTCGCAGATTGTGGATGCGGCAAAACGCTATCCGATGATGTCGGAACATCAGGTGCTGATCGTCAAGGAAGCCCAGAACATCAAGAATACGGAGCCTCTGGAGAAATATTTCAAGGCTCCCATGCCCTCCACCATCCTCGTGATGTGCCATAAAAACGGCTCGGTAGACGGTCGGAAAAAGGAGTATGTGAAGGCGATACAGCAGGCTGGTGTGCTCTTTGAGAGTAAAAAACTGCGTGATCGTGACCTTCCTTCCTTCATAGAAGGCTATCTGAAGGCTAAGAACACCAGTATAGACCCTAAGTCCACACAACTGATCGCCGATGCCGTTGGAGCGGATTTGAGTCGTCTGGTGGGCGAACTGGATAAAGTATTGCTTTCTTTGCCAGAAGAGAATAGGAGAGTGACCCCACAGGTGGTGGAAGACCAGATAGGAGTGAGCAAGGACTTTAATTCTTTTGAACTTCGTGATGCTATAGTGAACCGAAATATCTTCAAGGCAAACCAGATTGTGAAATATTTTGACGAAAATCCAAAGGCAGGAAGTATCTATGCTTTTCTCCCAATGCTCTTTAATTATTTCCAAAATCTGATGCTTGCCCATTATTGTCCACAGAAAAACAGTCAGGATAGGGTAGCGGAGTGGCTCGATCTGAGGAATGGATGGTTTGCCAAAGACTATATGGCGGGTATGAGAAACTACTCAGGTTTAAAAGTGATGCAGATTCTGAGCAAAATAAGAGAAATAGATGCCAAAAGTAAGGGTTTAGACAACCCAAATACTCCTCCAGGGGAACTGATGAAAGAACTTATTTTCTTCATTTTGCACTAAAAAACGGCTTTTTTCGAGCCGTTTTTTGCTAGATTTCCCAAAATCCCCTACATAAAAAATCCACCTCAAACACCGATAACGTAAGGATTTTCTTCTCTTTTTCCCCCTCCATATTTTGCGAATTTTGAACTTTTCGATCACTCGTTCGGAATCTTTTAATATTTTCAATTTTTGGCTGATTTTGGCGAAGAGAATTCGAATTTAGCAAATATTAATGTTTTGTTTTGTTGATTTAAGATTCTAAAACGAATCAGAATTGTAGATTGGTTTAGGTATTTTAAAAGCATGATTTTACATTTGTTTTTGGTTTTTAAAACCAAAATTAGCCTTTGTAAATCAAAAGTCCAAAGCCAAGACAGACATTTTGAAGGATATACAAAACGAAAATCTGTCTTTATAGTTCTAAAAATCAGATACTTATAGGCATTTATTTACGAAAATAACCAAGAAGTCACCGGCTTTATCATTCCAAAAAGTGAATATTTGCTTTTATAAAAGGCTTTTAAGTGTAACTAACTATATTATAACCAGTAATTTACAAGAATATGTTTGATTTTATTGCGGATTCAATTTAAAGACGTAAATTTTGGTTTAGAAATACGATATTCATTTTGTGAATTGCTCGTTTTTGATTTTCAAATTGAAAAATCAAAATTAAAACTTTAAAATCTAAAATTCTCGTTACAAATGTTGCGCATCTCATTTTTTTGTTTTATCTTTGTAAAGTGAAAGAAAAATCGGCTTTTTAGCCCTAAAAGTGACCAATGAGCAAATGAAAGACAGAATTAAGCACATCATGGAAGAGCAGCACATGAGCCAACAAGTGTTCGCGGATTTCATCGGATTGTCACCAGCAACCCTGAGTAGTATTTTCAAAGGAAGGACTCGCCCCACCCTGAATGTTGTCGAGGCGATCAAAAATAAGATACCTGATATCAGTACCGATTGGCTTCTGATGGGTGTCGGACAGATGTATGTGAGCCCCAATCCTACTCCATCAGAGAGCGGAGAACCCCAGCAACAGTCATATGCAGAGCAGGTTTTAGACTTCGATAGTCCCATTTCGGACCGCCGGGCAACCTCTTTTTCGCAGGGTGTACGAAATACACACCCTGAAAAAGTTCCTGTTAATTTGAAAATAGTTGACAAAGAACCCCGAAAAGTCACGGAGATACGCGTCTATTATGACGATCAGACCTACGAGACTTTTGTTCCGATGAAGTCTAAATGAGAGCACATTTATTTGTGTTCTCATTTTTTTTTCGTACCTTCGCATCCAAATAATATAATAAGGTATATATGAAGAAATATATTCTGGATTTGACAGTCAGGCAGGCTGAGCGTATCAGTCCTAAGCATGTCCTGTTGCGCCTGACAGACAGTCAACCTCTTCCCGAGATGGTGCCAGGACAGTTTGTCGAGGTGCGTGTGGATGGTTCTGAGACCACCTTTCTACGTCGTCCCATCTCCATTAATTTCGTCGACAAGGAGCATAATGAGTTGTGGTTGTTGGTTGCCACCATTGGTGATGGTACCCGACGTCTGGGAGCGTTGCGCCCAGGTGATACCGTCAACTGCGTCTTGCCGTTGGGCAATGGTTTCACGATGTCCCAGTCTGCCGAGGAGCGCATCTTGCTGGTAGGTGGCGGCGTGGGTGTCGCACCTCTTTTGTATATGGGAGCGGAGATGCGGAAAATGGGGATTGAGCCAACCTTCCTCCTGGGAGCCCGCACGAAGGCAGACCTGTTGGAACAGGATTTGTTCCGACTGTATGGGCGAGTCTTTGTGACGACAGAGGACGGCTCTGAGGGCGAGAAGGGTTTTGTGACCAATCACTCCGTCCTGAAGAAAGAGCATTTCGACCGTATCGCCACCTGTGGTCCAAAGCCGATGATGGTTGCCGTGGCTCGCTATGCCCACCAGGCAGACGTGGACTGCGAGGCTTCATTGGAGAATATGATGGCGTGTGGCTTGGGAGCCTGCTTGTGTTGTGTTGAGAAGACCACGAAGGGAAATCTTTGTGTTTGTAAGGAAGGTCCAGTGTTTAACGTAAAACAATTGTTATGGCAGATTTAAGAGTCAATATAGGTCGTCTCGCACTGAAGAACCCCGTGATGACGGCCTCAGGAACATTCGGGTATGGTTTGGAGTTCGCCGACTTTATCCCTCTGGATGGCTTAGGAGGTATCATTGTCAAGGGTACGACGCTGAATCCCCGTGAGGGCAACGACTATCCCCGTATGGCTGAGACACCGCAGGGGATGCTCAACTGTGTGGGGTTGCAGAACAAGGGTGTTGACTATTTCTGTGAGCATATCTATCCGCAGATCAAGGATATCGACACGAATATGATTGTCAATGTCAGTGGCTCCTCCCCCGAGGATTATGCCGAGTGTGCTGCCCGTATCGATGCGCTGGAGAAGATTCCCGCCATCGAGTTGAATATCTCATGTCCTAATGTGAAAGACGGTGGCATGGCGTTCGGAGTCACCTGTGCAGGTGCCGAGAGTGTCGTCAAGGCGGTGCGTGAGTGTTATCATAAGACGCTGATTGTGAAACTCTCGCCCAACGTGACGAATATAGCAGAGATAGCCCGTGCTTGTGAGGATCAGGGCGCCGATAGTGTCTCTCTGATTAACACGCTGATGGGTATGGCGATAGATATCGAGAGGCGTCGTACTGTATTGAGCATCAACACGGGTGGACTCAGTGGTCCTGCCGTCAAACCTGTCGCCTTGCGTATGGTATGGCAGGTGGCAAAGGCTGTCAAGATACCTGTTGTCGGCTTGGGTGGCATCATGAATGCCCAGGATGCCATTGAGTTCCTCATGGCGGGAGCCACGGCGATAGAGATAGGTACGGCGAACTTCATCGACCCTGCCGTGACTATCAAGGTGCGTGATGGTATCAGCGACTGGCTCGACCAGCACGGATGCCGCTCCATCACTGAGATTATCGGTTGTATAGCATAAAATTTGAGAGCAGTCAAAGGACTGCTCTCAACCAACACAAAAACTAAACTAGACTTAACTAAAGCATATTGGGATTTTCACAAACCCTGCAATAGCAATTGCAAAGATAGTACAAAATATTTAAACTCCCAAGGCTTTGTCTATTTTTTTTGCATTTTAATACGAAAAAACTACAATTTTGTCGTTTTGCCAATGAGGTAATAGTCTAAAATCGTCATTGCCGCCATTGCCTCCACTACAGGCACGGCACGAGGTAACACGCATGGATCATGCCGCCCTTTTGCCGTCAGTTTCGTGGCATTGCCGTAGATGTCAATAGTGTCCTGTTCACGGAGTAGAGTAGCCACGGGTTTGAAGGCAACACGGAAGTAGATGTCCTCGCCGTTGCTGATACCTCCTTGGATGCCGCCGCTATGGTTCGTCAGTGTCGCAACCTGTCCGTTGCGGTTCACGAAGACGTCATTCTGCTCAGAGCCACGTGCAGTCACTCCGTCAAAGCCCTCTCCATACTCAAACCCCTTGACGGCGTTGATCCCCAGCATGGCGGCACCCAGTGCGGCATGCAGTTTACCAAACTCAGGTTCTCCCAGTCCTGCGGGACATCCCTTGATGACGCAAGTGATGGTTCCGCCGATGGTGTCGCCCTCCGCTTTCACCTGTGAGATCAGTTGTATCATCTCCGCAGCCTTTACGGGGTCAGGGCAGCGTACGATATTCGTCTCTGTCAGGCTGAGGTCGTAACGCCTGTAGTCCCTGTCCAGTTGGATCGGTCCTACCTGCGAGGTGTATGCCTGTATGCGGATGCCCATCTGCTGGAGTGCCAGTTTCGCCAAGGCTCCAGCCACCACTCTACTAATGGTGATACGAGCCGACGACCTGCCTCCGCCCCTATGGTCACGGTGTCCGTATTTCTGTGTGTAGGTATAGTCTGCGTGTGACGGACGATACAGTTGGCGCATATTCTCATAGTCCTGTGAGTGCTGGTTGGTGTTCCGCACGATAAAGCCGATAGGGCATCCCGTGCTCTTGCCCTCGAACACGCCACTGAGCAGTTCCACCACGTCGCCCTCCTGTCGACTGGTCGTTATCGTGCTCTGTCCTGGACGACGACGGTTCAGTTCACTCTGGATGAAGTCTACGTCGATACGGATGCCAGCCGGCATGCCGTCTACCACGCCCCCGATAGCCTCACCGTGGCTCTCTCCAAACGTGGTCAGTGTGAATATGTTGCCAAATGTATTTCCCATATCACTCAAACTCTGAATGTTAGTTACATCCTCCGCAGCCACCGCAGCCTTTGTCGCCACAACCTCCGCCACATCCTCCGCAGCCGCCGCTCAACTTTGCCATCAAGCCTTGAATCTCCTCGTTGGTGGCGTCACGGTTCTCCAGCACCTTACCTACGAAATGCAGTGTCTCACCGGCAAGCGGATGGTTCAGATCCACTTTCACCTTCTCTTCGCCCACCTCCAGTACACGACCGTAGAAGCGGTTGCCGTCCTCGTTCTGCAAGGGGACGACAGCGTCCACATAGATGTGCTCTGTGTCGAATTTCCCGTTGATGGTGAATATCGAGCGGTCCAGGTCGATGACGTGCTCCTGTACGTAGTCACCGTATGCCTCCTCTTTCCCCAACGAGAAGTCGAAGGTCTCGCCTTTCTGCGTGTCGGTAAGTTTTTTCTCGAAGGCATCCAGTGCGATGCCGAACCCGCTGATGAAGTGGAACGGCTGTTCTGCAGTAGCCTCTTCCACCAACTCCTTGCCGTCCTCCCCGCCGATGTACAGGCGGTAACTCACGGCAATGTATTTATTAGAAGTATTGCTCATAGTCTGCTTTAGTTTACAATTTGGCTGCGAAGTTACGAATTTATTTTGAAATAGGCAAAAATCAATGCCGTTTAATACGAAATTCCTGTTTTTTGCATTTTCGGGCGATTCTTTGACTGAGGTCAAGAATTAGGGATGTTTCCGCACACAATACCTTGAAAAGTTTGGAGGATGACGGAAAACGTCGTACCTTTGCATCGTCAAAACAGATAAAACTGGGCGACTAAAATTTAAAGGATAACAGCCCCATATTAATAAATAAGGTAAACACAAACAAGAAGGGGCATAAGTAGAATTAAAGAAAAGAAAGGGTAACGAAAATGAAAAGATTGTTTTTAACTGTAGTAGCCATGTTGAGCATGACGCTCACATTCGCTGAGAACGAGAACATGAACAGTGTTAACAATGCAGAGGCTTACAACCTGAGCGTGAACATGAACCAGTTGGGCAAGGCGCTGCACCTCGCCGCTGACCAGAAAGAGGCTGTGGCTGAGATCCACAAGACCTTCTGCGCTGAGATGATGTTTGCCACACAGTATGCCAAGGAGGAGCGTGACGCTCGTGTCAACGCAGCTATCAAAAAGGATCTGGGTTACATGAACTACGTCCTCAACCACGATCAGTACAAGACTTATGTCATGCTGCTGAACGTGACAATGAGCAACCGTGGTCTGAAATAATTAGCACTTAGTGATAAACCATTAGACAGCCACCGTCCTGTAGGTCAGGATGGTGGTTTTTTGCGCTTTTTCTTTCCCGTTCTCGGAAATAGTGCGTATCTTTGCAGGGAGATGGCAGAACGGAAAATCATACATGTGGACATGGACGCCTTCTTCGCCTCCGTGGAGCAGCGCGACCACCCCGAGTTGAGGGGCATCCCCTTGGCGGTGGGCTACGACGGTCCCCGTGGGGTGGTGTCGACGGCATCCTATGAGGCTCGCCGCTATGGCATCCATTCCGCCATGCCGATGATGCGGGCGAAACGACTGTGCCCCCATCTGACGGTGGTGAGTGGCAACTATGCGCGTTACAAGGAGGTGTCGGCACAGGTCCATGCCATCTTCCACGACTATACCGACCTGATAGAGCCTATCTCACTCGATGAGGCTTTCCTCGATGTGACGGATAACAAGCGGCATGTCCCCCTCGCTGTGGACATCGCCAAGGAGATACGGCTGCGCATCCGTGAGGAAGTCCATCTGACTGCCTCGGCAGGTGTGTCGTACAACAAGTTGCTGGCGAAGATAGCCTCCGACTGGCGCAAGCCCGACGGGCTGACGACCATCCATCCTGACCGTGCCCTCGACTTCATCAGTAGTCTGCGCATCGAGAAACTATGGGGTGTGGGACCCCGCACGGCGGAGCGGATGCACTATATGGGCATCTTTACGGGCGCTGACCTGCGCAAAGTGCCTCTGGAGCATCTGCAGGAGGTGTTCGGCAAGATGGGGAGGATGTATTATGACTTCGCCCGTGGCATCGACCTGCGCCCCGTCGAGACGGAGTGGGTGAGAAAGTCGGTGGGCTGTGAGCGCACCTTCCTGGAGGATATCTACAAGTCGTCGGTACTGCTGATAGAACTCTACCACACCACGGAGGAACTGGTGCGACGCATTGCCAAGGACGACTTTGACGGGCGTACGCTGACCCTGAAGGTGAAGTTCAGTGACTTCACGCAGATCACCCGCTCGCTTACCCAGCAGCGCATCCTCGTGACGAAAGACGACATCTTGCCCTTGGCGAAGCGACTGCTGCAGGAGGTCGACTACGGTGCGGAGCATCCGATCCGCCTGTTGGGACTCTCCGTCAGCAATCCCTCACAGGAGGCTGAGGCGCACCGTGTCGAGTGGGTCGAGGGCTTCCTCGAGTTTTCGGACTGACTAAGACTATCTTAGTCACTTGCTCCGATAATCTTAGTTCCCTGCTCTGATAATCTTAATACCCCTGCTAAGATTATCGGAGTACCCCCACTAAGACTATCAGAGTCACTCACTCCGATTATCGGAGTGTCCACACCGAAATCTTACAGTCTTACACTTACAGTTTAGTAAAATGAGAAAACGGGAATCTGACCGCATATTTATTGTATAAATATATTATTATATATATTATGTATAATATATA
>JAFUFD010000021.1 GCA_017470055.1 Prevotella sp. | reverse complement strand
CGCTATCGCTGAGCGTAACAAATAAGCGAGAAGTATAACAATTAACATTAAAAACATTAAAATTTTAAATAAAATGGCAGATATTAAAGCTATTGCTGAAGAGTTGGTAAACCTTTCAGTTAAAGAAGTACAAGAGTTAGCAACAGTCCTGAAGGACGAGTATGGAATTGAGCCCGCTGCTGCAGCCGTTGCAGTTGCCGCTGGTCCTGCTGCTGCAGGTGCCGCTGAGGCTGCTGAGGAGAAGACTTCTTTCGACGTTGTTCTGAAAGAAGTTGGTGCTAACAAACTCCAGGTTGTTAAGGCCGTTAAGGAGGCTTGCGGTCTCGGTCTGAAGGAGGCTAAGGATCTCGTTGATGGTGCTCCTGCAACTATCAAGGAGGGTATGGCAAAGGCAGAGGCAGAGAACCTGAAGAAGGCTATCGAAGAGGCTGGCGCTGTAGTTGAGCTGAAGTAATTCACGCACAACCATCATAAATTGGTTAAGGACTTCCCAGTCGGAGGTTCTTAACCTTTTCTTGTCTCATGATTTCTTGTATCTCTAGGTTCACTAGACGATCTAGAATAATCTAGAATATCTAGAACATTATTAATATTTATATATGGCTTCAAAAGTAATTGATAACAGAGTAAACTTTGGCAGTGTCAAGAATCCGATGCCGTTTCCGGATTTCCTTGATGTGCAATTAAAGTCATTCAAAGACTTCCTGCAGTTGGATACTCCGCCTGAGGAACGCAAGAATGACGGTTTGTATAAGGTGTTCGCAGAGAACTTCCCTATCACCGATACACGTAATAATTTCGTTCTTGAGTTCTTGGATTACTATATTGATCCGCCACGCTATACCATTGACGAGTGTCTGGAGCGCGGTCTGACCTATAGTGTACCCTTGAAGGCTAAGTTGAAACTTTATTGCACTGACCCCGATCATGAGGATTTCGGCACAGTGATTCAGGATGTGTTCCTGGGTCCGATTCCCTACATGACGTCGAATGGTACTTTTGTTATTAATGGTGCTGAGCGTGTCGTTGTATCTCAGTTGCACCGTTCTCCTGGCGTGTTCTTCGGTCAGAATGTCCATGCTAACGGAACGCTGTTGTATAGTGCCCGTATCATTCCTTTCAAAGGCTCTTGGATTGAGTTTGCTACGGACATCAACAATGTCATGTATGCCTATATCGATCGTAAGAAGAAATTGCCCGTGACAACGTTGCTTCGTGCCATTGGTTACGAGAACGATAAGGACATCCTTGAGATCTTCGAACTCGCTGAGGAAGTGAAAGTCAACAAGACAGCCTTGAAGAAGGCGTTAGGTCGCAAGTTGGCAGCCCGTGTTCTGAAGAGTTGGAATGAGGACTTCGTAGATGAGGATACAGGTGAGGTGGTATCTATCGAGCGTAATGAGGTTATCATGGAGCGCGAGACTGAGATTACCGAGGAGAATATGAATGATATCCTGGAAAGCGGTGCCCAGACAATCCTTGTGCACAAGGACGAGTCTGTGGCTCAGGATTATTCTATTATCTTCAATACCTTGCAGAAAGACCCCAGTAATTCAGAGAAGGAAGCCGTATTGTACATCTATCGTCAGTTGCGTAATGCAGACCCTGCCGATGATGCCAGTGCCCGTGAGGTCATCCAGAACTTGTTCTTCTCTGACAAACGTTATGACTTAGGCGATGTTGGTCGTTATCGTATCAACAAGAAGTTGGGCTTGAATACTGAGATTGATGTCCGTGTCCTGACGAAGGAGGATATTATCGAGATTATCAAATATCTCATCCAGTTGGTGAACTCCAAGGCTA
The DNA here is from genome assembly GCA_017470055.1 of Prevotella sp. GTDB lineage: Bacteria > Bacteroidota > Bacteroidia > Bacteroidales > Bacteroidaceae > Prevotella. The sequence continues at coordinate 17,396 of JAFUFD010000021.1, read as the reverse complement.
CCGTCGATGATATCGACCACCTGTCTAACCGTCGTGTACGTACCGTTGGCGAGCAGTTGAGCAACCAGTTCTCTATCGGTCTTGCCCGTATGAGCCGTACCATTCGTGAGCGTATGAATGTTCGCGACAATGAGGTGTTCACTCCTACTGACTTGATTAACGCCAAGACCATCTCCAGTGTTATCAACTCGTTCTTCGGCACCAACCCGTTGTCACAGTTCATGGACCAGACCAACCCACTTGCCGAGGTGACCCACAAGCGTCGTCTCTCAGCCTTAGGTCCTGGCGGTCTGTCTCGTGAGCGTGCCGGTTTCGAGGTACGTGACGTACACTACACGCACTACGGACGTCTCTGTCCTATTGAGAGCCCTGAAGGTCCGAATATCGGTCTGATCTCGTCTCTTTGTGTATATGCGAAGATTAATGAACTTGGCTTCATCGAGACTCCTTACCGTAAGGTGGAGAAAGGTGTTGCCAATCTCAATAATGACGATATTGTTTACCTGACAGCCGAGGAGGAGGAAGACCATGTAATTGGTCAGGGAAACGCTCCCTTGCGTGACGATGGTACCTTCATCCGTCCGGTAGTTAAGTGCCGTCAGGATGCTGACTTCCCTGTCGTTCCACCTACTGATGTTGACTTGATAGACGTGTCTCCACAGCAGATCGCCTCTATCGCAGCCTCGCTTATTCCTTTCTTGGAGCATGATGATGCTCACCGTGCGCTGATGGGATCGAACATGATGCGTCAGGCAGTGCCCTTGCTTCACAACGAGGCTCCTATTGTAGGAACAGGTATTGAGAAACAGGTCTGCGAGGATTCTCGTACGATGATTACCGCTGAGGGTGATGGCGTCATCGACTATGTTGATGCCACGACTATCCGCATTCTGTACGACCGTACTGATGATGAGGAGTTTGTCAGTTTCGAGCCTGCTCTTAAAGAGTATCGTATCCCGAAGTTCCGTCGTACCAACCAGAATATGACCATCGACCTTCGTCCTATCTGTGAGAAGGGACAGCGTGTGAAGAAGGGCGACATCCTTACCGAGGGTTATGCTACCGAGAATGGTGAACTTGCCTTGGGTCGCAACCTGTTGGTTGCCTATATGCCATGGAAGGGATATAACTATGAGGATGCTATTGTGCTCAATGAGCGCATCGTCCGTGAGGATATCCTGACCTCAGTCCATGTGGATGAGTATTCTCTCGATGTTCGTGAGACGAAGCGTGGCGCAGAGGAGTTCACTGCTGATATTCCTAATGTCAGCGAGGAGGCTACCAAGGACCTTGACGAGAATGGTGTGATTCGTGTGGGTGCTCGTGTGGAGCCAGGTGATATCCTGATTGGTAAGATATCTCCAAAGGGAGAGAGCGACCCATCACCAGAGGAGAAACTGCTGCGTGCCATCTTTGGCGACAAGGCTGGCGACGTGAAGGACTCTTCCTTGAAGGCTAATCCGTCCCTCTCGGGTGTTATTATCGACAAGAAACTCTTCACTCGTGCTACCAAGACTCGCGCTACTAAGCAGCAAGATAAACTCCTGCTCGCAAAGATTGACGAGGAGCATGAGGCTAAGATCAATGACCTGAAAGATATTTTAGTTGAGAAGTTAGTAACCCTGACAAAGGGTAAGACCTCGCAGGGCGTGAAGGACTATACTGGTGCGGAGATTATCTCTAAGGGCAGTAAGTTCACCATTACCGCCTTGAAGAACTTGGAGTATGGTGATGTCCAGATCAGCAACTGGACGAATGATGAGCATAAGAACCAGTTGATTGGTCAGTTGATCATCAACTATATGAAGAAGTTCAAACTGCTGGATGCAGAGATGAAGCGTAAGAAGTTTGCCATCACGATTGGTGACGAGTTGCCTTCTGGTATTCTGCAGATGGCTAAGGTTTATGTGGCAAAGAAGCGTAAGATCGGTGTGGGTGATAAACTCGCCGGTCGTCATGGTAACAAGGGTATCGTCTCTAAGGTTGTTCGTCAGGAGGATATGCCGTTCTTGGAGGATGGTCGTCCTGTCGACTTGGTGCTCAACCCGCTGGGTGTGCCTTCTCGTATGAACCTCGGTCAGATCTTTGAGGCTATCCTCGGTGCTGCAGGTAAGCGTCTTGGCGTGAAGTTCTCTACACCTATCTTTGATGGTGCGAAACTTGAGGACCTCGCAGAGTGGACTGACAAGGCGGGTCTGCCACGCCTCTGCTCTACCCATCTGTATGATGGTGAGACAGGTGAGAAGTTCGACCAGCCGGCAACGGTAGGTATCACCTACTTCTTGAAACTCGGTCACATGGTAGAGGATAAGATGCATGCTCGTTCTATCGGTCCGTACAGTCTGATTACCCAGCAGCCACTTGGTGGTAAGGCACAGTTTGGTGGTCAGCGTTTCGGAGAGATGGAGGTCTGGGCCTTGGAGGCATTCGGCGCCAGTCATGTATTGCAGGAGATTCTGACTATCAAGTCCGATGATGTCGTAGGTCGCTCTAAGGCTTATGAGGCCATTGTCAAGGGTGAGCCTATGCCTACTCCTGGTATTCCTGAGTCACTCAATGTGCTGCTGCATGAGTTGAAGGGTCTTGGTCTCAGTATCAAGATGGACTAATCTGAGCGTTTAAAAGTATAAAGTATAAAGTTTAGAGATTGAAATATGGCTTTCAAGAAAGATTCAAAGATAAAGAGTAATTTTACCAAGATTACCATCGGTCTTGCCTCACCTGAGGAGATCCTTGAGAACTCATGTGGTGAGGTGACCAAGCCTGAGACCATCAACTATCGTACCTACAAGCCTGAGCGCGACGGTTTGTTCTGCGAGCGCATCTTCGGTCCTACCAAGGACTATGAGTGTGCTTGCGGTAAGTACAAGCGCATCCGTTATAAGGGTATTGTCTGCGACCGTTGTGGTGTCGAGGTGACAGAGAAGAAAGTTCGTCGTGAGCGCACAGGTCATATCGAACTTGTTGTCCCTGTGGCACATATCTGGTATTTCCGCAGTCTTCCTAATAAGATTGGCTATCTCCTCGGTCTTCCTACCAAGAAACTCGATGCCATCATCTACTATGAGCGTTACGTGGTTATCCAGCCGGGTGCTATGGCTGGTAAGAAGGACGCAGAGGGTAATGATGCCATTGGCTCCAATATGTATGATCTGCTCTCTGAGGAGGAGTATAACGACATTATTGACAATAAGATCTCCGCGGAGAATGACTATCTCGACGACAGTGATCCTAATAAGTTCATTGCCAAGATGGGTGCCGAGGCTATCTACGACCTCTTGGTACGTCTTGACTTGGACTCTCTGTCTTATGAGTTGCGCGATCGTGCCAATAGCGACTCGTCGATGCAGCGTAAGAACGAGGCATTGAAGCGCCTGCAGGTAGTAGAGGCATTCCGCTCCAGCGTGGAGAAGGGCATCAACCGTCCTGAGTGGATGATTATGAAGATCATTCCTGTCACTCCTCCAGAGTTGCGCCCATTGGTGCCACTGGATGGCGGTCGTTTCGCCACTTCCGACCTGAACGATCTTTATCGTCGTGTCATCATCCGTAATAACCGTCTGAAGAGACTGATGGAGATTAAGGCTCCTGAGGTGATTCTCCGTAATGAGAAGCGTATGTTGCAGGAGGCTGTTGACTCACTGTTCGACAACAGCCGTAAGTCCTCTGCTGTCAAGAGCGAGAGCAACCGTCCGTTGAAGTCTCTCTCTGACTCTCTGAAAGGTAAGCAGGGACGTTTCCGTCAGAACTTGCTCGGTAAGCGTGTTGACTACTCGGCACGTTCGGTTATCGTCGTAGGTCCTGAGTTGAAGATGGGTGAGTGCGGTCTGCCAAAACTGATGGCTGCCGAACTCTATAAGCCATTCATCATCCGTAAACTCATCGAGCGTGGCATCGTGAAGACGGTGAAGTCCGCCAAGAAGATTGTCGACCGTCGTGAGCCGGTGATCTGGGATATTCTGGAGAATGTGATGAAGGGACACCCCGTGCTCCTCAACCGTGCTCCGACACTGCACCGTCTGGGTATTCAGGCCTTCCAGCCTAAACTGATTGAGGGTAAGGCTATCCAGTTGCACCCATTGGCATGTACGGCCTTTAACGCCGACTTCGATGGTGACCAGATGGCTGTCCACCTCCCATTGAGCAACGAGGCTATTCTGGAGGCACAGATCCTGATGCTCCAGAGCCATAACATTCTGAATCCTGCCAATGGCGCTCCTATCACCGTTCCTTCACAGGATATGGTGCTCGGACTCTATTATATCTCTAAGATCCGCCCGGGTGCTAAGGGCGAGGGACTGACCTTCTACGGTCCTGAGGAGGCTATCATTGCCCATAACGAGGGTAAGTGTGACCTGCATGCTCAGGTGAAGGTGCTGGTTGACGATATCGTTGACGGCAAACCCGAGAAGCATATGGTGGAGACCTCTGTAGGTCGTGTCATCGTCAACGGCATCATCCCGAAGGAGGTGGGTTATGTCAACCGTATCATCTCTAAGAAGTCTCTGCGTGACATCATTGCCGATGTGATCAAGAATGTCGGTTTCGCTGAGGCATGCGAGTTCTTGGATGGTATCAAGAACCTTGGTTACCGCATGGCCTACGAGGCTGGTCTGTCGTTCAACCTTGACGATATCATCATCCCAGAGTCTAAGAAGGCACTGGTCGAGAAGGGTAATGCCGAGGTACAGCAGATCACCGAGAACTACAACATGGGATTCATCACTGATAACGAGCGTTACAATCAGGTTATCGATACCTGGACACATATTAATAATGACCTTGGCAATGTCCTGATGAAGGAGATGACTGAGGCAGATCAGGGTTTCAATGCCGTATTCATGATGCTTGACTCTGGTGCCCGTGGTAGTAAGGACCAGATCCGACAACTCTCTGGTATGCGTGGTCTGATGGCGAAGCCACAGAAGGCAGGTGCCGAGGGCGCGCAGATTATTGAGAACCCGATTCTGTCGAACTTCAAGGAGGGTATGTCCGTGTTGGAGTACTTCATCTCTACCCACGGTGCCCGTAAGGGTCTTGCCGACACCGCCATGAAGACTGCCGACGCAGGTTATCTGACTCGTCGTCTGGTTGACGTGTCACATGACGTGATTATCAATGAGGAGGACTGTGGTACGCTCCGTGGTCTGGTATGCACCGCCCTGAAGAATGGCGATGAGACTATCTCTACCCTCTATGAGCGCATCCTTGGTCGTGTCTCTGTACATGATATTATCCATCCTTCCACTGGCGAGTTGATCGTTGCCGCTGGTGAGGAGATTACCGAGCCTATCGCACAGGCTATCGAGGACTCTCCGATTGAGAGTGTCGAGATTCGTTCCGTACTCACCTGTGAGTCGAAGCATGGTGTCTGCATGAAGTGTTACGGTCGTAACCTTGCCACCCGCCGTATGGTACAGAAGGGTGAGGCTGTCGGTGTCATCGCCGCACAGGCTATCGGTGAGCCGGGTACACAGTTGACGCTCCGTACGTTCCACGCTGGTGGTGTCGCTGCCAACGCAGCCGCCAATGCCAGTATCGTGGTTAAGAACGACTCTGTCTTGGAGTTGGAGGAGGTTCGTACCGTACCGTTCGACGAGGACGGTCGTGAGTGCGAGATGGTTGTCAGCCGTCTGGGTGAGGCTCGTTTCGTCGATCCTAACACCAAGATCGTGCTTTCTACCGTCAACGTTCCCTACGGTTCATCCCTCTATTTCAAGTCAGGTGATTCTGTGAAGAAGGGCGACAAGATTGCCCAGTGGGATCCGTTCAATGCCGTTATTGTCACTGAGTATGCTGGTACCTTGAAGTTCCACGATGTCATCGAGGGTGTTACCTTCCGTGCCGAGACTGACGATACCACTGGCTTGACCGAGAAGATCGTCACTGAGTCGAAGGATAAGTCGAAGGTGCCTACCTGTGATGTCATTGGCGCTGATGGTGAGGTGATAGGAACCTATAACTTCCCTGTGGGTGGTCACGTCGTCGTTGAGGATGGTCAGACCGTGAAGACGGGTGAGACCCTCGTCAAGATTCCACGTGCCGCAGCCAAGGGTGGTGATATCACTGGTGGTCTGCCACGTGTCACAGAGTTGTTCGAGGCTCGTAACCCATCCAACCCTGCTGTCGTCTCCGAGATTGACGGTGAGGTCACCATGGGTAAGGTGAAGCGTGGTAACCGTGAGATCATCGTCACCTCTAAGACGGGCGAGCAGCGTAAGTACCTCGTATCTTTGTCGAAGCAGATCCTCGTGCAGGAGCACGATGCCGTTCGTGCTGGTACGCCCCTCTCTGATGGTGTTATCACACCTGCCGATATCCTTGCCATCAAGGGTCCCACGGCTGTACAGGAGTACATCGTCAACGAGGTGCAGGATGTTTACCGTCTGCAAGGTGTGAAGATCAACGACAAGCACTTTGAGATTATCGTCCGCCAGATGATGCGTAAGGTACAGATCAACGAGCCTGGTGACACCTCCTTCCTTGAGCAGGAGATTGTCGACAAACTCGACTTCGCGGAGGAGAACGACCGTATCTGGGGTAAGAAGGTTGTCATCGACGCTGGTGACTCCGAGAACCTGCAGAAGGGTCAGATCGTTACCGCTCGTAAGTTGCGTGACGAGAACTCTATGCTGAAGCGTCGTGACTTGAAGATCGTTCAGGTGCGCGATGCCGTGCCTGCCACCTCTACCCAGATTCTGCAGGGTATCACCCGTGCGGCTCTCCAGACCAAGTCGTTCATGTCTGCCGCCTCCTTCCAGGAGACGACGAAGGTGCTCAACGAGGCCGCCATCCGTGGTAAGGTTGATACCCTTGAGGGCATGAAGGAGAATGTCATCTCTGGTCACCTGATTCCCGCTGGTACTGGTCTCCGTGAGTTTGAGAAGATCATCGTAGGCTCCAAGGAGGAGTACGAGCGTATGCAGGCTAATAAGAAGAACGTCCTCGATTTCGCAGAGGAGCCGGTTCTTGACGAGAAGTAAATCTATAAATCCTGATAGAGGTGCCGCTGCAAAACTCTTGTGGCGGCGCTTTTTGCTAATAACCTATAAACAAACCTATGAACAGACTGTTATCAACATTGTGTATGGGCGCTTTGGCTGTTGCCACCCTTGCCCAGCAACAACCCACCATGACGGAGTGGCATGACCTGCAGGTGAACGAGGTCAACCGCTATGCCCTCCACACCAGTTTCTTTAGTTATGAGTCTGAGTCGCTTGCCCTTGCAGGTGACAAGACAAAGTCAGCCAACTACCTGTCGCTTGACGGTACGTGGCACTTCCTGTGGGTGGAGCATGCCGACCAGCGTCCTGTCGACTGCTTCGGTGTCGACTATGACGACCGCCGATGGGCTACCATGCCTGTACCAGGGCTATGGGAACTCAATGGCTATGGCGACCCGGAGTATGTGAACATCGGCTTCGCATGGCGGGGACATTTCGAGAACAACCCGCCAGAGGTGCCTGTCAAGGACAACCATGTGGGAACCTACCGCCGCACCATTAGCATCCCTGCCGATTGGGACAGCAAGCAGGTGATAGCCCATTTCGGCTCTGTCACCTCTAATATGTACCTGTGGGTCAATGGCAGGTATGTCGGCTATACCGAGGACTCCAAGGTAGCCGCCGAGTTTGATATAACACCCTATGTGCACAGTGGTGATAACCTCATCGCTTTCCAGACCTTCCGCTGGTGCGACGGCTCCTACGACGAGGACCAGGACTTCTGGCGGATGAGCGGTGTGGGACGCTCATGCTATCTCTATGCGCAGGGCAAGTCCACCCATCTTCAGGATCTCCGCATCACTCCCGATTTGGTGAACGACTATCAGGACGGCACACTTGACGTGAGAGTAAAGGCGGTGGGTCATGCCGATGTGCAGTTGTCATTGCTGGATGCAAATGGCAAGGAAGTGGCAAGTGCCGTTGTCAATGCCTGGAACGAGTCACTGCCCAAGCAGGGTGGGGCGACGCTTCAGGTGAAGACCCCTCGTAAGTGGACGGCAGAGACACCTTATCTATATACACTGCTGGTGCGCTATGGCAATACGGTCACAGCCCAGAAGGTGGGTTTCCGTAAAGTGGAGATCAAGAACGCGCAGTTATTAGTGAACGGGAAGGCTATCTATATCAAGGGTGCCAACCGTCATGAGATGGACCCTGACGGTGGCTATGTCGTCAGTCGTGAGCGGATGCTACAGGATATCCAGTTGATGAAGCGTTTTAACATCAATGCCGTGCGTACCTGTCATTACCCTGACGACCCCTTGTGGTATGACCTATGCGATGAGTATGGCCTCTACTTAGTAGGGGAGGCGAATCAGGAGAGCCATGGCTTTGGCTATGGTGACGATGCTCCGACGAAGACACCTCTGTTTGCCCGCCAGATACTGGAGCGTAACCAGCATAATGTCAGTATGAACTTCAACCATCCCAGCATCATCATCTGGAGTCTGGGTAATGAGACGGTCAACGGACCTAACTTCACTGCCGCCTATCAGTGGATTAAGCAGCATGACCAGAGCCGTCCCGTGCAGTTTGAGCAGGCTCATGGTGGTGATAATACCGACATCTTCTGTCCGATGTATATGTCGCAGTGGCATTGCGAGGAATATTCGAAGGATGCCAGCAAGCAGAAACCGCTCATCCAGTGTGAGTACAGCCACGCCATGGGTAACAGTTGCGGCGGTTTCAAGGAGTATTGGGACCTCGTGCGCCAGTATCCGAAGTTCCAGGGCGGCTTTATCTGGGATTTCGTCGACCAGGCACTGCATGGCAAGGATGCGGAGGGGCGTGCTATCTATACCTATGGCGGTGACTATAACACCTACGACCCCTCAGACAATAACTTCAACTGCAACGGTCTGGTAAGCCCTGACCGCCAGCCCAATCCCGAACTCTATGAGGTAGGCTATCAGTATCAGAACATCTGGGTGACGCCTGTCGATATCCTCAACGGTCGCATCCGTGTCCGTAACGAGAATTTCTTCCGTACGCTCGACGATGTGTATATGGAGTGGACCTTGCTGTGTGATGGTATTGCCGTGAGGCGTGGAACGGTGGATAGCCTCGACTGTCAGCCGCAAGGTACGACGGAGGTGACGCTGCCGTTGGGCGACCTCTCCGCCATGGGCGAGTACCTGCTGAATATCGACTTTAAGTTGCGACAGGCTGCCCCCTTGATGGAGGAAGGGCAGACCATTGCCTACGAGCAACTGCCAGTCAGTGTGCCAACGGCAAATAGCCAAAGGTCAATGGTAAATAGCCATCGGTCAACAGTCACCTTCGACAAGAAAACAGGCTTTATCAATCGGTACATCGTCGATGGTAAGTCTATGCTGGGAGAGGGTGGTACCCTTCGTCCCCAGTTCTGGCGTGCCGTTACGGACAATGATATGGGTGCCAACCTGCATAAGAACAACAAGGTGTGGCGCCAGCCCGTGCTGCGTCTCAAGAGTCTGAAGAAAGGAAAGAAAGACAAGAGGACGGGTGCCTATACCATGACAGCCGTCTATGACATGCCAGAGGTGAAGGCGACATTGACACTCTGTTATCTCATCGCTCCTGATGGCACCATCACCGTCACCGAGCAGATGCAGACCACGGCAGGTGAGAAACAGCCCGATATGTTGCGCTTCGGCATGGTGCTCCAGATGCCGTATGATATGGACCATAGCCAGTATTACGGACGTGGACCTGTTGAGAACTATAACGACCGCCACCTGTCGCAACGGGTGGGCATCTATGAGCAGACAGCCGATGAGCAGTTCTTCCCCTATGTCCGCCCGCAGGAGACAGGTACGAAGGGTGATATCCGCTGGTGGAAACAGACCGCATCGCAAGGTTACGGGCTGCGTGTAGAGGCAGACACTCTCTTCTCCGCCTCCGCCTTGCATTATGCGGTAGAGGACTTGGACGAGCCAGGAGAGTGGAAGGCGCAGCGTCACTCCCCGCAGGTGCCTAAGTCCCGCTACACCAATCTGAGCATCGACATGGTACATGCCGGTGTGGGTGGCATTGATAGTTGGAGCGAGTGGGGACAGGCATTACCTCCCTACCGTGTCCCCTATCAGGACCGCACCTTCACCTTCCGACTTATTCCAATCGAGTAATAATAAATAGAGGCGACCCCGTAAGGTCGCCTCTATTCTTATTCCCTCCTTAGCAGATGCAGGAGGTCACACCCAGTGTGGTGGCTATCGCCGTCAGTATACTGATGGTCAGTTGCACAATCAGTTTCCAGGTCTCTTTCCTAATTCTCATCATAACCTTTAATCTTTAACGTTTAATCTGATAACGGATTAGCAGGCTCCTCCTGGTTCTTGCGGGGAGATACGTAGTCGTTGTCCTCCTCCCAGGTGAGTGCGACGCCTGCGGCGCGGTTGTGCGGAATACTCTTGATGAGCACCATTCCCGTGGGCTGTACCTGCCATCTGGCGGTGATGTCCGTGGCGGCGTTGAAATCCTTCGGGTTCTCTACGCCCTTCGAGATCATCGACACTCGGAAGATGCCGAGGTTGTCGACCTTCACCGACTTTCCCTCGTAGGCGAGTCCTCTGATGAGGTTTACCAAATCCCTTACCACACCGGCGATCTGTCCTTCGGAGAAGCCACTGTTGCGCCCCACCATCATCATGACGAGGTCGTCGGTGCTGACCAGTCCCTCTGCCGACTTACGTGCATACCACTTGCCATACGCCGTTGATCGCATGTTGTTGTTTTTGTACAATCGATACTTTGCCATAGTTCTTTCTTTTTTTAATAAGGTTCAACATTCTTTTTCTTAGTCACAGCGCTGTTTCCGTGTGCAAAGTTAGAAAGAACCCTCTCCCGATACAAGAAAACACCCCTTCTGTGGGGAATCCTAACGCCCATTATATCCATATTTTCTGAGTAAAATTTGGTGGAATAGGAGAAATATTGTAACTTTGCAATTAGAAAAACGTTTGTTTATGAAGCAGAAAAAACGTGAATTGATGATGCAGGAATTAGGCAAGTATAGTCTGGATATGTCTAAACTAATATTTGGCGGTGTGATTCTTGCTGGTATTATGAACCTCGGAGTTGAGGCTATATATCTTTTTGGGGTAGGAGGTACTTTGGTTGCCTTTTTTGCTGTTATTGGATTTGTTTTTTATTCAAAATCAAGATAGACTATGGATTTTATTTACTTCTTAATTGCGACAGGGGCAGTTGCTTTGATAGCATTCATAGGAATCATGTGGTACGACCGTAAACACCAATACGATTGGTAGTCACATAAAGAATCCCCTCACTTGAGTCCCCCGATTGATAATGTTCAATCGGGGGACTTTGTGTTTTCCTACCTCCCTTTTACTCCTTCCCCCCTATATATATAATAAGGTGTAACATCTTTCTTCATTGCATTAACATTTATTGTGTTTTTTTTTTTTTTTGTTCACGATTTTTGTCGTACCTTTGTCACCGATATGTAACAGTTTTTTTAATTATTAATCTTATAAAATGAACAAGACAATTATGGAACAGAAGAAGATTTATGAGCAGCCTACGGCTGACGTAGTGGAAATGAAATTCGAGAACGCCCTGCTGGCAGGTTCAGGCGACGGTCACGATATGGGTACTCCTGCCCGTCAGTATGACTTCGAAGATTAAGGCAAATTATGTTCATTCAATCATTCAAAGTTTATGTGGAAATCCCTTTTTGTTAACTTCTTGTTAATACTGGGCATGGCTTTCCTCACTGGATGTTCCAGTGAGGATGCCGCCAGCCTGGTAACTCAGCCTCCTGAGGTGCGCACATGGGATGTTGCGGTGGACGCTACAGGCGAGAGTGTTGAGGACATCGAAGACCTGTCCTCATCCATCCGTGCAATTTTCTACGGAGGCAACAATGGCCACCGTTTCTATTTCATCTGGGATACGGGTGACAAAGTTGATGTCTACAAAGGAGACACCAAGTTAGGGACGCTGACTCCTTCAAAGTATGGAAATGAGACAACAACCCTGACAGGAACATTAACGGGTGCAATCGCCGTCAGCGACGTGCTGAAACTGTACCTGCCTTCTCGCGCCTATGACTACACAGGTCAGGACGCTACGATGAAAATGCTTTCTTCCAAATATGCCTTTCAGGAGTCGTCCACTACGGTTGTTGAGGCTAAGGCGGCAGGAAATACCCTCTCACTTACTACGGCTGCGATGACCCATGCCCAGACATACTGGTGGCTGCGCATGACCGACGAGAACGATGCCCGTCTGCATCCGACAAGAATCCAGATATACGGCACCGGTGGTAAGATGGTGAAGACCAAGGCTGTCGATGGTACCACTACTTATTTTACGGAGGCAGACCCCATGGACATCATTATCGGGAAGGAAGAGGATAACGGTGAGTATCCTGGTGAGGCGTTTATCGCCATCAGGAACGAGAAAGGCTCTGCCGACACCTACAAGTTCAAGGTGTGGGTAGGGGAGGATGTTTACCTTGGTCCCTCGAACCGTGCCCTGACTTATGCTGTCACTAATGGTAATATGGATAATGTGATGCGTCAGATGAGAAAAGTGACCTCCGCCTCCACGCTGACCATCGCCGCCATTCCCGACCAGACGTTTACGGGCTACGCCATTGAGCCGGTGCTGACGGTGAAGGACGGTGACGACGTGCTGACGTTGGGCACAGACTACTCCGTGGCATACACCTCTAACGTGAACGTGGGCGAGGCTACCGCCACCATCACCGGTCTTGCCGATGCTGGCGACGTGGTCGCCACCAAATATCTCGGCACGCAGCCGAAGGCGTTCAACATCGTGCGCGCCACGCCCGTCATCGAGATGAGCACGGCGACGATGGAGATCGTGGCGGGGCATAGCGGTCAGACACGTGCGGTGACACGTGTGTTCATCGACAACAACGGCAACGGCACGTGGGACGAGGGCACCGACTACGACATCACCGCCCTTTGCTCGGTCACCTATGCGTCCGACAATACCGGTGTCGCCACGGTCAATGCCTCGACGGGCGCTGTGTCGCCTGCGGCATCGCCTACGGAACCCACCACCGCCACTATCACCGCCACTGTGGCGGCGGCGACCAACTGGAACTCCCAAAGCCTCAGTTACACGGTGAACGTGGAGACCGAGGTGAATACCGAGAACGAGGTTAACTCGTGGGGTAACGGTGGCTCCGACAGCGATAAGATCTATGTTGAGTAATAACAAGCAGAGAAAAGCAATTATAATAAGTAAGAACCAAATACTGTAATGATATGAGAATCAACCAAGTTTTATATATGGCAGGTCTTGCGATGTTGCTCGCAGCCTGCTCCAGCGACGACACGGCTCAGACGGGGCCCGATCAGGACGGTCTCGTCCCCGTCACCCTGTCGTACACCACAGAGCCTGTGGTGACTGGCAACCGTGCCGCCGCAGCGACCGACTTGAACAAGGACTATATCGAGGCTGGCAAGTCGGTGACGGTGCGCATCAGCGAGTATGGAGAGGGGCAATATACCGACTATACTTACACCACTGGTGAGTCAGGCGCGCTGACCCTCCCCAGTCCCGCTCCCTACTATCCGCTTGACGGCAAGAACGTGGACATCCTTGCCTACTATCCCTCGTTCGACGGGACCACTTTCACCGTCAGCGACGACCAGACCACTGACGCGGCCTACGCCGCCAGCGACCTGATGTGGGCAACCCCTCTCACCAACGAGGCGAAGACCACCGAGAAAAAGACGCTGACCTTCTCCCACAAGATGGCGAAGATCGTTGTCACCGCTACGGCGGGCACGGCTGTCAGCAAGATCAACAGCGTCACGCTGAAGCAGATACAGCGCACCGTTGACTTCATCAAGACGACGGGTGAGGTGTCTGGACTGACGGGTGCCGCTGGCGACATCAAGGTTGTCGAGGGAGAGTCCGCCGCCACGGTGAGCGGCGCCGCCGTGTTCCCCGAGCAGAAGATCAATGGTCGGTTGCTCGCTGTCGGTGTCACGCTGACCAATGGCGACGCAGGCACGGCTTACTACACTGTTGACAATAAGACGTTCAATGAGGGTAGTGTCTACACGCTCGACATCACCGTCAGTTATCCCGAGGTGGAGGCTGAGACCGCCATCACCAGTTGGACTGAGGGCGGCACGGCAAACGTCGCACCCCTGCGCCCCGCACGTGTGGGCGACCTCTACTTCAGCGATGGCACTTGGGGCTCCGCCGCCGACTTCCCCGACAAGACGCCTATCGGCATCGTGTTCTGCACTCCCACCAGCGCCAAGGACCAGGCGAAGGGCTACTATCAGGGCTACGTCATGGCACTGAAGCGTGCGAACTCCGGAAACGCTGTGGCTAACTGGTGCGTGTCCTCCCTGCAGAACACCCAGGTCACCGATGTCCTGTACGGCAGCACTGACCAGCCCACGCAATGGGGCAACATCACCAGCGACATGGACGGTCTTACCCACTGTGAGAAAGCCTTGAGCGGCAGGACGCAGAGCAACCTGACCGCCATCAACGCCGCCAAGACCTATACCCCCGCCGCTCCGACGTCGACAGCCCTGCTGCCCAACTCGGGCTGGTATCTGCCCTCCATCGGTCAGCAGTACCAGTGGCTGATCGCCTTCGCCGGCTCAGGCACGTACTATAGTAATATCAAGAACTACGGCAGTTGGACCTGGCGATCCGATTATCAGGACTTCTACCTGAGCAATGCTACATACTCGGACGCCTCAGGCAATACCGCCACCGCCATCAACACCTATGTTCAGGGCAAGTTGTCGACAGATAAAAACAAGGCGCTCTTTGAGTCGTTCGGCACGGGGCATTACCTGTGGTCAAGCACCGAGCGTGCCGCCGGCTATGCGTTCTATCTGAACTTCGGCACCAACGGTAACCTCTACTTGAACGGCGGCACCGATAAGTCGGACTCGGACAGACAGGTTCGTGCCGTCCTCGCCTTTTAAAAATTTAAATTTAAAAATTTAAGATTTCCCCATCACCTCCCCCCATGTGGGGGGAGGACGGGAGGGGGGAGGAGCGAAAAATCTAATGGATAACCCGACAGACATCCATAAGGAGATATTCGAACTGGGGCTCGACGGTGAGTTATTGGAACTTGCCGTGCTCGACGGCGAGTGGCTTGACGCAGCGGAGAAACTGCCCATCTACAAGGAGTCGGTGGCGCTGATGAACGACATCGTCACCCTGACCCGCCAGTTCCCGAAGACCGACCGCTCGATGGGGGAGCAACTGCGCATGCTTGCGCTCCACCTGCTGTCGCTCATCTATATCGCCAACCATACGAGGGAGACCAGTTCGCTGCACATGCGCAAGGCGTTGCAAGTGCTTATCTATCTCCGCATGCTGTGCCGTGTCTGTGTCTATCAGCGGATGCTGAGCAAGAAGCACTATGCCGCCATCGCACCGCATTTCGACAAGATCGGCAGGCAACTGTCGGGCTGGGTGACCGCTACGGAGAGAAAACTGAATAACAAGCAATAAAACGAGTGTCACTACTCATCTGCGGGATTCCGTACGGTCAAGGCTTTACGGAGAGAGCAGTCAATTATTTTATAGGGGTCGTCGACTGACCAGCCGTCGTGCACGGCACGGTTAGTAAAGAGCATCAACACGGACGACATTTGTTTTTTAGAAGAGCGTGCCGCCGGCTATGCGTTCAATCTGAACTTCAACACCAACGGTAACCTCAACTTGAACGGCAACAACGATAAGTCGAACACGAACAGACAGGTTCGTGCCGTCCTCGCCTATGGGATAGTGACTTTATAATACATGGGTAGTATTACTTACGAGGAAGTGTATGAGGCTTTCTGGCAGTGCCTGGAGCATAAGGGCAACACCATGGACGCCATGCGCTTCGAGATCGACGCTGAGCGGGAGTGTCGGACTATATGGCAGGAACTGAACAACAGGACCTACCGCCCCTCGCGCTCCATCGTCTTCATCAGCGAGAAACCCGTCAAACGGGAGATTTTCGGCGCAGCCTTCCGTGACAGGGTGGTGGATACCGTCTTCGCACGGAAAATCAGTCCACTGCTGGAGCAGCAGTATATCGATGACAACTACTCGACGAGGGTAGGAAAGGGAACGCTCTACGGCATCCGCCGGGTGGAGCAGATGATCAGGGAGTGCTCTGACAACTACACCAGGGACTGCTGGGTGATGAAACTCGACATGCTGTCGTATTTCATGTCGCTGCCCAAGCGGATAGCCTACCGCAAGTTCGAGCGGCTTATCAGGCGGCTCTACCATGAGGATGACGTGGACTTGGTCTGCTGGATACTCCACACGATCATCTACGACCGTCCCGAACTGCACTGCGTGCGCAACAGCCCTATAGGGGCATGGGTGGGACTGCCACCCGGCAAGAGCCTCTTCCACAGTGATGGCAAGCACGGATTGCCTATCGGCAAGGTGGTGAGCCAGATGACGGCGCTGGTGTTCATGGACGACCTCGACCACGAACTGAACTCGCCCGAATGGGATGGGATGGAGTACGGACACTATATGGACGATATGGTTTTCGTGAGTATCGAGATGGAGTTGCTGGATCGGTCACGTGTGGTGGTCGACCGCTGGGCTCATCGCAACGAGGTGCGCAGGCATCCGAGGAAGATGTACCTGCAGCACTATGCGAAGGGGGTGCTCTTCACAGGGGGAATGATCCTGCCCGGGCGCACCTATATCAGCAACCGCACCGTGGGAGCATGTATCGACCAGATAGAGCGCTTCAACTGCCTCGCGCGGAGTAACGACACCTATGTCTACCGCCATTACGAGCAGTTCACGTCCGTGATGAACTCCTACTTGGGCATGATGCGCCACTTCGCCGCCTTCAACATCGTCTGCAAGGTGGTCAGGCGGATAGGACCTGAGTGGTACAAAGTCATCTATGTGGACCTGAAGTACAAACGGTATACCGTCAGGGTCAGGAAACCCTATCAGGCGAAGACCCTCCAGTTGGAGCGGCTGGATGCGGAACTGAACTATTTATTCAAAAAAGGAAAAGTCATGACAGAACAAGAAATCTTGGCTTGGCAGGAGCATACGGGCAACCGTGAGTTCTATCTGATACTCATCGGCTCCTTCATGCATGCCTATGGAAATGGTGCCTTTGCATTGTCACGGGCAACGGGCTATCGTGTGATGCTCAAGCGGCGCAAGGCGGGCAATCTGCTGACAACCGGTTTCCCCGTCGCACGGCTTGAGCAGGTGCGTACCAGTATCACCGCAGCCGGCGGCGAACTGGAGCGCATCGACGACAAGACCTATTTGTTCCGTGGAATCGACGGCACTCCGGATGACCGGATGGTCAACGAGCCTCACTACACGTCGCCAAACGCAAAACCCGCTCTCCGGAGCGAGACCGCCGACAGAGTTAAGTTGCAATGGCTTATG
>JAFUFD010000020.1 GCA_017470055.1 Prevotella sp. | reverse complement strand
TGATTATAACTTATTGATTCGACACCTCTAAGTTACTAAATATCACGGAATTGTGCAACTTTTTCTTGTTAAATAGAATTAAATACGAAGGTTCTCCAAAAAACATCATGGAAAGCCTAAATTAATTCCGCCAACGGGTTATCCATTATTTCCATTTTATTGAAGTTGGTATTTATTTCGCTGCAAAATATCCTAATCCCACGGACATAATCCCCAACAGGACACTTCCAACGACATACAACAAGCACAAGAGGTAGTTGTTAGTCTGCAGCATAATCAGTCCTTCTTTCGAGAAAGTTGAGAATGTAGTGAAACCACCACAAAATCCAATCATAAGGAACAGAGAGAATACTGAAGAAAGGCTTTGGAAACGGCTTGTTACTCCCCATAGGATTCCTATCAACAGACATCCTGCGACGTTTACGATAAATGTTCCCCAAGGGAAACCATTATGCGCAGTCCCAATGAATTGCGAAATGAGGTAACGGAAGATGCCGCCTATACCACTGCCTATTCCAACTAAAAATAAATCTTTTATCATATAACTAAATTCCGATTTATCTATCTTGAAATCGAGAACAAAGGTACTGTTTTTCCACGAACTTTCGCAACCGCAGGCAGAAAATCTTCCGATATTTAACGTTCTGATGCCTTAATCTGGACAATAAAGAGGACGCTCATGACCGACGGAGGTAGGTTCGGTGTGCCCAGAATAAAGAGTCGTATGGTCTGGCAAGGCGAGGACTCGTCCGACAATGCTGTTATATAAATCGACCTCGTTTCCACCGATATATTGTGTGGAGCCAGGACAGTCACGGAAGATGGTGTCACCAACAAAGGCAATGTGGTCTTGCTGACTGTAGAAGACGACGCTGTCGGGGGTATGCCCTGGGGTGTGGATGACTTTCAGAGAGGATGACGGATTTGCCTCCAGACGGATGATGTCTCCATCTTCAAAGTACTCAGCGTCAGACAGCAGCACATTCCTACCACAATAGGCACTCAGGTTCCAGCGGGTGTCAGTCAGATATTTCTCTCCATCACGATGGATGCAGTAGGGTATGTCCAATGTCTGGGCTACCTTCCCTACGGCACCCGTGTGGTCAAAATGACCGTGGGTAAGCAGGATACGCTCTATGGTCCAGCCATTCTCCGCAATCTTCTGCAGGATGCGACCTGCCTGTGCGCCAGGGTCGATGAGGAATCCGTGGTACGTCTTGTCGTCGATGTAAAAATAGCAATTGACGGCAAAGACATCCTTGACAACTATCCTACGAATCATATCCTGCAACCCTCTGGTCCACACTGGTGTGCATCCTCACTGACGGTATTCTCCTGTTGGTCTTTCAGAGCCTTTTCCAGCGCATGCTCGAAAGCACTGACAGACAAGGCACCAGGGATAACGAATTTGCCGTTGAACATAAAATATGGTACACCATGTACGCCGTACATCATGGCCTCACGCTCATCGAAACGCACCTCTTCGTCAAACTGGTTCGACTCTAATACAGCCTTTGCCTCTGCCTCGTCCATGCCAGCCTCAAGAGCAACACGCAGCAGCACGTCGTGGTCTGCCAGTTTCTCGTTGCGTGTGAAATAGGCATCAAACAGCAGTTCGCTCACGTGGTCTTCCAGCACTGCATCGTGCTTGGTTTGTGCCAGTTTCGTCAGTCGGTGCGCATCACGGGTGTTGGTGTAGAGCGTCGTGGCATAACGGAAATCAATGCCCTCGTCGATACCTAACTGCGATATATGGTCAATCTGCTGTTGGGCATCCTCTTTCGAGAGATGATACTTCATGGCAAAACGGTCAACGGTGATGGTCTCCACCGTTTTGGGGGCACCAGGGTCAAGTTCGAAGGCTCGTGTCTCTATTTCCACCTGATTCTCCAGTCCCAGTTCTTTGATGGCTTTCTTCAAACGGGTCTCGCCGATGTAGCAGTAAGGACAAGCATAGTCACTCCAATAAACGATTTTCATCATAGTTTTCTCCTTTTCTTTAAAATTCACGCTGCAAAGGTAAGGAGTTTCAGCGAAAGTTTGTATATTTGCATTTGGGAATGATTCGATAAGATTTATCGAAAAAAGCGATAAGGCATGGAATTGAGACAATTGAACTACTTTGTAAAGGCCGCTGAGACAGAGAACTTCTCCATCGCAGCCCAGGAATGCTTTGTGGTACAAAGTACGCTTTCGCAACAGGTCAGGCAATTGGAAGATGACCTCGGAGTGCAACTCTTCGAACGCATCGGAAAGAAGGTGTCGTTGACAGAAGCAGGTAGACAGTTCCTGCCGTTTGCCCGTCAGACATTGGAGTATGCCGAGCAAGGCAGGCAGCAACTTCACGATATGGAAGGGCTGAAGACGGGAAGACTCCGAATCGGTGCAACATACGGTTTGTCCGTATTGCTCACCAAGACGATGCAGAGATTCTGTCCGCAATACCCCGACATCCAGTTTGATGTCCGTTTTGAACGTGCTGACGAACTGATAACACTGCTGCATAACCGTGAGATAGACTTTGCGTTGACCTATAATCTTCTGGAAAACGAGCCGTTGCTGGAGGAGATTCCACTGTTTGAGTCACGCTTATGTGCCGTTGTAGCCGAGGAACACCCTTTGGCAAAACTTGGTGAGGTGAAACTCAGCCAACTGAAGGCTTTTCTTACAGCCGTTCCTGCCAAGGGCATGAATGCCCGCACGATGCTTGATGGTCTGCTTCGTAATCACAGTGTTGACTTGAAACCTCTCATGGAGATCAACGAGATTTACACGATGATTCACATGGTAAAGTCGTGCCACCTGGTAGCCATTCTCTCCGAGTCGGTCATCTACGAGGAAGAAGGCTATAAGGTCATTCCAATTAAGGAAGCCAAGGAAACCATGCACGCCTCGCTGGTGTATGTCAAGGGGATGTATCAGCGCAATGCCGTGAAGGAATTCTTCAGGCGGATGCAGATATAAATTCTATGATTGTACTGACAAAGTTCTTTTATTCGTCAGGTTGCTGTCCATTTGTTTGCTGCTATCTCAATATGGGGAGATTGGCAGTACTCACAAATTTGCCGATAGTGATATACCCCATTGATTAGCAACGGGATTATAAGATGGCACAACACTTATCGTTGGAGAAGTTTCTTTCCACTTGAACAGTTTACGTTCCCATGGTAACAGCCAATATCCAACACGTGCAGAGAGAATGCCGACACCAGCGCCAGCAATAATGTCATTCAGCCAATGGCGGTCGTTGTATAGACGAAGAAAAGCAATACCAGTAGCGAAAGTATAAGCACAAATGCCACTGATACCTCCATATTCCTCTCGCACCAATTCTGCTCCCATAAATGCCGTAGCGGTATGCCCTGATGGGAAAGAATTGTGCGCATTAGAATCTGGTCGTTTCTCTTGGACAGCGTATTTGGTGACATTCACAATCGCCCCCATTGTCAGATAAGCAGTTGCTGTTACGGCAAGACGCTCACGAAGTGTATGTCGCGATTTTACTCCAGTAAAAGCCAGTCCCACATTTGTCAATACGGGTAAATACTGAAGATAGTCATCCGCCTTGAAGCGGCATTCACCACGTAAGTCTGAGAAGCCATCCCTCACGTCTTCCTTTACACCACAGAACCATCCGTTGGAGACTCCCCAAGAACCGACAGCGACCATCACAGATGGTATAATCAACTGGTTAACGTGAAAATCACTCCCTCCAGCATGAATACTATCACCAACACTCCCTTGAGCGGATGAAGTTAGAAACTGACAGAGCAAAACACATACGAGCATGCTCTGTTTAACCCAGTTGTACTCTGCATCCAGCAGACACAACCTCCCCTTACCCTTTGTCCCTATAAAGTGCTGGACATGGGTTTGGGCGCAGAAATAGAAAACTTTCATTATTGGTCGTTTTTATGAGTTTTATTGCTTCTGCAATCCAAAATGTCAGCACATAAAAAGAGCAGGCATATCCTCTACTTGTATACCAACTCAAGGGAAACGACCAAGTAACCCATATCAGATATAACAAGGCAAAGCATACACCCGCTATGCAGGGCGCACTGATGCCTGTTTCTCTGATATTCTCAATTTGTTTGGTCGTTTTTTGAGTTGAGAAACAAGATAATGTGGACACGCTAGTCTCACTTATGTCTGTTTGCCTCTCCGAAGATTAGGCACTGCAAAGATATGCACTTTCTTTGAAATTTCCAAAAAAAAGAGTGAAAAGGGAGATATTTTGTGTCAAAGTGTGGTCTGTTTGCTGATTTTTCATTATCTTTGCATCATTAATTAACCAATTTAGCAACTATGGGTTACAATATCAAATTCAGTGTGCATCGGAACCCGCAGAAAGACAGCGAGGGGAACGACACGTATCAAGTGAGACATGAGACGAATGAGACAGTGGGGAAGGCTTATTTCCTAAGGCATCTCAAGAACTGCAACACGTTCCGACCGGAACTGATGGAGGCGGCATTAATCGTCTTGGAGCGTGAGATTATCAATCAACTGACGGACAACCTGCGACTTCACTTGGAGGGGTTAGGGACGTTCTTCCTGAAGTTGAAGTTCAGACGACGCTATGACGAGTATGGTAATGAACTGAAAATCCAGTTTACAGACCCTGCGAAGATCACGGGTAATGACGTGTGTATCGACACCATCGGCTTCACACCCGACCGTCAGTTCCTCAAACAATTGAACGAGCACGGCTACCACTTCATCAACGCCACAGGCAGAGGACGGGTAGGGCACTCTACCCAACAGACGGAGGAGCAAATCAAAAAGCGACTCGACGAGTGGTTTAACGATCATGAGATGCTGACTTGTCGGCAGATGATGTACTTGTTTGGAATCACGAGGTATATGGCAAACAAATGGCTTGATAGCCTCTGTACAACCCCTTCACCCTATCTGTGTCCGAAGAAGATAGGGGGTACTGTTTGTTATTATAGGCACATCAAGAAGTAAGGAGGCATCCTAAGCAGTTATA
This sequence comes from Prevotella sp., assembly GCA_017470055.1. GTDB lineage: Bacteria > Bacteroidota > Bacteroidia > Bacteroidales > Bacteroidaceae > Prevotella. The sequence continues at coordinate 174,498 of JAFUFD010000020.1, read as the reverse complement.
AGTGCCGTTATAATCGATGTAAAGTGCCATTGTAATCAATCGTTACAAGCATCCTAATCGCCTGTCGACTCCAGTCAACAGGGTTGCTGACTCCAGTCGACAACCTTGCTGACTCTAAGTCGACAGACCTGCTGACTCTAAGTCAACCAGCGTCTGCCTCCGTGCGGATATCCGCAGAGGAGGCTCCTATCATCAGATGGATACGTCCTTTCTCTGGGACAAAAGCGTGTTTAGTGGTGTCCCAATAGGTGAGGTCGCTGCGCTGGATGCGGAGAATGACCTCTTTCGTCTCGCCTTTCTTGATGTGGATGCGCTCGAAAGCCTTGAGTTGTCTTTGAGGATGCTCGACTTTTGAGTCAGGATAGGAGACGTAGAGTTGGACGACCTCATCACCATCGTAACTGCCTGTGTTCGTGACGGGTACGCTGACTTCGACAGCCTGCTTGTCTTGTCGGACGACCTTCGCCTGTCCGTATTGGAACGTCGTATAACTGAGTCCATAGCCGAAAGGATAGAGCACTTCGCCTTGATGGTACATATAGGTACGTCCATGACGGATGTCATAGTCCATCATCGGGGGCAGGTCGAGGATGTCACGCACCCAAGTCTGGGTGGTGCGACCAGCAGGGTTGACCTTTCCAAAGAGGGCATCGGCGACAGCGTGACCCTGCTCCTGACTGCAATGGGTGATGTGCAGGATAGCAGGCAGGTGCTCGTTGCTCCAATTGATGGTATAGGGGAAACTGCTGACCAGTACCAGTACGGTGTTAGGATTGGCACGATAGAGTTGGCGCACCAAGTCCTCGTCAGGCAATTGGAGCGACTTGCGGTCCACCGCCTCACGCCCATCGCTGGGAACAGGACAGAAGAACCAGTCAGCCTTCGTGCCGTAAGGGTGGTTGCCCGTGCAGATGACAACGGCATCCGCCTCACGAGCCAACTGCTCCGCCTGGTCCATGCGATTGTCGGGGATATAGTTGACCTCAAAGCCTTCCACCTTCGCCATCTCACGCAAAGCATTCAGGATAGTGACCTCGTAGGGTGGGGTGCCGCTATACCAGTCGTAAATGATCTGGTCGGCATAAGGTCCTACCACGGCGAGTTTGCGAATCTTCTTGCCATTGAGCGGCAACAGACCGTTGTTCTTCAATAGTACCAACGACTTGTTGGTGATATCCCTTGCCGCCTGTTTTGCCGCTATTGTCTGATAGGGAGGTGTCGCTGTCGAGTCTTTCCCGATATGGGCATAAGGACTCTTCGTGTCAGCACCGTCGAGCATCCCTAATTTAAGAGCGACAAAGATATTGCCCCGGATGGCGACCTCGATGTCCTTCTCTGTGATAAGCCCTTTCGCAAGTGCCTCATTCACAGCGTCTTTGTAGTTGTCGAGGAACATGCCCGTCTTCGCCTTGATGACTGCGGCGGCACCTTCCGCCATGGTGGGGAACGCCTTGTGGGCATTCACCAACAGGCGCAGTCCTCCGCCATCCGTGCAGATGATACCATTGTTGCCCCATTCCTGTCGTGCTATCTGGTCAAGAATGGGATTGATGCACATCGGCGTACCGTTCCAGGCGTTATACGAAGCCATGAAGGCACGGCTTCCGCCCTCAGTGATACCTTTATAGAAAGGATAGGAATAGTATTCACGGAACAGTCGCTCGTCGAAGTTGCTGGAGGTCGAGTCACGTCCGTCCTCATTGCTGTTGGCAAGGAAATGCTTCATCAAGGCAGCCGTCTTCCAATAACGAGGGTCGTCGCCCTGTAAGCCCCTCACCATGGCGGTGGAGAGTTGTCCAGTGAGGAAAGCATCCTCGCCATAACTCTCCTCCGTACGTCCCCATCGGGGATCACGTGCGAGATCGGCATTAGGGGCGTAGATGACCAGTCCCTTGCGACGAGCCTGTGGCTGTTGGATATAGTAGCGAGCCTCCTCTGCCATCTGTTGTCCCACCCGTTTGACAGCCTCACGGTCCCATGTCTCGCCGAGTCCGTAAGCCTGTGGGAAGATCGTCGTAGGCAATGGGTTAGGCACCATCTTGCCGTCGACCTCTTTCTTTCCGTTATTATCCGCAGGACCTCCTAAGGCGATGCCATGCAGTCCCTCGTAGCAGTTGAGGGAGGGGATGCCCAAGCGTGGCACGCCAAGGTTTGTGGATAGTAGTGCAATCTTCTCGTCAAGGGTCAGTTGGCGCATCAAAAGGTCGATGCGCTGCTCGTCCTTCAGTCTCGTGTTCTGGAAGTCGTGCGATTGCGCTGTTGTCCCCGTCAGGAAGGAGAACAAGAGGCATAAAGTGGTAGTCAGTCTGTTCATAGTTAGTGGTGTTATATTAAATAATGTTGCAAATATACTGATTTTCCATGAAAAAGCACTATCTTTAACTTCGTTTAAGGTACTTACGCTCGAAAAAATGCAAATTTATTTGCTTTTTTGCTCGCTTAGTCGTACCTTTGCACCCAAATTTGCAAATTTAACGTTTTTATGGCACAAGAAGATGTATTTAAGAAAATCGTGAGCCACTGCAAGGAATATGGTTTCGTGTTCCCCAGCAGTGATATCTACGATGGATTAGGAGCCGTTTACGACTACGGTCAGAACGGTGTGGAGTTGAAGAATAACATCAAGGAATACTGGTGGAAGTCGATGGTGCTGTTGCACGAGAACATCGTGGGTATCGACTCAGCGATCTTTATGCATCCCACTATCTGGAAGGCTTCAGGACACGTTGATGCTTTCAACGACCCATTGATCGACAACCGTGACTCGAAGAAGCGCTATCGTGCTGATGTGCTCATCGAGGACCAGATAGCCAAGTATGACGAGAAGATACAGAAGGAGGTTGAGAAGGCCCGCAAGCGTTTTGGCGACTCGTTCGATGAGGCTAAATACTTGGAGACCAGTGAGCGTGTGAAGGAGACCAAGGAGAAGCGTGACGCACTGCATGAGCGTTATGCCGCAGCCATGCAGGGACCCGATTTGGAGGCTCTGAAGCAGATTATCCTCGATGAGGAGATTGTATGTCCTATCAGCGGTACCCGCAACTGGACAGACGTGCGTCAGTTCAACCTGATGTTCTCCACGGAGATGGGCGCCTCTGCTGATGGCTCTATGAAGGTGTACCTGCGTCCTGAGACGGCACAGGGTATCTTTGTCAACTACCTGAACGTGCAGAAGACGGGGCGTATGAAAATACCATTCGGTATCGCCCAGATTGGTAAGGCATTCCGTAATGAGATTGTTGCCCGTCAGTTCATCTTCCGTATGCGTGAGTTCGAGCAGATGGAGATGCAGTTCTTCGTAGCCCCTGGCACGGAGTTGGAGTGGTTCCCCAAGTGGAAGCAGACTCGTATGGCGTGGCATCAGGCACTGGGCTTTGGTGCTGAGAACTACCGTTTCCACGACCATGACAAACTCGCCCACTATGCGAATGCCGCCACAGACATTGAGTTCAAGATGCCATTCGGCTTCAAGGAGGTGGAGGGTATCCACTCACGTACTAACTTCGACCTCTCGCAGCATGAGAAGTTCTCTGGCAAGAGCATCAAATACTTCGACCCACAGACCAACGAGAGTTACACACCGTTCGTCATCGAGACCTCTATCGGTGTCGACCGTATGTTCCTCTCCATCATGTGTCACTCGTACCAGGAGGAGAAACTGGAGAACGGAGAGACCCGCGTGGTACTGAAGTTGCCCGCAGCCCTTGCTCCTGTGAAACTCGCAGTGATGCCATTGGTGAGAAAAGACGGTCTGCCTGAGAAGGCTCGTGAGATCATCAACGACCTGAAGTTCCACTTCAACTGCCAGTATGACGAGAAAGACTCTATCGGAAAGCGTTATCGCCGACAGGATGCCATCGGTACCCCGTATTGCGTGACCGTCGACCACGAGTCTCTCAATGACGGTAAGGTGACCCTCCGCTTCCGTGATACCATGGAGCAGGAGCGTGTGAGCATCGCTGACCTCGCCGCTATCATCGAGGATAAGGTAAGCATCGCCAGTCTGCTTAAGAAACTACAATAATGAATATCAAGCATTACATACTCGTTGGTCTCTCGCTGCTCACCCTTGCGTCGTGCAGTGAGAAAGACGACACTGTCGAGGAATATGCCGACTGGAGGAACAAGAACGAGCGGTATTTCGAGGCAGCCTATGCGTCGCACGATTACGACATGGCATTGAGGAAGTACTCTTTGCGTGATGAGGTCGCCGCCAACGCCACCGACTACGTGCTGGTCGAGGTGCTGGAGGAAGGCAATGCGGGAGAGACGGAGTCGCCTTACCTGACTGACTCCGTTGAGGTGCACTATGTGGGCTATCTCATCCCCTCCGTCACCTATACGACAGGCTATGTGTTCGACAAGAGTTACTTGGAGCCTTTCGACTGGGATACCGCTGTCCCAAGGACGTTCGCTGTCAATGGTGTCGTCGCTGGCTTTGCCACGGCCGTGCAGAAGATGCGTCGTGGCGCCTACTGGCGTGTGACGATACCCTATCAGTTGGGCTATGGCACTGCTGAGCAGAATGATATCCCTGCCTATAGTACTTTGATCTTCGAGATACGACTGGAAGACTTCTGGACGAAAGAAAAAGGTGACCGAGATTAATCGGTCACCTTTTCTTTTTCCATGTCTTTTCTGGACTTCGACTTCGTGACCAGCCAGACGCCGCTGAACACAAGGATGACAGCAAGGGCGTGGGTAGGCTTGAGAATGCCGATGCCCATGAGAAGTGAGGCGGCCACGGAGACGATGGGCTGCACGTAGTTATAGACGGAGACGACAGTGGGGCGCAAAGTACGCTGTCCTATCATCGTAAGGATGTAGCCGAAGAAGGTGCCGATGCAGACGACATAGGCGACTTCCCACCACGTCCTGACAGAGATAGGGGCGGCAAGTACCTCGCTGACATGATTGAAAGTGAAGGGCAGTAACAGAAGTGTTGCCCACGAGAACATATACTTGTTGATAGTGAAGACGTTATAGCGGCGGATCAAGGGGTTGAACAGCGAGAGATAGAGGGCGAAGGAGAACTGGGCGAACAGGCAGAGCAGGTCGCCAAGGATGTCGCCTACCTTGTCGCTGGCATGGGCGGCAGAGGTCAGTATCAGGATGAGGGCACCTGAGCAGCCCATCAGGACACCTAATGCTTTCTTACCCGTGATAGGCTCCTTCAGAATCAATGCGGAGAGAATCATGGCGAAGATCGGCATGGAGGTGGTGACGATAGAGGCATTGATAGGCGAGGTGATGCTCAGTCCAATGGTGTAGCAACACTGGTTGCAGACCAGTCCGAAGACAGCGGCTCCGATGAACATCAGTTTGTCGCGCATCGGCACCTGCTCCTTGGGAGCGAAGAGGGAGGCAACCCAGAATAGAAGGCACGCTCCTACGACACGGAATGTCACCATTGTGATACCGTCAAAGCCATGTGTCATGGCGTCTTTCCCAATGGGTGCCATCAGTCCCCAGCCCGCACAGGCTCCAAACATCGCCAAGTGGGCGGTCAATGCTTTATTGTCTTTCATGGTTGCAAAGGTACAAATAAAATGAAGACGAAAGAGGAATATTTAAAAATAATTGCTATCTTTGCAAAAAACTTACGACAATGAAGTACGCTGACTATATCAAGCAGATAGAGATTGACTCGCTGTGGGGAGGGAGGAAACATATCGTGTGGGACCTTGACCCTAAGGTGAATGTGCTGAGCGGTATCAACGGTGTGGGCAAGTCCACTATATTAAATAAGGTGGTGAGGAGCATCAACGGCAATGGAGATATCCAGAACCATCTGCTGAAGGGGGTGCATATCATCACGGAGCCAGCCGATGCCACCCATGTGCGCTTCGACATCATCCGCTCGCTGGACAGTAATATCTCACAGACCCTGACGGAGGGAGAGGGCGTGATGCGTGAGACCCTGTCGGCACTGGCGGGTATGGGAGGCGGTTCATTGCTCGACCTGCAACTGTATAACCTGCAGCGTAAGTACTTAGACTATCAGGTGAACATCGGTAACCGCATCATTGCGGAACTGCAACAGGGCAATACGGATGCCGCCCAGCATCTGTCGGAGCCTAAGAAACGCTTTCAGGATATCGTCGATGACTTGTTTGAGGAGACGGGCAAGAAGATTGTGCGCACGGAGAACGAGATTCGCTTCTCCCAGATTGGCGAGACACTGTTGCCCTATAAACTGTCGAGTGGTGAGAAACAGGTGCTTGCCATCCTCCTGACGGTACTGGTGGAGGACCATCAGCCTTACGTGCTCTTCATGGACGAGCCTGAGGTGTCGTTGCATATCGAATGGCAGAAGCGGTTGATAGACCTGATCCTGGAACTGAATCCCAACGTACAGATAATCCTGACTACCCATTCTCCCGCTGTCATTATGAGCGGATGGATGGACAAGGTGACAGAGGTCTCAGATATTACCCTATGAGCAATCGCCTGAAAGATAATCTCAATAGTCGCTATTTTGAGGCAGCAAACCAGTTGACCTCAAAGAAGGCGAGACGGCGCATCGTTGCCTATGTGGAGAGTTACGATGACATCTACTTCTGGCGTACTGTCTTAAATCGTTTCGAAGACGACGATTGCTACTTCGAGGTGATGCTGCCCTCGCATCAGAAACTGGAGCGAGGGAAGAAGTCGGTGCTCATGAATTTCATAGAGGGTAGGATAGGAGAGAACATGATTGCCTGTGTGGATGCCGACTACGACTACCTGATTCAGGGTGCCACTCCCCAGTCGAGGAAAGTCATAGAGAGTCCTTATGTGTTCCATACCTATGCCTATGCCATCGAGAATCTGCAATGCTATGCCCCCTCCCTGCATGATGTATGTGTTGCCGTGACCCTCAACGACCATCGTATCTTCGACTTCAGCGACTATCTCACGCAGTACAGTGAGGCGATATTCCCTTTGTTCGTCTGGTCGGTATGGGCATATCGCACAGGTAACCATAACAAGTTCTCGCTTTCCGATCTGGCCCGGGTGATAGACCCAGGTGGTTTTAACGTCTTTGACCCACAGCCGTCTATCACTCATCTCCGACAGAAAGTCAATCGGAAAGTAAAGCAACTACAGGCAGATTTCCCTGACAACAAGGAACCGTACCTGAAAGTCAAGGAAGAGGTCAAGGCGTTAGGGGTCACCCCCCAGACCACCTATCTCTATGTGCAGGGACACTCTTTGTTCGACAACGTGGTCGTCCCTATATTAAATAAGGTGTGCAACCGTCTGCGACTGGAGCGTCAGGACGAGATAGCCCGTACAGCACAGCATCATACCCAGCGTAAAAATGAGATGTCCTGTTATGAGCACTCATTACAGGACATCCGTCAGATGCTTAAGAAGAATAGTGGTTACATGCAGTCAGAGCAGTTCCGTCGTGTGCAGTCGGATGTAGAAAAGTTCCTTACGACAGCACGTAAGTCTCCAGAAACTTAACAGTTCCTTCTGTGCGTACCTCTTTTATATTGGCTGGGATCAGGATGGTCTCACCTGCCTTGAAGTCAACCTCCTCGCCATCAATACTCAAAGTCCCTTTCCCCTTCAACCCAATCAGGATGACGAAGGAGTCAAGTTCAGAGTAGTCAATGGTCATTGGCTCTGTGAGGTCGTAGACAGCAGTGTTGAAATAGGGGCACTCTACCAGCAATTGTCCCTCGTTCCTCTGAGGTGTGTACTGCGTGCGATAGTCGTCGAGAACAGTGTAGTTGATGCTCTCGGAAGCCTCCTGCGTATGCAACTGGCGATAGTTGCCGTCCTTGTCCTTGCGCTTGAAGTCGTAGATGCGGTAGGTGACATCGGAGGTCTGTTGGATCTCGGCAAGGAAGCACCCTGCGCCAATGGCATGGATGCGACCGGCGGGAATGAAGAAGCAGTCGCCCTCCTTCACCTCATATTGGGCAAGTGCGTCACAGATGGTGTCATTCTCCACCATCTGCTTATACTGCTCAGGAGTAATCTGTAACTTCAGTCCGTTATAGAGTTTCGCCTCAGGAGCACTGTCCATCACAAACCACATCTCCGTCTTGCCACGGCTCTTGCCTTGACGATGTGCTATCTCGTCAGTCGGATGCACCTGTATGCTCAGGTCTTGGCAGGCATCGATAAACTTAATAAGCAAAGGGAACTCGTCGCCAAAACGCTGGTAGTTTGCCTCTCCGACCAATTGTCCTTTAAGGTCACGTACCAGTTGATTAAGGGAACGTCCGTCTCCTACCGCAATGGTCTCATTGTCCTTTACTCCAGATATCTCCCAACTCTCACCCACATGGTCCATGCTGGCGTCGAGTTGCTTGAAGGGGATGATCTTCTCGCCTCCCCATAGCGTCTGCTTTAGCAACGGTTCAAACTTAAAGTAATTCATATCCTATTTTTAATTATCTTTCCAGAATCCTCTCGTGAACAGCACCAGCACGCTCATAATCTCCAGACGACCTACCAGCATGAGGAAGGAGCATATCCATTTGATATAGTCGGGTAACTGGCTCCAGGCCATCTCTGGTCCTATCTGTGTGCCGAGAGTAGGTCCTACGTTGCTGATGCAACTTAGGGCTATGGTGATGGCGTTGGTGTTGTCAATTCCTGCCACGATCATGATGGTTGCGGAAAGCAATATCATCAAGGTGAAGATGGCAAAGAAGGCAAGTAGGGTGTTCAATTTCTGCTGGGCAACTGGCTGTCCGTTGATCTTCACAGGGAGAACCGCATTGGGGTGCAGCAGTTTGTGGAACTCATTGCGCAGCACCTTTACCGTCATCACACCACGTATGCACTTGAACCCTCCTGTCGTAGAGCCAGAGCAAGCACCGAGGAACATCAGGCAGCCGAGTATCACCCATGTGATGTGAGGCCATAAAGCCGCATCGTCATTGAAGAGACCTGTGGTCGTGATAAACGAAACGACCTGGAACAGCGCAGAGCGGAAAGCCCTTTCTGGTCCATAGCCATTATGCGACATCAGCAGATACATGATCCATACTGTGGCGGCGCATACGACAAAGACAAACAACTTAAATTCCGAGTTCTTGATCAGGTTACTTATCTTAAGGCGGAAAACGGCAAGATAAAGCATGGTGAAGTTGATTCCTGCAAGAAACATAAATAGGATAGCAAGATATTCTATGGTAGGCGAATGGAAAAATGCCGTTGAGTCGTTATGGGGCGCAAAGCCTCCAGTCGCCGTCGTCGTCATGGCGTAGTTGATACTGTCGAACACGTTCATACCCGCCATATAGAAGGAAATAACACAGGCTATCGTCAAAGCGGAATAGATAGACCAGATCCATTTTGCTGTCGTTGACAGGCGAGGGTGCATCTTGGATCGGATAGGTCCCGTAGCCTCCGCAGCGAACACCTTCACGCTGCCACTGCCTACCATTGACGGAAGAATGGCAATGGTGAAGAATACGATTCCCAACGCACCGATCCACTGTGTCTGGGTGCGCCAGAACAGAAGGGCATGGGGCAACCACTCCACATCGTCCATGATGGTGGCTCCCGTGGTGGTGAATCCTGACATTGTCTCAAAGAAGGCATCCGTCACATTATTGATATACCCTCCTATCAGGAAAGGCAGCATGCCGAACACACTGAAAATGGTCCATGTAAAGGTCACGAGGAAATAGGAGTCACGACGGCTCAGGTTGTTGTTGGCATTCCTTCCCATGAATTTGAAGATGAAGCCGCAACAGAATGTGAGAAGTGTCGACAGCAGGAATGCCATCATATCGTCTTCCATATAATAGAATGATATACCTGTACAAAAGGCTAACAGTGTTCCTAACAATAGGAGCAGAGAGCCGATGATCTTGTATATCAGGGGGAAGTTTACCATAAGGCATTTGACTTGAAATACTTTTCGACCTTCTTGAGGTTCTGCTCATGACAGAACACCATCACAGAATCACCTGCCATGATTTGTGTATTACCGTTGACAAGGATGCCCTCCTCATTGCGTACCAAACCGCCAATGGTAACACCAAAAGGCAATCCAAGGTCTTTCACCAGTTTCTTGGTGACTTTCGATCCCTCGGCAGCAATAAACTCTGCGACATCAGAGTCGACCATCATCAGTGAGCGTACGTTGCTGACATCTCCATCAAGCATCATTTGGTAGATATGGCTGGCGGCGATAGTCATCTTATTGATGATGGTGCCGATATCCAAGTTCTCGGCCATCTCCACATAATCCAAGTTCTCCACCATAGCCACCGTCTTCCTGACCCCCAGTCGCTTGGCGGTCAGGCAGGCAAGGATATTCGTCTCCGCATTCCCTGTCAGGGCGACAAAAGCCTGTGTGGTCTCGATGCCCTCTTCCTGCAACAGACCAATGTCACGCCCGTCTCCATGGATAATCATCGTGTCAGTGTCGCTGAGCAACTCGTTGAGGAGTTCGCAGCGACGCTCGCTCTTCTCGATGATTTTCAGGTTCATATAGTCGGGTAATGTCAGTCCTAAACGGACGGCGGTCTTACCGCCTCCCATGGCAATGACGTTCTTCACATCCGCATAGTGCTCCTTGCCTGAGATCTTACGGATATAGGGGATATACTCACTGGTCGTCATGAAGTAGGCGAGGTCGTTGACTCGTAACTCATCATTTCCACTGGGAATCAGTGTCTCCCCATGACGCTTGATGGCTACGATATGATAGGGGTCGTCAGGACCGCAAAGATTCTTCAGCGGCTGGTTCAGGATCTCACAGGTCTCACGCAATTTAATACCTAACATTACCAAGGCACCGTCATGCACATCCCAGCGTTGTCTGACCCATGACATCTTCAGACCATTGGTGATGTCAAGGGCGGCAAGCACCTCAGGGTAGATGAGGGAGTTGATGCCCATTTTCTCAAAGAAAGGCTTCAGATGTGGGTCAAGGTATTCGTAATTGTCGATACGTGCCACCGTTTTCTTGGCTCCTAAGGCATGGGCTATCATACAAGCGTTCATGTTCTTACTCTCATCAGGAGTGACACCCACAAAAAGATCGGCAGACTCAGTCCCTGCGTCCTTGAGGATCCTAATACTTGTCGGCGACCCTTGGATGGTCATGATGTCATATCTGCTGTCAAGCCCTGCAAGACGAGCGGGGTCATTGTCTATCAGCACACAGTCCTGATGGTCGCGTGACAAAAGTTTCGACAGATGAGTTCCTACGGCACCTGCACCGGCAATGACTATTTTCATGATTCTATCGCTTTTCTGATGCTTTCAGCGTCAAGTCCGACAATGTGTTGTAATTCGTCTACGGTTCCGTGCTCGACAAAGTGATTATGGGGCATTCCCAGTCGGGTGATGCGAGGCGAGTATCCGTTGTCGTTCATCCATTCTAAGACAGCAGAGCCCAAGCCACCATTCTTCACACCATTTTCTACCGTAATGATATGTTTGTATTTCTGAGCCACTTCTTTCAGGATATTCTCATCGATAGGTTTGAGGAAACGCATGTCATAATGTGCCGCTGTCGTACCTTCAACTGCTTGTGTGACATTATTGCCTATCGGACCGATAGACAAGACAGCGACATCTTCTCCGTCTCTCATCTTCCTACCTGTGCCCACTTTGATTTCTTCCAACGGGCATCTCCAATCCTTCAGTACACCGCCTCCCCGTGGGTATCGGATGACAAAAGGTCCCTTGCCGGGCAGTTGTGCCGTATACATCAGGCGACGTAACTCATGCTCGTCCATAGGCGAGGAGATGGTCAGGTTTGGAATCGGGCGGAGAGCCGCTAAGTCGAAGGCGCCATGATGCGTAGGACCATCCTCTCCTACAATACCCGCACGGTCGAAGCAGAAAATTACATGTAGGTTCAGCAGTGCCACGTCATGGATGATATTGTCGAAGGCTCTCTGCGCAAACGCACTGTAGATATTGCAGAAGGGAATCAGTCCGTCTTTCGCCATACCGCCTGAGAATGTAACAGCATGTCCCTCAGCGATGCCTACGTCGAAGGTGCGCTCTGGCATCTCTTTCATCATGATATTCATGGAGCAGCCAGAGGGCATGGCAGGTGTGACACCTACGATTTTTGGATTTTGTTGTGCAAGTTCCAAGAGAGTATGTCCAAAGACATCTTGGTATTTCTGGGGCTTGTCGGGATCTTTGTCGACCATGCGTTCTCCCGTCTCAGGGTCAAACTTGCCAGGGGCGTGCCAAGTGGTCACGTCTTTCTCCGCAGGCGCATAGCCATGTCCCTTCTGGGTGTGCAAGTGCAACAGTTTGGGACCTCTCATCTCCTTCATCTGGCGAAGAATGCGAACGAGTTCTTGTATATTATGTCCATCGAAAGGACCAAAGTAGCGGATGTTCATGCCGTCGAAGATGTTCTGTTGATGCGAGATAGCGCTCTTGACAGCATTTGACAGTCGGATAAGTCCCTTGCGGCGGTCCTCCTCCAGTAATCCCTTGCTGTGCATCCATCTTGACACTTTAAAGCGTAGTGCATTATAGGTCTCATTGGTGCTGAGATTCAACAGATATTGTTTCATTCCCCCCACTGAGCGGTCGATAGACATGTTGTTGTCATTCAAAACAATCAGCATGTCGTTAGGCGATGATGAGACGTTATTAAGTCCCTCGAAAGCAAGCCCGCCACTAAGTGCGCCGTCGCCGATGACAGCGACGATATGCCGCTCGTCATTACCCGTTTTCTTCGCTGCCACAGCCATACCTAAGGCTGCGGAGATGGAGTTGCTGGCATGTCCACAGGCAAAGGTGTCGTAGTCGCTCTCATAGGGAGAGGGGAAAGGACGGATACCGCCCAGTTTGCGATTGGTGCAGAACTGTTCTCTGCGTCCCGTGAGTATCTTATGTCCGTAAGCCTGATGCCCCACATCCCATACGATACGGTCCTCTGGGGTGTCATAAACATAGTGCAGGGCGACAGTCAGTTCCACGACTCCAAGACTGGAGGCGAGGTGTCCAGGATTGACGGATAACTCCTTCACGATATCCTCGCGAAGTTCTTGGCATAGATTAGGTAGTTGGTCGACCGACAACTTACGCAAATCGTCGGGATATTTGATGTGATTGAGTAATTCCACCTTATTATATTAGTATTTGGATGCAAAGGTACGATTAAGTGAGCAAAAAACCAAGAGAATCTTGAGTTTTTTCAAACGTGAGTACCTTCGACTATAGGTCAAAGATAGTGCAAACCGAGCGAAAAACAAAGAAAAAAGTCTGAAATTTAACGTGTCAGGCTGAATTTCAGCGACAGACCGAAGTCATGTGTGGTGGTGGGGTAACTGCTGGACGACAATAGAGGCGTGTTCGTCTGTCGGTCATAATAGGCACTGAGCGTCAACAGACGTGACAGGGTATAGTCTGCCATGAACGAGATCTTCAAGGCTGTGTTTCCGCTGTTGGCGGCACTGGTCTGTGTGGCGATGTCACGGGTGATGGATGCTTGGTCACGCAACGAGAAGTCCAGTCGCATGTTCAGGTCGTGGTTGACACCCGTCTTGGGGGCTTTCGCCGTCTGCTGCTTGGTGTCGTTGGCGGCATTCCTCTTACCCCGCTGTGCTTTCTTCACCTTGCGGTTTCCATTGCTTCCAAAGAGGTTGAAGTCACTGATTTTATAGGCAAGTCCGATAACCCAGTCGTTAGAGCGGCTCTCGTTGATCTGGATACTTGTCATCGAAAGGTTCAGGACGCGGGTGGTGCGGTACTCTACCTTTGCTGTCAGGTTGTTGTTGAAGGTCAAGTCAACACCGAGCAGGGGAGAGAACGACTCGTTGAGGCTGACGGTGGGGACGTTATAGCCTATCAGCGACGAGGTCCCTGCGTTAGCGGTATAACTGCCCACGGCATACACACTCTTGTAGGCATGGTTGACGGTCACGCTCTTGAATACGTCACGGAACCATGTGAGTTTCGAGAGTCCCGTGTAGCGGATGGTCCAGTTGGGCAGCAGACGGGTTAGGGCAGGGAAGAAACTGAGACTGCTTCCACCACTGCCGGTATAGGCAGAGAGGAAGGCAGGAATCATCACACTGGCACTATAGGGGTCGACAGTCGTGCCATATTGTGCCTCAGCCCTTTGCTGATAAGACTCCAAGATGCCGCAGAACCGCTCGAAAGAGGCGGAGTGGAAACCGTTATTGGCATCGCCGATACCCTCTAAGGCAGACTTCAGGGAGATCGTAGTCATCGTAAACGTTCCGCTTTGGGTGGTAGGCATGCCCTCGTACATATACTGTATCGACCGTGCCTTGGACTCCGTGCGACTGGCATTCAAGTCAATCTTCAGGTCACGGACAGGCTCTAAAGTCGCTCTGATCTGTAAGTCGGTGGTCATATTCGTCGTTGCGGGAGTCGCCACGCTATCGTTATTCAACAGCCATCCGTTGTCATTAGCCTTTTGCAGATAACTGTCGCCAGTCAGGCCGAAGGCAAAGCCCAGACCAGGAGCCATGACACTACCAGTCCGTTGTCCGAAGGCATCCCCGATGGTAGGGAGGAATCCTGGAATAGACATGGCGTACTGGTTACGATATGAGACACCGATGGAGCGTACCATCATCAGGAAACGGGCTGCAGACTGAGCGGGGCTGTACCACCATTGCTTCTCTGTGGGTTGCTTGGGCGTGACACTTAACATCAGTTGGACGGTATCATGGTTGTTGATGCGGATGCGGTTGTCATCCAGTACCTTGTATCTCAGGTTGTATTTCTTACCGTCTTTCGTGCGTGCCACCACCGTGAGTCTTTTCGACTTCTTGCCGTGATTGACAATGATGGAGGAGTCAGCCATGAGGGTCACCTCCTTCTGCCATGCGTTCTGGTTCTTGGGCAATGCCTTTTCCTCTTTGGCGTCCTGTTTGGTATTTTTTGTCTTCGTCGTGTTCTTCTTTTGGTTCTTGTTGTTGGGGATTGCCTTACGGAATCGCTCATTGGTCTTTTTCAAGAAGGGGACGTGGTTGTAGAGCGTCTCCATGTTGAAGTTACCATTGATATTCAACTGGCGGTTGTTGGCGATGGTATTTCCCAGGTTCGTACCGTTCTCAAGGTCGGTACCACGTACCCAGTTGTAAGTGGCGTTATAGGTGGCGTCGCTGGTGATCCAGTCGAAGATAGGTACCTTGTTCAGCGGCAACTGCAGGGAGGCAGTGAACGACTGTTGGTAGTCCAATGGTGTTCCGAAATTGCGGATGCTATACCATACGGAGTCCTTCCATGCCTCGTAGCGGTCGGGGTAGAGGTCTCTGTTGATAGGACGCTCGTCATAGGGCTCCCGTATCTCCGCATGGGTAGCCGACTGGAAGTTCATGTGTAGGTTTTTCGTCAGGTCCCAGCGGATGGAGAACTCACGGTTCCAGAGGAACTGGGAACTAAAGGTGGTGGGCAACTGTTGTCCTCCCAAGTCCTCCATGTCCCGTTCTTGCAACTCGTAATAGTTTCTCATCATCTCCGTATTGAAGGTGATATTCTGGGGCAACCAGTTCAGTCCGAACTGTTTGGGATACTGCATCCACTTTGATTTACTCTTGCTTTTCTTGAAAGGTTCCCACGGCTTATAGACAGGAGTGTAGTTGTAGTTGAGGGAACCACGCCACTGGTCCTCTTTCTCATAGACGGTGGTCTCACCACTGGTATAGCGGTGGGAGTGGCTATAAGAGAATGAGAAGTTTGCGGGGTCATAGGGCATTGGATGCCGTTTGGTCTTGATTCCAACCCGGACGTTCGACAGGGATAAGTTGGTGTTGGTCGTCTTGGTGACGGCGATACTCTCGATGGAGTCACGCTCATGCTGGTCGAGGGCGGCATCCAGTGCGTCTTGCAGTTCCATATCCGTATCCAGCGGGTTGTATTTGGGTCGTTTCTCCTCTTTGGTGACAGAGTAATACAAGGGTGCGCTGACCATCGCCTTGTCAGGGAAGAACTTACCCAAGTCCACATTGGCGGTGATGGAGTAGGTCTTGTAGTCGTCCGTCGAGCGTTGAAGCACACTTTCCTCCAGACCTCCGAAACCTGCTGTCATGATCTTTCCCGTCATATTGAGCGATCCCACATCCGACAGTTGCATGTTCAAGGCACCACTTGCCGCCCAGCCGCCGTTGCTGTTGAAGTCCATCAGGCGCAACTCGTTCACCCAGACCTCTCCCGATTTCTGCTCGCCAGAGATGTTACGCACACCAATCATCATGGTCTTCACCTCCCCTAATGAGGGATTACCCATGATGCTGACGGTATTGTTGGGATGGCTGGGGTCAGGCTTTGAATAGAGTTGGTTGAAGGATGCGCCTCCTGCGGCACGTGACTTGTTACGTTCCTTCTTCAGACTCGTGAACACCGTCATGTCCATGTCGAGCATGTTATCCTGAGGCCATACGGCACGGCAGTCCTCTACATTGTATTTGTTGTAGTCGTTACGGTCGGGTGTCAATGTGAGTGGGATCTCATACTCGTAGTAGTTGTTCTTATAGTCGTTACCTAAGCGGATGAAGACGGCAAGTTCGCCATCCTTCAGGTTGTTGTCGTCAATCAGGTGGTTGGCATGGGTGAACATCTGCAGATGCTTATAGCGGCGCAAGTCCAGCATGGTATTCTTATAGACACCCTTCGACTCGCCAGGTGACAGATGGCGTACCACCATGTTCATCGATTGCTCGTTCTCCTCCACTAACTGGGGCTGTGAGGGGTCTGTCGCTCTGCTGATACCTGGGGGCAGCACGTAGTTGACTGGTCGCTTGTCGTTGTTCTCCTCGATGTTGACGGCGCTGACCTCCAGTGTTCCGCTCTCAGGGGTAGTCGACAACTGCTGCTGGTAAATACGCCACTCGCCCCTTACCAGATCGAGGGAACCGAAGCGCAGTACGATAGGACGCTTGAACTGGGTGAGAAACATACGCATGAAGCGGACGCTGGTGAAGTCACTGATGCTGCCCACACGGTCGTCGTACTGGTCGAGTGGAATACGGAACTGGTACCATTTTACCGTCTCACGGGTGCCATTACGCAGGGGGACACTTGCCTCACGGATATCCGTGATATGGTTGTAGCCCAGTTGCATGTCCTCAGGACGGATACTCACCTTATATTGGTAGTACCGCTCGTACTCATTCAGCGTATAGTCTTGGTTGATATCCTCTACGTCAGGGAAGGTCTTGTAACTCGTGTCGTACCCTTCTGTCTGCTGGTCGCTGTCTGGCGAGTTGCCTTGTGGCATGTTGATGCGCTTGTAACGGTCGAGGATAGAGGCCTGTCGGGCATCGTAGTCAGAACCACGGAAATAATGGTAGTTGTCGTTGGCGGGGTCGGCGTTCCATGCGGTACGGACACTATCATTCACGTTGACATTCTGGAGGAAATTGGCATAGGCGGGTTTGGCTCGCTCCTCCTCATCCGTCAAGCCATTGAAACCGACATCCTGTTTGGCACGTGCTCCTGAGGAGGTGGCAAAGGCGTAGGTCTGGGTAGGTTGGATAGGCACCTTGCCCCATGCGGTGTTCGTGAAACTGCCAGTGCCGTCGACAGGCATTCCGCTCTCATAGAATTTCTTGCCATCCCTCAGCACATCCTCGCTGACCTCACCCAGGTTAATGTAAAGGTCACCGCCATATTCTGAGGCGTCACTCTGTTGGTTGGTATAGATGAAGGGATCCAGCAGCCAGAACTCGATATACTCTACGTTTGCCGTCTCGAAATCGTTGGTCTCCAATTTACGCATCATACCGCCCCATCGCTGTTGCGGATTAGTCAGCAGTCCGTTGAAGTCCACCTCCGTCGACAGGTTATAAGCACCTCGCTCCTGCGGGTAATAGGCAAGGTCGAGGATGGGCAGAGTCGCTGTCGCCCCGCTGTAGGTGCTCTGCTGACGGTTCGGATAGAGTTCACTTACATAGACAGCGCGGACATAGTGGTTGGACAACTGCTCTAAGTCGCTCTTAATATGACTGGGTGTCAGTGAGGAGGAGCGGTAGGTAAACAACGGGTCGATGTTATACCATGAGAGCAGGGAGCGGTTGAAACCACTGGTCACGGAGTCCTTGTCAGCCTGTTCCTTGAACATCGACGGTACACTGGACATGATCCAAGCCTTAGGCTCACTGACATCAATGGCGTTCTTGGCATTCTCGAAGTCGTCGATATATGAGGCGTTATCCTGCGTGCCGCTTGCCTGTCCTGCAATCAGTTGAGCAAACTCGCCGGTGAATGTGATATAGGAAGGTTGTGTACAATGTAGGAAAGGCAGTTTATTAAGCATATTGGTGAGCCACTGGCTCTCATGCTTCCAGTTGATATTCACGCCCCACAGGGTATTGCGTAGCGGTTCCGAGCCCATGCTGACTTTAGAGGTCAGTGTCTGTTCCGTGAGGTGTTGCAAGGTACCGCCTATCTGCAAGTCTTTCGAGAAGTCATACTCCCAGTTGAGTCCTAGCATGGTCTTGCGCTGCATGCCATAGTCGGTGTTGCTCTCCAGCGAGACGTTGACACTGGTGCCTGCGTCGATGATGCTTTGGTTGAGAATGGTCACCTCACCCGCCGAGTAGTCAACACTATAGTCGGAACCCTCATTGAGGATGACACCGCCAGCCGTCACGACAACAGAGCCTTGTGGCACGTTATAGGCACCTAACGAGATCACGTTTGCTGAGGTGCCTTTAAACTGTCCTACCAACAGGTATTTGTTCTTGTCCGTCATCTGCTTTGCCGCAGTACGGGTGGTGTCGTAGAGTTCGCTGAAGGTGTATCTCTCCACCTTGTCAGCCGCTACGTTGTTGCTCTCTAAGAATTGGCGCAGGGTCTTTCCGAAAGGCTCTGCTGACGGGAAGAAGACACGACCCTCACTGACGGTATAGCCTTCCACAAAGTCAAAATAGCCATTGGGATGGGCTCGGTTGTTATTGTCCAGGCGGTCACAGCCCAGTCCTTTCAACAAGGTGATGTCCTTGACTTCTGGAATATAGGTCAGGTAGACACCTGCCGTATCACTCTGAAACTTGATGTCCAGACGGAATTTCGTCTTCTCCACATTAGAGGCGAGGTAGTAGACGTTCTTCATCATCAACCGCCAGTTCTTCTGTTGCGGGTTGTTGCTGGTGTTTTTCAGTGACTTGACGAACAGTGCCTCACTGGCATTGGTGCGGTCGCTGGCGAACTCACCCACCTGATAGGTGCGCCCGCCATAGGTGAACTCATAGGCGACGGCAAGCACCTGGTCTGTCTGTAGACTGGTTTTGAGGGAGATGTATCCCAATGCCTTGTTGACGGTATATTCCGAACTGGTCAACAATCGTGCAGCGGCAAGTTTCTCGTAGTCGACACTACCCGTGAAATCATTGACACCATCGAGGACGGTGGATGTCTGGTCGATATTACGAGCCTCCGCATAGGTTGTCGTCATGCTGTTGTATTCGTCGTTGGCACTATTGCCTGGTACGTCAGAGACGCTACCGCCATTGCCCCAACGTGTGGAGGTGCTTTCGCCGAGGTCGGTCAAGGCCACGATATTACGGGTGTTTGCCGTCGTCCCGGTCTTATTGGTCACCCATACCTCCACACGGGTAATCTGAATACCACTCATGAGGTTGGGCAGTTTATGCATGGCATCGTCGTAGTGCTCTCTGAAATACTGGGCGAGGAAGAAATGGCGGTTCTCCTCGTAGTCGGCGATATTCAACTCGAAGGGGGTGAGTTGTACGCCACCTTTAGAGGAAACACTGGTAGTGGTGGATTTCTTCTGGGAAAAGACGGTCTGCAGTTTCAATTTCCCAAACTGCATATCCGTACGGACACCAAACAAACTGGAGGCACCTTTGATCAGGGAGTTGTTGGTGGGGAAAGTGACATTACCTGCCTCGATGAGTTTGATGATCTCGTCCTCCTTGCCCTCATAGCGCAGTTTGATGTTCTTCGTATCAAAATCGAAGGTGGCGTCGGTGTTGTAGTTCAAGTTCATGTTCACCTTGTCGCCCACTTTACCTGTCACGTTCAGGTTGATCTTCTCGTCGAAGTCGATAGCCTTGGTCTTCCTGTTGCGCTCTGGCAACGAGGGATTGTCGATATTCTTGAAGTTGGCGCCCAGTTTCAGTTCCGCTGTTCCTTGCGTCTTGATACGTACTCCACCTGGACCGAAAATCTTCTCCGCAGGTCCGAGGTCGAAGTGCATATCGGCAAAGTCAAACTTCTCCTTTCCCTGGGCGGCATAGTTGGCGGCGTTCTTCTGACGGAAGAAACTGCGCAACTCACGCTGGCGGCTCCATTCCTGATATTCCTCTGGGGTCATCAGGATAGGGGCATTCAGATAGGAACTGCCTATCTTGGAACCAATCAGGTAGCCCCCTGTGGAGTCGTCGTACTCTGCCTGTTGCTTGATGTTGTCAGGCATACGAAGGTCGACGGCGGAACTGTCAAGGTCGCTGACGTACACAGGGGTGGTCTTCTTGATTTTCCAGCGGGGATGGAGTAGGGAGTCGGGAATCTCCTCGTCGGCAGCCAGTACGGGTTGCTCCTTAGGCGCAGTGTCTTTCTTCTCTTTCTGCGTCTTGTCGTCTTGCGGAGTCATGGCGAAGGTGCCGATGCTCAGCAGGATAGCGGCGATATAGGCAACTCGTTTGCTCAACACTTACTTGATTTGTTTAAGGGCGAGTTTGACGACTTGCTCCACAGGAGCGTCGGGGTTCTCTTGCAGGATGGCAACGACCACCTTCTGCGTGGGAGCAGGGGCAAAACCCAGCATGGTGAGTGCAGATACAGCCTCGTCTTTGACTGCATTGTTGACTGGGGCTGCGACAGAGCCGCCAGCGGGTATCTCCTCGGCAATGCCCAGTGCGACAATCTTGTCACGCAGGTCGACGATGATGCGCTGGGCGGTCATCTTACCAATGCCTTTGATGCCCTTCACCACTCGTTCATTGCCTGTCGAGATAGCGTTGCAGAGTTCCTGTACACTCATCGACGACAACATCATACGAGCCGTGTTGGGACCCACTCCACTGACGGTGATCAGCAGTTCGAACATCTCGCGCTCCTTCTTGTTGACAAAACCGTACAGTAAGTGCGCATCTTCCCTGATGGACTCATACACATAGAGTTTGACCTCTTTCTTGCCTTGGATGGCACTGAAAGTGTTCAGCGAGATATTCAGTCCATATCCCACTCCTGCGGTTTCGACCGTTGCCAAGGCGGGGGTCAGTTCTGTCAACTCCCCCTTGATATATTCTACCATAGTTATTAAGTAATGTATTAATACAACCATATAAACGCAATTTGCTTACGATTTATTGTATTTGCCTACAAATGCAGGAGATTGTTGCAAAAGGTAACTTTTTCAGAAAATAATCTTCCTTTTCGTTATGTTTTTCATTGAAAAGATGTAATTTTGCAACCGAGATAGTACATTTAGTACGTTTTGCTTGCAAAGAACTGGACATAAAAACAACTAAATATAAAAAGTAATATGAAAAAGATTCGTGCCGCCGTCGTTGGTTACGGTAATATCGGTAAGTTCACCATCGAGGCTTTGGAGGCGTCAGCCGATTTTGAGATTGCAGGAGTAGTGCGCAGAAACGGTGCCGCAGACAAACCCGCAGAGTTGGCTCCCTATGAGGTAGTGAAGGATATCAAGGAACTAAAGGACGTTGATGTCGCTATCCTCGCTACCCCAACCCGTTCATGTGAGGAATATGCCAAGCAGATACTTCCATTGGGTATCAATACCGTTGACTCTTTCGATATCCACACTAATATTCGTGGCTATCGTGAGCGTCTGATGGAGATAAACAAGCAGACAAATACCGTCAGCGTGATTGCCGCAGGTTGGGATCCAGGCTCTGACTCTATTGTCCGTACCTTGATGCAGAGTCTTGCTCCCAAAGGACTAAGTTATACGAACTTTGGTCCTGGTATGTCGATGGGACACTCTGTTTGTGTCCGCTCGAAGGCAGGAGTGAAGAATGCCCTGTCGATGACGATTCCCCTTGGTGAGGGCATCCATCGCCGTATGGTATATGTGGAGTTGGAGGACGGTTACACCTTGGAGCAGGTGACCAAGGACATTAAGGCTGACCCTTATTTCGCTAACGACGAGACTCATGTCTTCGCAGTGGAGTCTGTTGACGCAGTCAAGGATATGGGGCATGGCGTGAACCTCGTTCGCAAGGGTGTGAGTGGTAAGACTCAGAACCAGCGTTTAGAGTTCAATATGAGTATCAACAACCCTGCTCTGACCGCTCAGGTCTTGGTTAATGTGGCTCGTGCCTCGCTGCGTCAGCAGCCTGGTTGCTATACGATGATTGAGATTCCTGTCATCGATATGTTGCCTGGGGAGCGTGCTGACCTCATCGAGCATTTGGTATAATCAATTTGGGAATATGAAGGTCAGACTACGCTTAAACTGCGCTATCGTGATGCTGCTGTTGCCTGCCTTGGCGATGGCACAGGACTATTCGAAGTATTATCAGAACCTGCCAGTAAAGGTGGCACAGGTCAGTCGTCCCGTCATTCCCAACCGTGGGCTGAGTATTAATGCCGTGGGAGGCGTGGGCGATGGTGTGACACTCAACACGGAGGCTTTCCGCAAGGGTATCAGCATGCTCTCCAAACAGGGTGGGGGGCGGCTTACCGTGCCAGCAGGAGTGTGGCTCACAGGACCTATCCAGTTGAAAGACAATATTGAGTTGTACTTGGACAAGAACGCCATCATCTATTTCTCTCCCGACAAGTCGCTCTATGTCGACAAGGAGGGGAAGTCGAGTAGGGTGGAGCCCTGTATCAAGGCCTCGAAGCGCAAGAATATCGCCATCAGGGGTGGTGGTATCATTGACGGCAACGGTGCCCAGTGGCGACCCGTGAAACGTAGTAAGGTGAGCGACGTGGAATGGAAGGCATATCAGGAGATAGGTGGCGTGGAGCGTCAGAACGGTACCCTGTGGTATCCGTGGCAGCGTAAGTCCGGGCTCCCTGATATCAAGGAGACACCGGAGAAGCAGGAGAAGATGCGTAATGACTTGGTGCGCTTCACGGATTGTGAGAACGTGCTTTTCGAGGGTGTCACCTTCCAAAACGCCCCTAAGTTCCATGTGCATCCCTGCAACTGTAAGAATGTCATCGTAGACGGTATCACGGTGCGCTGTCCTTGGAATGCCCAGAATGGTGACGCAATAGATTTCAGCGATGTGAATGTCGGTCTGATTGTCAACTCCGTGGTGGACGCTGGTGATGACGGACTCTGTATGAAGAGTGGCAACTATAAGGAGAATGCCGTGGCAAACGGCTGTGAGGATATCGTGATACAGGACAATACCGTATACCATGCCCATGGTGGCTTCGTGTTGGGAAGTGAGACCATCACGGGGATGCGTCGTATCGTAGTGCGCCATAACCGTTTCAGTGGTACGGACACGGGGCTGCGCTTTAAGAGCGGGCTGGGTCGTGGCGGTAAGACCGAGCAACTCTATGTCAGCGATATCGTGATGACTGATATCAAGGATGAGGCTATTGTCTTCCAGTGCGACTACCTCGACCGTCCTGCTGGCAGCAATGAGAATGAGGTGCCTACCTTTACGGAGGAGCAGCGCAAGAAAGCCCCTGACTTCCAGGATATCCACATCTGCAACGTGGTGTGCTATGGTACCAAGACGGGAATCCGTGCCGGGGGTATTCTCGGACTCGACTTGGTGCATGATATCGAGATATCCAACTGCACGATAGCCTATACGAAGAACGATAAACTGATTGACGAGAAGACCACCAAACTGACACTCGCTGATGTCAAGTTTGTGAATATGAACCAATAAGAACAATGAATAACAGGGGTATTATGGATATCTCCGATGAACAGGTGCTCGACAATGCCGGCATTCGTGTGACGGCAGTGCGCCTGATGGTCTGGCGACAGGTCCGTCATGGTTTTCATGATGCCTTCAGTCTTGCCGACTTAGAGGCGAAGATGCCAACAGTAGACCGCTCTACCTTGTTTCGTACCCTGACCTTACTGGCTGAGGCTCATCTTCTGCATAATATCGACGACGGCTCTGGCTCTCAGAAATACTGTGTCTGCCATTTGGACGACACACGCCATTGTCACGGACATGTGCATCTGACCTGTCGCCAGTGTCGTCGCACCTATTGCCTGACCAATGTGCATATTCCGTCTGTTCCTCTGCCTGCTGGTTTTGTCCAGGAAGAGACGGAATATGTCGTGAAGGGCATCTGTCCGACTTGTGCGAAGAAAGCATAATATTATCTATTTATGACAAACTGTCGCTTTATCCTGTCATTGTGGCAGAAAAGGGATAGTGGCACGTTAGTTGTACTATTATGGGTGAATGCCGAAGCGAAAACGGAGGCACTCAGGAGATAAATAACATGATAGAACAATTAAAATAGAATTAGGAGGTATGATTATGTTACCAGTATTCAAAAACAGTTGGTTCCCAACTATGTTTGACGAGTTTATGAACAATGATATGATGGCTTCGACCAGAAATACCGCTCCGGCAGTGAATGTCAAGGAAGACGAGAACGCCTACACCATGGAGGTTGCAGCCCCAGGTATTAAGAAAGAGTATTGCAGGGTACACCTGAACGAGGACGGCAACCTGAGCATTGCCATCGAGAACAAGATGGAGCACAAGGAGGAGGACAAGAAGCAGCACTACCTGCGCCGTGAGTTCAGTTACACGAACTACCAGCAGAACTACTCACTGCCTGAGGATGTTGACAAGGAGCAAATCTCGGCAAAGGTCGACAATGGCATCCTGACCGTTGTGTTGCCAAAGATGAAAAAGGAGGAGACGAAGGTGTCACGTATGATTGAGATTTCCTAAATCGACATGATTCTTCGGAAAAGGGAGACGGGAAAAGTCCGTCTCCCTTTTTGTTTTTACCAAGGACTAATCGTCATACCCAATAGAAACCACATTTTCTCCTGACGAGGGTTGGCATGGACCTCGGTAAAGAGAGGTAGTGAAAAAGTCTTGCTGACGGCAAGAGGATAGGTGGCTCTTAGCGACAGACTGGTGATGGCGAAGCCATTGGTGTCATAATAGGTGGTGGCATAGGGTACGGCACCAATGGTGGCACTCCACTCACAACCGCCCAACAGGAAAGGCACACTTGCCTCAAGATAGGAGGAATATGCCCGCTTGTCTTTTTTGTTGACTCCGTCATACCCAGCGAAATTGGTATACCATCCTAGCGAAGCCCATCCGAAGTCATAGCAGAGATGTGCCTCCAAGGTGTGGCTGGTGGTATGGGCGGCATAGTCGAAATACTTCGTGTCGTGGTCGTAGCCTTCATCCGACCAGTAGTCGGTGAGACCAATCGTCACCCCCCTCCACGTATAGTCGAGGGTGACATCTATTTCGTAGGGATCCTCGTGTTTGGAGATGCCAGCACTCCCCCAGAGGGAGAGGGACAACCCTTTATAGCCAACGCCCAAGGTGGGCTGCACGCTCACATGTCCCAAGTCCTGTCCACGCCAGATATAGTGACTTACCAGATCAGCACCGAGTGACACCTGTACGGAGTCCTGTGCCGTCATAGCGATACTCTGAAAGAGTAATACGAATAAAACGGGATATTTCCTCATACCTGATTACCCTTTATATTCTACCAGCATCATGGTGATGTCGTCGCTCTGTACTGCTCCTTCGGCATGTTGCTTGACGGCATCGTATACAGCATCCACATAGTCGCGTGGTGACAGATGGCCTTGTTGTTGGCATCCCCTCAAGACCTCTAACAGTTTCTCCTCGCCAAAGAGACCGGCACGGATGTCCTCCGCCTCTGTCACCCCATCGGTATAGAGGAAGATGCCGTCGCCAGTCTGCAATTGTGCATGCTCCTCCTCATACTCAAAGCCATCAAAAACACCTAATGGCATATTGACCTTCGGATTTACATAGTCAAAGACGACCGCTCCCTCTTTCTCCCGTCGTAAGACTGGGGCGTTATGCCCCGCATTGCAATAATCCACCTGTCCTGTCCTCAGGTCGAGTACCCCCAGGAGCATCGTGCAGAACATGTTATAGTCATTGCCGTCGGCAAGTCCTCGGTTGAGTGCCATGGCAATCTCGGCAGGAGAACTGGCATACGACGTGATATTACGGAACAGACTGCGCACCATCGCCATGAACAAGGCGGCAGGGACACCCTTTCCAGAGACATCGCCCACACAGAAATAGAGGTGCTCGTCACGAATCAGGCAGTCGAACAAGTCGCCTCCCACATCCTTTGCAGGCTTCAGCATGGCATACAGGTCGATATCCGTACGTTCCGGGAAGGGAGGCATCTGCTTGGGCAACATCGCCATCTGAATGCCCGACGCTACTTTCAGTTCGCTCTCCATACTTGCCTTGCTTGCCGTCGTCGTTTTCAGTTCCTCCACATAGTTCGCCAGTGACCGTTGCATCTCCGCAAAGGAGTCACGGAACTGGCGTACCTCGTCGTGCGTCCTGACCATAGGCAACTGTGTCTGGAAATTACCTTTTGCCACCTCCTGTGTCGACTGGGCGATGGTCTTCAAGGGGCGTAGTTGGACATGGATGATGAGATAGGTGACTGCCAAGATCAGCAGGAGGGTGACGACTCGGAAGAAAATCATAAAGGCACGTAACTGATTGGGTTTCTCCATGATCTTGCGAATAGGATAGGTGAAGCCCACCGCCCACTGCACTCGTTTCACAGGCGCATAGTAGATGAGGTAGTCGTCATCGTTCTCCTTGTCCTCCGATTCGTCGATATATCGTTTGTCTATCGTGTCCGACCCTCGCTTGCCTTGCAGCATCCGTTGGGTGAGTTCCAGGAATTCCGTGTCTTTCTTCGAGCGTGCTAACTTCAAGGCATCCACAGACAGGATACTGTTGGAGTCAGGGTGGCAGATGTATTTCGCATCACGGCTCAGCACACTAATCTGCGAGTACGCATAAGGCTTCGCCTCATTGACAATACGCTGTACCCAGTGCAGGTTCACATCGGCGCATAACACAGCGTAGATCGCTCCCGTCTCATCGTGCAGGGGGACGGAGTAAGTCACCATCGGACGTTTGGTAGACATGGAGTCGATGTAGGGCAGACACCAGTAGCCTTTGTCCAGTTTGATGGTATACACCCAGTTGCTGTCCGTCTCCAGATAGCAGAAGTCATGCTCAGGACCTCCGATCTCATCCTCCTCGTAAGAGCCGTTAGAGGGGTTGTACACCACCGTTGGGGCGAAGTAGCGCCCGTGCTTGGGGAAGAAGTTCTCTTTATAGAGCATGGTGACCGCCTCGATGTCCTTGTTTGCCACGATCAACTGGCTTAGCAGGGTGTAGACTCCCTGTTCATCGAAGGCGAGCATGTTGGCGTAGGAGGCAGCCGTGTTGACTGCCGTCTCCACGTTCGACACGCGGTTGTCAATCACCGTGATGGCGACATCCATAGCCTTGCTAGCCTGATAGTGTACCTCTGCGGATACGATGTCCCGTACATGGTGTATTTGCCACACACCACCCACCAGCAGTACCAATAGCACAAAGAATTGTATGAGAAACGCAGTCCGTAAGGCAATCGACTCTCTGATGGATTTGGGAATGAGATGTTTCATTGACTTGATGTTCATTATTTCTTGGTTAGTCTCGCATACGGCTGTCCCATCAGCGAGAGATCGTTGTTATGGCACAGTTCCACCTCCACGCCTTTCTGGAAGATCAGGACAATGTCAGAGCCGCCAAACTGAAAGAAGCCCATCTCGTCGCCCCGCTTCAGAGCCTGTCCGACATGCAGGGAGGGAATCCAGTTGCAACTGCATATCTGAGACATGCCCACTGGTAGCATTGCCACCAGTCCGTAGTCCTCCGTCTCGATAATGGCGCAGGAACGTGTCTCCACCATCTGGAAACCGATATCGTTGACGTAGTAGTAGAGTTTCTGCTCATTATCCCACAGCGTATAGCCGCCCCCAGCCGATACCCCAGGGATGGTGCGCAGTTCTTTCAGGATGCCGTCGACAGGGGCATGATATCGATGGTAGCAGTTGACATCGAGGAACGTATGGGTCAGCGTTCCCCCAGCAAAGGCATCCTTGTAGGGGGAGTTCTCTCCGATAAGTCCTGCGATGTCGGAGATCATCGCCGTCTTGATTTGCAACCGCTCCTCAGGGGTATACACCAACTGGTTATCATCGCTGATAGCCCAAGTGCCTTTCGGATAGGAGTCGGCAGGCGACACCACCTCTGTGTCGGAGATAGGACGCACGTCGGGTGACACCAGACTGCGGGCAAAGAACTCGTTGAAAGTCTTCCATTGGTTGCCCTCGCCATACCATCCTTCCATGAAGCCCCAGTCAGGGTCGGATGCCACCATATTATAATATGTGTCGTTCCAACTGTCCGTTGTCGACAGCCAGTCGCCCCAGGAGTTGCTATAGGTGGACAGCCAAGAGGCGAATGGCTCCACAAACTCCACCGTGGGATAGAAATAGCCCCTGTCCCGCAACTCGTCCAACGGCTGGTCGACCACAAACCAGAAATAGCCGATGCCCTGGTCGGTACGCCCATAGAGGGAGTGTCCATAGTCGTTGGGGGCAGGCAGCATCATCACCTCCCAAGGCAGGCAGCGCACGTTCCTGTCGATGAAGTCGTAGAACTCCTCCAAGGTCTGTGCGGGGTTATACTGGCGGTCGGGGTTGATCTTGGCAGCCTGACGGATGGCATGCTCCAGCAATTGCTTGACTTCCGTGTTCGTCTCACAGATCATCATAAGTTGTTGCGCCGCCTCCGTATGGAGGTCCCTGTCGCCTCTACCTGTCGTCTCGTCATCCTGACAGCCGGTCAGCAGCAAGGGAATCACCAGCAATAGGTACCAAAGATTCCTGAGTTGTTTTTGTTTGGTCATCACATTGAATTTGCATACAAAGGTACAAAGAAATTTTGAGATTTAGCAAGTTTTCTGCTTGGAAATGACTATCTTTGCACCCAAATGGGAAAAATGAATCATACAAAAGAAGAACACCGCGACGAGTTGATCCAGAAGAATATGGGGTATGTCGTGACGCTGGCACGGCAATACACCTCCGAGTTGTTGAGTACCGATGACCTCATCAGTGAGGGAAGTATCGGACTCATCAAGGCAGCGGAGAAATACGACTCCAGCAGAGGGAAACCCTTTGTCACCTTCGCAGCCCCTTATATCCGCCATAGCATCGAGGAGGCTATCCGTAAGGTGACGGGCGAGATTCCTGTGCTCTCTACCGATGAGTCGCTGCCCGTGGGCTCGAAAAACAACTATACCCTGTTGAACGTGCTGGAGGACACGGATGCGAAGAAGGCTGACCTCGATTTGGAGCAGGCTTCTCTCTCCGATGACCTTATCCGTGCCATCGTCGTTCTTAACGAGCGAGAACAGGCTGTCGTCAAAGGTTTCTTCGGTATTGGCGGCGAGCGTAAGACCATGGCGGAGATCGGTGTGGAACTCGGACTGAAACGGGAACGGGTGCGTCAGATTCGTGACAAAGCGGTGCGGAAACTCCGTAAGGCTTCTATTGAGAAATAACTAAAACCACTAAGATAATGAGACTTTTCCTTCTTGCTGTCTGCACTCTCCTGAGTGTGGCAAATGCCTCCGCACAGCGTGAGACCGTATTGCTGAACAACGATTGGACTTTCCATCTGGGCGATGCCGCCTCGATGCAACAGGACTTTACCCATGGCACCGAGTATTTTACCTATCGCGCCAAGGCGATCGGGCAGAACAAAGGACCAGTTGCCGTTGACTTCAACGACTCCACATGGACGCATGTCAACCTGCCTCACGACTGGGTGGTAGACCTGCCTTATGATGGTAAGGCAAGTCATTCGCATGGCTATAAGCAGGTGGGATGGAAATATCCGCAGAACTCCATCGGTTGGTATCGTAAGCACTTCACCGTCGACAAGCAGGATGAGGGAAAGGCTATCAGCATCCGTTTCGGAGGTATCTTCCGTAACGCACAGGTGTTCTGCAACGGCTTCTATCTGGGAACGGAGCCCAGTGGCTATGCCTCTCAGGAATATAATGTCTCCGAGTACCTGAACTATGGGGGCGACAACCTCATCACCGTGCGCTGCGATGCCATGACAGAGGAGGGATGGTACTATGAGGGCGCAGGAATCTATCGTGACGTGTGGCTCGTCAAGAAAGACGCAGGCAGTCATATCGGTGATGTCTTCTATACGTGGAGAGACGGAGTGCTCCAAGTGAAGGTGGAGGCTGCCGGTGACTATCAGAACATACTTTATAATCAAGAGGGTGCCGTGGTGGCAACAGGTAAGGAGACGCTCACCATTCCGCAGCCACGCCTGTGGAGCGACAAGAGTCCTTATCTCTATACGCTCAAGACGGTGACGGCGGACGGCAAGGATGCCGTCTATACTAAGGTGGGTCTGCGCACCATCACCTTCGATGCGAAGGAGGGCGTGCGCCTGAATGGGGAACCCTTCAAGTTCAAGGGCGCAGATATGCATCTTGACCATCCAGGGGTAGGTGTCGCCGTCAGCAAGGAACTGTGGATTTATCGCATCAACAAACTCCGTGCGTTAGGGATGAACGCTATCCGTTGGTCGCACAACCCTGCCTCTGATGTGATGCTGGATGTCTGCGACTCATTAGGTGTGCTCTGTATTGACGAGAACCGCCTGATGGGTACCAATCAGGAGCATTACGACCTGCTGCGCCGTATGATTGTCGACCATCGTAACCACCCGTCTGTGGCACTGTGGAGCATCGGTAACGAGGAGTGGTGGATAGAGAGCGGTGACAAGGGCGAGAAGATAGCCCGTGCGATGATCGACTATGCCCGTACCATCGACGACTCCCGTCTGTATACCTATGGTAACAGCGGTGGCTTTGGCATCGTCAAGCAGGTGGATGTCCATGGCTATAACTATATCGTGCAGAATGATGTCGACAACCGCCATAAGGCTTATCCTGACTGGGTAGTGGTAGGCACGGAGGAGACGAGTGCCTGTGGTACCCGTAATGTCTATGCCACCGACTCCCTCAAGGGCTGGATGGAGAGTATCAATATGGCTGGTGAGGAGCGTAGCAACGGTGAGAAGAATGTCATCGAGCGTGGCTGGAAATTCTACCGTGACAATATCTGGGCTGGCGGACTCTTCTATTGGACGGGTTTTGACTACCGTGGGGAGCCGAATCCCATGGTGTGGCCCGCTACAGGTAGCCAGTTTGGTATTCTCGACTACTGCGGTTTTCCCAAGGACGAGGCGTATTATTTGAAGGCGGCATGGACCGATCAGCCCGTGCTCCATGTCTTTCCCCACTGGAATCTGAGAGGTTGGGAAGGCAAGGAGATAGAGGTGTGGGCATATTCCAACCTGGACGAGGTGGAGTTGCTGCAAGATGGCAAGTCGCTCGGCAGGCAGGCTCTCAGCAAAGACGGGCACCTTGTCTGGAAGACGACCTACCGCCCAGGTAGATTGGTTGCCTATGGTTATCGTAACGGCAAGCGTGTTGCCACGGAGCGTATCGAGACAACAGGTTCCGCAGTGCGTGCCGAGGCTTCTGTCAGCAAGTCAACGCTCCGTCATGACGGACAGGATGTCGTGGTCGTCGACCTCACGCTGAAGGATCAAAAGGGACGTTACGTGCCTGATGCCTGCGACCAGTTGCAGGTCAGTGTCGACGGCGATGCCGAGATTCTCGGCTGGGGCAATGGTGATCCGGGTTATAAGGTCGCTGAGCGTCCGCAAGGCTCCGACCGTCAGACAGCGACAATTCCTGCTTTTATGGGTAATGCCCAACTGCTCATCCGTGGTCTTGCCCGTTCTACCGACGGTCCCGTCACCATCACCATCCGACTTCCTCAAGGAGGCAATACGGTTGTCAGGCTGTAATGAGTAAAGTGAATGAAGCGTTCAAACGACCCGTTTGAACGCTTCATTCGACCCGTTTGTAAGTCACAAACAGGTCGAAGTTTTCACCTCGGCTCCTCCTACCATGTTTGTGGTATGAGAGATCTGACATATTTTAAGTAAAAAAGGGTTTTAAAACAAAAAATGTCATAAATATTTGCTCTTTTTATTGAAAAATGTTACCTTTGCACCCGTGTTTTTGAAATTTCGTGAATTATTTTATAATATTAACTAATGTATTACAGTTTATGAGTAAAAAGTTTACTTCTTATTTGGGGGGGGTATTGATGGCAGCGTTGCTGCTTGCAGTACCTGCTCAAGCGCAGGTGGCAAAGAGACAGGCTCCTGCTAAGAAACTTGAAGCACACAAGATTGTGTCAGTCAAGAAGACTGCCGCCATGGAAAAGGCTATTGACGCCTACAAATCCACGAAGGCAGTCAAAGAGGAGGCATTGCAGACTCCTCTTCGTCCACAAGAAGGTCGCAACCACTTGCGTCCTTATTCTTATGTGATTCCTCAGGCTCCATTGACCATACTGAAGGCTACTGGCGAGGAGGTTGACGCTAATGGCATTATCACCAAGCCAGGTGAAGGTGTTCGTAAGGTCTACTCTCGTGCAGGTGGTGCTTTCAAGTACACCAATTCTACTGGAGTTATTCCAGTCGATCAGGAAGGTGAGGTTGACGTTGTTGAGTGCGAGGACGGCACTGTCTACATCAAGAACATTGTGTCTAATTTTATTGCCAACAACTGGGTAAAGGGTACCAAGTCAGGTAATACCATTACTATTCCCGTTGGTCAGGTACAGCATTACAATGCTTCTTATCGTGTAGCCTATACCCTTTGGTGGGGTCTTACCAGTGGAGAGGGTGATAACGAGTTCACTAAGGATACTTCCAAAGAGAATATCACGTTCACCGTTGATGGTAATACGATCTCGTTGGTAGGTTCTGACGTTGACCACCCCATTGGTATGTTCTATGACTACAGTGGCAGTACATACTTTGATGGCGAGGCAGACTACAACACAGTATTTACCTATGCGCACGAATATGTTCCTATAGAGAAGGTGACTATCACTCTTCCGGAAGGTGTGGCAACAGAGACTTGGTATACGCAGGGAAGCACTTATGCAAATTCCGGCTCTTCTAAGTTCAAGAGCACTGTAACTTATGCAAAGGATGGCAGTGACATCTATCTGCAGGGGCTTTTTACCCTCTTCCCAGAGGCTTGGATTAAGGGTACCATTGACGGTACAACCGTTACATTCAAAGGCCTACAGTATTTAGGAAGCCAGTCGGGTGCTGAGGTATATGCTATTGGTACAGATGGTGCGAAATTGGAAGACTTTGTAATGTCATACGATGCGGAGACAGGCACGCTGACCAATGTTAATGAACTGCTTGCCAATGGTTCTGACGAGAAAATATATTATTATAGTTGGATAGAGGCTCTCACCATCACGAAGGACGCTCCTGCCGAGGAGGTTGCCGAGACAGGTGCTCCCGTTGATGAGATTCCTTACGAGAACAAGTTCGAAACTGCTGAGGATTTCGCACAGTTCGGAGTTCTCGACAGCAACGAGGATGGTAGCACATGGACCTTGGAGAAGGACAATGTTAGCGGTAGTGATGGTTCTGCACGTTACAGATATAACGGTGACAATGACGGTAATGACTGGCTGGTTTCTCCTGCTATCAAGTTGACCGCAGGCGTGAAGTATCGTGTTGCTTTTGATGCTCGCGCACAAAGTGATTACTATGCAGAGCGTGTTGAGTTGAAGGTGGGTAAAGAGGCTAAGGCTTCTGCTTTGACTGAGCAGGTGATTGCTGCTACCGAAGTTACATGGAATACTTATGAGACTTTGGAGAACGAGGAGTTCACTGTAGCCGAGGATGGTTACTACTACTTCGGTATCCATGCCATCTCTGATGCAGACAAATATTATCTCTGGGTAGACAACTTCGTTGTAGAGTTGGGACTGAAGCCAGGTGCTCCTGCTGCTCCTGAGGTTGAGGTTCTGGCTGGTAGCGAAGGCGACCAGACGGCTACTGTCAAGGTGACTGCACCTACTCAGAACGCTGGTGGCGAGGACCTGACTGAGAATATCTCTAAGATTGAGATTCTCCGCAACGGTGAGGTTGTTGGTGAGTTTACTGATGTTGCTCCTGGCGCTATGAAGCGTTTCTTCGACGAGCCTGCCACCGCAGGTGTATACACCTATCAGGCTGTTCCCTACAACAGCGTTGGTAAGGGTGCGAAGAGCGAGAAGGTTAGTGCGTTCATAGGTATTGACGTTCCAGCAGATCTAGGTGATGTTGATGTTGTTGATAACGCAACTTCACTTACCTTCTCTTGGGAGCCTGTAGGCAATGTTGGTCCTAACGGTGGTTACGTTAACCCGTCAGAGGTTGCCTATGGCATCTATACTACTGAACTCGTATCGTTCTGGGGCTTCCAATGGTGGGAACTGGCAGAGAAAATCGGTGAGGCTACTGGTGTCGGAACTGCCACTATTGACTACAGCACAGAGGAAGGTGACCAACAGGACATGCAATTTGCCGTACAGCCCTCTAACGAGGCAGGTACTGGCATAGAGGGATATACCACAAGTCTGCTCATCGGTAAGTCTTATGAGTTGCCGTTTAACGAAAGTTTTGCAGGCAAGTCACTGCACTATTACTGGTCATCCAATGCTTTCCTCGGTGTCTCTGATGAAGCCACCGACGATGACGGTGTAGCCCTTGTTCTTGCCGCTCAGGATGTTTCTAATCCTATTCAGTTAATCTCTGGTAAGTTGAATATCAGCAAGGCAATTAACCCTGTGCTTGTCTTCGATGTCAAGAGTGCTAATGTAAGCCAACTCTATGTCTTTGGCGCAAAGGATGGTGGTGATTTTGACGTATTGCAGACTGTTACCTTGAAGTCTGATAACCAGACTGTCAAAGTGCCTCTTACCTCACTGAAGGACGGACGCTATGCGCAGATAGCATTCCTTGCTCAATACACTACTCCCCTGACTGCTGATGATGAGGGCAATATTATTGACTGGGGCGACAATATCGTCATGGATGCTATCCGTGTGGTTGACCTCTATGAGTATAACCTCGGTGTGACCGTAACTGCTCCTGCTACTGTAACAGCAGGTCAGACGGCTACTGTCAAGGCTATTGTTGAGAATAAGGGTGAGAACGCTGCCAATAGTTACACTGTCACTATCAAGGCTGGCAATGAGGAATTGCTCAGCGAGACCGTTACTGAGGCATTGGCTCCCTTCAAGAAGGCTGAGTACACTGCCGAGTTTGCTACCACTATCTTCGATCAGGTTGACGACGTGACCTTCACCGCAGAGGTCGCTTTTGATAATGAACTTGAGCCAGACGACAATACCGCTGAGACCATTATCACCATCAAAGAGCCTACTGTTGCTGCTCCTGAGAACCTGACCGCTAAGGACAAGGGTGACGCAGGTGTAGACCTCGCTTGGACTGCTCCTTCAAATTCCACTGAGGAGGTAACCGACGATGTGGAGTCGTATGACGATAATGATAACGGTGGTATTTACGACGCTGACGCTAAGCAGTATGTCTCCAACACAGGTACTATTGGTGAGTGGACTGTCTACGATGGTTCTAACGGTGAGTTGGGCTATGGCTTCAGTGGCATAGAGACTGCTCTTGGTCAGCCTGCTTCATGGATTGTCTTCAATCCGCTGGCAGCCAACGCAGAACTGACAGCCTATACTGCCCACAGCGGTGATAAGTACTTCATCTCTGCATGTAAGGGAGCATCGTCTGGTGATGTGCCTGCCACTGATAACTGGCTGATTTCGCCTGAGTTGCCTGGTGTGGCACAGACCGTCAAGTTCTATACTCGTGAACTCGTGACCGATTATGGACCTGAGAGTTATGAGATATTGGTTTCTTCTACCAATAAGGAGATTGAGAGTTTCACAAAGATCGCAGATGCTACATGTGCAGTCACAGAATGGGAGGAAGTATCCTTTGACCTGCCCGAGGGCACGAAGTACTTCGCCATCCGTCACGTCTCTAAGGATATCTGGGCACTGCTCGTTGACGACGTGACCTTCCTGCAGAGTGGTGGTATTGTCGCTTCTTATAATATCTACTACGAGGGCGACTTGATCGCTACCGTAGAGGGTGACAAGACTACCTACACAGTGGCAGGTAACAAGTTGAGTGCTGGTAAGCGCCGCACCTTCGATGTGACTGCTGTCTATACTAACGGTGTAGAGTCTAAGCCTGCAACGGTCAACATCAACGTGACTACCGCTATTGAGGAGATTGTCAAGGAAGGTAAGCCTGTAGACGTTTACGCACTCGACGGTCGCCTGGTTCGCAAGCAGACTAAGGACTTCAGCGGTCTGAAGGGTGTCTATGTCATCAATGGTAAAGCCATCCTCGTGAAGTAAGATAACACGGATTTACAACAAGTAACATTCCAATAATAAGGGCAGGGGCGTCCATATCAGATGTCCCTGCCTTTTCAAAATAACCATGAGAAAAAATAAACTTATCTTGATGTTGGCGTTCGCTATGGTTGCCCATGTCGCTACGGCAACACCACGCAGCAAGCAACAGATGAAAGAGGCAGCCGTGCGTGCCATTAATCAGCAGCGCGCCATGAAACGTATGGCGGCTAAGACTGTCGCAGACTTGAAAACACTGAAAGCGACTGATGCCTATGAGATTCTGGGCTTTGAGGGAAGTGGCTTTGCCGTTGTTGCCACAGACGATGTGGCACCAGAGGTGCTGGGCGTTTCGACCAAGCGATTTAATGAGGAGAACACCAATTTCCAGTGGTGGCTCAAGGCGATGAATGAAGTGGTGGAGAAAGCCATTAGCAATGGGGTGGTGTTGACTCCTATTGCCCCTGATCCCAGCAAATATCCCGTCATGGTAGAGCCAATGCTAACTACGGAGTGGGATCAATTGATGCCGTATAATAAATATTGCCCCATCTCAAATGGTGGAGATCGTTGCTATACGGGATGTGTCGCCACGGCAATGGCGCAGGTGCTGAACTATTTCAAATCACCTGAGCACGGCATCGGACAGCGTACCATCTATTATGGTAGCCAGGCTGTCACGGCGAACTTCGAGGAAGACTACTACGACTGGGATCACATGCTCGACAAATACACCAGTGGCTATAGTGACGCTGAGGCGGAGGCCGTGGCTGTGCTGATGCGTGACTGCGGTGTCGCTGCCAATATGGGATATGGTGGTAGCGCAGAGGGAGGTAGCGGTGCCTACTCACAAGATGCCGCCGCAGGTCTGCGTGCGTATTTCGGTTTTGAGGATGCCCAATGTGTGGAGCGTGACGACTACTATAGCACCAAATATTATACTGATGAGGAGTGGATGGACATGGTGTTCCGTGCTATCAGCGAGGACGGTCCTATCTACTATGGAGGTGCGGACAGTTGGCAAGGTGGACACGCCTTCGTGCTGCATGGCTATAATGCTTCTGGCATGGTGTATGTCAACTGGGGATGGAGCGGTGAGGACGATGGCTACTACGATATCTCGCTACTGAACCCCAGCGGCTATCAGTTCAGCAGAGGGCAGGACATGATTATCGGTATCAAGGGCGCCCCCCGTGACTTGACCGATGAGGTCATCGCACTGACAGAGGCTGGCTCCTTGAGTAGTGTGCTGGGCGACGACAAGATAGGTACTGTAGGCTCACTGAAACTATCGGGTAATATTAACTCCAGCGACCTGCGCCAGTTGCGCAGACTTGCCGGCTCGGATGAGAGAGGAGAGCGGACAGACGGCTACCTGCAGAAACTGGACCTCTCGGAGGCACGCTTCGTGAGCGGTGGCAATGCCTATCTGATAGATGGCGGCAAGCAGTTGACAACGGCTTATGATGAGTTGCCGACAAGGGCTTTCTATGGCTGTCGCCGACTGCGCTCCCTGAGCCTGCCCGCAGGACTGAAAGCATGGGGTGATGGTGCATTGGCACTTTGCGGTGCCTTGAGCGATATTGAGATAGGAACACCAGCGGCTAATGCTAATTTTAAGATTGTTGACGGGGTTGTATGGAACAACGAGGAGACGGAGATCATCGAGGTGCTGCCTAATACCAATGGTGAGATGAATATCGCCAAGGGGACGACAACGCTGCACGACTATGCCATGGCGGGCTGCTCACGCCTGTCGAAAGTGGTGATTCCCAATAGTATTGAGACGATTGGACGTGAGGCTTTCCGCTCGGCAAGTTCACTGACGGAGATACGTGTGTCATCCAAGGAGCCTCCTACGCTGGGGGGATCCGATGTGTTCACTGGCATTACCGTATACAATTGCAAATTATATGTGCCCAGTGGCAGCAAGACCAAATATGCGCAGAAGGCACAGTGGAATAGTTTCAAGGGCAGTGACTACGACAATATCTTGGAGTTTGGCTCGTCCGTCAAAGTGCGTAACACCATCCGCTACTATGGTGAGGAGAACCCAGAACTGACTTATACCGTACAGGGTGACCCCATCGAGGGAACACCAGTCCTTACCTGTGAGGCGACGGCAGACTCTCCCGCAGGGCGTTATCCCATCACCATCGAGGCAGGAACGATCACTGACGAGAATGTGACATTGCTCGACGGTTATCTGGTGGTACAAAGGGTGAGTGCTACCGCCACCGTGGCTAATGCTACCCGTGAGGTAGGGCAGCCTGACCCTGAGTTCACACTGACTTTTGAGGGGCTGGTGAATGGTGACGAGGTGCCTGTATGGGTGGAGGAACCAGTCTTTACCTGTGAGGCTGACACCGACTCTCCCGCAGGTGACTATCCTATCACTGTGACAGCGAAGGCAGAGAGTTATGACCTCACATTCGTGGCTGGTACACTGACCGTCCTTCCTGCCTCCACAGGTATCAATAAGGTGATAGTCTCGGAGAACAGGAAAGATATGCCTTACTACCGCCTGAATGGACAGCGTAGTATGGTACCCTCGCAAAAGGGAGTTTATATCCACAATGGTCGTAAGATGGTTGTGCGATAGATGAATGATTTGATAAATTGGAGATGGGATTAGTCAACGGCTAATCCCATTTTTTGTGCCTTCTCCATCAGAAGTCGCATGAGAGGCTCACGCTCGTTCTCTACTTGATTGTCGAGAACGGCGTCTTTTAAGTATTGCTTCAAGATACCTACCTCACGAGAAGGCTGCAGATGGAATAGTTCCATAATCTCATTGCCGTCGATGACAGGTTGCAACAGCCGTTTGTAGTCTTTCTCCTTCAGGTCGGCGAGTTTCTCACGCACCATCCGAAAATTCTCCAGGAACATTTTCTTGCGTACCTCGTTCTTGGAGGTGATATCTGCCTCGCAGAGCGTCATCAGGTCGTCAATATCATCACCGGCATCATTGAGTAAACGGCGTACGGCGGAGTCTGTCACCACCTCGTCAGCAATGGCGATGGGACGCATGTGGAGGTCTACGAGTTTCTGCACATACCGCATCTCTGCCCCCATGGGCAGTTTCAGGCGGCGGAAAATATCCACCACCATCTTCGCCCCAATATAATTATGGTTATGGAAGGTCCATCCCGACTTGGGCTCCCATCGTTTCGTCTTTGTCTTCCCGATATCATGTAGCAGGGCACTCCATCTCAGCCACAGGGGAGCATGATGTGCGCAGACATTCTCCAATACCTCTAACGTATGATAGAAATTATTCTTATGGGCACGTCCGTCACGCTTCTCCACGATGTCTAAGGCGGCAAGTTCTGGCAGGATGATCTGCAAGAGTCCACTGCGCTGCAAATACTCGAAGCCAATGCTGGGATGGGGAGCCATCATGATCTTGTTAAGTTCGACCTCAATGCGCTCGCCACTGACAATCTTGATGCGGTCAGCCATTCGCTCCAACGCCTCAAAGGTCTCTTCCTCAATCTGGAAATTCAGTTGGGTGGCAAAACGGATACAGCGCATCATGCGCAGCGGGTCATCGGAAAAGGTCACTTCCGGGTCGAGTGGGGTGGCGATGATACGGTCTTCCAAATCGGCAAGACCATTGAAGGGGTCCACTAACTCCCCAAAACGCTCTTTGTTCAGACAGATTGCCATCGCATTGATGGTGAAGTCACGACGGTTCTGGTCGTCCTCCAGTGTGCCGTCCTCCACGACAGGTTTGCGGGAGTCATGGCTGTAACTCTCTCTTCTCGCTCCCACGAACTCCACCTCCATATCACGAAACTTCACTTGTGCAGTGCCAAAATTGCGGAAGACAGAAAGATGTGCCCTTTTCCCCAACTCTTTCTTCAGTTCTGAGGCTACTTGGATGCCACTACCCACTACGACGACATCTATATCGTCGGAAGGACGTTCCAAGAAGATGTCACGCACATAGCCTCCCACCACATAGCACTCCACGCCCAAACGGTCAGCGACAGCACTGATCTGATGGAAGATCTCACGGTCTAATATCTTTGCCAAAGCAGCATCAGAATAGAGTTTCATGACATTTTTTCCTTTTCGGCTGCAAAAGTACAAAAAAAAATTGTAACTTTGGCATGAAATGCCGAAGTTACTCCGTCTCGGGAATAAAAACAAACGAGTTTGTTTTGTATTTCGCTCAACATTTCGTAACTTTGTACCCGAATATGGCAAAAGAAAACGAGAAAACGAACGTGCAGTTTGAGCAGGTGATGCAAGAATGCCGTAACTTGTTTGAGAAGAAACTCCATGACTACGGGGCTTCATGGCGAATCCTGCGCCCCCAGTCGCTGACAGACCAACTGTTTATCAAGGCAAAGCGGATCCGTTCCTTGGAGATCAAAAAGGAGTCGCTGGTGGGAGAAGGTGTTCGCCCTGAGTTCATCGCCTTGATTAACTACGGGATTGTGGGGCTTATCCAACTGGCACATGGTTTCTCTGATACTGTTGACATGCAGCCCAAGGAAGCGATAGCACTCTATGACCGCTATGCCTTGGAGGCATTAGAACTGATGAAGCGCAAGAACCATGACTACGACGAGGCATGGCGTGGTATGCGTGTCAGCAGTTATACCGACTTCATCCTCACCAAGATAGAGCGTGTCAAGGAGATAGAGAATCTCCAAGGCGACACCCTTGTCAGTGAAGGCATTGACGCCAACTATATGGATATCATCAACTATGCGGTCTTCGGAGCGATTAAGTTGAGTGAGGAGGGATGAGGAAGATTTTGGTAAATACCGCCCGTTTCGTGGTCGCCGTGACCTTTATCCTCTCAGGATTCGTCAAGGCAGTGGACCCGATGGGCACACAATACAAGATAG
This sequence comes from Prevotella sp., assembly GCA_017470055.1. Classification (GTDB taxonomy): domain Bacteria; phylum Bacteroidota; class Bacteroidia; order Bacteroidales; family Bacteroidaceae; genus Prevotella. The sequence continues at coordinate 133,356 of JAFUFD010000020.1, read as the reverse complement.
CCGACTATCTGGCAGCGATGCACTTAGCGCATGTGGTCCCAGACTTCCTGTCGCTCGTCGTTTCAGTCCTGCTGTCGGCAGCCGAGTTCTGGCTCGGCATCTGCCTGTTATTTGCCATCCGCCGTCGTGTAGTGTCACGCATTATCGTGGTTTGGCTCATTATCATGACACCCCTGACACTGTGGCTCGCCATAGCGAATCCCATTAGCGATTGTGGCTGTTTTGGTGATGCTATCGTACTCACTAACTGGCAGACTTTCTGGAAGAATGTGGTGCTGCTTGCCTGTGCCTTGTTGGTGGCATGGCAACCGTTGGAGATGATGCGCTTCGTGTCGCATTCCAACCAATGGATTGTGATGAACTACACGGCACTGTTCATCCTTATCGTATCGGGAAAAGCGATCTATGACCTGCCTTATTTCGATTTCCGTCCCTATCATGTGGGGGCTGATTTGCGAAAGGGATGGCAACAGATGCTGGAGGGTGAGGAGTCGCCTTATGTTGATCTCTTTATGGAGCGTCAGGATGGTACGGACATCACAGACTCGCTATTGAGTCAGAGAGGGTATGTCTTCCTGCTTGCCTCGCCTCATCTGGAACAGGCTGACGAGAGCCAGTTTGATAAAATCAATCAGGTGTTTGAGTACGCACAGGAGAGAGGCTATCCGTTCTATTGCCTGACGGCAAGTGGTGAGCGAGCCGTTACCCGATGGAAAAATGGCACAGGAGCGGAATATGAGTTCTGTATGACGGACGATGTCGTGCTGAAAACGATGATACGCAGCAATCCGGGACTGCTCCTGTTGCATGACGGCAAAGTGATTCGTAAGTGGAGTAACAACAACTTACCCGATGAGACGATGCTGGTGCAACCATTGGAGAAAGCGGAGATAGGACAAATGCCAGAGGACTCTGTGCCTAAGAAGATTATGACCATCATTCTATGGTACGTGTTGCCCCTCGTCCTGCTCACGATTGCCGACCGTTTGTGGGCGTGGTCACGTTGGGTGAAGAAAAAGGAAAAATCAAATAAACTATATCAAATTTTAAAACGTAAAGATATGAGAAAGAAAATTGTAGCAGGAAACTGGAAGATGAACCTGAACCTGCAAGAAGGTGTTGCTCTTGCCAAAGAGTTGAATGAGGCACTTGCTGCCGACAAACCCAACTGTGGTGTTGTGATCTGCACACCATTCATCCACCTTGCCTCTGTCGCTCAGGTCATCAACCAGGACGTGATTGGACTTGGCGCAGAGAACTGTGCCGACAAGGAGAAGGGTGCTTTCACTGGTGAGGTGTCCGCTGAGATGGTGAAGAGCACGGGTGCTCAGTATGTCATCCTTGGTCACTCTGAGCGTCGTGAGTATTATAAGGAGACTCCCGAGATTCTGAAGGAGAAGGTGCTGCTCGCCCTGAAGAATGGTCTGAAAGTGATCTTCTGTATCGGTGAGACCCTGGAGGAGCGTGAGGCTAACAAGCAGAACGAGGTCGTCAAGGCTGAGTTGGAGGGCAGTGTCTTCAACCTCAGTGAGGAGGACTTCCGTAAGATCGTGATTGCCTATGAGCCAATTTGGGCTATCGGTACTGGTAAGACCGCTACCGCTGAGCAGGCAGAGGAGATCCACGCCTATATCCGCTCTATTATCGCAGACAAGTATGGCAAGGACGTTGCTGAGGACACCAGCATCCTGTATGGTGGCAGTTGTAAGGCTTCCAATGCTCCAGAACTCTTCGCTAAGCCTGACATCGACGGTGGTCTGATTGGTGGTGCTTCTCTGAAGTGTGCTGACTTCAAGGGCATTATCGACGCTTGGAAATAATGAGACGGATCATCTCTATATTTATCCTGTGTGTTGGCATGGTGACTCATGCCAACGCACAGACTTTTACCGATCGTGTACAGAAGAAGGCGGAGGGAAAGGGTACTGTGACTATTCACCAGAGCACCGATATCGATCAACTGGTGAACGACCCGACTGCAACGGGCGTACAGCAACCTGCCAAGAGTAACGATGGTAAGAAGACAGAGCCATCAAAAGATAATGGCACTCAAACTAAGAATCCTACTACAGCCCAACAGACTCCTCTGAAAAGCGAGGTTACTGATGCTAATACGCAGCCGACAACAACAGCCACTCGTAAGATCACCGGCTATCGGGTACAGGCTTTTGCGGGTGGTAACTCACGCAAGGATCGTCAGATGGCGGAACAGGCACGGAATAATATCAGAGCGCAATTCCCTAATATTGCCGTCTATGTCCATTTCTACTCTCCACGGTGGATTTGTCGTGTGGGTAATTTCCGTACCTACGAGGAGGCCCATCAGATGATGGTCAGGTTGCAGAACATGGGCTATAAACAGGCATCTATTGTCAAAGGTAAAATATCAGTAGCATACTAATGAGCACAGAACCAGAATACAGAGAAGGGCTTGACGAACTCGCCGCACATTATAAAGAGGTGCTGACCCTGTTAGGGGAGGATCCTGAGCGTGAGGGACTGTTGAAGACCCCCATGCGTGTGGCAAAGGCGATGCAGGTGCTGACCCAGGGTTATTCGATGGATGCCCATGAGGTTCTTCGTAGTGCTCTCTTCAAAGAGAACTACAGCCAGATGGTCATCGTCAAGGACATTGACTTCTTCTCACTCTGTGAGCACCACATGCTGCCTTTTTACGGCAAGGCGCACGTCGCCTATATCCCTAACGGCTATATCACTGGGCTCTCAAAGATTGCCCGTGTGGTGGATATCTATGCCCATCGGCTGCAAGTGCAGGAGCGTATGACCCTCCAGATCAAGGAGTGCATCGAGCAGACGCTCCATCCCTTAGGGGTGATGGTGGTCGTGGAGGCGCGACATATGTGTATGCAGATGCGTGGTGTTGAGAAGCAGAACTCTGTCACGACGACAAGTGATTTCAGTGGGGCTTTCAATCAGGCAAAGACCAGACAGGAATTTATGAACCTTATACATAATTCATAGAAAACATTAATACCTTTACATCATGGAACAAGACGCAAGAAACTCATATCGTACACAGCAATCTGTGGCTCAAGAGTTTTACCACAGTTGTTTGGGAAAAATTATTATTCTCCTCGTATTCCTCGGCATCCTCTTCGTGATAGCCGTCATGACCGTTCCTTCCGATGGGAAGATGCAGACGGAGATGATGGATAATATCCGTGAGTGCATCCAGGAGAATGACAGCATTAAAGGTGATGGTATCGATGATGCGGTGGCAAACTTCTCCCGTATCTTCACGGAAGCAGATTCCACTTTCAACGACAAAGAGGCGATGGAGGCTTTCCACAAGTATAACAAGTTGGAGATCTATCGCCATAGTTTCTACTCTACAGCCCGTCTGCGCAACAATCTGAGTGCTGAGGGTATTCGAGTGGGTATCGGTATCTTCAATCTGGTTATCCCTACCGTGAAGTATAGTGATATCATCCTCTTTGTCAGTACAATCAAGAACTATAACAAAGAGCGACTCATCGATCCTATGCCACAGGATGAGTATGTAGGTGAGAACCCCAATATCAAGGAGTATCACTACTTAGGTGATCCTGATAATTAGCCAATGGCTACTCCGTTGCCGCTTTCAGTATCTCGCTGAGGGTGGGGTGGATATGTATCATATCATGTAATTCTGAGCGTGTAGTGTCCTTGCACATAAGGGCACTGCATTCTTGTATGAGGTCGGCGGCATGGGCACCGTAGGCATGGCAGCCGATGATACGGTCGTCCGTGGCGACAAAGAGTTTCAGCATTCCCTCCGTCTCTCCCATCGCCTGTGCCTTTCCATTGGCACGCCAGAAAGCCTTCTTACAGACATACTCGATACCTTGTTCCTTTAACTGGTCCTCTGAGGGTCCCACACACGCAGCCTCCGGCTCCGTGAAGATGGCGGCAGGCATGATGTCGAAACGGATACCGTCCGTTTTCCCCATGATATGGTTGACGGTGCGCATCGCCTGCATCTCAGCGGCATGGGCAAGCATCTGTCTACCATTCACGTCACCAATGGCGTAGATGCCCTTGATCGTTGTCTCGAAGTTATTGTCTACGGTAATGCCTTTACGCCCGTCATACTCGAAGCCTGCCTGTTGGAAGTCCTCACTGATATTTGGCTTGCGACCTGTTGCCATCAAGATCACATCGGCATCCAGATCCTTGAGGGATTGTACGGCAGTTTTCATCTGGAACTTAATGCCTCTCTTCTCCAACAACTTACGCAATCGCTTGGCAATATCGCTGTCAAGCATAGGTAGGCATTCCTTGAGATACTCAATGACCGTCACCTCAGAACCGAAACGGTTGAAGATACTGGCGAACTCCATGCCGATGACACCTGCGCCGATGATAGTAAGGCGTTTTGGTAGGGTAGTGCGTCGCAGCAGTTCAGTGGAGGTGACAAGGCGTGGGTCGTTGATGTCGGGCAGGGGCAATAGTCTCGCACTGCTTCCTGTGGCGATGATGACATGGGGGGCAGTGTACTCCTGTGCAGCGACTTGGTCGCTGCATACACGGACGGTATGAGCGTCCATGAAGGTAGCGGTGCCACGGACGAGGGTGATACCTGGGGCACTGAGAATCTGCTCCACACCACTGCGCAGTTGCGCTACTACCTGCTGTTGTCGCTCGAAAGCCTCTTGGAAGGTAGTGGCATGGACATACGTCTTGGTAGGGATACACCCTCTGTTCAGACAAGTACCTCCTACCTCGTCCTGTTCGACGATGACGACTTGCAGTCCGTTCTTTGCCGCATATTCAGCGGCGCGGTAACCACCAGGTCCCGCGCCGATGATGATAAGGTCAGTTGTTGTCATGGATCATTTGCTTATAAGTCACAATCGGATGTTTTGCGGCAAGCACGTCATCCACCCGTCCGATGGGTGTGTGGTGGGGGGCGCTCTTCACCAGTTCTGGATCCGTCTTTGCCTCCTCGGCGATCTTCCGCATCACGGTGATAAAACCGTCAATCGTGTCTTTCGACTCGTTCTCCGTCGGCTCAATCATAAGACTCTCATGGAAGAGCAGGGGGAAGTAGATGGTGGGAGCGTGGTAGCCATAGTCCAACAGGCGTTTCGCCACGTCCATGGTGGTGACACCCGTCGACTTGTCTTTCAGTCCGTCGAACACGAACTCATGTTTGCAGAGCCCGTCGATAGGGAGTTCATAGACATCCTTCAGGCACTCCTTGATATAGTTGGCATTCAGCGTGGCGAGAGGACCGACCTGTTTGATGTTCTCCCTGCCTAAGGTCAGGATATAGGAATAGGCACGCATCACGACAGCGAAGTTGCCACTCTCGTATGGGCTGACGTAGGGCAGGAATGGCTCCAGTCCTTTGCGGACACCGACAGGACCGCTGCCAGGACCACCACCGCCATGAGGGGTGGAGAACGTCTTATGCAGGTTGATGTGCATCACGTCGAAACCCATGTCGCCAGGGCGACAGGCACCCAGCATCGGGTTGAGGTTGGCACCGTCGTAGTACATCAGTCCGCCACAGTCATGGATGAGGTTGGCTATCTTGGGGATGTCTCGCTCAAAGAGCCCAAGGGTGTTGGGGTTGGTCATCATCATGGCGGCGATATTAGGACCTTCTATGTTGACTATTTTCTCTAAGTCTACTATGTCTACTAAGCCCTCCGCCGTTGACTTCACCTCCAGGATCTCCAGTCCGCATACTGCTGCTGAGGCAGGATTGGTGCCATGGGCGGAGTCTGGGACGATGACCTTGGTGCGCTTGCTGTCGCCACGGCTCTCGTGGTAGCCACGAATAACCATGAGCCCCGTCAGTTCACCATGGGCACCGGCAAAGGGCTTGAGGGTGAAGTCAGCAAGCCCCGTCAGTTCACAGAGTGCTTTCTTCAATAACGTACATACCGCCTGTGCGCCTTTCGTTGTCTCTTGGGGCTGTAAGGGATGCAGGTTGGCAAATGGAGGGAGTGCCGCTATCTCCTCGTTGATCTTTGGGTTATACTTCATCGTGCAGGAACCTAATGGATAGAAACCATTGTCTACTCCGAAGTTATTCGCCGACAGGTTAGTATAGTGGCGTACCACTGTCATCTCGTCGCATTCGGGCAACTGCGCTACCTCCTGGCGTTGCATGTCAGCAGGTATCTCGTAGTCACCGAAACGGTTCTTGGGCAAGGAGTAACCCTTGCGTCCCTTCTTTGAGAGTTCGAAAATCAGGTTTCCGTATAATCGATTATTCATGGTTTTAGTTCTTTGATGAAGTTGTCAATATCCTCTTTGCTTCTCTTCTCAGTGACGGCAATCATCAACTGGTCGTCAGCGACCCTCACACCAGCGAAATACCCTTGCTCCGTCATCCTTTCTATTAATTCATCAACGGTTTCGTTCTCATTCTTATAACGCACTACGAACTCGTTGAAGAAGGGACGGTCGTAGACAAGTGTGAATGCTTCCGTCGCTAACAGTTTCTCACAGAGGTAATGGGCTCCGGCATACGACAATTGTGCGGCCTCACGCAGTCCCTCCTTGCCCATCAGCGATAGATAGACGGTCACCCAGAGTGCCATCAGACTCTGGTTCGAGCAGATATTCGAGGTCGCCTTCTGACGACGGATATGCTGCTCACGAGCCTGTAGGGTCAATACGAAGGCACGTTGCCCTCGGTTGTCCTGTGTCATGCCAACGATACGTCCCGGCATCTTGCGGATGAGTTTCTCCGTACAGCACATATAACCTACATACGGACCTCCAAACTGCATCGGGATACCTAAAGACTGCCCATCGCCTACCGCAATGTCGGCACCCCATTCGCCTGGGGTCTTCAATACAGCGAGGTCGGCGGCGATGCTGCTCATGATGAAGAGTCCCTTCTGCTCATGGATCGCCTTGGCATAACCGCTATAGTCTTCGACTATTCCGTAATAGTTGGGCTGTTGTACGAGGATGCCTGCTACATTTCCTTGGTGTTCGGCGAGCAGGTCAGTGAGGTGGCTCTTGTCTGTGATGCCGCCCTGCTGTCGGATCATCTCCAGTTGGATACCGTGGAAGTGGGCATAGGTCTCTATCACTTTTAACACTTTCGGGTCAAGGGTCTCACTGATGAGCACGGTGTTCTGCTTCTTGCCAGCGGCAACAGCCATCATCACCGCCTCGGCGGCTGCGGTGGCTCCGTCGTACATCGAGGCATTGGAGATGTCCATGCCTGTCAGTTCCGCCATCATCGACTGGTATTCGAAGATATAGTGGAGGGTACCCTGGGAGATCTCTGCCTGATAGGGGGTGTAACTCGTCAGGAACTCCGACCGGCTGAGCAATGCGGGAATGACAGCAGGGGTGTAGTGGTCATAGACACCGGCACCAGCGAAGCACTTCAGTGTACTGTTCTGCTCGCCCAGTGTCTCAAATAACTGGCGCACCTCCACCTCGCTCATCTGCTCGGGCAACTGGTAGTCGCCACGAAAGCGGATGTCCTCAGGCACTTCAGTATAGAGGTCGTCAAGGCTCTTCACCCCGACTTTCTCCATCATCGCCTGTAAGTCCTTTTCTGTATGCGGGAAATATTTAAACATGTCGCAATATCGTAGTCTCGGAAAAAGTTACTTCTCACAGAAAGCGGCGTAAGCCTTGGCGTCCATCAGGTTGTCAAGTTCGCTCTTGTCACTGATCTCCACTTTGATGATCCAGTTGGCGAAAGCGTCCTGGTTGACGAGTTCGGGCTGGTCGTCCAATGCCTCATTGACCTCCACGACGGTACCACTGACGGGAGACATCAGGTCGCTTGCCGCCTTGACGCTCTCCACAGCACCGAACTCCTCGCCTGCCGTTACCTCATCGTCCACCTCTGGAAGGTCGACATATACCACATTGCCTAAGGCGTTCTGGGCATAGTCGGTGATGCCGATGAAACCAAAGTCGCCTTCTACTCTCACGTATTCGTGTGACTCGCTGTAATAGAGTCCTTCAATTACTTTTGCCATTGTATCGATAGTTTTTAGGATTATTAATAGGGTTGGTAGGTTATTTCTTGTAATGCTTGTCGTAGAAGCGCTTCTTGCAGACGGTGCCTGCGAAGGTCTTCTTACGGATTTGGATATCCACCTCCGTGCCCAAGGTGGCATAGGGACTGTCGATGAGTGCCATGCAGACACTCTTGTCGGTGGAGATGGTGTGATAGCCTGTGGTTACCTCGCCGATCTGCTGCCCGTCTTTCAATACGGCATAGCCATGACGGGGAATCGCCTTGTCGTGCAGTTCAATGCCCACGAGTTTCTTGGGTGCGCCCTCCGCTTTCTGACGGGTGAGGGCGTCCTTGCCGATGAACTCCTCCTTGTCGAGTTTGACGAAGATGCCCAAGCCTGCCATGATAGGAGTAATCGTCTCCGATAACTCATCCCCGTAGAGGGGCAGTCCCACCTCGAAGCGCAGGGTGTCACGGCAGCCCAGTCCACAAGGCTTGATACCTGCGGCGATGAGTTGGTCCCAATAGGTATTGATTTGTGCGGGCTTGGCATAGATCTCAAAGCCGTCCTCTCCTGTATAGCCCGTTCTCGACACGATGATGTCATTGATGCACTTGAAGGTATAGAAGGTAAGTTCCTGGCAGGGGATGCCTAATGTCTGCTCCATCACCTGCTCAGCCTCAGGACCCTGAATGGCAAGTTCCCCATAGAGGTCGCTCTGATGTTCCAGGGTGATGTCGAAATCCTTCGCTTGTCGCTCAATCCACTCCCAGTCCTTGTCGATGTTCGAGGCGTTGATGACGAGGAGGAAACGGTCATCCGCAACCTTATATACTAATAGGTCGTCGACCACACCGCCATCCTCATAACACATCATGCCATAGAGTATCTTGCCTGCGGGAATGCCCCTGACATCATTGGTGAAGATATGGTTGACATAACGCTCCGCCTCTTTGCCCGTGACAAGGACCTCGCCCATGTGGCTGACATCGAAGACACCACAGTGCTGGCGTACTGCCTGGTGCTCATCTATGATATTCGTGTATTGGATAGGCATGTCAAAGCCTCCGAAGGGAGAGATGAGTGCCCCCAGGGCTACATGCTTGTCGTAAAGACAGGTCTTTTTGTTTTCCATATAAATTAGGTTTTGTTAGGTTTTGTAGGTTTGTTAGGTGGTGAGGAGGTCGACGAAGTCGGTTTTCATCAGGTTCATGATGATGTCGTCGATACGGTCGGGCAGGATGTGGCTGAGGACACTGGCATCCAAGGGAACGTCCTTCAACTTGTTGAGCAGTCCTTGGTCGAGGTCGCCCACGAGGAAGAAATCACCCATCAGGTTCACCGACTTGATGATGTTATTCTTCACCTCAATACGTGCCTCAAACTCACCGACACCTTCTATGCGGCGTTTCTTGATGAGGGTGTAACGTGGATTCTTGCCGTAGATAAACTCATCGGAGAGGTATTCCTGCTCTATCTCCTCTATCTGGCGGATGTCGTCCTCGCCCAGTGTCAGGTCGCTCTCGCAGAGTTGCTGGTGCACGAAGTCCTTGAACTCAGACAGGCTGATTTTCAGGTGGTTCTTGAGGAAGTCCACACGCTGGTGAACACTCTGTACGCCTTTCGATATCAGTTTGGTGTCGGGTGGGGTAATGGCTCCCACCATGTTCAACAGGTCCGTATCATAGAGCATGGTGCCGTGTACGATGCTATGCCCTGGAATCTTGTAGAAGGCGTTGCCCGACACCTTTTTGTTGCCGATCATCACGTCGTTGCGCCCTGAGGGTGATGCGTCGACGCCCAGTCGCTGGAGGGTCAGCACCACCATGTTGATATAGCGGTTGAAGGTGAATCCCACTTGGTCTTCTGTGGTGATATAGGAGAACATCACGTTGTTCATATCGGCATACACACACCCTCCTCCGCTTTTCCGTCGGTAGGTCTGTATATGGTGTTTCCGGCAGAAGTCAAGGTTGACCTCATTCTCTATTAGTTGGTTGCGCCCGAAGATGACACTGGGCTCTACCTGCCACATGAAGAAGCAGTCGTCCGCCTTCACGTGCTTTGCCACGTATTCCTCCATCGCCAAATAGAAAGAGAGCCGTCTTACCTTATCGTCAGGCAGTGCGATATATAGCATAGATTATTCAGTTTTAGGTTCTGTATATTTTCTGCAAAGTTTTACATGGCAAAGATAAGCAAAAACAATGTTATTACAAAATAAAAACCAATATATTTTTTCAGTGTCAAGAAAACTTGTCAAAAAACGTGTATAGATTTTTGGTGCTTCTGGAAATTGAGAAGGCAAAAAACAGGGTATTTGGGGGCTAAAAACGAGGAAGGGCGTACCTTCGAGGGACGATAGTAGGCTCCTCACGGTCGTGAGGAGGCACCTCACGGTCACGAAGAGCCTACCTTTTTCCGTCAGAAGGCTGCAAAAAATCGTGAGTTACCTGCTATTTTGCCCCATTAAAGGGGTATTTTTAGGGTTTAAAAAGTTAGTAAAGCACAAAACGCCCTCATTATCAATAAGATACGATAACCTTCTGAGATTTGCGTATTTGAGACCAAGATAGGACTTGGTGAATTTCGCACGAAATATCAGAGCCCTTTTGTCAAAATGTTTCAAAGTGGCTATTTCTTGTCGTAGGCATGGAGGGGATAGTCGGTGGTGAAGTGGAGACCACGGCACTCCTTGCGCTCCAATGCCCAGCGGGTGATGAGGTAGCCGACGTTGATCATGTTGCGGAGTTCGCAGATGTCACGGCTTGCCTTCACACGCTTGAAGAGACGCTCTGTCTCCTCATAGAGCATGTCGAGACGGTCCCAGGCACGATGCAGGCGCAGGTCGCTGCGGACGATACCCACATAGTTGGACATAATCTGAGCCACCTCCTTGACACTCTGGGTAATCAGCACCTTCTCCTCGTTGGTCATCGTACCCTCGTCATTCCATTCGGGCACCTCCAGGTTATAGTCGTACTCGTCGATATGCTGCAAAGAGTGCTTGGCGGCGGCGTCGGCATAGACCACAGCCTCGATGAGTGAGTTGGAGGCAAGGCGGTTGCCGCCGTGCAGACCTGTGCAGGAGCACTCGCCAAGGGCGTAGAGCCGTTCGATGCTCGACTGACCGTTGAGGTCGACCTTGATACCGCCACACATATAATGGGCAGCAGGACGGACAGGGATATAGTCGGTGGTGATGTCGATACCCATCGACAGACATTTCTGATAGATATTGGGGAAGTGATGACGTGTCTCCTCAGCAGGCTTGTGTGTCACGTCGAGGCACACATGGTCGAGACCATGAATCTTCATCTCCTTGTCGATGGCGCGAGCCACGATGTCACGAGGTGCCAACGACAGGCGCTCGTCGTATTTCTCCATGAAGGTCTCGCCATTGGGCAGTTTCAGGATACCGCCATAGCCACGCATCGCCTCTGTGATGAGATAGGCAGGATGCGTCTCGTTGGGGTTATGCAGGACGGTGGGGTGGAACTGTACGAACTCCATATCCGCTACCGTACCTTTCGCACGGTAGACCATAGCGATACCGTCGCCAGTGGCGATAACAGGATTTGACGTGGTGAGATAGACGGCACCGCAGCCACCCGTACATATCACGGTGACCTTAGCAAGATAGGTGTCTACCTTAGGCTTTTGAGGATTCAGCACATAGGCTCCATAACACTGGATATGCGGGGAGCGACGGGTGACACGGACCCCCAAGTGGTGCTGGGTGATGATCTCCACGGCGAAATGGTTCTCCTTGACATCGATATTGGGATTGTTGCGAACAGCCTCCATCAGTCCACGCTGTATCTCGGCACCTGTGTCGTCGGCATGGTGCAGGATGCGGAACTCCGAGTGTCCGCCCTCACGGTGCAGGTCGAAGTCGCCTTCCTCGTTCTTGTCGAAGTTCACCCCCCAGTTGACGAGTTCCTGTATCTGTTCCGGCGCATTGCGTACCACCTGTTCTACCGCCTTTCGGTCGCTGATATAGTCGCCAGCGATAATCGTGTCGGCGATATGCTTGTCGAAAGTGTCCACCTTCATATTCGTGACAGAGGCGACACCACCTTGGGCAAACGAGGTGTTCGCCTCGTCCAGTGAGGTCTTGCAGATCATACACACCTTACCCTTGTTGGCACGGGCGATCTTCAAAGCATAACTCATGCCCGCCACACCAGCACCGATAATCAAGAAATCGTATTTGTATACCATAGTAGTAGTAAATTATGATGCAAAAATACAAAATAATTATGAACTATGAACAATGAACTCTAAACTTTTTACTATCTTTGCATGAAAATTATGGAAAGACTGAAGATTTTAATCCTATTATTATGCGTCTCTGTCTCGATGGCGGCACAGACAGAAGAAACGGATATCTTGTGTACTGACACACTGGAAGTCGCCTTGCCTTGGCCGCAGAATGTGCAGTACCGGCTTGACTCCCTGATGCAGGATAAGTTGTTGGAGACCTCTATCGTAGGCATGGTGGTTTACGACCTGACGGCGGACTCTATATTATATAAGGTGAACGAGCGACAGGCGATGCGCCCTGCCTCCACGATGAAACTCGTCACCGCCATCACGGCTCTTGACCGTCTGGGCGGCGGGCACCAGTTTCGTACCCAACTCTATTACACAGGCGAGGTCTGCGATAGTACGCTGCGGGGTGACCTTTATTGTGTGGGAGGCTTCGACCCTGCTTTTAGTAAAGATGACTTGAACGCCTTTGTGGAGAGCGTCCTGCGGATGGGAGTAGATACCATCCGAGGGCGAATTGTCGCAGACCGTTCGATGAAGGACGCAGACCTGTTGGGTGAGGGCTGGTGCTGGGATGACGATAACCCCAAGTTGTCACCCCTCTCGATAGGGCGTGATATTGACTTCCTGGAGCGGTTTGCCGCAGCCTTGCGGGAGAAGGGCGTGGTCTTGGATGTCCGCCTCTCGGAAGGGACAGTGCCTGGTGGTGCCACGATTCTGTGCAGTCGTCACCATACTCTTGACCAGATCCTGCAACGCATGATGAAGGTCAGTGATAACTTCTATGCCGAGGCGATGTTCTACCAACTTGGCGCTATGGGCGGTCGTCGTCCCGCCAAGGCGAAGGATGCCGCCCATGTCATCAGGCAACTGATTCAGAAGGTGGGCAATGGGAAGAATCCCTACCGTATCGCTGACGGCAGCGGTCTCTCCCTGTATAATTATGTCACTCCGGAACTGGAGATGCGCCTGCTGCGCTATGCTTACCGTAACACTAATATCTACAACCACCTGTTGCCCTCACTGCCCATCGCAGGGCGTGACGGAACACTGAAGACCCGCATGAAAGGAACCTTTGCCGAGGAGAATGTGAGGGCGAAGACGGGTACGGTGACGGGTGTGTCGGCTCTTGCTGGCTATTGTACGGCGGCAAACGGGCATCGGCTCTGTTTCTCGATGATTAACCAAGGCATTATGAAGTCCGACTCTGGTCGCCATTTCCAGAATAAGGTATGTAATGCGCTATGTGCTCCATAAGATGATGAATACGATCAAGATATATGTTGAGCAGTTGCTCGCGACGATGGGACTGGGGACGGATTATATCCCAGTCGTGCGCCATGTCGTATTGGTGATGATCACCATCCTGCTGGCGTGGTTTGTAGGATGGCTGTTTAAGTTGCTGATTCCATGGGTCAATAAGTTGACACGTAAGACAGCGGCAAAATGGGATGATGTGGTCTTCAACGAGCAGGTGCTGCGCTCGGCATGCCAGATAGTGCCTGCCATCGTGGTATGGCTGGTGTTGCCCTCCGTGTTCTTTGAGTATCCTACAGCCCATGAGGTGCTGGCACGTCTGACGGCAATCTATATCACCGTCATGAGTGTGCGTACCGTTATCGTGGTGATTGACTCGCTGAAACTCCTGGACGGGAAGCGGCGTACGGCAAAACAACAGTACCTCTACACACTTTGTGGGGTGTTGAAAATCATCATGTATTTCGTAGCAACTATTATCGTGATTGCCATTATCCTCGACAAGGACCCTTCTACCTTGCTTGCGGGATTGGGTGCCGCCTCTGCCATCCTCATGCTCGCCTTTCAGGATACCATCAAAGGGCTGGTGGCAGGTATCCGTCTTACGTCCAATGATATGGTGCGAGTAGGCGACCGTATTACAGTACCCTCTGCTGGTGCTGATGGCATGGTGGAGGAAATCACACTAACTACTGTCAAGGTGCGGAACTTCGATAATACCATCATTACTGTCACCCCTCAGACTTTGGTCGACGGCTCGTTCCAGAACTGGAAGGGAATGGCTGAGAATGCGGGACGTAGGGCAATCAGGAAAGTAATCATCGACTTCCGCTCACTGGCGATTGATGAGGAGGGTGTTCCCAACTTGACACGTTATCGTGAACACATGGAACAGTGGTTGGGGCAACATGAGAAAGTGTTAGCCGATAAGCCTATCCTCGTCCATCAACTCGATGCCACCCCGACAGGACTTCCCGTAGAGTTTGTCTTCTGGTTGAAGGAACAGGCGGCCATCCCCTATGAGCATGCCATCTCAGAGATTATGGAGCATGCCTATGCGAAGGCACCTGTCTTCGGACTCCGTATCTATCAGCAGTTCCCAGAGCAGTAATATCCTATCTGCCTTCGCAGTATTGCTCGAAGGCTTCACGGTAAGCATCCGTGACGCGGATAATCAAGTGTCGCCTTCATAAAAAGGTGCAGGATGAAAGCGCTATTTTGTTTTTTACAGGTGAAAACGGACTAAGTTCAGAAATAAATTCTTACCTTTGCAACCATGAGACGGCTGTTGTACATAATGATGTTGTTGGTTGCTACGATAGGATGTACCACCGATGTGGAATACACCAAGATGCGAAGCGCCCTTGACAGTATCAATGTGCGCAATCGCACAGGTCTGCCCTTCTCTGTGTCGGACGTTGAGCCTTTTGTGAGATACTTTAAGAGTCATGGCACCCCCCAAGACCGTCTTTTAGCCTACTACCTCCTTGGTCGTGCCTACTACGATCAAGGAGAGGCACCGATGAGCCTGCAGTGCTATTATGATGCCATCGACTGCGCAGACACGACATCTTCTGATTGTGACTATGCCCAGTTGAGTAGGGTCTACGGGCAGATGGCAGATATATATTATGATCAAGGGCTGTACAGGGAAGGTTTGCTTCACGACCAACTTTCCACAAAGTCTGCATGGAAAGGCGGTGACACGCTTGCCGCTCTCAGAAGTTATGAGCAGGAAGGGATTGCATATAGTATGTTAGGGCAAGTAGACTCCTTTGTTATTGTTATAAGGGAAGTGGCACTAAAATATGAGCAGTGCGGCTACCCTGTTGAGGCGACGATAGCCTTGGCGACAATAATCGGCTCTCTTATCGATAGGGGAGAGTACCAGGATGCCAAACGCTATATGGACAGGTTTGAGTCCCAGTCAGGACGCTTTGACTCGTCTGGGAATATAGAGGCAGGCAGGGAAATATACTACAATTTTAAAGGACAGTATTATTTGCATATAAATGTAATGGATTCCGCTGAGTATTATTTCCGAAAGGAGATCCGTGACGGGAAAGACTACGGTAATCAGCATGCGGGGGCAAGAGGACTGGCAGAACTATATCAAAGACTCCATCAGCCAGACTCAACGGCAAAGTATTCTCAGTATGCCTATCTAATGAATGATTCCGTTCATGCAATAACGAAAGCCCAAGAGATTGAGCGAATAAAGGCGGTGTATGATTATACTCGTAATCAGGGAATTGCCCACAGGGAGTCGGAAAGGGCTGTTGTGGCAAACAAAAGGCTGTTGGTAAGCCTTCTTGTCATCTTAATGATCACTCTTCTGACTTCTTGGTTGTATATTGTCAGAAAAGAACTCATCATTAATTTGGAAAAGACTGTTGCAGAGTTGGGGCAAATTGAGGCGGAAAGTGTAGAACTTAGGCAGGATATGTCTGCTAACCAACAGCAGATCGAAGAGAACGAGAAGAGAATTAAACAATTGGAGCAGAAGTTGGGTAGGTATGGAAAACTTATCTATTTCGGTGCGGTGAAGGCTGAAAACGACTTAGTTCTTTCACCTAACTATAAAAGAATACAAGAGATAGCCCGCAAAGGAAAGAAACTTCAGGATAGCGACTTGGAAGTGGTACATCAGTTAGTAAATGAGTATTTTCCAGGATGCTATGATTTCTTGGTCTATACGCTGAAAAGCAACTCCGTAGAGTACCAGATAAGCCTATTGCTCCGACTGCATTTTAAAGCAGGTGAGATAGCGAACATGCTGAATGTAACCCCTCCCTATATCTCAAGAATCTGTTCAGAAACCATGGAAAAACTCTTTAAGAAGAAGGGCAGTTCCAAAGAATTGGCAAAGGAATTAAGTAAATTAATCTAATTATTTGAACGACAGGAATGCCAATTATTTTGAGAAAGTCCTGAATTTCAACATTTTACGTGGTTAATTTTTGGTTAATTCTATAATCGCCATTTTGTTGTATTCATCTTTATTTCTTCATAATTTTGCAGGTGATGAAAAAATGGTCTAACTTTGCATATAGATGACCCATGTACAGGTTAAAATACGTTAAACATTGGGACGCTCATGCAAGTTTTCTGTATTTATGGAATTAGTATATAGAGGGATTATCCCTTAATGGCACAATTATAGTGATTAACCTAAATTATAAGTAGATGAAAAAAGTCTTTTTATTTTTAAGCCTGCTGCTATCGTTGGGAATGCTCTGCGCATGCAGTAATGATGGGGTTTCCTCCTCTCTTTATAATACATGGATTTTAGAAAGTTATGGAAATGGATTAAACGATGTACCAAAGGAGTCAAAGGGCTACATATACCTATTAACTTTTTATCCAAATGGAACATACTCAGGCTTGGCATACGGTAATGAGGTGGGAGGCGAGTATACATGTAAGGGGA
This sequence comes from Prevotella sp., assembly GCA_017470055.1. Classification (GTDB taxonomy): domain Bacteria; phylum Bacteroidota; class Bacteroidia; order Bacteroidales; family Bacteroidaceae; genus Prevotella. Next base: position 116,451 of record JAFUFD010000020.1, on the reverse strand, counting down.
AAATGATAGAAATCCATCCAGGGTATATGACACAAGTTGCATTTGAAGGTGCTGACCCAGACAAATTCTTTCTGGAGCATTTGCCTGATGTTTACTATTTTACTATTACCGATACGGAGTTAAAACTATTTTATTCAAAAGATCAGTATTTTAAATTCAAAATAAACAATTCCCGATTATGAAAAAGTATATTTTAATAGCAATTGCAACATTTTCCATTTGCATCCAGCCTATCTATTCGCAGATTACGACTAACGAAATCCCCATTAGGAGACCAGAATTGGTCGCTTGAGATTGCTAATGTCGTGACAGGAGAGAAAGCAATTACTAAAAATGTAACTGGCAACTCTGTCTCGCTTAACACGTCTGGTTGGAAGCAGGGATTATATGCCGTCCGTGTAACCATCGGAAAGGAAGTGCTGACAGAGAAGATACAAGTAAAATAATAGATGAATCATAAAAGCAAACACCTTTAAGCACTGTTAATTTTCAACAAATAATATTAATTATTTGTGTTTCTATACGATATTATATAACTTTGTAACAACATTTAAAAACTTAAAAACCAGGAGATTATGAAAAAGTACATGTTAGTATTAAGTTCGTTGCTCATGCTTGCTGTTTTATCAACAGGCTGCAGTAACAGTGATGAGGGACAAGTCTATGACTTATCCACACAGGACCTGGCACTGAATAACAGAACGGATATGAAGGCTGTTCTTCCTTTCAGTGCAGATGAGCCTTCAGTCAAAATAGCGTTAAAGCAAAAGAGCATGTTGCCTGATTGGCTGGTGAGCAAGATTAACACGTGGGAGAAAGACGATCCTACAAAATCTACTGCTGTATATTCCGGTGAATGGGAGGGAAAGACGTTTATTTATTTCTATAATAGTCTGCTCAGTTCCTTATTGAACCTTTATGACGCAGATGGAAATCCCTTCAGCGCATTTAGTTGGGAAGAGAATGGCGGTTTTGAGAAATTCTTTCAGACCAGTAGCCATTGGGAACTCAATTACTGCACAGACGTCAATAAATATATACTCCCAGTTGACGAGGCAAACCTGTAACCTTTATCTCTGTCACTTATCGGAGTGATGCGGAAATAGGAATGTCTTCCTATGTTCTACTATATCGCATCTACCACTAAGGTAGATGCGATTTTTCGTGCATAATCCGCTTTGCTATCTGAACAGTGAGAAGTTGAATTTCATTTGAGTTCTTTCCGCTTTTAACTTTCAAAAGCAAGAAACGAGTGAAATATTTGTTTTTTCAAAGTAAAAAACAGATAAAGGGAATTGAAGACAGTTACGTTGTTAGCGATGGTATCGATATAGGTCACGGAAAGAAGATTCCACTTTGGCTTTTTGGTCTGCTTTATTAATAACCAGTGCAAAAATTGCACAAGTTCCTCAGTATAAGAGTTGTTTTAACAAGGTAAACTGTTCGGAATTCCCGAACAGTAAGAAGCGCTATTTTGTTTTTTACAGGTGAAAACGGACTAAGTTTAGAAATAAATTCTTACCTTTGCAACCATGAGACGGTTGTTGTACATTCTGTTTCTAGTTGTTTTACTAATCTCATGTTCTGCTGACCATGAGACGGAACGCTCGTTCTCTATGATCAGTGAACTATTAGAAGACAACTTGACCGACTCGGCTTTGCAACTCTTAGATAGTATGAAAGCGAAAAGAGCCGAGATGCCAGAGAAATACCAGATGAGGTGCGAACTGCTGAGAGTAGAGGCATTGAATAAGGCTTTCTCCCCATTAGACTCACTGACCATGATGGATACCGTCCTTAATTATTACGAGTCACATGGCAGTCGTACTGAAAAGATGATGGCAAACTATATGATGGGGTGTGTCCATAGAGACCGAGGCAATTCTCCTGTCGCCTTAGAGTTTTATCGGAAAGCCACAGGATATGCGGATACCACAGAAATTGCAGAGGTGCGGACATTAAGCAGGATTTATGCGCAAATCGCAGATATTTTTCATAGACAGCGTACCCCACAATTAGAAATGAAGGCTATGAGGGAGGCTGTTCGCTTCGCGTTGAAAGCAAAAGACACGATAGTGGCAATCAATTATTATGCCTATCTGGCAGGCTCATATCACATGATGGGCAAGATGGATTCTGCTCTGATAATAAACCAAACAGGTGCCAATACCTATATAAAGATGGGACGAAAAGACTTGGCTGCAGGGGTATTACCTTTGTCAATAGATATCTATCTTCGACAAAGCAGATTTGATGAGGCGAAACAGGCAATGAATCTATTTGAGCAAGAGTCTGGTTTGTTTAAGGGTGATGATATTTCACAAGGACATGAATTGTACTATTTCTATAAGGGACAATATTATGATGGAATAGGAAAAAGAGACTCCGCTTTATATTATTACAGGAAACTATTGCAATATCCGCAGATAGAGAATCTACAGGCTGCCTATGAGGGCTTGACAAAGACCTATAAAGAAATCGGGGTGGCTGACTCTGCCACTAAATATGCTATCCTTTATACAGAAGCCAACGATTCTGTGAGTCTAAAGAGTTCCTCACAGGAGATTGTTAAGATGCAAGCATTGTATGACTATAATGAGAATCAACGCATAGTGGCAGAAAAGGAAAAGGAGACGGAGCGACTACGATATTTGCTCTATATCATTGTTATAGTAGTTTGCTTTGTCGCATACCTTGTCTCAAGATTTTTCCTGTGGCAGAGAAGGAAGAAATTTAGAGAAATAGCAAAGGCTAATACAAAATATGCAGAGATACTATCTCAATACAACAAGTCGCTGGCGGAGTTGGAATCCTTGAAAGGCGGTTTTGAAACGTATCAGGCAGAGAAGCAAAAAGAGATAGAGAGTTTGAAGCAGGTGTTGTCTGTTTATCAGTCTGACAATACCAGTCCCGAGAAGTGGAATATTGAGCAGGCATTGCTTGACAGTCGTATCGTCCACCACTTACACCAATCGGCAAGTAAGGCGCAGATGGCAACCAATGCCGAATGGAACGACCTGCGGGATGTCGTCTCAGAGCACTTGCCCGACTTCTACCAGCGGATTGCTGCCCATAAGGATTTGACAGATAAAGAAGTCCTTGTCTGTATACTTAGCAAGTTGAGGTTTATCCCTTCTGAGATGGTTGTATTGTTAGGATTAACCTCTCAACGCATCACCAATATCCGCAGTAGGATTAACATGAAATTGTTCCATGAGAAAGGAGCACAAGGCTTAGAGGCGAATTTGAGGCGTTTCTAACAACCTCGGTGTAAAAAGTGTAAATGCCGTCCTAAATCATTAAGAAACAAATAGTTGCCTTTTTGCGCTCTCCGTTTCAGGTGTAAAAAGTGTAATCAAATTCTTTTCTCCATTTGCTCAATCATCATAATTTTGCAACTGAATTTTAACTTTTACAAAAAGATGATGAAAAAATTATTTCTTTTATGCTGCTTCTTTGCAGTGACGCTGACCACCAATGCTAATGGGTGGATTCATTTCCAAGTCAATTTTAACGATCCTGTCCTTATTGGAACAGGGAAACAACGTACTCCTATACAGCCCCCTGCTGTGTATATAGAGGATTACGTGCTTAGTTTCAATGCCTTTGAAGATGATTGTGCTATACAATTGTTTGATGAGGATGATGTCATTGTCTTCTCAGGTGTTATACCAGCAGGGACAACAAGTTTTCAACTTCCATCTACCTTAGAAGGGGAGTATCAGATTCAACTTGTCTATGGAAACTTCATTTTCACAGGTTATGTAGAATTGTAAGATTTATATAGCAATAATTAAATAATTCATTCACACTAATTATATTTGTTTTATTATGAAAAAAGTAAAAGCACTATTATTTGTATTAACTTTACCACTAATCACATGTGTTTTAGTTGCAGTTTTAGAATCCTGTCAGCAAGACGAGAATTTTGCTGTAAAGAGCAAACCGTCTAATGCTCCTTCCGATTGTTTTAATTCATTCGTGAAAGGCATCTCTGATGTATCAAAGCAAAAGATCAGTTACTTCACTCATTCTGGAAACATCCGACGTTCATCGTCTGTCAATACCAATGATCGAATAGATATTGCTGTCAATTTTCCTCCCAATACTCAGCAATCATATATAGATAGATTGTCTGAAATTGAGACTATTGAGGATATGGCAAGATTATCACATGAGTGCGCTGCAGATTATGAACTAGCAGGTGAAGGAACGGAAGGATATGTCGTTGCAATCTCTCAAGAGGCATTATACGGCTCTTTAGAAGAAATGATAGCACAAAGCAAAGAATATCTAAAGAGTAAAGGGATGACCGATGATGACATCCAAGAGATGTTGGATGAAAATGATGCTGATGAAAGCAGTCTTGTTGTTTTTGCATGGGGACTTTCAATTGTAGAATGTGAAGAAACAAATGCAGAATCAGAGAATAGTGGACTAACCTCATTTATTCCTTGCACAAGAGTTAAAGCCTCGGGACTCAGTCCAACTGCTAGACAAGTAATCGGATGTGCTGTTTCTGCTATAGGATTAGATATTATCAATTATTTTCAACAGTCTGCTACAAAGAAATGGACTGCTGCAATAATAAAAAGGATGTTCAAAGCATATCTTCCGAAAGTAATGGGACCTGCTGGAACTGCATTAATTATAGTTGAATTTACGAGATGCATGGTTTATACCTCTTTAATCTAAAATACGTTCACGCAATAATTGCTATTGTAATATCTCTTTCTCTATTGGTTTTTGCTTTGAAGGCGATGTGCCAATTTATGAAGATATTGACAGATGCGATTAAAACTAAAGACGTGAAAGTTGTTGCTTTCAATGCCTTAGTGACATTGGCTCTCTTTGCTGTATTACTATTGAGTATCTTGTTGATGCGACCTATAGAAGTGACAGAACGAATCATTGAACTATTCCAATGACAAATATGGTTCGCAATCTCTCTAGTTTTAATTATTGGAACGTTGAATTTAATAAATAGTATAAGATGCTTTCTGAAAAACAGGTTGACAACATTTTGTTTGGGCTCTCACGAAGTGCTCTTCTGCTTTATGCGCTATTCCCATTAGTGGAAGGCAGTGACGAATTTGCCACTCCCTACGTGGTCGTAATAATTTGTTTGTTCGCACTTTTCTTTGTTGGGTGTGTCACTGCTTTGTGCGTAAATCATAAAAATGCTGCTCATTATTTGATTGGGAATACAATAGGGAATGTGGCAGATCTGTTTATTGCACTAATAGGACTTACCATTTACTTATATGCAAAAGATGGATTTCCTGATGTTGTGTGGATTATACTTGTTTTTGTCTCATTGTTGAATTTGCTATTCCCAACGAATAGAAATATGGGTGATTCCGCCTGATCCACTCGGATTTGGTAACCACTTATGAGGGTGTGCCGAATAGCACATCCTCATAAGATATTCCGCTTTGCTATCTGAACAGTGAGAAGTTGACACTTCCATAACTGCGGTGCTCCACGAAATGGGGATGCTGGGAGAAGTCATGGTCTTTGCCATGCTCGAAGACGAAGATGCCATCTGACTTCAGAAGGTCTTTCTCGAAGATAAGGTCGGGGATGGTAGGTAATTCCTTGAGTGCATAAGGAGGGTCGGCGAAGATGATGTCGTATTGTTGCTTGCATGACTTGAGGAAACGGAACACGTCACCACGGATGGGAATACAAGCCTGTGTGTTGAGTTTCCTCAAGCAGTCTTGGATGAAGCGGTGGTGGTCACGGTCCATTTCCACACTGACGACATGGCTGCATCCACGAGAGAGGAGTTCGAGGGTGATACTGCCCGTACCAGAGAAGAGGTCGAGTGCCGTAGCATCCTCGAAGTCGACGTATCCATTCAGCACGTTGAAGATATTCTCCTTGGCAAAGTCTGTCGTGGGACGTGCCTTGAAGGAGCGTGGTATCTCAAAATGCCTTCCTTTGTATTTCCCTGTAATGATTCTCATCTGCCTTTCACGAATAGGGTCATGAGGTCGTAGGGCATCCCCTCTATCTGTGTGACTACCGAGCGGTTGAAGTCGCCAGCAGGATTGATGACATAGACCCTTTTGACATATTTCTTCAGTTCCTCCGTCAGCCATTCGCCCTCAGGCATATCGCCTACCAGATGTATCTCGTCACGCTCTGCCTGCAGCCCAATCTGTTTCCAGGTGTATAGGATATAGTAGAGGGCATCGTGTGCATCACGAGCGTCGAAGGCATTGCAGAACTTGAAGCGGTTCTGCCCGTAACTGAACACCTCCATGTGGCGGTCGTGGAAATAGGCATACAACTTATCCCTTACTCCCATGTAACTGCGCTGATGGAGGTAACGCCATACAGGGGCAATAGCGGCGATGAAGATGGGTTGGTCGAAATGGTCGTGAATGACCAGACTCATATCCTTATTGACGCAGAATACGGCAACACAATTCAGGTCGGGCATGACGGTATGCAGGACTTCTTCCTGCTCGTGCCCTTGAAAGGAATGCTGGTAGAGCGTGCTACGGTCCTCCTCATGGAATAGTTCGACAGGAACCATCAGCGTAGGACTGTCGACCATGACCAGGACCCGGCTGTAGGACTCGTTGAGGATTTCCTCAGAGCGGAAAGCCTCCCGCAGGTTAGCCGCCATTGAGATGCCTGTGTTCAGTCGATATGGCTCAAAGGCAACCTCTCCGTTACCCTCGCTGTCGACAGTGGCAAAAGCGAGACTGTTACGGCTGACACGGATAATCAGTCGTTGCTGATGGGTGATGTGGCTATTCTCCGGCATAGTCGTCTTCATTTAGTGTTGTAGGATACTCATGACGCACAAAACGGCAAGGATACCTGCCATCAGGGCAAGTATCATGTTAATGATGCGGTTGGTCACCGTTTCGTCAAAACGCTTTGAAATCTTCATATCGAGTGCAAAGTTAATCAATTTTCGCAAAAAATGATTAACTTTGCAACTAAATATGATCACTGACGAACTAAAATATCGTATTCGCTCGGCATTGGTACATACGCCGACACCAGAACAGGAGCATGCTATCGACGTATTCTCCTTGTTTATGACGGACCGCCATGAGCATGCGGTGATGGTGCTGAGAGGATCGGCAGGTACGGGCAAGACCACTCTTGCCGCCGCCATCGTCAAGGCATTGGTGTCGCTCAAGCAGAAAATCGTGTTGATGGCTCCTACGGGTCGTGCCGCCAAAGTGTTCTCTCTCTATGCGGAGCATCCCGCCTATACCATCCATCGTCGCATCTATCGGCAGAAATCTATGGAGGGTGCTTTCGACCTAAACTTCAACCCGGCGCAGGACACCTTGTTTATCATTGATGAGGCTTCGATGATAGCCAATGCCACCAACTATGGCGATACCCCCTTTGCCCAAGGGCAGTTGCTCGACGATTTGATTCAGTTTGTATATAATGGTCGTAACTGTCGGATGCTGCTTATCGGTGACCAGGCGCAGTTGCCTCCAGTCGGTGAGGAATGGAGTCCGGCATTGGTGTCGGATGTCTTAAGAGGTTACGGGCTGCATGTGCATGAGTGTGATCTCAAAGAGGTGTTGCGCCAGAGTCAGGAGTCAGGCATCCTGTATAATGCGACGAGAATAAGGGAAGGGGATATTGTCCTTCCGAAGATCCGCTTTACTGGTTTCGATGATATAAGAATAGTGCCAGGTGACGAGTTGGTAGAGTCCCTTGCCAGTAGTTATTCAAGAGTGGGACTTGACGAAACGATGGTCATCACCCGAAGTAACAAACGGGCGAATATCTACAACCAAGGTATCCGTAATATGGTGCTGGGGCGAGAGGACGAACTGACTACAGGCGACCAACTCATGATCGTGAAGAATAACTACTATTGGCGGAAAGAGGAATTCATCGCCAATGGCGACCGTGCAGTAGTGCGTAGGGTGCGTAATGTCCATGAACTCTATGGCTTTCGTTTTGCGGAGGTCACGATGACCTTCCCCGATGATGACGACTACGAGTTGACGGCAATGGTTCTGCTCGACACGCTGACCTCGGAGGCACCCGCCTTGACACATGAGCAGCAGGAGCAACTCTACCAAGCCGTGATGGACGACTATGCGGACATTCCCTTGAAGCAAGACCGCCTGAGGAAACTCAAGGAGGACAGGTACTATAATGCCTTGCAGGTGAAGTTCGCCTATGCCGCCACCTGTCATAAGGCGCAGGGCGGACAGTGGTCGCACGTCTATCTCGACCAAGGCTACATGACGGACGACATGCTCACCCCCGACTATATCCATTGGCTCTATACTGCATTCACCCGTGCCACCGAACAACTCTACCTCGTCAACTGGTCAGAGGCGCAAACGGAAATAATTGAGAATAAAGAATTGGAAATGGAGAATTATTAGTATCTTTGCATTCATGATGATAGTATTATATATTATATTAGGTGTAGCGATTGGTGCTACGGTCCTCTACGTGTTGATGGACCGGAAGATGGACGTGCTTCGTATAGAGGGTGCCAAGAAAGACGTGCAGTTAGAGCATCTGCGCCAGCAGATGGAGGAGGCGAAAGGTGAGAAACTCGAAGAGCAGGAGAAACGTGACGCACAGTTTATGAATATGGCGCAGCAGATATTGGAGCGCAGTACCTCGAAGTTGAAAGAATCGAACAAGGAGTCGATGGCTGGGGTTACCCAGCCTCTGAAAGATGCGATCAGTGAGATGCGTAAGGCTATCAGCGACAATACCAAGGACCATACTGAGCAGTCGGCGTCGCTCCGTGAGCAGTTGCGGATGATGATGGAGTCCAATAGGGAGATTGGCGAGAAGGCAGAGTCTCTTGCCAATGTGCTGCGCCGTGACAATAAGGTCAGCGGCAATATGGGTGAGATCATCTTAGGCGACCTCCTCGCCTCCCAGGGACTGACAGAGGGTATCCATTATGAGGTGCAGGCTCGTCTGCGCGATGAGCACGGTCGTCCCTTGAAGAATGATGATACGGGTAAGGAAATGCAGCCTGATGTCATCCTGCACTATCCGCAGGGGCAGGATGCCGTCATCGACTCGAAGGTGTCATTGGTCGCCTATCAGCGATATGTCAATGCCGAGGAGCCTGCGGAGAAAGAGCGTGCCTTGCAGGACCATATCAAGTCTATCCGCTCCCATGTCAATGAACTCGCCCGTAAAGACTACTCTAAATATATCAAGACACCCCGTGAGGCTGTCGACTTTGTGATTATGTTCGTGCCTTTCGAGAGTTCTCTGCAACTTGCCCTTGCCAACGATCCTACGCTATGGCGTGAGGCTTTCGAGCGTAAAGTGTTTATCACAGGTGAGCAGAACCTGTTGGGCATCCTCCACATGATACACATCGCATGGGTGCAGAACCAGCAGGCGGAGAACCAGGAGAAAGTGTTTGGGGTTGCCGAACAACTGCTCGACCGCCTGGGCGATTTCATCCAACGCTATAATAGGGTGGGCGACCAACTGGATCAGGCTCGCAAGGCGTTCGACTTCTCGAAGAACAAACTCGAAGAGGGTCGCCAGAGCGTGGTACAGAAGGGTAGGGAACTCATCGACCTTGGAGCGAAGGAGAACCCCAACCGCCGTATACCTAAGTCAGAGACCCCCATAGGCTTGGAGACAGATGATATACCTGAATGACGATATCGCTCATTTCGATTTCGAGGCGGCACTGCCCTTGCTCTCGGAACAGCGTCGCGAACAGGCTCTAAGGTTCAAGCACGAGCAGGGACGTAAGACCTGTGCCGCTGCCTACCTGCTGCTATGCGAGGGGCTGCGCAAAGAGTATGGTCTCACGGAGAGACCAGTCTTTGAGTATGGGGAGTATGGTAAGCCCGCTATCATGGGACATCCGGAGATACATTTCAACCTCAGCCATTGTCGTGAGGCGGTCATCTGCGCCATTAGCGACCGTCCCGTGGGAGTCGATATCGAGAGCATCCGTGAATATAAGGAGTCACTGGCACGCTATACGATGAATGACGACGAACTTACCCGAATAGCGCATTCTACCCATCCAGCCCAGACTTTTACCTGCCTATGGACCATGAAGGAAGCGATGCTGAAACTTACAGGAGAGGGCATCCAGGGGCGCAGTCTGCGTCACCTCCTGACAGGAGCGGAGCAGATAAAAACCACCGTCTGCGAAGAGAAAAATTATGTGTATTCAGTGGTTTTTGAATAAATTTGTTTATCTTTGCAATCAGAACCTGAAAACTAAAATAATAACAGTATGAAATTAGACGGAAGACGAGAAAGTTCGAACGTAGAAGACCGCCGTGGTATGAGCGGTGGCACGAAAGCCGGTTTAGGTATCGGTGGTATTATTATGGTGGCATTGATGGCATGGCTTACTGGTGGCGACCCGCTGAGTGCTGTCATGCAGGAAGTACAGCAGAACACTTTCGGGGGCAATACCGAGGTCACCGAGGGTCAGCCTGAGTTTACGGAGGAGGAGCAGGCGCTTGCCAAGTTCTCCACACAGATCCTCGCAGGTACGGAGGATGTATGGACAGAGATTTTCCGTCAGAACGGTGCCCAGTATCAGGTGCCTAAGATGGTGCTTTATACAGGTGGTGTGTCAACGGCATGCGGACAAGGCTCTGCCGCAATGGGACCTTTCTATTGCTCTGGTGACCAGAAACTGTATATCGACCTCTCGTTCTTTACGACGATGAAGCAGCAGTTGGGCGCAGACGGTGATTTCGCTTATGCTTATGTGATAGCCCATGAGGTGGGACACCATGTGGAGTATCTCACTGGAACGCTTGCCAAAGTGCATGAGCAGATGGCGAGACTGCCAGAGGCGGAGGCTAACAAACTCAGTGTGCGTCTGGAACTGCTTGCCGATTTCTATGCTGGCGTATGGGCGCATCATGATAACAAGCGTTTCGGCTCCCTGGAGGATGGCGATATTGAGGAGGCTATCCAGTGTGCGCAGGTCATCGGTGATGACTACTTACAGAAAAAGGCACGTGGCTATGCCGTTCCAGAGTCATTCAACCATGGTACCTCCAAGCAGCGTATGAAGTGGTTCAAACTCGGACTGGAGACTGGTGACATCTCGAAAGGCACTACTTTCCAGTGCTCTGATGCGGAATTGTAAAGAACTGTCATGAGAAAACTTTTTTGCGTAGCGTTTCTGTTGTGTGCGACAATGGCAAACGCACAGTTTGGACCGGAGCCCGATTTCGACGATAAATATGCGACGGAACTCTTGAAGCCAGGTGCTGTCGCTCCTGATTTCAAGATGAAGACCCTTGACGGGAAGACGTTTAAACTCTCACAACTGAAAGGGAAGACGGTGGTGCTCGACTTCTGGGCTTCCTGGTGTCCTGACTGCCGTAAGGATGCGCCCGAGGTGGTGCGCATGTATCAGGAATATGCCCCGCAGGGAGTGGAGTTCGTGGGTGTCTCGATGGATACCGATGTAGCGGCATGGCGCAAAGGCTGTGAGCAATTCGGTATCACCTATACGCAGGTGTCGGAACTGAAGAAGTTCAAGGAGACGGATATTGCCAAAGCGTATGGTGTGAAGTGGATTCCCTCGATGGTGGTTATCGGTAAAGACGGCAAGGTGGTGCTCTCCACCGTGCTGACCTATAAGGTGGATAAATACCTGAAAGGAGCGAGATAGTAAAGTTTTTTCTGGATTTGCTTGCGAATCTGAAATAAAATGACTAATTTTGCATTTGGATATTACACTTATTAATCACTTAAACAATAAAAGGTTATGAAAAAGTATTTAGCAGAAATGGTAGGCACATTCGTGCTGACATTCTTGGGATGCGGTGCCGCTGTCAGCCTCAATTGTGGTGTTGATACAGCATCTGTAGTAGGAACGGCAATTGCTTTTGGTCTGTCTGTTGTTGCCATGGCGTATGCCATTGGTGGTATTTCTGGTTGTCACATCAACCCCGCTATCACACTGGGTGTGTTCTTGAGTGGTCGTATGAACTCCAAGGACTGTGGAATGTATATGCTCTTCCAGGTGATTGGCGCTATCATCGCTGCTGCCTTGCTTGCCTTCCTCGTATCTACCGACCCAGGTCTTGCCCGTGGTACGGCAACAGGTGCTAACGCTTGTGCCTCAGAGAACGTGCTGAACGGTCTGGTTGCCGAGATCGTGCTCACCTTTATCTTCGTGTTGGTCGTACTGGGTGCTACCGCTAAGACAAATGGTGCTACCAACAATTTCGCTGGTCTTGCCATCGGTCTCGCCCTGATTCTGATCCACCTTGTTGGTATCAACTACACAGGTACCTCTGTCAACCCGGCTCGCTCTATCGGTCCCGCTCTCTTTGAGGGTGGTAAGGCTCTGAGCCAACTTTGGGTATTCATCGTAGGTCCATTCGTAGGTGGCGCACTTGCCGCTTGTGTTTGGAAACTGATTGATACAGAGGAGAAATAAGTTGTAAAGACATAACAAAGGCGGGTGTGCGTCAGCACACCCGCCTTTGTTATTCCTCAAAAGTCTGTATAAACTCTACCAGGTTGTCACCTTGTTCCATACCCAGTTTCTTACGGAGGCGGTATCGTGCCGTCTCGATACTGCGCACGGAGGTGTTGAGCAGTGATGCCATCTCTTTTGACGATAGTCCCATGCGCAGGTAGGCACAGAGTTTGCGGTCGTTCATCTTCAAGTCGGGGAAGCGGTTGGCGAGTCGCTTCATGAAGTTGTCGTATACCAAGTTGAAGTTCTCCTCAAACTTGTCCCATCCCTCGTCCTCATTGATGTTGTTTTGTATGTCGTGTCGGATTTCCTTGATTTTCTGGGTAATCTTCGATTTCACGTCCTCTCGTCTGACACTCTCTGAGAGTTCATTCAGTTGGGTGTCAAGCGCCTGTAGCATATCATTCTTGCGCATCAGGTTCATCGTGGAGTCGCCCAGTTCGCTTTGACGATGCTTGAGTTCGGTCTCCAGTTGTTCATTTCTCAGACGGGTTAGTTCACTCTCTTTCTTCTGCTGTTCCAGTTCAAACTCCGCCTGTTGCTGACGTATCTCTTGTTCCTTCTGTGCCCTTAACTCCTCCAGTTTACGGTCTTGTCGGCGTTGAATCCATTTAATGAGCATCCATGTGAGGCAGGCTGCCAATAGCAGGTAGAGGGTATATGCCCACCATGTCTCATACCATGCGGGCAGAATCTCGATGCTGATAGACTTCTCGTCCTCGAAGCCCGTCATCTTGTTTCTTGCCTTCACATGGAAAGTGTACTTGCCTTTGGGTAGATAGGTGTAGTCCTTGGTATAGCCTTTTTGCCAGTCGCTCCAGGTATGGTCATAGCCTTCCAGTCTACAAGAATACTCTATTTCCTCTGGGCGCATATACTCAGGCATGGTGAAGGTGAAGCGTACGGAGTTGTTGTCATGACTGATACGGAAAGTCCGCCCGATGGTGTCCGCCCCACAGACATAGAGGAGGGAGTCGCCATGATTGGTGCTTTCGATAAGTTCGATCTTCAGTCTTGACTCATAGAACTTGTTGGTCGTCCTATTATTGGTCAGGATAAAGCCGTTCAAGCTATTCAGGATCGTCTGGTCTTTGTCGGCTAAGAAATGGGGGAATCCCAACCCCATTTGCAATTCGTGTATGAATCCTTTATAGGATAAGGTGTCTACCTCATAGTTGCCATTTCCTTTAGGATGGGCTATGGCAAGATAATTCGCTTTGTATGCCCAGATGTCATGGGCGGGTGTCTCGAAGAGGCGTAAGGACTTTCCGTAAGTGTCGAAAATCTTGGTCATCTTCTTGTCTTTTGCCAATTTCCCTGTTTTGGGGTTGTAGTAATGTAAGCCGTCCACACTGGAAATCAGGATGCGCCCGTTAATCTGGCAAATCTGATTCTCGGCATCAACCCGTAACCCGTTGTCTTTGCCAAATCTGTCGACTTTTACTATTTGTCTGGCATCAGTACTAAGTGTTAGGCGGTAGATGCCTTTCTGCCAGTGGCTCATCCAGATACTCCCATCATGGTCCTCCAACAAAGCACCGCTGCACTCGCCGAAGCCCGAGACACGTCCGATGAAACTGTAATCCTTGGCGCTTAGCAGGAAAAATCCCAGATAGTCAGACCCTAAGATATAGTCTGGGTGGTGTCGCAATGGCAGGAAACACAAGGTGCCTTCAGGTCCTTGTATCTTCCGTGCCTGCTGTCCATTGATGATATAGGTTCCGGCATTACAGCCGCAGAGTAGTGTCCCGTTGATATTGTTAAGGCTCCATATCTGCCCTGTCATGCCATTGACCAATTGTGGTATGGGAGGTGTTGGCGTACTGGAAGGGGGGTAGGGAGTCGTAAAGAGTCCTTGGTTAGTGCCCAAATACAAGTTGTTGCCATAAACCATAGAGGTATAGCCGGTGCCAATACTACTCTGTTTCCCTAAAAGATAGGAGGCAGGGAAGGTCGGCATCACATAGGAGATACCTTGGTCCAGTCCTACCCACACATTGTCAATGTGGTCGAAATAGATCGACAGGACCGTATTGTTGCTAAGCCCCGTTCTCGTATTGGCATATTGGTTCATCCCCGTCTTCAGGTCGCGCAGCACCATTCCTCCTCTTATAGTGCCGATGGCTAACAAGTCATTCTGGATAGCGGCACAGAATATCTGGTTGTTGGAGAGGTAGGCGGTCAAGTCTGTGGCAAAGGGGCGAGTCTGCTGCCCGTCATAGATAAACAGTCCGTCTACCGTCGTACAGATAATCATCTGTTGTTGATAGGGTAGGATGGCATATATCGTCTTTCCTTTGAGTTCCTCTAAGTTTGGCAGCGGAGCAGACAGTTTGTTGTTCTCTACCGCATAGATTCCAGTTTCGTCAGCGACTAACAGTCGGTCTCCAATGATTGCAGAGCAGTCTATGGAGAAAGGGGTACTCATAAAACTGAGTGTGCTGTCACGGTGCAGGAAGAACAGGTCTTTCTTTGCCTGAAAGATATAGTCGTCTCTTAACTTCAAGATATTCCAGATCTCTCCGAACTGTTGTCGTTCTTTGGGCAGCCGGGTTGACACGGAGTGATAGTTGGCGTAAAGATCAATATTAGCCTCAAAACAACCGAATTCGTTGGCACCTCCAGCCCATACATGATTATAGATGGGGTCATACAAGATACTCCTGACATTACTGAAGTTTGACAAGGGAAAAGTCTGCCACGACCTGCTGTCGTAGCATAGCAGCCCTGCATTGTTGGCAACAAGGAGATGATTGCTGCTTGTCATGTCAATACACCAGTTCTGAGTTCCCCCTGGGTAGTCGCTCACCTGGAAGTTACGTAGCATGGGTTGCTGGGCATATACCCCTATATATATAATAAGGTATAAGGCTACTGATAGTACTTTTTTCATGATCTTGTCAATTGTTATGGTTCTGGTTGCAAAGTTACGAAATATTCTCTATATCCTGCATCTTTTGGAGAAAAAGTGAGTTTTTTGCGTGGCGTTTTATTTGGAACGTATGCGTTTAAACTCTACCTTTGCGACCAAAATTGAGCGAAATTACTATTAATCATGTTTAAAACAACTAACGTATGAAGAAAAGTAAGTTTTTAATGGTTTTGCTGTCATTTCTCATGATGTCAGCAACAACTTTTGCCCAAAAGCACACCTATAAGGGTGTCGTTGTCGATGAGACTGGCGAACCAGTTATCGGTGCTTCTGTGGTGCAGAAGGGAACTGCTAATGGAACGGTGACTGATTTCGACGGAAACTTCTCGGTGTCTGTTGATGAGGGCTCTACCCTGGTGATCACCTACATTGGTAACATTACTCAGGAAGTGAAGGCTGCTGACGGTCTTCGCATAGTGATGAAATCGGATGCGAAACTACTCGATGAGGTCGTCGTGGTAGGTTATGGTGTCCAGAAGAAGAGCGTTGTGACCGCCTCTATTGCCAAGGTGAGTGCTGACGACTTGAACGGAAAGGCTCCTGTCCGTATGGATAATGCCTTGAAAGGTCTTGCCGCTGGTGTGAACGTGACCTCTGCGTCAGGTGCCCCGGGTGATGGCTCTAAAGTGCAGGTTCGTGGTATTGGTACTATCAATAACAACGACCCGCTCTACATCGTGGATGGTATGCCGTTGGAAGACGGTCGTATAGACTACATCAACCCCAGTGACATCGAGAGCATTGAGGTGTTGAAAGACGCAGCCTCTGGTGCTATCTACGGTGCCCGTGCCGCCAATGGTGTTATTTTGGTGACCACCAAGAGTGGAAAGCAGGGTAAGGTGAGTGTTAATTATAATGTGTCAATGGGTTGGCAGACCAAGTGGAAATCTCGTGACGTACTCAACTCCAAGGAGTATATGACCTTGATGAACGAGGGCTACGTGAATGCGGGCATGGCTCCGCTCTTTACACCAGACCAAATCGCCAAACCTGCGGTGGACACCGACTGGCAGAAGCAGGTCTTCAACGATAACGCGCCAGTTCAGAACCACGAGTTGAGTGTCAGTGGCGCTACCGAGAAGGTGAACTACTACCTCTCTTTAGGCTACTACAAGCAAGAGGGAATCGTAGGTGGAAACTTCGGCAAGTCAGACTATAACCGTATGACCTTGCGCTCAAATACCAAATATACTGTATTCGATGACACGAAAGAGCGTAACTGGTTGAACAAACTGACCATCACCTCCAACATCTCGTTCTCTCGCTCTAAGCAGACAGGTGACAGTTTCAATACCAACAGCAATGGTATTCTGAACTCCACGCTGACACTTGCTCCCATACTGCCCATCACCTACTCGGGTGCTGAGGCTGACGCTGCATTGGAGCAATACAATAACTATCAGTACTATGTGCCGCAGTATGATGCCAACGGCAACCTCTACATGGTTCCCGGCTCTGATTATGATAACCAGTTCAACCCCGTGGCCTGGCTCAATACCCCCAGTTTAGGCTATGAGACATGGCACCACAAGTTTGTGGGTAACTTCTCTGCTGACCTGGAGATTGGCTTTGGTTTCAAATATCGTATCAGTTACGGTGCCGATATGTCATACAACGGTGTCGACAAGAGTTATGTGGCTCCTTACTACCTGACATCCAGCAACAACTGGAACGGCAAGACAGGGGCTTCGGCTTGGGATTGGCGCAACACCACCTGGCAGTTGGAGAATGTGTTGACCTTCGATCGCGTGTTTGACAAGCACACCATTGGCGTGGTACTCGGTCAGTCGGCTAAGAAGACTACTGGTTATGGTATCTCTGCCTCTCGCAATTATCTGGTGGATATCAACAAGCCTTGGGTAGATTACGCTACAGGACACTTGGAGAATGACATTAGCGGTGGTGCGGCTCCCTCTGAGGTAGCCTCGCTTGCCTCTCTCTTCGCCCGTGCCTCTTATAACTACGACGAGCGTTATATGGCTCAGTTTACCATCCGTCGTGACGGTTCGAGCCGTTTCGGTTGGAACAAGCACTATGCTACATTCCCCTCTTTCTCATTAGGATGGAACGTGATGAACGAGAAATTCATGGAGAAGACCAGAGACTGGCTGACCAACATGAAGGTGCGCTTCAGTTGGGGTAAGAATGGTAACGAGAACATCGGTAACTTCCGCTACATCGCACTGACAACCTCCAACTATGATACGAATTTCGGTCGTGGCGAAGGAGTCAAGAATATCGGTGTACGTGCTGGTGGACTGTCGAATCCCGACTTGGAGTGGGAAGAGAGCGAGCAGACCGACTTCGGTCTTGACTTCGGGTTCTTCAACAACGCCCTGACCTTTACTGTCGATTACTTCGTGAAGAAGACCAATGGCATGCTGATGGATATGCCTGTTCCTAACTACGTGGCAGACGGTAATATGAAGCCTATCGGTAACGTGGGTGAGATGAAGAACTCTGGTATTGAGTTTGAGTTAGGCTATAAGTTCCGCATCGCCGATGCCCGCTTCAGTGTCAAGGCTAACGCCTCCTACCTGAAGAACGAACTCACTCGTCTGGGCAACTCCACAGGCTTCATGGATATGCCTGGCTGCTCAGCGCAAGCGGTGGGTGTCTTCGCCCGTGCGTCCAACGGACAGCCTTTCCCCTTCTTCTATGGCTATAAGACCAATGGTATCTTCCAGAGCGAGGCAGAGGTGCAGGCATATACCAATGCTGATGGCAGCCTTATCCAGCCTAACGCCGCTCCTGGTGACTTCCGTTTCGTGGATGTCAATGGTGATGGTCAGATTGACGATAATGACAAGACAAAAATCGGTAAGCCGACTCCCGACTGGACATTTGGTCTGAACTTCAACGCCGAGTGGCGTGGCTTCGACTTCAATATGTTCTGGCAGGGCACCGCAGGTAACGACATCTTCGATATGACGATGCGTGTTGACCGCCAGAACCAGAACCTGCCCACATGGATGCTGGGACGCTGGACTGGTGCAGGAACCAGCAATTCTATTCCCCGCTTCGTGATAGGCAACGCTACCAACATGGTCGCTTCCGACCTTTACGTGACAGACGGCAGTTACCTGCGTCTGAAGAATATCTCACTGGGCTATACCATTCCGCAGCGCATCACCAAGCGTTTCTTTGTTGACCGTCTGCGCCTCTACGTGATGGCTGAGAACCTTCTCACCTTCACCAAGTATCAGGGCTATGATCCTGAAATATCCTCAGGTGGCGGTAGCAACAGCAACATGACAGGTGTTGACTGGGGTGTTTACCCGCAATCGCGTACCTTCACCATTGGACTGAACCTTGGTTTCTAATGTAAGGTTTTAAAAGGTATAACAAAAAAGGAAAAAGAATACGATTATGAAAAAGACAAATATTTTAGCCATTGGTGTTCTTGCCGGTGCTTTGGTGATCCTCTCAGGTTGTAAGGACTCTTTCCTTGAGCAGGAGCCTCCTAAGAGTGCCCCGGTAGAGGAGTACTTCTCAACCATTGAACACATTGACGAGGCAATGAACGCCGCTTATGTTCCCGCCCGTATGTACGACTACGACGGAAACAACTTCGCAGCCCTGAACTGGATTGATATGTTGGGCGATGATATGTTGGTAGGCGCCGCAGGTCCCAGTGACCAAGAGGTATGGCATAATGCCTCTGACTACCGTTTGACCGCCGACCTTACCATTACCAACTACTGGGATGAGAGTTACGCTGGTATCCGTATGTGTAACGAGGTGATTGACTATATTGAGAACAACAAGGAGGCACTGGCAGCCGAGTCGGCGAACTACGTGGATGAGAAGGAGTCGGAGGCTCGTGTTCTCCGTGCTTTCTATTACTCTGTCGTGTGGAAGAACTTCGGTAATATTCCTTACTTCACCCAGAAACTGAATGCAGAGGACAAACCCGAGCAGGTGACTGCCGATGAGGCTTATCAGGCAATCATCACCGATTTGGAGGATGTCATCGCCCTGAACGCCCTGCCCATCAAGCAGGATGAGGATAATCTGGGTCGTGCCTCAAAGGCGCTTGCCTACATGATCTATGCTGACCTCGTGCTGTACCAGAACGATGAGGCTCGCTTCTCAAAGGCATTGTCCTTCATGACAGAACTCATCAATGGTGCTGACTATGACCTCGACCTCGCAGGCTATGCCCACCTCTTCTCGTCCGATGGCGAGTGGGGACCAGAGTCTATCTTCGAGATCAACTATACCGATGGCTCTGCCTGCGTACGAGGTTACGATAATCTTAGCGGCATCGGTGGCTCCTTCCAGGGCAAGTGTCTGGCACCAGAGGGCGGTGACGCCGCTGCCAGCGTCATAGACGGATGGGGTACATTCATCGTTCGTAAGACCACTTACGACCAGTACTCTCCCAACGACGAGCGTCGTGATGTCAGTTGCTTCGTTCCTTCCGGTAACTACACTGCCCGCTATCAGGATCAGGGTGTCTTCTGCGGCAAGTACATTGCCCGTACGCCTGCTGAGGGCACTGGAGGTGCTGACCACTGTCAGTCGAACCAAAACCTGCGTGTTTATCGTTATGCCGAGACCTTGCTGAACGCTGCGGAGTTGCTGGTCCGTACAGGAGGCAGTGCCGCTACCGCCAAGAATTATATCACACAGGTCCGCCAGCGTGCTGGTCTGGTGTCTGAGGTAGAGCCTACGCTCGACAACATCCTGCAGGAGCGTCGTCTTGAGTTCCTTGGCGAGGGAAAGCGTTACTATGACCTCGTCCGCATGGAGGGTGTTAGTGGTGTGACTACCAAGGCATCCACAGTCCTGAAGATTGACACTGAGGCAATCAATGGCAAGGGTGAGCGTGGCCGTCAGGCTAACTGGAGCGCCAATAAGAAGTACCTGCCTATCTCCAGCAAGGAGATCTCTGCCGCTGAGGGTGCTTTGAGACAGAATGACGCATATTTCAATTAAGCATTAAAGTAATTCACATAGAGACAATATCATTATGAAAAAGATATTTCAATATATGGCAGGGGCTTTCGTGGCAGCACTGACACTGGTGGCTTGCTCGCCCGATAGTTATGACAGCCCCAATCTGAAGGCCATTCCCGTAGCCTCCGACTACGAGGAGAATGTGACGGTAACCGTCGATCAGGAGACCAATTACGCCTACTTCAACTTCAGGTCCGCTCCTGGTGTCACTCCCGTTTGGATTATCGACGGCACCTCTTACACAGGTGAGTTCACGGCAAAGAAGTACTACCGTAAGGCTGGTGAGTACTCCGTGGAGTGTAAGGTGAAGAACGCCAATGGTATCAGCGACGGCTCTATCATCCGTACGTTTACGATCGATAAGACCAAGATGAACGGTTTTAGCGGCTTCGATGCGGAGAGTGAGGACAACCTCTTCAAGACGGCTACCGTGACAAAGGCAAACACCTTCTATGCGGTGGGTGGCGACTGGCACGACCCAGGTCAGCCCCTGAATGTGACAGTGACTGGTGCGGGTGACATCAACGTGTTTGTTCCCGTTGGCACGGAGCAGCGTTGGCAGTGCCAGATACCTTTCGAGACAACGATCTCGACAGTGGCACAGGATGATGTGACCTACGACTTCTCATGTGTCATCACCTCCAACAATGCCTTCACGGCAATGGTGAAGTTCACGAATCCTAATGACGACAATGACTTCTACTTTGCCGAGGAACAGAAACTGCCGGCAGGCGAGCCTATCTGCTTCTACATGACTGAGATGCCAAGCCGTTCTATCGAGAACCTGAAATTGTTCTTCGACTTTGGAACCTGTCCTGATGGCACGGAGGTGGTTATTGAGAACCTCGTCTTCATAGAGCATTCAAAGAATGCGATTGTCGCTCCGGAGAAGGGTGAGCCAGAGCCCGTATGGCGTGAGGCGGAGAACCTTTGGACTGCGGCAAATCCGACACTGGGCTCTACGTTCTATGCGACAGGCAGTGACTGGCGCGATCCAGGTCAGCCTTTGGGCGTGACAGTGAACAATGGCGTTATCAATGTGCAGATTCCTGTCTACACCGAGGCGCGTTGGCAGTGTCAGGTACCGTTCGATACAGAAATAGGTATTAGTGACGCGGATGTCGAGTACGACTTCTTAGCCGTCATCGAGTCTAACAATGAGTTCACCGCTATGGTGAAGTTGACTGATGCCTCTGATGATGACAACTACCTGTTTGCGGAGGAGAAGAAACTCTATGCAGGTGGTGAGACCCGCTTCGTGGTGGCTCAGGCAAAGATTCCTCGTGCTTGCGACAAACTGAAACTCTTCTTCGACTTTGGCACATGTCCTGCCAATACGGAGATCACCATCAGTAAGATTATCCTTCAGACCCATAAGGATTAATCACTCGCTACGTGACTTACGCCCCTGCTGGGTTCGTTTCCCAACGAAGCCAACAGGGGTGTTTGGATATATATGGCTTATGTGCATCCTATTAAAATAAGAGAAACGATGAAGAATAGAATACTGTTAGGTATGAGTATGTTGGTGGCTGCCACGATGATGATGGCGTGTGGCAGCGACGATGCCGCCGATGATAGCAGCGGTGAGGTGACTATTACGCTTTCGCAACAAGACGTGGCAGCGACCGCCGAGGGTGGCACATTCACCGTCCATGTGACTTGCACGGGTCGTGAGTGGACGGCTTTCACCTCCGATGACTGGATGAGGGTGTCGGTAAGTGGCTCCACGGCACAGACGGGTACGGTTACTATCACGGTCAATGCAAACAATGGCGAGGCACGTACGGGTGTTGTCACCGTCAAGTCAGGTCTGGTGCGTGAGGTCATCACCGTGGCGCAGGCTGCGGTTGTCGTTGTGCCTATCGACGACGAGGACATTGAGGCTCCTGAGGGTTACAGACTCGTTTGGCACGATGAGTTCGATGAGGGCACGACCCTTGGCGGCGACTGGACGCATGAGGTGCAGAACGCCTATTGGGTAAACAACGAGTTGCAGAACTACCGCAGTGGCACGGCAGACGGGCAACGGGTGACGGAGTTGGTGAATGGCGAGTTGCACATCAACTGCTTCCGTGGCTCAGACGGCAAGATTTACTCAGGTCGTGTCTATGCCAAAGTCAACACGGGCTGGAAGTATGGCTACTTTGAGGCTCGCATCCAGTTGCCGCAGGGCAAGGGTACATGGCCCGCCTTCTGGATGATGCCTGTCAACAACAACTTCGCCACCAACCCGTGGCCGGGCTGTGGCGAGATAGACATCATGGAGGAGGTTGGTGCTGATCCTGGCGATGTGTCAGCCACCATCCACTGTAACAAGTACAACAACGGCGGCACCTCCGTGGAGCATGGCGGCACTCACTTCAGCGATGCCGAGAGCGCGTTCCATGTGTATGCCTGCGAGTGGACGGCTGATGAGATCCGCTTCCTTTTCGATGGTCGTCAGGTACTGCGTTACCGCAACGACGGCAGTGGCAAGGACGCCTGGCCTTTTAATGTGGCGTTCTATCCCATTCTTAACCTTGCGTGGGGTGGTGACTGGGGTGGCTACAAGGGTGTTGACGAGTCGGCTCTTCCCTGTGCACTGCGAGTAGACTACGTTCGTGTGTTTCAGAAGTAAAGTCGAAAAGTGAGGTTTTTGCGTGGCGAAAAATTTGGTGCGGACGGCTTGCCCGCACTAAATTTGCAGTCGAAATCTATTAATAACTTAAAAAAGAATGACAATGAAAAAGTTTACTCGTAACGCAGCCTTAACGGCGATGATGATGCTGATGACAACAGCAGCCAATGCACAGTACATTACGGAAGCCCCCGCTGGTGGTTTCGACTTCTCAAAAGGTAAGGATTATATTGTAATCTATGCTCCTGACGCACAGGTGACGGCAATGGGTAGTAATATCCTGTCGAACCAGAACCTTGATCCCGATATGGTGAAGAACCAGTTCTTTTACTGGACAGCCGACTGGGATGATAAACTCTTCACCTTATATGATATAGAGGACACCCAGAAGAACTCCTTCGGGGGAGATGATAAATTGAATATGACACCGCTCTACGACTGGGGCGCAGGACATTTCGGTGCCAAAAGCCAGCCTTATGACCTGACGACAGTCACAGAGGATCATATCCTGCACATAGGTTTTATGAATATCGGCTCCGAGAGTGCTACGAAGAACTTCAAGTTCACCTTCGGTCCTACAGGTGATGAGATCAAACTGGTGGTCAACAAGGAGGTAGGTGAGATGGCTGGTACCTTGATAGGTGTAGGCAATGCTCCTGCCCTCAACAAATGGTACTATCTGGATATCCCCGTCAAGGACTTGCTCGACCCCGATGGCAACTATGGCTTCGAGTGCGATTTCAGCAAGCCCACAGGAACGATTATCTTCAATGTAGGTTTCGACGGTGCTACCCCCTCCGTGTTTACTTCGGGTGCTGTAGACCCCGATACGGGCATGTATAAGATTACCATCACCGAGAAAGGCTCGGCACTTGCCGTCGACGGTGTCTATCTCTATAAGAAGGTATCTTCTGGTATCGAGAATACCAAGACTGCCGCAGACCATGAGGTACGTGCCATTTACGACCTCACAGGTCGTCAGGTCAAGGAACTCCGTCCAGGTGTGAACCTGGTGAAGACCGCTAACGGTGTGAGGAAAGTCATTAAGTAATAAACCATATAACGAGTCATACTCATGAGAATATCAAATATTTTGTTTGGTGCTCTGTTGGCAGTAGTCATTCCGACTACTGCCTCAGCGCAGGCTATCGAAGGAGCCCCCGAAGGCTATCAACTGGTGTGGGAGGATAACTTTGATGGCACTGCCTTGAACGAGAAGGCATGGAGCATTGAGGTCAGTGGCTCTGGTGGTGGTAATCAGGAGTTGCAGTACTATCGCCGTGAGAATGTCAGTGTTGCTGACGGCAACCTGATACTGACCGCCAAGCGTGAGAACTATCAGGGAAAGAGTTTTACTTCTGGTCGTATCAACTCCAACCAGAAGGCTGCCTTCAAACACGGTATCATGCAGGCGAAGATCAAATTCCCGATGACTGCCAACGGTCTGTGGCCCGCCTACTGGATGATGGGTAACGACATCAACCGCTACGGTTGGCCCCGCTGTGGTGAGATAGATATTGTGGAGATGGGTCATTTCAATGCGATCACTGGAGCGTATGCCGGATGGCAGGACCGTTACTTCTCTGGTACTTTGCACTATGGTCCGGATGCCACGAATGAGCACCACCAGCAGAACAGTCAGGAGTTCTCAAAAGATAAGTTTGAGTCTATCGGTGCCGTAGAGGGTGACTACCATATCTTCACCATCGAGTGGGACGAGAACTACCTCTATATGTACTACGACCTGGAGGGCTATAACAATGCCCGTAAGAACAGGGCTCGCTATTATACGTTGGGCATCACAGAGTCCGACGATGCGATGGCTCCTGGACATTACTTCCAGAAGCCGTTCTACTTCCTCTTCAATCTCGCCGTGGGTGGTACGTTCCCCAATATCTACGATCCCGCAAAAGTTACCGCCTTGCCGAATGACGGCGACGAGGCTAAGATGTATGTCGACTGGGTACGTGTCTACCAGAAGGAGGATGATAAGGACGCTCAGTACCTCTATTATGACGCTGATGGCGAGAAAGTGACGAATATCCCTGACGAGCCAGAGCCTGAGCATCATGAAGACATTGCGACGGAATTGTCAGGCTTTGCCTCTCTTGCCTTGGACGAGAATGGTGAGACGACTTTTGATTTCAGTGATGTGTCGGATGCGGTGCTTATCTCCACCAGTGAGGGCGTGACAGGACATCTTTATGCGGCGGGTGCCACAGTCTATGACTATAATGTCAACAACGACAATCGCAACCTGTATATCTGGGATAACACCTATGTTCCTGTCAGTCGTGACGGAAAGACCAACTCCTTCGGATGGGATGAGGGCTATAATATGTTCACCGTGGCAAGTGCTGGCTGGTCAGGTTTGGGCTTCAACATCAAAGACGAGGACCTCTCCATGATAGATGACACCTATTGGCTGCATTTCGCACTGAAGGCTGACGACGTGGAGCGTCGTACCTCTCATCAGATCACGGTCAGCAATGCAAATTTCATTGTGGGTCGCAGTGATGGCAAACTTGCCAGCGTCGGCGATTTCAAGCGTGACGGGCAGTGGTATTATTTCGATATTCCTGTCAAGGCGCTTAGGCAGTTTGCCACTCCGCTCTTCAAGGGCAACCCTGCTGCTTTCGACGATAACATCATCGCCTTTATAAGCGGAGGCGTGACGGACTCGGAGGTCTCCTTTGATAATATATTCTTCTATAAGAGCAAGACCAAGGAGATTCCTACTTATAAAGACACCACTTCCGACTTAGGCAAGTTTGGCTATAAGAGTGTCAACGAGGACGGTACGTGGGCTTTCGACTTGGAGCAGGTGGGCACGATAGTCCCCATCCAACTCTCAGAGGATGTTTGGAAAGGTGTGACAGGCGATGGCGCCTATAGCGAGGAGAACCTTCTGAAGGCTGAGCAGGACTACACCCAGAGCAACAACTACTACACTTGGGAAGGAACGATCGCAGGTGACCATGTTGATGATGTCGCCAACTCATCAGGTGTCTTCACAGGAGGTATCTCCGCATGGGCTGCCACCGCCAACCTGAACTGGAACGGCATGGGTATCGCCTCTGCCTCGGAGAAAGACCTCTCGATGATTGACGACTCATACTATCTGCATATTGCCTTGCGCTCTGACGCGGCAGTGGGACATATTCCTGTCCGTGTCCGTTTCGGCGCAGAGGATAATGACGCCATCCTGACCTTTGGCGCCTATAGCACGCATCCTATTTTCGCAGACTTCCCCCGTGACGGTGAGTGGTATGCCTTTGACATCCCTGTCGCCGAGTTGAGGAAATACGGTAAGTTATGGAGCAAGAACGGTAATGGCAAGGTAAATGTTGGTGATAACCTGCTTTGCTTCTACACCATGGACACCTACTATACGGGTAGTTGGTTCTCGTTCGATAATATCTTCTTCTGGAAAAAGAAGGACGGCTCGACACCTGAGGTCAGCGAACTGGGTGACTTCACCACCAAGAGCCTTGATGAGGACGGGGAGAGTTATCTCACTTTGGAGAACAAGGAGTTCATCAACTTCAACGTCTCTGAGGCTACCATCTCCATGCAGACCGAGGGAGGGACGGTAGATGAGAATATCCTTGCTGGCTACTATACCTTGAACAACTGGGAAGGCGATACCTATTCCAGCGGTGACAAGAGTGGCAATACAGTCAACTCCTTCGGCATCGAGGGACAAGGCTGGATTGACTGGGTAGTGGGCACCAAGGGATGGTCTGGTGGCGGTTTCTTGGAGGGAGACGGCGCAGACCTGACAATCCTGGAGGATGGCGACTGGTATCTGCACTTCGCCATGCGTGGCACTGACAACTGCAACCACCTGATTGGTTTTGCGGAGTCACGATTTACCATCGGTTCTGAGCCATACGATGAGAACACGCCTGTCATCGGTAATTACAAGCGTGACAACGAGTGGTACTCTTTCGATATCCCATATAGTTTCATCAAGAAGTCGTTCCCCAGCCTCTATCCGCAGAACAACGGAGGTCAGTCGGCATGGAAAGGCAACTTGGTATGGTTCATGAGCGGTGGCAATACGGGTGACGAACTCCAGATTGACAACCTGTTCTTCTGGCGTGAGAAGAAGGCGGAGGAGCCTGAGCCCGACCCAGAGACAGACGGTCTCCATATCGTCCGTGGCAATGAGATACCCGCTGTCGCAGTACCTTACGCTAATGCGGTATTCGACTTGCAGGGACATCGTGTGGCAACGCTCTCTGATGTGCAGAGCCATCGCATACAACTAAGAAAAGGTATTTATGTTATCAACGGAAAGAAGATTGTTATCAGGTAATGAAAGCGTTTTTTTCGCTTTGTCATTAATGGTTATGTTAGTAGTTTGTTTTCCCGCCTTGGCACAGCAGCGCAGTGCCAAGCGCGGGATTTGTTTTGATGAGAAGACCCAACCACTGACAGCCACACCCGTTGAGAGAATGTCGCCAGGAGTCGCTTGGCTCTATAACTGGGGCGTGGCTCCTACAGGTGCCCCTGACAATTTGGGAACCAGTATGGCGTTTGTGCCGATGTGCTGGAACGCCGCCTTCAACGAGACTTTACTGCGCCAGTATCTGACGGCTCATCAAGGGGAGGTTAGATATCTGCTTGCCTTCAACGAGCCTAACCTCAGCACTGGGGTAGGGGGCTCGGCGATGACTCCGCAGCAGGCGGCGAACGCCTGGGCGAAGGTGAAGCAGATAGCCGCCGATTTCGACTTGGAGATCGTGGCTCCTGCCCTTAACTTCACAGGTGACCAGGTAGGGGGGAAGATATGGGAGCCTTTCGCATGGTATGACGAGTTCTTCCGTCTCGTGCCTGATGCGGGGGTCGACTACCTTGCCTTCCATTCCTATATGAACTACTATTCGGCTGTTGACTGGGTTGCCTCACGCTATTTCTACAGCGACACGGAGACGGCGGACGAGAAGGACCTGATGGGTCCTGCCAATCGGGCGAAGTATCCCTATTTAGTGAAGTATATGGACGACTACAAAGTGGCTCACGGACACTATCCCCGTATGTTCCTCACGGAGTTCTGCTCTTGGGAGACGAATTCCTATCCTTATCAGGCAGGCATCACCCTCGACTTCCAGATCGACCAGATGACGCAGAAGGTGCAGAAACTGGAGCAGAGCGACCTCGTGGCTGGCTACGCTTGGTTTATGGCTAACCCCTCTGGTGGCGCCAACTCCTTCCCCTATATGAGCGTGTTCCAGACGAATACCGCAGGCAGTGAGTTGTCTGACCTTGGACAGGTGTATGTCTATATGTCATCGTTCGACAGGGGGAAATACTACACGCCGGGTGAGACGATTCTCGCCAAGGACTATATCGACGCGTCGATGGACAATCAGGTTCCTAAGGTGCGCCCCAACACAGAGGCAGGTAGCGACATCCCCTTGCAGGTAGAGTGGCAGGTCAGTTCATGGACCGCCTACCAGGTGGAGGTGCCTGCCGATGCGACCTATAGGCTGACGCTCCATGTCAAGTCGTCCACAGCGAACGACTTCCGCATCTATCGCCATGCGCTGGGTGCCGCTAATAAACTGCTTGATACCTCGTTGCCCTCCACTGATGGCGCATGGGCGGATGTCGAGAGGGAGGTGACCTTGACAGCGGGGCAACACACCTTATTATTATATAACATGGGTGCCTCGCCGATCCTCGTCAATCGTCTCCGCTTCGATACTACGGCAGGTATCAACAGAGTGGAGTCGTCATCCACGACCACTCATCAGTATTATGACCTTTCAGGGCGACGTGTCACTCATCCGACGAAAGGCATCTATATAGTAAACGGAAAGAAAATGGTTATTAAGCATTAGTTAGTTTTATAGTTGTCATTGGTAATAAATAGTATTAGTTTTATCATCTACTTCCGAGGGCCCTTCGACGTGATTGTCGCGGGGCTCTCTTTGTTTTCCATCATCCATGTCGTTGACGGGAGGCATCCTAAGCGAGTGTAAGTGCCGTTATATTCGATGAGAAGTGCCATTGTATGCATGTGTTGGAAGCATCCTAATCGGTTGCCGACTCCAGTCAACCAATCGTTTGACTCCAGTCAACCGATCGTTTGACTCTAAGTCAACCAATCGTTTGACTCTAAGTCGGCAGGCAGACGAAAAGGTGAGAACAGGTGAAAAGTGAGGGGAATGCGTGTTTATAGGGGGTTCGGGAAATGGAGAAATAGGAAAAGTGAGGTTTTTGCGAGGTGATTTTTTGGGAATAAAGGGCATAAATCCACTACTTTTGCAACCGAAAGTTTAACTCTAAAATAATAACTAAAATAACTAATTTAAAAAGTTAAAGAATTATGAAAAAAACATTATTACTCATTTGTCTTCTGCTGACATCGCTGACTTCGATGTTGGCACAAAACAATCTGACACTTGATAAAGATGTGTCTCCTTTAGGTGGTCTGATACCAACGTCGGCGTATACGGAAAAGACAGACGCAGTGACGGCTGTGTCTAAGGATAATCTACAGAATCTGACGAAGGACAATGATGACCTGGCAATACTCCTTCCTCAGCCTTCAGACAACTGGTCAAGTCAAGAAGAAGCAAGTAAACAACCAGTCCAAGGCTTCTTCATTGATTTAGGAGATACAAAGACTGTTGGCAGTCTATCTATTGAATGGCAAACCGATGCTGTTAGTGCTGTAAAATTCAAAGTGTATCTTTCTGCCACTGCTCCTTCTACAGAAGGCACAGGGCAGGATGTAACAATCCCTGACGATGCTGTTGAGATTCTCTCTATAGAGAACAACACCCAACAGACAAACACAAAAACTTATGAAGTTTCTGAACAGGAAAAAGGACGATATGTAATTTTCCAGGCAAGTAAAGGCGCAAGACAAGTCTGGGGTATAAAGATGCGGAGATTCTTTGTGTATGACAATGCGGCTCCTTCACTGAACACCTTGACCCTTACTCCTTCAAAGTTCTATACGACGATAGGAACTGCTTATGATTTAGCCCTTGCTGGATTTGACAAGATCGGTTCTAATTTTGATATTTCAGGTAAGACCCCAACCTATACTGTCTCTCCAGCGGATGCGGGCTCTGTAAGCGATGGTAAGTTTACTGCATCCAAGACAGGAGAGATCACTATTACTGCAAAGATTGATGATGTGACGAGTAATACCGCCACAGTCTATGGTGTGGTTAGTGATAACTTGATTACCTCAACGGATCAGTTTGTTGATATGAGTGCAGGAGTTCCTGCTGCCGTTGAAGGACTTTATGATGGCAATGAGGAAAGTCCTGAGTGGGTAATTCTCTCATCAAGTACGGCAGGTGGTGCATGTGATGTCAGTTTTACGGTCGATCTTAAGGACAAATATGATGTTGATATGGTTGCCGTAGCCTTTGAGGGCGCCCAAGCAGGTTCTTATACCATCTCATTCTCAGAAGATAAAGAGTCATGGCGTGAGGCTTATTCTATTTCAGGACGTACAGGCATTAATCCAAGTAAAGATCGTTTTACGACAACATCTGTTGATAATTCGAATGTACAATATGTTAAGTTCCACTTTACAAAGGCAGCCACTGACTATGGTATTAAGATTCGTGAGGTAAGTATTTTCGGAACAGAATCCGCAGCACCTACATCCATATCCCTTTCTGCCCCTGCTACTGAGGTCGTGGCAGGCAAGCAGGTGACTCTGACTGTTAAGAAGGAGAATGATCGTGTTATTTCTCCAAGTTTAGTTACATTCTCCAGCAGCAATGACGCTATTGCTGCTGTCGACGAGAATGGTGTAGTGACTGCTGTTGAGGCAGGTAATGTTACTATTACGGCAACACTCAAGTCTAATAACTCTATCAGCAGTACCATAGATCTGACAGTGAATCCCAAACCAGAGGGATTGGAATTGACAAACGGTACTCACTCTATCATTGTACAGACAATTAAGTATACAGGAACTGAGAGCTACTATGAGATGATTATTTATTCTGATGAGGAAATAGATGACATCCATAATTCATATTGGAAATTGAATGGAGGTACTGAGAATTCGGCAATAACTCCATATATTAATAGTACTGATAAAAACATACTGACAGTCTCTAATGTAAACTCAACTGCCGACCCCGTATTTGATACTCCGATCTATTTAAAGATGGCAGGCGAGGCAGAAATTACATTTGGTACTGCAGATGCACTAAATAGCAATATTGCTTGGGTTCTTATCCAAAAAGGTGACATTGCAGAGGCTGTAACAGTTAAGTCAGAGACATCTGAAGAAATTTCAGGAGGCACTAATTCAGGAAAGAAGATTGAGTACACATGGGAATTTACTCAGACAGGAAGTAATCAAGTAACTCTCAAATTTAAATGCACAAACGAAACAGAAATTACAGGACTTGTTTATCCTGAAACATTGACAGCGGCAACTACTGGTGCAGTGAAGACAGGAGAAGGCGAGTGGACTTGGTATGGTCAGCAACGTGGAAAGACATTGACAGGAAAGTGCCTTTGGCAATTTACTGATGGAAGTTATACTACCCCTGCAGTTGAATACATTGTCCGTGACCCACTGATTATTAATGAGGCTACTGGTACGGCTGCGATTACAGGTGAGTTACGTCCTGCTAATGTGGGCGACATCAACAATCTGGCTGCTGAGAACAACAAGATTGACGTTACAGGTCTGACCATCAAGCAGGCTGCCGCCATTGTTCCTGCCAACAACCCGAATGCGGTAGTTGTCGCTACTTCTACCCAGAAGTCTGATCTTGCAGGTACGGAGAACCTTGTTATTAAAGATGGCGACAACTACACTGCCGATAAAATTGCCTATACCGACGTGGCTGGTACCGCTCCTGTCGACTTGGCTATCAAGACCAGTGACGTGACATTTACTCGTAAGAATATTGCTAATGAGAAGATGATCTCTGTATCCATGCCGTTCCCTGCCGCTATTCCTGAAGGATTCAAGGCATATCAGTTGGATAGTTATAATAGTTCTGAGAATAGTATCACCTTCAAAGAGGTAGAGTCACTGTCCGCAGGTGTTGCTTATATCATTGTCAACAAATCTGGTGATACAAAAGACTTTGTGGCTACGAAGACTTCAGAAATCACCCTGGACTTCACAGAGAAAACAACCAATACGTCAGAGAGTAGCGCACATACGACGGCTAACCTGAAGCAGGTTAAGAACAACACTGGTGCTGAATATGTGTTAAGCGATGGTAAGATTAAGAAACTGGCAGGTACAGCCAAAGTTGCCGCTTTCCGTGGTTACTTTACCTTTACGGTGGCTCCTTCTCGTGACTTGGATGTGACTCTGGAGGATGGACTGTCTTCTGGTATCAACAACCTGAAGGATGGTGCTATCAAAGAGGTGATCTTCTACGACCTGAATGGTCACCGTGTGGATAATCCTACGAAAGGATTGTACATCGTGAATGGCAAAAAGGTGATTATGAAGTAATGAATGTATAACCGTCAAAACGATATAACTATGCATAAGAAAGAATATACAACACCTGAATGTCAGGTGGTAGAGATAAATACTCACACACCGCTGCTGGCTGGTAGTACTCTCAAACTAGGAGTTAATCCTGATGAAGAACTTGAGGAAGGCTATGGTGATTAGTAAGAAGTTAACATGTTCAATAACTAAATAAACGATTATGAAAAAAACAGTATTATTCTTGTTCGCGCTCGTTGCATCCATTGGAGCAATGGCACAGACGAATTTAGTATCAGGCAAGACAGTTGTCCCCCTGGGCGGACTGAAGCATTATGCTGTCTCGGATGTTGATGACACTCATGTGGATTATGACTTCACCATTAGCAATGATGATCTTCAGAAACTGACGACCACTAACAACGCAGACAATGTGCTGTTGTATCCTGAACAGGGTGTTAATGGTGCAGCCTCCACGTCAGACGATTATAAGAATGTGGGTATTCAGGGCTTCTATATCGACCTTGGTGCAGACGATACGGAGGTGAAGGAGGTCATCATCACTTGGGAAGGTGCTACGGCTAAGGCATATAATATATATGTGACCAACACAAAGCCCGCCGACAATGGTACTGTGACAGGTACTGCCGCCATTGAGCGCACTGACCTCGGTCAGGTGACATCAAACAAGGAGACGCTGACAACTAATAACAAGGGACGCTATATCGTGTTTGAGCCGACAGAGGCATTCAATTACCAATGGGGTGTGAAGATGCGCACCTTCCAGGTCTATGGTGAGGCAACAACCGCAGTGTTGACAACCTTTACCGCTACTGCCGCTAAGACAACACTCAAAGTAGGTAACACCACGACAATCTCCACAACAGCAAAAGACCAGTTTGGTATTGACTTCCCTGTTACTTTGACATACGGAAGTTCTAAAGAGTCTGTCGCTACAATAGCAGATGGCACGATTACAGCAGTTGCCGCAGGTACCGCTGTCATTACAGTGACCCCTAACGGCATTGCCGCCAAGGCTGCTACTATTGATATCACGGTAGAGGATGCCGTCGTATTACCCGCAACCGCTCCTGCCGCTCCTACAGGTGATGTGCATATTATCTATGATGGGACGACAGGTGAGTGGTCTGCCGAAGGCTGGGGCTGGGGCAGTGCTCAGAGTGATGTCGTGATTAACGATAAGACTTGCCGTTTGGGTGAGAACCTCGGAGGCATGCAGATTCCTAACGATTTGAAAGACTATACGGTTTATACTCAGTTAAAGGTCGATGTATGGTCGGCTAATGAGCATTCTTTGAATGTATATTTTGAAGGCGAGGGTACGACGAAGGTTGTTAACCTGACAACAGGATGGAACGAGGTTGTTGTTCCAATAGAGGGCATCGACGGCTCAAAAGTTAACTATCTGACATTCCAATATGACAATAGTGCTACGAAGACTGGCGTGTTGATATTCTCTAATATCTATTATGCTAAGGGCGCCGTGGTTGTTCCTTTCAATATCTCCTCTACAGGTGTCGTCACAGGTGACGTGACAACTTCGAATGTTGCTGCTATCAACGCAAGCACTTCATCTGTCATTAATCTGGCAGAGGCAAATATTAAAGAGGCTATCACATTGAATCCTGTCAACAAGAACGCTGTTGTCGTAGTCGGTGGCACAGGTCGTACTCCAGATGCCAATGGTGCTAAGGTTACTGCGAAGAATATCGTCGTGTTTGACAATACATACCGTCGTGCTAAGGACGGTGTTGTTATTGCCCTTGTTGATGACAATGAGTCTCAGCCTGACTATGCTTTCGTGATTGACGCACGGCAGGATGGCTTCTCTTACTCTCGTGAGATTGCCGCAGACCAGTGGATCAGTTTCAACTCTCCCGCTCCTGTGACAATTCCTGATGGTATTACAGTCTATAAGGCTACAGACGCTACAGCAAGTCAGGTAACCTTCACCAAGCAGGACAATCAGGCTCTGGGTGCTAATGACGCAGTGATACTCCATAACACAGGTGCAGCGACTACCATCACATCAGATGTCTTGAAGTCTGACCTGAACCTTACCGCTAATGGTGCCGCTACAGCAGTCAAAGGAAGCATCATGCAGCAGGGTACTTCTCGTGCTGTTGAGGCAGACGGAACACAATTCGCTTTGAAGAATGGCGCACTGCATCAGTTTAACACAGGTGCTAAGATTGGTGCCTTCCGTGTTTACTACACAGGTCTGGCAGGCAGCGAGGCTCGTGCCATCTTCGTCGACAACAACACGACTTTGATCGGCACTATCAAGGCTGACGGTCGCATCGAGATGGAGAAGGCTGAGATCTATGACCTCAATGGTCATCGTGTGCTGAACCCCACCAAGGGACTGTACATCGTGAACGGCAAGAAGATGATTATCAAGTAAAGCATAAGGAGGACTATCATTATGAAAAAGCAATATATGACACCCACCGTCGAAGTGGTGGAAATCAATACGAAGGTTCAACTGTTGGCAGGAAGTGACCCACTTGAGCAGTTAATGGACCTCAATGGCGAAGATATCGATAATGGCTGGGCAGACAGCCGTGAGATGAACGATGTCTGGAACTTACTAATGAATTAAAGTTTTTCTCAGATAAATAATTTTTGTTAGTTAGTAGTTAGTATTAATTGTAGGCGACCTGGCATCTGGGACGGACACCAGGTCGCCTTTTCCCTCTAAAACTAAAAACCAATGAAGAGAAGTCCAGTAAAGAGAATAATATGTGGGGTAATGCTCCTTATGGCTACCGCCACTACCGCCCTCGCACAGAATGCCATCAGTGTGGGTAAGGGCAGTTATGCCGAGTATACCCCCCTGTCGAAATCGAAGACGGAGGAGCATGGTGGCGACAATAGCCAGTATATGCAGTATCGGAAACTCTATATCCGAGAGCAGGCAGACCAGCCGATTCCCACCAACGACTGGTGGACGGACCTGATCAACGCTGACAGTGAGCGCTCAGGGCAGGAGGTCACCGGGCAACTGTGGGCATATCCGCAGTATGTGCAGGGCATGAAATACGGCATAGACATCCACTATCCCAAGTACTGGATAGACAATGGTACGGAAATGAAAGCGCAGTCGAAACTGACTGTGCGAGGAGGAGAGAGTTTCCATGCCGCCACCCCCATGGCGGAGGCATGGAGCGACTGGACGGTGACGTTCTCAGAAGAGAGCGGTAGTCAGCGGATGCTGACAACACTGACACACGGTGTCCCGTTCACATGGATTGAAATGCAGAATATATCTCCCGTCATCACTGCTGTGAAGACGGACAACGACGGAGCCGACAACCTGTTGAAGGGCGAGACCACCGTGACCTTTACGGATGCGAGTGGACATGCCCTGACCAGTGGCTCCCATACACAGATGGTGGTGAGGATCAGCAATGTCACCACACAAGACTTGTATGGTGTCTACCTGCCCAGTGGCAGCAATGTCACCATTGCCGACGGAAAGGCTACCGTCGCCTTTACAGGTGAGAAACAGTTTGTGGTCGTCGCTTTGCTACAGTCGACAAGTGACCTGACCGACTACGTCACCTACGCCTATAGCAAACCCACCGATACGAAGGTGTCATGGAACTACACACAGGGCAGTGGTACCCTGACTACCCATTGGCAGGTGCAGGCGGAAGACTTGCGTACTGGCTCGGCAACGACAGATGTGCTGCAAGGTTTCATCCCTCATCACTGGCGCAGCCGCTATGCGACCTATAGCCACTCGTTCCTTGCCAACGCCTATGCCACGCCACGTGGCAAACTGCGACTTGCCGCAGGCAATAGCCTAAACATCAGTTACAAGTTCAGTGGCATCCTGCCTTGGTATGGAGTACCTAACGATCTGACAGGTGACTATGCCTATGACAAGGAGAAGATGAAGACCATGCTGGAGACCTATGCCCGCACAGGCACCTTCGGCGCAGACACCTACTGGGGCGGTAAGGGACTGACCCAGATGGCGCTCTATATGTCGTTTGCCCGGGAGATGGGTGAGGAGACACTCTTCAAGCAATGCCACGACCGACTGAAGGAGGCACTGGTCAACTGGATGACCTACACCCCTGGCGAGGATAATTTCTTCTTTGCCTACGACAGGCGGTTCCACGGACTCATAGGCTATAACACCAGTTACGACTCAGATACCTACAACGACCACCATTTCCACTATGGCTACTACACCCTTGCAGGTGCCATGCTCTGTCTGGTAGATGACGACTTCAAGACGAAATACGGGGAGATGCTGAAGTTGGTGGCACGTGATTATAACAACTACAAACGTGACGAATGGGCTTGTTTCCTGCGTATGATGGACCCATGGGCCGGTCACTGCTATGCAGGCGGCATGGGCGACGGTGGAGGCAACGGTCAGGAGTCTACCTCTGAGTCGATGCAGGGCTGGGGCGGTATGTACCTGTTAGGTGTCGCCTTAGGTGATAACGAACTCCGTGACGCTGGCATCTTCGGCTGGGTCAACGAGAGCCGTGCCACCGCAGAGTACTGGTTCGACCGTCATGGGGAGGCTATCGGTGACGACTTCCATACGACGCAGGATGACGACTATAACATCGACTATACAAAATACCAGCATAAAAAGGACGGAGAGGTGGACTATACCATTCCGTACTCCTCCAACCTGACCAGTCATGGCGTGGGCTGGTGGACTTGGTTTGGAGGCGATCCCGTCTTCATGCATGGCATTCAGTGGATGCCTATCTCCCCAGCCCTTGACTATTTAGGCGAGGACAAGGCGTTTGCCGCCTGGGACTATGAGCGTATGATGGCTATCAAGGAGCATAAGGGATGGGATGGCACAGGAGGCATCGGCGATGCTGACCTGCGTGACTCCGACTGGGGAAATGTGGCACTGACCTACCGACAGTGGAGCGACCCTGATGAGGTCGCCAAGATATTCGACGAGGGATGGGCGAGCAACTGGGCAACCATGAGGACCAGTTCCACTAACGGTCTCACCTATTTCGTCACCCACTCACACCGCACCTATGGAGACATCGACTGGAACGTGACGGCTGACTATCCTACCGCCCGTGTATATCATAAAGGTGACGTGAGGACACATATCGCCTATAATCCTACCGATGAGGCGATGACCGTCCACTATAGCGATGGCGCTACGCTCATTGTACCTGCCCGCCAGATGAAGGTGGAGGGTGTGGAGAGCGCTGCCTACAACTATGTCTATCCTGTCGACAATACAGAGCCTGATCTGCGTGAGCGGCTGGTGATGAGAAACCTCGCATTAGGCAAGGCTTGCACAGAGAGCAGTCATGAGAATGCGGGAACACTGAAAGAATATGCCACCGACGGTAAGTTGGACACCCGGTGGGGGAGTGCCCACCAAGACAACGAGTGGCTGCAAGTGGACCTTGGGGAAAATGCTAATATATATAAGGTATGCGTGAGATGGGAGGCAAGTTACGCCTCGGAGTACCGCATTGAGTTGCGTGACACGGAGAACGGTAGTGTCACCTACTCGATGACAGGTACAGGAAAGGCTAACGACTGGACGGAACTCGCCATGGGCGACCATTCAGGGCGTTATGTCCGCCTGGTAGGTGTGAAGCGTGGCTCCCAATACGGCACTTCGCTCTACGAACTGGAGGTGTATGGCAAGCCTGCTTCGGCAAGCAGTACTGACCTGATGGGTGTGGAGATTACCAGTGCCGACCAGATGCTGAGGCAGGGTAAGGCGACGGCACTCACCATCCAAGGCTATGACTATGCCAAGAGTCCCAAGTCCGTCACTGCGACATGGAGCAGTGAGGATGGTACTTTCTCAGGCAATAACTTCACTCCCTCGAAATACGGTAATGTGGAGGTGACCGCCGTCGTCGGCGATATGACCGCCAGAAAGACCCTGCCCGTGGAGGAGAGTCTGAGGCTGACCTCGCTGGAGTTGGACGTGCCTGCCGCTGTTATCGTGGGCACGGACTACCCATTCACCATAACAGGAAAGGATCAGTTCGGCGCAGAGATAGCGGCATCGCCCACCTATACCTCTACCCTGACTGTCGATACGGAGAATAAGACCCTGAGGGCTACCGCTGTCGGCAAGTATGAGATAACGGCGAAAGTAGGCAGTGTCAGTGTGACAAGGACGGTTCTCGCCATCAGTGAGGGCGTGTCGGCTCCTGCTTCCTTGAGTGGTAAGATTCCTGTATTCGTAGGTGTAGAGGAGCCATCAATGAATTTCGACTATAATGGCGCATCGGAGAAAGTGGGCAACATCTTCCAGTTGACCAGTGACAGTCGGGTACTGTATGTCCAGAAGTTGGGAACCTGTGGCTTTGGCGCCTTGGGTAATCTCGACTTGGAGGGTGCCAATATGCTGCATGCGGACATCTATCCTGTCAATGACGCTCCTGACTTCAGCGTCCATATAGAGGGTGCGCCAGGTAATAAGGAATATGCCAAGAGCCTGAGGGGAGGACAATGGAACAGTATCGACCTGCCGATTTCCAATACGACGGCAAACTGGCTGTTCTTCGCATTCAGCAACTATCAGGCAGGCACTAACGAGGCACTTATCGCTAATGTCTATTTCTATACAGAAACAGGCGACAAGGTCTATGTCAGTGACCCAGACTCGAAGGGAGTGGTGACCGTAACGACCTTTGGCGCAGGAGTGACCAATAGCAATATGACACAGTTTGTCGCAGACATAGAGGCATTGCCTGCCTCGGCTACAGCCATTGATCTGAGTAATGCCACACTGGGTAATACCACACCGATGACTATCACCACGGCAAACCCGAATGTGGTTATCCTGTTGAAAGGTGATGGCGGCGACGACAATGCCGCCTCCACCCAACAGGCTAAGTTGACCAATACCGTGAACCTTGCCTATAATGCAGGCGGATGGATACTGCCCTTAAGGGCTACAGGCTTTAAGGTGGTGTTCGAGGATGGGTATCCTGTCTATCCAGGTAATTTCGGAAGAAACACGACACTGACCTATACCCGTACG
Organism: Prevotella sp.; assembly: GCA_017470055.1. Taxonomy (GTDB): domain Bacteria; phylum Bacteroidota; class Bacteroidia; order Bacteroidales; family Bacteroidaceae; genus Prevotella. The sequence continues at coordinate 77,008 of JAFUFD010000020.1, read as the reverse complement.
ATTTCGGCAGGGGAGTATGCGACAAGTTGCCTGCCCAGGGAGGTCACTGTTCCCGCAGGACTGACTGTCTATGAGTTGACAGCGGCTACAGCGGATGCAATCACCTTCACCAAGGTGGCGACAGGAACCATGAGTGCCTATACACCCTATCTGATCCGTAACACATCAGAATCTCCCGTCACCATCACGATCAATGCCTCGGCAGGTAATACGGAACTGGCACGTGGCAAGGCGGATCTGACAGTCAAGATAGGAGATGTCAGTTTCTTGGGGAACTTCCATCAGTTCCATGTGACAGGCTCAGAAGGCTATGCCGCCTTCCGCCCGACAGGACAGATGTCATGGCTCAGCAACGCAGGTGCCACGGTAGGCTCCTTCCGTGCCTATCTCTCTGGTATCACGGCTGAGCAGATGGCGCGTGGTATCAATATAGAGGGAGATGCTACGGGCATAGGAATCATCACTCGTGGCTCGATAGTCAACAACCGCTATTATGACTTGCAGGGCCGTGAGGTGAAAAACCCAAGGAAGGGGATCTTTATCTTGAATGGCAAGAAAGTAATCGTGAAATAATGATAAAAGAAGGAATATGAAGAAAGACTATAACATACATCCAGCAATGGAGGTGCTGAAGATAGAGATTAGCCAAATGTTGGCGGCAAGCAATAACGGACTTCCCACAGAGTTGGAGGATATCCTGAAATGGGAGAATCCTGTAGATGCCTTTCTGGAAGATGAGTTTATCGCTTAAAACCGTATGCTAAACTAAAAGGAATATCTATGAGGAAGAGCATCCTGTTCATGCTGCTGGTGCTGCTGGCATCGGTCGTAAAGGCTCAAAAGATAGCGATTGTGAGCGATTCCTGGGGGAGTCGCCTCACCATTGACGGTACTCCTTTCTTCCTAAATGGCATGAACTGGGACTACTTCCCCATTGGCGAGAACTATACGTATAGTTTGTGGGAGCAACCTGATGACATCATACGGACCGCCTTGGACAACGAGATGCCATTGCTGAGGAAGATGGGGGTTCGTGTCATCCGACAATATACAACCATTCCGCCTCGCTGGGTACAGTATATCTATGAGGGGTACGGGATATACACCATGATCAATCACTCGTTCGGGCGGTATGGGCTGACGGTCAATGGAGCCGACTATAGCAATACCCTCTATTGCAAGGCCGACATCCAAGCAGAGTTGCTAAGGCAAGCAGAGAATTTCGTGAATACCTACAAAGATACTCCAGGTGTTCTGCTGTATTTACTGGGTAATGAGAACAACTACGGATTGTTCTGGAGTGGCGCTGAGTCGGAGGACCTCCCTGTGTCGGAGAATCTATCGGATAAGGAGGCGCGTTGCATGTATGAGTTGTTCAATGAGGCGGCACGGAGAATCAAGGCAATCGACTCTTCCCGTCCTGTCGCCATTTGCAATGGTGACCTGCTGTTCCTGGATGTCATTGCTGATGTCTGCAAGGATGTGGATATCCTTGGCATAAACTGTTATCGTGGTGATTCGTTTGATGTCTTATTCAAGGACGTGAGGGAAAAGTACGGGAAACCTGTCTTGCTCACAGAGTTTGGCGCCGATGCCTTTAATGCGATTACACAGCGGGAGGCGCAGCGGGAACAGGCGGCGATATTATTGAGTAACTGGCAGGAGATATATCTTAATGCGGCAGGGATGGGACAGAGCAACAACTGTATTGGAGGCTTTACGTTCCAGTTCAGCGATGGCTGGTGGAAATGCGGTCAGAAAAAGAACCTCGATGTCCATGACACCAACGCCTCTTGGGCGAATGGAGGCTATAAGTTCGACTATGTGAAAGGTGAGAACAATATGAACGAAGAGTGGTTTGGTATCTGTGCCAAAGGGAAACCTGATGGCAGAGGACTTTATGAATTATATCCCCGTATGGCGTATGAAGTGTTGCGTGAGGTTCATGGGGTAGACCCGTATCTGTCTACTCCGTCATCCTTGGAGCAGCATTTCCGTGCCATTAGGGAACGAATGAGTAACAATCAAATAAATACAAAATAATGATGAGCAACGAAAAGAAATCAATAGAAAATGCCGGCTACTTCCAGATTAGGAAGGTAGACAGTATGGAACCGTTTTTCATGAATGTGGTGAGTGGCACCGATCTCTGGACCTTTATGTCCAGCAATGGGGGCATTACCGCAGGCAGGCGCAGTGCCGACTGGGCGTTGTTCCCTTATGACACCGATGATAAGATTACGGCCTCTTCAGAGAACACAGGTAGCAAGACCCTCATCCGCAGAAAAGGGGAAACTCGCTGCTGGGAGCCTTTCTCTATCCGTAGTGAGGGGCAGTTCAACCTGGAAAGGAACTTGTATAAAAGTCATATAGGCAATAGTGTCATCTTTGAGGAACTTAATCATGACTGGGAACTCAGATTTCGCTGGAAGTGGACTCCTGGCGACCGTTTTGGATTCCAACGGGAGGTAACCCTTGAGAACTTGGGGGCAGAGGTCGTGGCTCTGGAGGTATTGGACGGTATCCAGAACGTGATGCCCTGCGGTGTACCCAGTGCCTTGCAGCAGGCTTCCAGCAATCTGGTGAATGCTTATAAGCAAACCCAGTTGGAGCCACATACTGGTCTGGGACTTTTCAGTCTGAGTGCTATCATCATTGACCGTGCGGAACCCAGTGAGGCATTGCGTTGTAATGTGGTATGGCAGACAGGTTTGGAGAATCCCATACACCTGCTCTCCTCCGCGCAGATTCCCGCCTTCCGTAAAGGTGAGCCCTTACAGGAGGAGAGACTGGTAAAGGGGGAGTGTGGTGCTTATCTGTTGGGCACGTCTGTCAACCTGCAGGCAGGAGAGAGGAAAACGTGGACTGTAGTTGCCGATGTCATGAGGGATCAGTCGGAGGTTGTGGCTCTCAGAGAGCAACTCCGTGAAAATACTGACATGAGACCGCTCCTTGACAAAGACTTGGAGGTCGCCACTGCACTGTTGGTGCAGATGGTGTCTCATGCGGATGGGGTACAGTCCACTGCCGATAAAGCACGAACCGCTCGTCACTTCTCCAATACGATGTTCAATATCATGCGTGGTGGTGTTCCTTTGGAGCAGCCGACACCAGAGAATCCGTTGCCATTAGGCTTCAGTCGTCGGCATGGAGATCCCACACGTCCGTGGAATAAGTTCAATATTAATACGACAGACCCTGTTAGCGGAAAACCCGTTTTGGATTACGAAGGCAACTGGCGTGACATCTTCCAGAACTGGGAGGCTCTTGCCGTGTCATTCCCGACACTGTTAGAGGCGATGACGGATAAGTTCCTCAGTTGCTCGACAGCCGACGGCTATAATCCCTATCGTGTCACCAAGGCAGGCTTTGACTGGGAAACGGAAGATCCGTCAGACCCATGGTCGTACATCGGCTACTGGGGCGACCATCAGATCATCTATCTGTTGCGCCTGATGGAGGCAGAGGAGGCGCATGAGCCAGGGAAACTGTCGGCACGTCTTGACACTCCTGTCTATCCTTTTGCCAACGTGCCCTACCGTATCAAACCCTATAAGGAGATTTTGCGGAACCCTAAAGATACAATATCTTTCGACGCACCCTTGAGCAACCGCCTTAAGAGAGAGATGGCAGAGAAGGGAGTGGAGGCTGCGTTGTTGAAAGGACCCGACGGCAATACCGTGAAGACCTCACTGCTGGAGAAAGTGCTGGTATCATTGCTTGCCAAACTATCTAACTTTATTCCTGATGGCGGTATTTGGATGAACACGCAACGTCCTGAATGGAACGATGCCAATAATGCCTTGGTGGGCGGTGGTCTGTCGGTAGTGACATTGTGCTATCTGCATCGTGCCTTGCTCTTCTACCGTGACATTGTGGCCGCCTCACAGACGAAGGAGTTTACCCTCTCACGTGAAGTCTACACTTGGATGGAGTCTACGGGGGCTGCTCTCGCCCTCAAAGAGACACAGGATGTCATGGATGCGCTTGGCGATGCCTCGACAACCTATCGCCAGAAAATCTACGCCAACTCTTTCAGTGAGGGAAGTATAAAGGTACAGCGGGAGACCGTGACCGCTTTTCTGGCGGCTGCCCTGAAGCCTGTGGAGAGGAGTATTCGTGCCAACCGTAGGAGCGATGGACTATACCATTCCTATAATATCATGGAATTGTCGGAGGGGCGTTTCGCAGGTATTCGTACGCTGTCTGAGATGTTGGAGGGACAGGTGGCGGTACTCAGTTCTGGGGTACTTTCCTCTGCTGAGGCTCTCGCAGTGCTGGATGCGCTTCGTGGCAGCAGGCTATGGAGGGAAGACCAGAAGAGTTATATGCTCTATCCTAATAGGGAACTTCCAGGTTTCTTGGAGAAGAATTGCCTGCCGAAAGACGCCATGAATCGTTCCCCCTTGTTAAGGGAATTGCTTCAGAAAGGTGACAAACAACTGGTTTCTCAGGATGTATGTGGTATATTGCATTTTAACGGGGCGTTCCGCAATGCGGGCGACTTGGCTGAGGCAATGAATGCCATTGGTGTGACGGAGGAAGAGCAAAAGACCTTGCTGGATTTGTTTGAGGAGACCTTTAACCACAAGGCATTTACAGGGCGTAGTGGTACTTTCTATGCCTACGAGGGACTTGGCAGTATCTACTGGCACATGGTCTCCAAACTGTTAGTCGCTACGCAGGAATGCTACTTCCAAGCCTTGGATGCCGAAGCACCAGAGACGGAAGCGCTCGCCAAGCACTATCATGCCATTCTGGAGGGAACAGGTATTCACAAGAGTGCCCGTGAGTATGGGGCGTTCTCTACTGATGCCTATTCGCATACCCCGTGGGGAAAAGGGGCTCGTCAGCCAGGTATGACGGGGCAGGTGAAGGAGGATATCCTTTGTCGCTTCGGTGAATTGGGAGTCCGTGTAAAGGACGGTAAGGTGTCTTTCCGTCCGACCCTTCTGAGAGATGATGAGTTCCTGCCTAATGGCTCCCTCTCTTTCTCGTACTGCGGTGCCCAGATTACCTATCATAAAGGGAACGGTGAAGGCATGGTCTTGTCGGAGACTGACAGTGCCCGCCTTTTTGCCCGCCAGTTGCAGAAATTAGAGATAACAGTATAACTAAAAACTAAAAAAGAATGAAGACAAAAGTATTATTGATGATGGCACTTGCACTGCAAGCATGTTCCCAGAAAGACAGTATCAAGGTCTGGGAAACCAACTCAGCGGGCGATCAACTGGTTGAGAAGACCGAGTTTGCTCCTGCGGAGAAGACGGTCACGATTGAGGTCAACAGCCAGGAGGAGCGCCAGACACTCGTTGGTATTGGCGGTTCCTTCACAGAGGCGACTTCCTCATTGTTGGCACGTCTGAGTAAGGAGAACCGCCAAAAGGTGATTGACGCTTATTTTGGTCCAGACGGTGCCCGCTACTCGCTTACCCGTACCCACATCGGCTCATGCGACTTCTCGCATGGTCATTACAGTTATGCCCCGGAGAAGGACGACACGTTGATGGAGCATTTCTCCATTGCCGTGGATGAGGAGACACTGCTGCCACTGATCAAGGATGCGCAGGCTGTCTCGAAAGATGGGTTCAAGATAGTGTCCTCGCCATGGAGTCCTCCCGCATGGATGAAGGACAACCAGTCGGATATCGGTGGTCATCTGCTGCCCAAGTACCAACAGGCATTTGCCAACTATTTCGCAAAATACTTGGAGGCGTATAAGGCAAAGGGCGTGGATGTCTGGGCCGTGACACCGATTAACGAGCCTCTTGGCAACAACAACAACTGGGAGAGCATGTATTTCGATCCTGGGTATGAGGCGGCTTTTGTACGCGACTATATGGGACCGACACTGGAGAAGGCTGGCTTCGGCGATGTGAAGATTCTGGGCTATGACCAGAACCGTGCCGGCATCCCCGAGTGGACGGATGCCATGTATGCCGATGAGGCTACGTCCAAATATTTTGGCGGTGTTGCTATCCACTGGTATGAGAGTACTGTGGAGTGGTTCCCTGAGATGCTGAGCGCAGGTCACGAGAAGGCTCCCGACAAATTGATTATCGAGACAGAGGGCTGCGTGGACGCCGAGGTACCTCACTGGAAGGACGATGCATGGTACTGGCGGGCAGAGGGCACAGACTGGGGCTGGGACTGGGCTCCCGATGACCAGAAGCACCTGCATCCGAAGTACGTTCCCGTGTTTCGCTATGCCCGTGATATCATCGGTTGTCTGAACAACTGGGTGAGCGGTTGGATAGACTGGAATATGGTACTCGACCGTCAAGGCGGTCCGGGATGGGCGAAGAACTGGTGCTGCGCTCCGGTGCTTGCCGATGCTGAGACCGATGAGGTGTACTTTACGCCGATGTACTATGCCATGGCTCACTTCAGCCGTTTCTTGCGCCCTGATGCTAAAGTGTTGGGTGTGAAGGTCGGCGGTGCTGAGCCTACTACTATTGAGGAGAAGGGCAAGGCTGTCATGGCGACCGCTGTCCGCAACCCTGACGGCAGTCTTGCCGTTGTGGTGATCAACCAAGGCTCTGAGCCTGTAGGACTCGACCTTGCCGTAGATGGCAAGCACTATACCCTTTCCATTGCTAAGGAAGCCATTCAAACTATTGTGATATGATGAAACAGACCAAAGTCGCTATCAATGGCAAATTGAGTTGGGGGCAGAAACTCGCCTACAGTTCGGGTAGCCTGACCAACAACTTGCTGCCCGCCGCCCTGGGCGTGTTTATGTTCTTCCTCGTCACAGGATTCGGCATGGATCCGTTCTTGGCGGGTCTGTTAGGAGGTATTCCACGTTTTTTTGACGCATTGACCGACCCTATCATGGGGTATATCTCTGACAACAGCCGTACAGGGTGGGGGCGTCGTCGCCCGTATATCTTCGTCGGTGCCATTGTGACGGGTATTCTCTTTATCCTGCTGTGGCAGATGAGTCCAGAGAACGGGCAGACATATAATTTCTGGTACTTTTTGGTGATGTCACTCCTTTATATTACGGGTAACACGATCTTCAGTACCCCTTTCATCGGTCTTGGCTATGAGATGTCGGACGACTACAACGAGCGTACCCGCTTGATGGGTATCACCAATACAATCGGTCAGATAGCATGGATGATTGTGCCTTGGTTCTGGGCACTGATCTCTAACCCTGACTATATCTTCGCCACGCAGGTGGAAGGTGTCCGCAAACTCTCCATTGTGGTGGCGGCATTGTGTATCGTCACAGGTATCATGCCTGCCATCTTCTGTAAGGAGCCACCCCTTCCTGAGAAGGACGGTCGCCAAGGCATCACCATGTCTGGTCTGTGGAATGTCGTGAAGGATGTGTTCAAGAACTTGGGAGAGGTGTTCCGCAACATTCCGTTCCTGCGCCTCTGTGTAGCCACGTTCTTAGTGTATAACGGTTTCCAGATGGTGGCGTCGTTCGCCAACTATATCATCGTCTACTATATGTTCAATGGTGATTACTCCCTTGCCAACAACTGGCTTACTTGGGAGTGGGTGCCTACGCTCTTCCGCTCAGCCTCGGCATGGTTTGCCACTGTCCAGGCGCTTATCACCGCCTTCCTGGTGATTCCCATCGTGACGTGGATGGCTGGTAAGTGGGGGAAGAAGCAGGCTTTCGTCATCTCCACGGTCATCTCTATCGCTGGCTACGCCCTGAAATGGTGGGGATTCAGTCCGGAGAACCCTTGGCTCATGTTCCTGCCACTACCCTTGATGTCGTTCGGAATGGGCGGTTTGTTCACCTTGATGATGAGTATGACGGCAGATGTGTGTGATCTGGATGAACTGCGTAACGGTCTGCCACGCAAGGAGAGTCAGTTCGGTGCCATCTACTGGTGGATGGTGAAAATGGGACAGTCGCTTGCCTTGGTATTGGGTGGAGCCATTCTCAAATGGGTGGCCTTCGATCAGAACGCTGCTATTCAATCCCCAGAGACGCTCACCCAACTCCGACTTGCCGATATTCTTGTCCCTGCCATCTCAGCCTTTGTGGCGATCTTCGTGATGACAGGCTACGACCTGACAGAGGATAAGATGAGGGAAATCAAGGCTGAGTTGAGAGGACGTAGAAAGTAGCGAAAAGCCAAAGGGTAACACGACACAAATTGTAAAATGTAGTTTGCATTTTCCCATCGCACGGGTTATGCGAGGTGTACGGAAAACTTAAAATCCGTGAAAACCGCATAATCCGTGCCTCTTTTTTTTGCCATTGAGAAAAGAAATCCGTACCTTTGCCGTACGAATTCTATACATCATTTTTAATAAAACTAACAATTATGGTAAATTACAAGGATTTGGGTCTCGTAAATACTCGCGAGATGTTCAAGAAAGCAGTAGCAGGTGGCTACGCTATCCCCGCTTTCAACTTCAACACAATGGAGCAGATGCAGGCTATCGTACAGGCTGCCGTTGAGACAAAGTCACCTGTTATCATGCAGGTTTCCAAGGGTGCCCGTAACTACGCAAATGCTACTATTCTCCGCTATATGGCTGAGGGTGCTGTGGCCTATGCCAAGGAGTTGGGTTGTGAGCATCCTGAGATCGTGCTGCACCTCGACCACGGTGACAGTTTCGAACTCTGCAAGGATTGTATTGACATGGGCTTCTCTTCAGTGATGATCGACGGTTCCTCTCTGCCTTATGAGGATAATATCGCCCTGACAAAGAAAGTCGTTGAGTATGCTCACCAGTACGACGTGACTGTGGAGGCAGAACTCGGTGTCCTCGCTGGTGTTGAGGACGAGGTTGTCGCAGAGGAGTCTCATTATACCAAGCCTGAGGAGGTTATTGACTTCGCTACCCGTACAGGTTGTGACTCTCTTGCTATCTCTATCGGAACTTCTCACGGTGCTTATAAGTTCAAGCCAGAGCAGTGCACACGTGACCCGAAGACTGGTAAACTCGTTCCTCCTCCACTCGCTTTCGACGTGCTGCATGAGATTGAGAAGAAACTTCCTGGATTCCCCATCGTGCTCCATGGCTCTTCTTCTGTTCCTCAGGACGAGGTTGACACCATCAACAAGTTTGGTGGTAACCTGCCTGACGCAGTAGGTATCCCCGAGGAGCAACTCCGTGAGGCTTCTAAGAGTGCTGTCTGCAAGATCAACATCGACTCAGACTCTCGTCTCGCTATGACTGCCGCTATCCGTCAGTATCTCGCTGAGCATCCTGACCACTTCGATCCTCGTCAGTATCTGAAGCCCGCTCGTGAGAACATGAAGAAGATGTACATCCACAAGATTGTGAATGTGCTCGGTTCTGACGGTAAACTCGCATAATACTGACTATACGTTTATTATATGATAATGCGACGCCTCGAACTATTGTTCGGGGCGTTTCTTTATTCGCCTGAAACTTGAATAAATTTACCCTCAATGCGGATGAGCCCTCTTCTTATTCCTCCTTCTTGGGAATATCGGCATGGAGTCGCTCAACGGCTCCAGTGATGGGGTTAAGCACCAGTTGGGTGGCAGGGTATTTCTTGAAGAGGGAACCGCTACGGAGTTCCGTGAAACCGAACTGGGCGAGGGGATAGGTGTAGGAGGCTAATTGTTGATCCTCCCTGTAGAGGGTGAGACGGACGAAGCCCGGTACGTTGGTGTAGAATCCGCCGTCTTTCTTGTTCTCTGGGTATTCATAGTCTTGCAGATGCTGCTGGTGCAGGTCTTCCAACGTCACATAGAAAGGAATACCCGACAGGTCGTCCTTATCCACCATCCCAAGTTGCTTGCTGATACGGAAGAGGACCTCCCGCTTCATCTCTTTGTCAGGGCAAAGGCTGATGACTTGCTCTGTCGTGTCGCAAAGAGTTGTCCCCGTAAACAGCGATATCAGTCCCTCACATTGACGGTCTATCTCGTCGAGCATCAGTTGCAGTTGCGCCTTATCCTCCGGCATCTCCTCAGCCTCTCCCGTGATGAGTTGCTGGCGATGCTCCTGGAGTTCTGCGATTTGCAGGGCGGTGAGTTCCGCCATACGAGCCGTACTTCCCGCCTTACGAGCCTCTCCGCTAAGGAGCAGCAGGGGATTGGAGGGAGTCTTCTTAGGGGCAGCGACAAAGGGTCGGGGCTGCTGAGATAGGATAGGGGAGTCGTTGACGGCAAGCAGTACCGCATCATCGCTGAGATGAATCTCCGCCGTGGCGCTCTTTCCTTTTAAGTTTGCCACAAAACACTTGGAAGTGTCCCTGACTCCCGTCTGACTCATCTGCAGGTTCAGCAGCCGATGGTCTGTCTGCTTCTCCTTACTGATATGCTGAAGGTGGAGGTATCTCTCCGCATAGTCACAGAAAATCCCGGGGGTATATATTTTCTTCTCTATCAGGAGATGGAAATGGATAGTGGTCTTAGGGAGGTAATAGACTGTGCCCTCAGATACTTTCCCTGGTTTCAACGGTGTGGAGACAGGTTGTCCCCATGTCGTCAAGCAACAGAGTGCCAGTCCTGCAAACAAAAGGGTCCTCAGATATCTCATGATATTATTCTTTCAGACGCTTGAAGGCTCGTGACAGATAACGGATGATATCCTCGGCTATCAGGCTCTCCTCACCTAAGTCACGTGCTGCAAGATCGCCTGCGAGCCCATGGAGATAGACACCTACGACGCAGGCATCCTCTGTCTTGTAGCCACGTGCCAGCAGTGCTGTGATGATACCTGTCAGTACGTCACCGCTACCAGCAGTCGCCATGCCGGCATTTCCCGTCGGATTGAACATCACATGACCGTCAGGCATGCAGATGGCAGTATAGCGTCCTTTCAGGATGACGTAGCCTTGTATGCGCTCGGCAAGATGGCGTGCCTTGGTCAGTCGCTCGTAACTGTCGGCAGAATGTCCTTCCATACGGTCGAACTCCTTGGCATGGGGGGTGAGAATGATACCCTTGGGCAGTTGCTGGAGCCATGCGCGATGGCTGGCAAGGATATTCAAGGCATCGGCATCCACCACGACAGGGCAGGTGGCACGACGCAACTGGGCAATCAGTGGGATTGCCGTTGTCTCACTTTGTCCAAGACCGGGACCGATGCCGAGGGCATTGAAGTCCTCTGTCTCCACAGCCTCTGAGAAAATGGTCTCTTCGGGGTCGAATTGGAGCACAGCCTCGGGGACGGCAATCTGTAGGATGTCCCTGTTTTTCTTGGGAGTATGGACTGTCACTTTTCCGACACCCGTGCGCAGACAAGCACGAGTGGCAAGAATGGCTGCCCCTGCCATGCCGTAACTGCCCGCTATCATGAGGGCATGTCCCATCTGTCCCTTGTGGGCGAACGGGTCACGTCCCAAGAGCATAGCACGTATCTCCGATTCCTCCAAGACCGTATAGTTTGCCTCTATCTTCTGGATACCCTCCTGACTCAAGCGGATATCCAGGACACGCAATTGTCCGATGAACATCTGGTTCTCGGGGAACAGGAAAGCGAGTTTGGGCTGTTGGAGTGTCAGGGTGAGATTCGCGCGGATGGTATTGGCACGCACATTATAGGTATTGTCCTCCGTCATCAGTCCAGAGGGGACATCAATAGATACAATCTCTGCCGATGCGGAGTTGATGTATTTCACCAGAGAGGCGAATCCGCCCGCCAGTGGCTTGTTGAGTCCGGAGCCAAAGAGCCCGTCGACAACCAACATCCCCTTCTCCAGACGAGGCGGGTCAAACTCTTGGGTGACTTCGATAAACTCTTTTATGCGCCTTGCCTCGATAAGGCGTTTCTTGTTGGCGGCACACTCCTCGGCAAGGTGTCCGCTGATGTTGAAGAGGTAGACGCTGACCTGATAGCCCTGCTCTGCTAACAAACGGGAAACGGCAAGCGCGTCACCGCCATTGTTACCAGGTCCAGCGAAGACGACAACGGGTACCGTATTGCTCCAGACATCAGTGATGGCACGCGTCAACGCTTTGGCTGCACGTTCCATCAGATCGATACTGGGTATCGGCTCATGCTCGATGGTGTATCGGTCAAGTTCTTTTATCTGAGCACTGGTGAAAATTTTCATTACTGCTGCAAAAATAAGAAAAATATATTAATTGATGTCATTCTTTGCCGAAAAATTAGTAATTTTGTGCCAAATTCATAAAAACAGGCGCTATGAGTATCGTGAAAATTAAGGATAAGACGTTCGAAACCTCCATCTCGGAGGAGGAGATCAAAGTGCGTGTGAGAGAACTTGCCCAGCGGTTGAGCAAGGATATGGAGGGTAAGAACCCGTTGTTCCTTGCCGTCTTGAACGGCTCGTTTATCTTCGCTGCCGACTTGATGCGTGAGATGACCATCCCTTGTGAGATATCCTTCGTGAAACTTGCCTCCTATCAGGGTACTACCTCCACAGGGAAAATCAAGGAGGTGATTGGTATCAATGAGGACTTGACGGGGCGTACTATCGTTATCGTGGAGGATATTGTGGAGAGTGGAAAGACCATGAAGCGGATGATAGAGACACTGGGTACCCGTAACCCTGCCTCGGTGCATATCTGCACCTTGTTTGTGAAGCCAGAGAAACTGGAGGTCGACCTCACCATCGATTATGCCGCCTTCTCTATTCCTAACGCCTTCATCGTGGGCTATGGACTGGATTACGACCAGCAGGGCAGACAGTTGAAGGAGGTCTATTCACTCAAGGAAGACTGAGTCATGCGACAGATCAAACTACCACATCTGCCCAGTGACTTGGAGGCACGTAAAGGTGACCTCATCACTGACTTGTGGACAAAAGGAAAAGAAACACAAATCAAACAAGACAAGATAGAAAAGAAAGTTATCATGAAGAATATTGTGATTTTTGGTGCTCCCGGATCTGGAAAGGGAACACAGAGTGACTTGCTCATCGAGCGCTACGGACTGGGTCATATTTCGACAGGTGATGTGCTGCGAAATGAAATCAAAAAAGGCACAGAACTGGGTAAGACGGCTCAGAGTTTCATTGACAATGGGCAATTGATACCCGACGAGTTGATGGTCTCCATCCTCGCCAAGGTCTATGACTCTTTCGGTCGTGGGCATAAGGGAGTGATCTTCGATGGTTTCCCCCGTACCATCCCACAGGCTGAGGCTCTCAAGAAGATGCTGGACGAGCGTGGCGACAAAGTGGCTGCGATGATTGAGTTGGATGTCCCTGAGGACGAGTTGATGACACGTCTTATCAAGCGTGGTCAGCAGAGTGGTCGTGCGGATGATAATGAGGAGACCATCAAGAAACGTCTGGTCGTTTATCACTCGCAGACACAACCCCTGATTGACTGGTATAAGCAGGAGGGACTGCATCATCATATCAACGGCTTGGGTACCTTGGAGCGCATCTTTGGGGATATTCAGCAAGTGATAGATAACCTGTAATGGAAAGCAATTTCGTAGACTACGTCAAGATTTACTGCCGTTCGGGTAAGGGAGGGCGAGGATCGATGCATCTTCGTCATGTGAAGTATAACCCTAACGGTGGACCTGATGGCGGCGACGGTGGTAAGGGCGGCAGCATCATCCTGCGTGGCAACCATAACTACTGGACACTGCTTCATCTGAAATACGAGCGTCATGTCTTTGCGGAGCATGGCGGCAATGGCGGTCGTGACAAGCGACATGGCACCGATGGCAAGGATATGTATATTGACGTGCCATGCGGAACAGTGGTCTACAACGCAGAGAACGGAAAATATGTCTGTGATGTCACCTACGACGGGCAGGAGGTGGTACTGCTGAAAGGAGGACGTGGTGGACTGGGTAACTTCCAGTTCCGCAGTGCCACCAATCAGGCACCCCGTTATGCGCAACCAGGAGAGCCGATGCAGGAAATGACGATTATCCTAGAGTTGAAACTCCTTGCCGATGTCGGACTGGTGGGTTTTCCAAATGCGGGTAAGTCGACCTTGGTATCTGCGCTGTCGAATGCCCGTCCGAAGATAGCCAACTATCCGTTTACGACGATGGAGCCATCGCTGGGAATCGTGGGCTATCGTGACGGTAAGTCGTTCGTGATGGCTGATATCCCAGGTATCATCGAGGGCGCCAGTGAAGGCAAAGGATTGGGTTTGCGCTTCCTCCGACATATCGAGCGTAACTCCCTGTTGCTGTTTATGGTACCTGGTGATACGGATGATATCAAACGGGAGTATGATATTCTGCTCAACGAACTCGCCCAGTTTAACCCGGAACTCCTTGATAAGCATCGTGTCCTTGCCGTCACCAAATGTGATTTGCTGGATGCGGAACTCATCGAGATGCTTAAAGAGACTCTTCCTGACGACCTGCCTGTCGTTTTCATCTCCGCTGTCGCCAATATGGGACTTGATGAACTGAAAGACGTGCTCTGGCAAGAACTCAATGCGGAGAGCAACAAACTCGCCACCGTCATGGCGGAGGACACCTTGGTGCATCGTGACAAGGACATGTCACGCTTCGCCCAGGAACTTGCCGACGAGGGTGAGGACGAGGAGATAGAATATGTTGACATAGAAGATCTAGACGACTTGGACGACATAGAATATCTAGGTGATCTAGAAGAAGATGAATAACCCCCAATTGACCTATTATGATTTAGGTGAGGGCGTGACAGCCTTCAGCACGACTCGTCATGGCGGTTGCAGTACTGGCAACTATGGCGAGTTCAATATCAACAACTATTGCGGGGACGAGGTGGGGCATATAGTGGAGAACCGTCGTGCCCTTGCCACTTTGCTGGGCATTGACGAGAGCCATATCGTGATGCCTCATCAGGTGCATGGCACAGTGGTCCGGTGTATCGACGGGACACAGCAGGAAGTCATTGAGGGCGTGGATGCCGTGATGACGGACGTGCCGCAGTTGTGTATTGGTGTCTCTACCGCAGACTGTATCCCTATTATCATTTACGACAAGGAGCATCATGTCGCTTGTGCCGTCCATGCAGGTTGGCGAGGTACTGTGCAGCGCATTGTCCGTGTTGCCGTGGAGGCGATGTGTAAGACCTATGGCTCAGACCCTTCGCAGATGAAAACGGTCGTCGGACCGGGTATTTCCCTTGAGAGTTTCGAGGTAGGCGAGGAGGTCTACCAGCAGTTTGCCGATGCTGGTTTCGATATGCGACTCATCGCCCGAAAGTATGCTAAATGGCATATCGACCTACCGGCGTGTAACCGTCTGCAACTTGCGGAGGCTGGCATCACAGATGTCTATATGTCGGGTATCTGCACCTACCAGCAATACCATGACTATTTCTCTGCACGTCGCTTAGGTATCAACTCGGGTCGTATCTTCACGGGGGTGATGATACGATAAAAGGCACTCGGTGGGAGTGCCTCGTTTACCCTGTCGTTATATCTTTCTTATCGTTTGTCAGGAATGCCGTAATCTGCCCAGCGTTCTTGTGGATAGTAGCCTTTGAGAGTCTTCTTTGACTCCGTGTATGCGGTCTTGACGGCGGTGAGTATCTCGTTCATGTGCTTTACTTTGGGCTGTAACTCCTCACGTAAACGGTCCACCTCCTCATTGGCTGCTGTCAACTGGTTCAGCGACTGCTCCATCTTTTCAATCTCGCTATTGCTGAATCCACGCTCCCCCATTTCTCTCACATGTTTACGCAGGCCCTCAACGAGGTTGCGTCCCTTCTCAATCTGTAGTTCTACTGTCTTTGACATAATCTTTTTGTTTTTTGTTATGCAATGTTTTCTTCTATTGCAAAGTTAACAAAAAAACGTGATTTTTAGGACGGTATGCGAAGTCAGATTTGGGCTTTTTTAACCTGTATGATCCCTCCTGCTTAACACTTTTTTGCTTAGATTCCATGTACCCTAAGCCAGTGAGTTTGATCTGTTTCACATCATAGTGATTCTAATCTTTTATTTGATAAAAGGTTGGCACTCACTTCAACGTGATATTGCCGTCCTTGTCGATGCGAGCCTCGCTGTTGGGAACATCGCTGTTGGTGAGGTTCATCATCTCATGGGCGACATGCTGGTTGGCATCCTTGCGGGGACCGACGCCTTTCTGCTGGAGGAAGGAGTGGATCTTACCACTCAGGAAACGACCTTGTTTGTCAATCTTGATCTCAACGACAGGGGAATAGGCGGAGATACCGGCAAGGCTCATCCCGTAAGGAGTGCAGAAATTGCCAAGGCTGTAGGCGATGAAACGACCTTTATAAACCTCTGTGGCACGTACCACATGGGGACCATGACCATAGACGATATCGGCTCCGTTGTCGATACAGAAATGAGCGAACTCACGCAGTGAGCCACGGTCCTCGCCCAAGAAACTCTCCGCACCCTGTGGCAGATGGCTCTTCGTGCGTCCCTCGGCCCCACCATGGAAGGAGACGATGATAATGTCCGACTTCTTCTTCAGGTCGTCGATGATACGCTTGACGGTCTGTAGGTCACGATGTTTCAAGGTATATTGGTTATGTCCGAAGGCACACAAGCCGAACTTGATGCCATTGCGGACGACGACAGCAGACTCCACGTGTCCTTTGATACCAGCATATTTGATACCTTGCAGGTTCAGTTGCTTCTCCGTGCTGGCAATACCCTCCGCACCGAAGTCGTTGGCATGGTTGTTTGCCATGCTCAGAAAGTCGTAGCCAGCCTCCTTCAACAGGTGTGAGTAACTGGTCGGGGTGCGGAATGAATAACTGTTAGGACCACCGCCTTTGGTACTCTTGCCGCCATCCAGCAGGGTGCCTTCCAAGTTGCCTACCGCAATCGTGGCACGTTGCAGGATCGGTTTCACATCACGGAAGACCTCCTCGCCATTCTTTGGAGGCAGTGAGATACCAGGGTATGTCGTACCCATCATGATGTCACCTGTCATGGCAACGGTGATATCATCAGAAAAGCAGGCCACACTGTAGCCTGCTAATACCGTTAAAAGAAGAAGTTTTATTTTCATTGCGTCTTATTTTGCTACACGACGTACTCCAATGTACCGACGACTATAGTTGCCATCTGTGGAGTGACTGATCTTCACACCGCTCTTGGTGCTGGCATGAATGAACGTAAACGAGTTGCTGATAGGATCGTAATCTAAGATGATGCCCACGTGTCCTACGTTACGTCCGGAGTTCGGACTGGTGAAGAACACCAAGTCGCCTGGCTGCATCTCCTCACGACGGATGGGAATATTGCGGGCGTACTGGTCACGGGAGGAACAGCCGATCGTGATATTGTTCTGACCATAGACATAACTGGTGAAACCAGAGCAGTCGAAGGTGTGAGGGCCCTTGCTGCCTAAGCGGTAGCGAGAGCCAATCAGAGAGGTTGCTTGGTTGAGGATGTCATCTGTAGAGGCAAAACTCATATTGACATCATAACCATCAGCATAGAGGAAATCGAAGTTGTCGATCTCTTCGTACATCTCTGTCCTTTGGATTCTCTTTGTCTTCTTTTTCTTGCCCTTTGCCAATGCCACGTCCACAGAGGAAAGAAGCATCAGTAAGATGCAAAAGATAATTTTCTGTTTCATTTAGATTTTTTTGGTCAACGGCTTCACGCCGTGGGTTGTTTTGGTTTAATTATATCTTAGGATTTGTCCTGGTCTGATACGGGTTGTCGACTTGATGTGATTCAACTTACAGATAGCACTTACCGTCATACCACGCTTGCGGGCAATAGAAGAGAGGGTCTCGCCCTTAGCCACTTTGTGGAAACGAGTAGAGTGGGTCTTCGCATTCTTCTTAGAGGAGGAAGAATTAGTAGAAGCGTAAGACTGCTGTGGAATGTCCAAGTCGCCATTGACGGCAACACCACCGACACCACGCAGACGAGTTGCCTCGGCAGACTCACGGTTATAGGTGGACTTGCGGAATACGTAATAATCATTTACCACGTCTTGGTTCTTGAAGTCGAACATCAAGGCGGGGTTCAAGGCGATACCACACAGACGGGTCTCGAAATGCAGGTGAGAGCCTGTGCTGCGACCTGTGTTACCACCGAGTCCGATAGGATCACCAGCGCGAACTTCCTGCTCCTCGGTCACCAGTTGCTTGGACATGTGACCGTAAATGGTCTCCAGTCCGTTATAGTGACGAATGACCACGTACTTACCATAGCCACGTCCCTCATATCTTACGATACGTACCTTACCACTGAAAGCGGCACGGATGGTATCACCAATATATACTTTGATATCCAGTCCCTTATGCTGGCGTCCCCAACGGGCACCAAAGTTACTGGTCAGTACACGGCTGGGGGTAGGCATGCAGAATCCACGCAGGTCAATACGGAAAGAGTCTGGCAATACAGTAGCCTTATGAGCATAACGGTTGTTCCAGTCGTTATAGAGGTCGGCTGCGGGAGAGTCGTAACTCTCTGCCTGAATAAGTCTATGGAGTGCCATGCTGTCGACAGCCTTCATCTTGCGGTCGATGGGAGCCTGATTGGCAAGCAGGTCCTGTCCCATGGCTGGAATAGAAATGATGGTTGCTACAATTAAAATTGCGAAGTTCTTAAATTGTCTTTTAGTAAGCATAAGTTTTATATTTTCTGTCCCAAACAGTTATTATTCGGAAAAATTTCGGGGCAAAGATAATAAAAATATCTTTAGGATGAATGAAAAAGCGGTGTGCGTTAACAATAATTGTGTGTTATTTAACACTTTACGTTAAGAAATAGCCGCCCAGTTAACGTTTGTTTTGCGTAACTGTCTCAGCCTGTTCCATAGCATGAGGTGTTTCTCTGACTGGCACAGCGGATCCTCTTCGATGATGGTCTGTGCCTCGTCACGAGCCATCTGTACAAGTTGCCCGTCTCTTGCGATGTCGGCAATCTTCAAGTCGAAAGCCATACCGCTCTGCTGGGTTCCCTCCAAGTCGCCGGGACCTCGTAGTTTCAAGTCTGCCTCAGCGATGCGGAAACCGTCGTTGGTCTCGCACATGATGTCAATGCGCTTGCGGGTGTCCTCGCTCAACTGGTGGTTGGTGACCAGGATACAGTAACTCTGGTCGGCACCTCGTCCGACACGTCCACGGAGTTGGTGTAACTGGCTGAGTCCGAAACGCTGCGCCTCAAGGATGACCATGACAGAGGCATTAGGCACGTTGACTCCCACCTCAATCACCGTAGTGGCAACGAGCATCTGTGTCTCTCCCTTGACAAATCGCTGCATCTCCTCTTCCTTGTCCTTGGGTTTCATCTTACCGTGTACCTTGCTCAGTCGGAACTCAGGGAATACCTGTCGTAGCACCTCAAAGCCGTCCTCCAGATTCTTGAGGTCTATCTTCTCGCTCTCCTCGATGAGGGGGAAGACGACATACACCTGTCTGCCTTGGTTGATCTGTTTGCGCAATCCATCGTAAAGTGACGGCATACTGCGGTCGAAGACATGGGTCGTGACGACAGGCTTGCGTCCTGGGGGCAATTCGTCGATAACACTCACGTCCAAGTCACCATAGAGGGTCATGGCGAGGGTACGTGGGATAGGCGTCGCCGTCATCACCAGCACATGGGGTGGGTTGGTGTTCTTGCTCCATAGTTTGGCACGCTGGGCGACTCCGAAGCGGTGCTGCTCGTCGACGACCACCATACCGAGGTTGGCAAACTGCACCGTGTCCTCGATGACGGCATGGGTACCGACGAGAATCTGCACACTACCGTCCTGTAGTCCCTCTAAAACCTCCTGTCGTTTCTTGCCCTTTACGATACCCGTCAACAACTCCACTCGGATATCCATTCCCTTGAGGAAGTCCTGAATTGTCTGCAGGTGTTGCTCGGCAAGGATTTCCGTAGGTGCCATGATACATGCCTGATAGCCGTTGTCAAGGGCGATGAGCATGGACATCAGTGCCACCAAGGTCTTGCCGCTTCCCACATCACCTTGTAGCAGGCGGTTCATCTGTTTGCCAGATCCTGTGTCTTTACGTATCTCACGGATGACCCGTTTCTGCGCCTCCGTCAAGGAGAAGGGTAGATGGTCGTGATAGAATGTGTTAAAGTTGTCGCCCACTTTTGCGAATACATAGCCACGGTATTTACGACGGTGGTCGCTGGCATACCTTAATATATTCAGTTGGACGTAAAAGAGTTCCTCGAACTTCAAGCGGACACGTGCCTTCTCCAACTCCTTGGTATTCTGTGGGTAATGGATCTTGCGCAGTGCCTCATCCCGGGTCATGAGGTGCAGGCGGTTGGTGATGAAGGTGGGAAGGGTCTCTGGCAAGGGCTCTTTGAGGGTGTCGAGGAGTGTTTTGACAAAACGCTCTATGCAGCGGGAGTTGAGTCCGCTCTTCTTCATCTTCTCCGTCGTGTTATAATAGGGCTGCATCCCCATGGCAGAGAGTTCCAGTTTATCTGCCTCGTCCATGTCAGGGTGAACAACTTGGATGCGCCCGTTGAACACCTGCGGACGACCAAAGACGATATACTCCGTACCTATCTTGTATTTCTTGATAGCACTATCGGCATAATTGAACCAAGTGAGATCCATCACTTTCCCAGAGCCATCCGTGAAATGGGCTACCACCCTTTTCTTACGAGGTCCCATCTTGAAAGTCTCGAAACTAAGGATATGTCCCTTCACCTGTACGAAAGGCATGTCGCCAGTGAGTTCACGGATAGAGTAGATACGGCTACGGTCTATGTGTTTATAGGGGTAATACTGCAACAAGTCACCAAAGGTCTCGATGCCCAGTTCCTGACTGAGCGTCTTCCTCCTGTTGGGACCCACGCCCGCCAAGTATTGTATGTCCTGTTGCAGTATGTCCGTCATTGTATCAATACTTCCGCTATCTTCAGGTCGTAGGGAGTGGTGATCTTGATGTTCTCACGATTACCTTCTACGAGGGTGATGTCATAGCCATAACTCTCTACTACTGATGCATCATCTGTGAAACCGTCGTTATAAGGCTGTTGGTTTGCCGCCTTGAGCAGTTGGATGTCGAAAGTCTGGGGGGTCTGCACCAGTCTGTAGTCCCCACGTGGCTTGGTGCCTTCTGTGAGATGGCGCAATGTCTCGACCACAGGGATGACAGGGATAACCGCCTTCTTCTCCCGTGCCGTCTCATAGCAGTTACGGATGACCTCAATGTTAGGGAAGGGGCGCACACCATCGTGGACACCAACGACTCCCTCCGCATCGTCTGGGATGAGTGTAAGCCCATGCTGTACACTATGAAAGCGTGTCTCACCACCATCTGTCATCTGATATTCTACTTGGAAGTCATACTCTTTGCAGAGTTGCAGCCAGTAGTCCTGCTGGTCTTTAGGCAGAACCAAGATGATCTGGAGGGTAGGGGAATAGGCACGGAACCGTTCCAGCGTCCGCATCAGAATCGGTTTGCCGCCAATAGGCAGGAACTGCTTGGGGATATCGCCTCCCATGCGCAGTCCTTTTCCTCCTGCTACGATGATGATATAGTCCATTATGCCATCAAGTGCTTGAAACGCATACCCTCGGCAATCTGGTCAGCAGTCTGCTGGTCGACTAACTGTGCCAGTAACTCATAGGCAAAGGGAAATGCGGCAGCAGGTCCCTCACCAGTGGTGACGTTGCCGGCAACCGTCACAAGGTCACCTGTATACGTTGCCTTCGTGAGTGCCTGCTCAAAACCAGGATAGCAGGTGGCACGTTTGCCGTCAAGGATGCCTAAAGGCGCCAGTACCACGGCAGGGGAGGCGCAGATTGCCGCTACTTTCCTGCCAGCCGCAAACTGGTTGGTCACTGCCTTGCGGACACCCTCGTGGGCATAGAGGTTGCTGGCTCCTGGCATGCCACCAGGAAGGAACAACAGGTCGGCATCACTCGTGTCGACATCCTCGATGAGGGTGTCGGCAAGGATGCGAACCCCATGTGCCGTCTCTACCGTATAGTCACCCATCACACTCACTGTTGTCACGTCCAATCCGCCACGGCGCAGGACATCAATGGGAATCAACGCCTCGACATCCTCGAAGCCGTCGGCTAAGAAAACATATACTTTCTTCATCTTCTTATTGTAATGCTTGTAGATAATGCTTAATGGTCTCACGGAGTCCCAGATAGAGGGCGTCGCATATCAGGGCATGCCCGATGCTTACCTCATCAGTCCAGGGAATCACCTGATGGAAATAGTGCAGGTTCTCTAAAGAGAGGTCGTGCCCGGCGTTCAGCCCCAGTCCTACCTTCCTTGCCTCCTCGGCGGCAGCAAGGAACGGGGCGATGGCTTCCTCACGACCATTGTTGTAGTTAGCGGCATAAGGCTCAGTATATAACTCGACACGGTCGGCACCACATGCCTTGGCACCCTCCACCATCCTTGGCTCCGCATCGACAAAGATACTCGTACGGATGCCTGCTTCCTTGAATGTCTTGCAGATATCTGTCAGGAAAGCCCCATTCTCGATGGTGTCCCATCCGTGATTACTGGTAATCTGGTCGTGCCCGTCAGGAACCAGTGTCACCTGCTTGGGCATCACTTCCAGTACCAGGTCAACGAAAGAGTCGATAGGGTTTCCCTCGATATTGAACTCCGTGGTAATCAATGGCTTCAAGTCTCGGACATCCTGATAGCGGATATGACGCTCGTCAGGTCGGGGATGGACGGTAATGCCCTGGGCACCGAATATCTCAATATCCCGTGCAACGGCTAAGACATTGGGATTATTGCCGCCCCTGGCATTGCGTAGGGTGGCAATCTTGTTGATATTTACACTCAGTTTTGTCATTTTCTAAGTAAATTTATTCCTCTTGTTACACGCTTTTTCACTAAAAATCAGTAACTTTGCGCACATAATACACGGCAAAGATACGAAATGTTTGTCAAATAACGGCTAAAAAGGACAGAATTTTTATGACCTCACGAAAACTACGGTTCGCCATTTTCGGCAATACTTACCAGCCGAAGAAGTCGGCATCTATCATGAAACTACTTGCATGCTTGTCGGAACGCAAGGCTGATGTGATGATAGAAAAGAATTTTTATGACTTCCTCATGCACCATGAGCATATGAAAGTTGATGCCATACGAGTGTTCGGGGGCTCAGACTTTGATGCGGACTTTGTCATCTCCATGGGAGGTGACGGTACGTTCCTCCGTGCGGCAAGTATGGTGGGCGACAAGCAGATACCTATTCTGGGTATCAATATGGGGCGACTGGGCTTCCTTGCCGATATCAGCGCCAGTGAGATTGAGCAGATGGTCAACGCACTTTATGAGGGTGACTATACCCTGGAGTCACGTGCTACTATCAAGGTGGAGACGGACGGAAGCCCTTTGGTGGGGTATGACTGCGCCTTGAACGATGTCGCCATCCTCAAGCGTGACAATGCCTCGATGATCTCTATCCGGGTTTCTGTGAATGGGGAATACTTGACGACCTATCAGGCTGACGGACTGGTGGTTAGCACCCCAACAGGCTCTACGGCATATTCTCTCTCTGTCGGAGGTCCTATCATCGTGCCGGGTACCAGTGTGTTCTCGATGACTGCCGTTGCTCCGCATTCCTTGAATATCCGTCCTATCGTCATCTCAGACAGTTCGGAGATCTGTCTCACCGTAGAGAGCCGCTCGCATAATTTCCTGGTGGCACTGGACGGACGCTCAGAGAACTGTAGTGAGGAGACACGTATCACCCTGCGTAAGGCACCCTATTATGTGAAGGTTGTCAAACGTGCAGGGCAGAAGTATTTCCATACCCTGCGTGAGAAGATGATGTGGGGGGCTGACCAGCGTGGCTGACTATGCCTTGGGAAGTTTGAGGATGAAACGGCTACCCTCATGATAGGAGGTGTCGAGCACTACGTCACCACCCATTTGGCGGGCGACTCTTCGTGCCAGTGGCAAACCTAATCCCACTCCGTGTTAAAAACACGCTCTATTCATGATAAGAGCGTAGGTAGCAATTGTAAATCAATTTGATTTACAATCATTCCGATATGCTTACGCACGCGTAATAATATATAATGTGGAAATGTTAAATATTCGTTTTCATGAAAAAAAGTCTACGAAATATTTGGTGGGAAGTATAAAAATGCCTACTTTTGCAGTGTACTATTAAAGTAGTACACAAGTACAGACAAAGAAACAGATTATTTATAAAACGAAAAGACGTATGATTAACGTACAAGACATCAGTTACAAATACAAGGGTCAGAAGGCTCTTGTGTTCGACGGGTTCACTCTCCGGTTGGAGGAGAACCGTATCTATGGACTGCTCGGTAAGAACGGCACGGGCAAGTCGACACTGCTTTATTTGCTCTCTGGATTGTTGAAACCTATCTCTGGTACGGTGTGCTGCGATGGTATCGCAGCATACGAGAGACAACCAGAGATGCTTCGTGAGATATTCATCGTGACAGAGGAGTTCGACCTTCCTCCTGTCCGTCTCTCGGAGTATGTGAGACTCAATCGTCCGTTCTATCCCCGTTTCTCGGAGGAGGTGCTGCAGCGTTGCCTGAGTGACTTCGAGTTGCCAGCAGACGTGAAACTCAATGAACTCTCGATGGGACAGAAGAAAAAGGCGTTTATGTCGTTCGCACTTGCCACCCAGACCAAGTATCTCTTCATGGACGAGCCTACAAACGGCTTGGATATCCCCTCGAAGTCACAGTTCCGCAAGGTCATCGCACAGAACATGACAGAGGAGCGTACCGTCATTATCTCCACCCATCAGGTGCATGATGTGGAGCAGTTGCTCGACCATATCCTGATCCTTGACCAGCGTGACGTGCTGCTCAATGCCTCTGTGCAGGAGATTTCAGATCAGTTTACCTTCGAGTATCGCACGCCGCAGGAGATGGACGATACCGTTCTCTATGCCGAGCCTTCTCTTCAGGGCAACGCCGTCATCGCCAAGCGTCAGGCAGGTGATGCGGAGACACAACTGAATCTCGAACTATTGTTTAACTTCAAAACACAGACAAAATGAAAAACTTTGATTTACATAGATTCTTGCAGACCTTTAAGAGCCAGTTGTTGATGGGACGTAACTTCTGGTTGAGGCTGTTCGCCATCTTCTTCCTGGTGTTGTTCTTCGCCGAACTCATGTTCACCGAGAGCATGGGCAACAATGTTTTCGGCTACTACACCACGAGCGTCGATAATGCCGTCAACTTCGGCATCATCTTCTTCGTCTTCTCCATGCTGTTCGGTGCTACCAGCATCTTCAGTGTCTTGAAGGACACCCGCAGTCGCATCACCTACCTGATGTTTCCCGCCTCTAACTTGGAGAAATACCTGAACTGTCTGGTCATGTCAACGGTTGTTGTTGCCTTGGTGACCTTTGTCGCTTTCTTCTGTGCGGACACGATTCGTACCTTGCTGGCTCCAGCCTTCGGGCATGAGATGGTGTGGGGTGTACCTTCTTTCATCAGTAATCTCATACCTCAGTCCTCTTATTCGTTATCTGCTCCAGATTTTGATAAGGTCTATCAGTGGTGGTTGGGATTCTTGATGGAAGTAGGGCTTATCCTTTATTTCCACTCCTTGTATATGTTAGGCGGTACTGCCTTCCGTCGTCAGCAGTTCTTGATTACCAGTATGGTGCTGACATGCTGTATGATTATCATCGTTTCAATCCTGAGTCACATGGACTTTGGAAATATCAACCTGATAAGTTATAACGAGCAGGACGGTCTTTACGTTCATCCTATTGTCTATCCCTTCATCGCAGGGGTGTATCTCTTGACTTGCTTCAACTACTGGTTGAGTTATCGTATCTTCTGCCGTGTGCAGGCTGTGAACAATAAATGGTTGAACGTATGACATTCAATAACGAGAAAGCGATTTACCTCCAGATGGCTGACCGCCTCTGCGACGAGATACTTGCCGACACCTATAAGGATGACGACCGTATCCCCTCCGTCCGGGAGTATGCCGTGATGCTGGAGGTGAACACCAATACCGCCGTCAAGGCTTATGATGAACTGGCTCGCGCGAACGTTATATATAACAAAAGAGGCTTGGGCTATTTCGTGACTCCTGGGGCGAAGAAGCAGATTCTTAAAACCCGTAAGAAGGAGTTCATGGAGCAGAAGATGCCGGAGATGTTCCGTCAGATGAAACTTTTAGGAATTAATAAGGAGGAGGTATGCAACCTTTTCGATACCTATAACGTCTAAGAGACATATGATACACTTAAAAGACATCAACAAAACCTATCAGGGCGCACAACCGCTCCATGTGCTGAAAGGCATCTCGCTCGATATCGAGAAAGGCGAGTTCGTCAGCATCATGGGGGCGTCAGGCTCTGGCAAGTCGACCCTGCTGAATATCTTAGGTATTCTCGACAACTATGACTCTGGTGAGTATCTCCTGAACGGGACTCCCATCTGGAACCTCTCCGAGTCGAAGGCAGCGGAGTATCGTAACCGCATGATAGGTTTTATCTTTCAGTCATTCAACTTGATCTCTTTCAAGACAGCAGTAGAAAATGTGGAGTTGCCGCTCTTTTATCAAGGGGTGTCGCGCAAGAAGCGGCACACCCTTGCATTAGAGTATTTGGAGCGCTTAGGGCTCTTAGACTGGGCTGAGCATTATCCCAACGAACTCTCTGGCGGACAGAAACAGCGTGTCGCCATTGCCCGTGCCTTGATCACCAAGCCACAGATTATCCTTGCCGATGAGCCGACAGGTGCCCTTGACTCCAAAACCTCCGTAGAGGTGATGCAACTACTCAAGCAACTGAATGCCGACGAGGGAATGACACAGATTATCGTGACCCACGACCCTCATGTGGGAGAACAGACTAACCGTATTATCCGCATCAAAGATGGAGTTATTGAATGAGATATGGCAGACGGCTCGTCGCAATAAACTGCGTACGGGGTTGACAGGCTTCGCCGTTGCCTGGGGCATCTTCATGCTCATCGTCCTGTTGGGGGCAGGCAACGGACTCATCAATGCCAACCTCCAGCAGAGTGAGCGTTTCCTCTCTAACTCGATGATGGTCTTCGGCGGTCGTACCTCAAAGCCCTACCAGGGACTGAAGGAGGGACGCTGGATCCGTTTGCAGACACGTGATATTGATGCTACAGCATCTGACTTTCAGGAAAATGTCGATGAGGTAGGGGCTAACTATAGCGTCTCTGCTACCATCAGTCATGGACAGGAGTATATCAGTACGGAGATAACAGGTATCTATCCCAACCATACGAAGATTAACAAGACGGAGATTCTTTGTGGTCGCTTCATCAACCAGGTAGATATGCAGGAGAAACGCAAGGTACTCGTACTGAGTAATAAACAGGCGAAGGAACTGGAGCCTAAGGGATATGAGAGCCTGTTGGGAAAGGATGTCAAGGTGGGCGACTTTATGTTCAAGGTCATAGGTATCTATAAGGATGAGGAGAACGGACAGGCTGAGGCTTTCTCTGCTTACTCCACTGTCAAGGGTATCTATGGCGCCAATACCGACAATGCGGGGAATATCGAGTTCACGTTTCATGGCTTAGACACCGAAGACGCCAACGAGCAGTTTGAGAAAGACTACCGCCAGCGTATCAATGCCAACCATCAGGCGCATCCTGAGGATGAGAGTTCTATCTGGTTGTGGAACCGCTACACCCAGAACCTGCAAATGCAACAGGGTATCAGTATCATCCGCACCGCCCTCTGGATCGTAGGCTTGTTCACGTTGCTGAGTGGTATCGTGGGTGTCTCGAATATCATGCTGATTACTGTCAAGGAGCGTACCCATGAGTTTGGCATCCGCAAGGCGATAGGCGCCAAGCCGTGGAGCATCCTCCGCCTGATTATCGTGGAGAGTGTCATCATCACCACCTTCTTCGGTTATATCGGTATGCTGTTGGGCATCTTCGCCAACGAGTATATGGATGCCACCTTAGGACATAACGAGATAGACACAGGACTTTTCAAGGCGACGATGTTCGTCAACCCTACCGTAGGACTGGATGTCTGTTTCGAGGCGACGATGGTCATGGTCATCGCAGGGACCATCGCAGGTCTGATACCAGCCTATAAAGCATCACGAATCCGCCCCATTGAGGCATTAAGAGCAGATTGACTATGAGAATAGATGTTGACAGTTACAGAGAAATTATCGATACGCTGACCCGTAATAAGTCACGCTCGTTCCTCACTGGCTTTGGCGTGTTCTGGGGGGTCTTCATGCTCGTGGCACTGATTGGCGGAGGTCAGGGATTAAAAGAGAAACTGAACCAGAACTTCGAGGGCTTTGCCCAGAATACGGCGATGATATGGGCGCAACAGACAACGAAGCCCTATAAGGGATTCCGCAAGGGCCGCTGGTGGGCGATGGATTATAACGACATAGAGAGATTGCGTCAGCGTGTCCCGGAACTCAAGACGATTGCCCCTGTGTTGTTTGGCTCGTGGGGTACTACGAATACCGCCTATTATGGTGACCAGAAGACCACCCCACGTATTCAGGGTGTGACCCCGGAATATGCGGATATTGTGGCGCCACGACTGTATTATGGTCGTTACATCAACCAGATGGATATGCAACAGCATCGTAAGGTATGTGTGTTAGGTAAGAAAATCTATAAGGACCTGTTTAAGGACGGTGGCGACCCCTGTGGGAAAAGCATCCGTGTGGACTCCACCTATTACGAGGTGATAGGGGTAGACTATAATGCCAGTGGCGGTATGAATTTCAACGGGCGTGCCGAGGAGAAGATCACGTTGCCGCTGACCTTGGTACAGCAGACCTACAATCGTGGCTCTGAGGTGGATATGATAGCCGTTACCGGGCGTGATGGTGTGGTGATGAGCCGCTTGTCACCCCGTATCCGTGAGACCATAGCCCGTGCCCATTACGTGGACCCGACTGACGAGCAAGGGGCGATGGTGTTCAATACCGAGGTGCTCTTCCAGTTGCTTGACAATCTCTTCCGAGGTGTCAACTTCCTCATCTGGCTGGTTGGCTTGGGAACATTGCTTGCCGGAGCCATTGGTGTGTCGAATATCATGATGGTGACGGTGCGTGAGCGAACGACGGAAATAGGTATTCGCCGTGCCATCGGTGCCACTCCGAGGATGATCCTCTCACAGATTATCTCAGAGAGTATTGTATTAACTCTTGTGGCAGGTATGAGTGGTATTCTCTTTGCCGTCGCCATCCTGCAGATGGTAGAGGTAGGGAATATGGAGGATGGAATGATTACCGCTCATTTCCAAGTGGGCTTCTGGACGGCAATTGCCGCAGCCCTGATGGTCAGTCTGATGGGTGTCCTTGCTGGACTTGCCCCCGCCTCCCGTGCCATGAGCATCAAACCTGTCGACGCCATGCGGGATGAATAATCACAATATCGTAATATCGAAAAAACAAACAATATGAAAAAGTACAGAAAACTGATTATCGCAACAATCATTGCTTTGATCTTCATTGGGACCTTCGTGTTCCTGTGGCAGAAGTCACAACCTAAGGAGATTGTGTATAACGAGTTCACGCCTGCGATGAACGAGGTGAGGAAGACCACCATCATCACGGGTAAGATAGAGCCTCGCAACGAGGTGAACGTCAAGCCGCAGATCAGTGGTATCATCACAGAACTGCTGAAGGAGCCAGGTGACTATGTGCAGGCTGGTGAGATTATTGCCAAGGTGAAGGTCATTCCTGATATGGCACAACTCAGTTCGGCGGAGAGTCGTGTGCGCCTTGCTAACATCAACTTGAAGCAGGCGCAGGTGGACTATGAGCGAGAGAAGAACCTCTACGACCAGCAACTGGTGTCCGCTGATGAGTTTGACAAGATCAAACAGGCGATGAATCAGGCGAAGGAAGAGGTCTCTGCCTCACAGGATGCCTTGCAGGTAGTCCGTGATGGCGTGTCAAGGTCGAATGCCAGTGCGTCGTCCACCCTTGTCCGCTCCACCATTAGCGGTATCATTCTCGATATCCCAGTGAAGGTGGGTAACTCCGTCATCAACAGCAATACGTTCAACGACGGTACCACGATTGCCTCGGTGGCTAATATGAACGACCTCATCTTCCGTGGTAATATCGACGAGACAGAGGTGGGACAGTTGTATAGTGGCATGCCGATGAAGATTACCATAGGTGCTTTGCAGGACTTGAAGTTCGACGCCTCTTTGGAGTATATCTCCCCCAAGGCTGTGGAGAATAACGGTGCCAACCAGTTTGAGATCAAGGCGGCGGTGAAGGTGGCGAAAGATGATAAGTTGCGTTCCGGCTATTCCGCTAATGCGGAGATTGTCCTTGCCCAAGTGGCGAAGGCGCTGACCATTCCTGAGAGCGCCATTGAGTTTTCTGGCGACTCCACCTTTGTATATATTATAAAAGGTACGGGCGCGAAGAAAGAGTATGAGCGTCGTGCGGTAACCACAGGACTTAGCGACGGTGTGAATATCGAGGTCAAGAAAGGACTGACCACCAAGGACAAGGTACGTGGTCCGCAAATTGTTGCAGAGACGAAGGAGGAGTAAGTGATGAGGCGAGCATTTATAGTAATTATAGCAGTCTTAGGGGATTTAGTATCTATAGATTGCATAGCCCAGCAAGCATGGACACTACGTCAGTGCACGGAGTATGCCATCAGTCATAATCTGGGCATCCAGCAGCGAGACAATCAGCGTCGTCAGCAGGAACTGCAGTTGTCAACGGCAAAGAACAGCCGTTTGCCTGACTTGAACGCACAGGCGGGGGAGTCGTTCTCCTTTGGGCGTGGGTTGACGATGGATAACACCTATACGAACCGCAGCACCAGCAGCACGTCATTCGGCATTGGTACCAGTGTGCCTTTGTTTACCGGTTTCCAGATTCCCAATACCATCAAACTCAACCAGTTGAACCTGGAGGCGGCGACGCAGGACTTGGAGAAAGCGAAGAATGATATCCGTATGCAGGTGGCACAGGCTTACGTCCAGATACTCTATGACATGGAGATAGCCGATGTCGCTGTGCGTCAGGTGGAGATAGACTCCATGCAGGTGGCACGCCTGAGATCCTTCTTGGAGAATGGGAAGGCGAGTGGTGCCGAGGTGTCGCAGCAGAAGGCGACTCTGGCGCAGAGCCAGTTGACGGCGACTCAGGCGCATAACAATCTCCAGTTGTCGCTGCTTGCCCTGACGCAGTTGTTGGAACTGCCCACCCCCGATGGATTCTCGGTGGTACGTCCTACGGCTCCCTATACATCACTGACACCTGCTAATCCCGATATCGTCTTTGCCGAAGCGCTTGCTTTCAAACCAGAGGTCAAGGCGGAGCAGTTACGTCTTGATGCCACGGAGAAAAGTATCAAGATAGCACAGGCAGGACTTTATCCGACACTCTCCTTAAGTGGTGGCTTGCAGACCAACTATTATAAGACGAGTGGCATGCCACAGGATGGCTTTGGTACCCAGTTGAAGAACAACTTCGCACAGTATATTGGACTGAATCTGAACGTCCCTATCTTCAACCGCTTCTCGACTCGCAACAGCATCCGTTCGGCACGTATCGACCGTGAGACACAGCAACTGCAACTCGATAACGTGAAGAAGACGCTTTACAAGGAGATCCAGCAGGTGTACTATAACGCAGTCGCCGCTCAGGCGAAGTATGAGAGCAGTGAGGCAGCCCGCCAGTCAAGTGAGGATGCTTTCACGCTTGCCCAGGCAAAATATGAGAACGGTAAGGCGAATATCACGGAGTTCAACGAGGCGAAGAACCGTTTTCTGAAAGCGGAGAGCGATCTCGTGCAGGCTCGTTACGAATACCTCTATCAGACTACTCTCCTTGATTTCTATCGGGGGAAGGAATTGGATTTTTAAATAAACACACTCTTGTTATTGAAACGAAAAGCGGAGCACTGTGATTGCGCTCCGCTTTTTTGTTATTTGACGATAACCTTTCGTCCATTGTTGATATAGATACCCTTCGAGGTGGGCTTATTGGTCATCCGTTTTCCACTCAGGTCGTACCAGGTGTTGTCCTCAGGAGCAGCGTACTTAAGACTGCTGATGCCGGAACTACCGTCTAAGAAATTCTTTAACTCATAGAGGGCAGCGTAGGGCTTACCTGTGTTATGGTTGAAGAGACCCGCATTCCACCATCCATCGGTTACGTTCTTATTGCCATTATCCTCGGGCCACCACCAGAAGAGTCCTTTCACACTCTCATGTGCGTTCAGTTTGGTAATGAGGTCAGCAGTGAATTGGCGTTGTCCCTCTTCGGAATAAGGAAATATGGCAGTGTAGTCATAGGTTGTTCTAGGAAGAGCCCACGCATAACAGTAACCCGTCTCGACAATCATGATGTCTTTGCCATAGTTATTGTTCTCAAGGGCTACTAACGCAGACTCCAGCGTGGCTAAATCTTTGTGATAGGCAGGATAGTAACTCAATCCGATAATATCGTAGTCTACTACCGCTGCAAGCATCCTGTCATAGAATGCCGTTAACGTAGTGGGTTGGGCGGTACGTTCGGTATGTAGAATGATTTTTGCATTGGGACAGATTTCACGGCAGGCCTGACCTGCTTTTTTCAATAGGGTAGTGAAACGTTCCCAGTTAGCCGTACTGGAGGTGTAGCATTTCTTATAGGTTGACGATGACTCTTGGTATGTCGTTTCTGTTGCTGTATTTGTCTTGATGATTCCTTCTCCATAAAGCATACCATAAGAGATCTCGTTACCTGTTTGAATAAAGTCAGGCTCAGCCCCTGCTGCCACTAAAGCCTGTAGGCATTCCTTGGTATAGTTGTATATCTTAGTGTACAGTTCCTCGTCACTTAGGGTCAGCCAGGATTTAGGGGTCCATTGCTTAGCGGGATCCGCCCAAGTGTCACTATAGTGGAAATCGAGCATGAACTTCATACCTGCATCCTTGATACGCTTGCCTAATACCTTCACATAATCGAGGTCTTGGCACACTCCATTTCTCTTTTCATATGCTGTAGCCTGCGAGGGGTCTACGAACAAGCGCACACGCATGGCGTTCATTCCTTGTTCCTTAAAGAACGGAAGTGGCTGGACGGCAGTACCGTTTTTGTCTTTGTACACGACTCCTGCATCCTCATACTTCGTTAACATGGAGATGTCGCCTCCCACATATTTCTGGGCATTGGCTACCAATGCCATTATGGTGAATATTGTCAGTAGTAAATGTCTTCTCATAGTTTCCTTTTGCTATAGTGTTTTATTTCTTATGCCTGTTGGCACGCTGCTCACGGTATTTCGCCTTCTGCCGCGCAGAGCCGCTACCGTGAGCACCAGTGATGTATTTTTTCTTCTTCGCCTTGGTCTTGACCTTGTTGTCTTCCTTACGGGGACCACCACCACGACCAAAAGAGATGCCATT
This sequence comes from Prevotella sp., assembly GCA_017470055.1. Taxonomy (GTDB): domain Bacteria; phylum Bacteroidota; class Bacteroidia; order Bacteroidales; family Bacteroidaceae; genus Prevotella. Next base: position 43,836 of record JAFUFD010000020.1, on the reverse strand, counting down.
CTCCAGAATCGATAGGAAATCGTCTTCTTTGCTCATTGACTAATGGGTTTAGGGACTGATAGTTTAATGATGGAAGAGACGGACACCCGTGAATGCCATGGCGATACCGTATTTGTCGCAGGTCATGATGACATGGTCGTCACGGACACTGCCGCCTGCCTGTGCGATGAACTCCACACCACTCTTATGGGCGCGCTCGATGTTGTCGCCGAAGGGGAAGAAAGCGTCAGAGCCTAAGGCTACCTTCGTGTTCTTGGCGATCCACTCTTTCTTCTCTGCGAGGGTCAGCACCTCAGGCTGCTCGGTGAAGAACTGCTGCCAAGCACCGTCACGCAATACGTCGTCGTGCTCGTCCTCTGAGATATACACGTCGATGGTGTTGTCACGGTCGGCACGACGGATGCCCTCCTTGAAAGGCAGTGCCATCACTTTCGGATGCTGACGGAGCCACCAGATGTCTGCCTTGTTACCAGCAAGGCGGGTACAGTGGATGCGGCTCTGCTGTCCTGCACCGATACCGATAGCCTGTCCGTCCTTCACATAGCAGACGGAGTTCGACTGGGTGTATTTCAGTGTGATGAGGGCGATGATGAGGTCACGCTTCGCCTCGTCCGTAAAAGTCTTATTCTGGGTAGGGATGTTCTCAAACAGGGCAGGATCGTCGAGTTTGATCTCATTACGTCCCTGTTCGAAGGTGATGCCGAACACCTGCTTACGCTCTACAGGCTCGGGCTGGTAGTTCGGGTCAATCTTGATGACGTTATACGTTCCCTTACGCTTGTCTTTCAGGATCTCAATAGCCTCTGCGGTATAGTCGGGAGCAATCACGCCGTCGCTCACCTCACGCTTCAGGATGAGTGCGGTAGTAGCATCGCAGGTGTCAGAGAGTGCCACGAAGTCACCATAGGATGACATGCGGTCGGCACCACGAGCCCTGGCATAGGCGCAGGCGATGGGCGAATCGTCCAGTCCTTGGATGTCATCCACGAAGTAAATCCTCTTCAGCGTGTCGCTCAAGGGCAGCCCCACAGCAGCGCCGGCAGGGCTGACGTGCTTGAAGGAGGCGGCGGCGGGCAGACCCGTAGCAGCCTTCAGTTCCTTCACTAATTGCCAGGCATTGAAGGCGTCGAGGAAATTGATATAGCCAGGACGACCGTTAATCACTTCGATGGGTAACTCGCCTTCTGCCATAAAGATGCGAGAGGGCTTTTGATTCGGATTACATCCGTACTTCAGTTGTAGTTCTTTCATTATATATAATGTATATAGTTTCTGGGTACAAAATTAATACTTTCCAGACGAAATACCAAATGTCATCATGGAAAAATGCCATCCTTTGCAATTGTTAGTGACATTGTTCTCGATGTGAAGTGCCATTGTAATCGACCTTTAGAAGCATCCGATTCGGTTGCCGACTCCAGTCAAACAATCGTTCGACTCCAGTCAACCGATCGTTTGACTCTAAGTCAACCGGTTGTTTGACTCTAAGTCAACCGGTTGTTTGAATATAATTTTGAATGAAAGAAGTACAACATTGAAACTTTTTTCTTACTTTTGCAGCATCAAAGTGAAAGATGATGGAGAAAAAGAGACACGCATTACGCAAGTTGTTAGAGGCAGTAGAGCATGAACTATTGAGGAAACCCAATAAGAAAACGCTCGACAGGCTATCGCTGTTGGCGGGCTTTCAGGACTGGGAGTCGTTTCAGGAGGCACTGCATGGAGAGGGCGACGGAGAGGAGAACTACGATGTAGGCGAGAAAAAGGGAAAATAAAAAAGAGATACCATTTTGTGGATATCTCTTTTTTATGTTGTTGCAGGTCGATGAGCCTTACTCACCGATGTTACGACGCTTCTCCTTAATACGGGCAGCCTTACCTGTAAGTTTGCGCAGATAGTAAAGTTTAGCGCGACGTACCTTACCAACCTTGTTGACCTCGATGCTCTCGATGTTAGGTGACTCGATGGGGAAGATACGCTCTACACCTACGGTACCAGACATCTTACGAACAGTGAAGCGCTTTTTCTCCTGGTGGCCGCTGATCTTGATGACAACGCCACGATAGAGTTGGATACGCTCCTTAGAACCCTCGATAATTTTGTAAGCGACAGTTACAGTGTCACCAGCCTTGAACTCTGGGAACTTCTTGCCGGTTGCAAATGCTTCTTCAGCAACTTTAATTAGATCCATTTCTTTTCTTATTAAATTGTTGTATCGTTCCAACGCAACATAGACGGGCAACTCGTGACTTCCCTCCATCGGTTACGCCGAAAAGCGGGTGCAAAGGTACTGCTTTTTCTTGAATCCAACAATTTTTTTCTGATGTTTTTTGATTTTCGCCTCTTTTTTCGTATATTTGCCATCTCTAAAACTGTAAAGCAATGAATAGAAATTATGTTCTGGTGGTAGTGATGGCTGTAGTGCTGACGGCATGCCGCTCACATTATGAGGTGGCATCCGTGGAGCGCAGTCGCATTCTGGTAGATGCCCGTTATGACCATTTTCAGAATGCGGATGCTGTAGATTTCATATCACCTTATCAGCATGTGGTAGACAGTGTGATGGGACCTGTGGTGGGGCGCTCCGCAAAGTATATGTCTCCCCACCGTCCGGAAAGCGAGTTGTCGAACCTGCTTGCTGATATCATGGTGTGGGGAGCGGGCATCTATCATGAGCATCCCGATTTCGGGGTGTATAATATGGGAGGTGTACGTGCTGACCTGCCAGAAGGTGATGTGACTTATGGCGATGTTCTTGATATCGCCCCCTTTGAGAACAAGATAGCCTTTGTGACCTTGACAGGTGAGGAGGTGCTGGAACTCTTCAGCCAGTTTGCCTCGACGGGTGGTGAGGGCGTGAGCCATGGCGTGAAGTTGGTCATCACCCAAGATGGTAAGTTGGTGAGTGCGTCATTGAAGGGAGAGCCTATCGACCCGAAGCGTAACTATCGCATTGCGACTATCGACTATCTGTTGGGCGGTAATGACAAGATGCTTGCTTTCCAGAAAGGCAAGCAAGTGAACTCGCCGCAGGAGTTTGAGAATAACACACGGTTCATTATCATGGACTACTTTCGTGAGCAGACGAGGCAGGGGAAGATGGTGGACGCTGAAATGGAAGGACGAATTGTAATAAAGCAATGACTATGAGATATACCCTGATCACCATCATGATGGCATTGTCCCTGGCAGGACATGCCCAGAAAGCGAAGCAGTTGGTGGTGCTGCACACGAACGATACACATAGCACGATACTTCCCATCAAGAAGAATCTGCCCGATACGATGAAAGCGGATAGGGCAGGGGCTTTGCGACGTATCGCTATGTTGAGAGAGGAACGCCGGAAAGAGCCAGACCTGCTGCTGTTCGACAGTGGCGACTTTTTTCAGGGGTCAGCCTATTATACGATCTTCAAAGGGGAGGTGGAGATAGGACTGATGAATCGGATGGGATATGATGCCGTGACCATCGGCAATCATGAGTTCGACTTCGGACTGGAGGAGATGGCTCGTGTGTTCAGGCTTGCCACATTCCCCATCGTCTGTGCCAACTACGACTTCACGGGGACTCCTGTGGAGGGACTGGTGAAGCCGTATGTCATCCTCAAGCGCAAAGGGCTGCGCATAGGTGTCTTCGGCTTGTCGCCAAAGATGGAGGGATTGGTGTCGGCGAAGAACTGTGAGGGAGTGAAGTATCTTGACCCTGCCAAGGTGGCTTTGGAGACGGCGACGATGCTCAAGAAAGAGAAGAAATGCGACGTGGTGATCTGTCTCTCGCACCTCGGCTGGCAAAGTAACCGTGGGGAGGATGACCAATATGTGATTCCCCAATCACGATATATCGACTTGGTGTTGGGTGGACATACCCATACCTATTTCCAGCAATTGGAGTATTTGCCCAATATGGACGGCAAGCAGGTGCCTGTCGACCAGAACGGGAAGCATGCTATCTTCGTGGGGAAGATGGTGATGAATCTGACTAAAAGGTAAGCGATACTTGTCGTGCCTCACTCGAAATAGAACGAGAGCATGATCATCTTCGACTGCGCGTTGCTGACACTGCCTGCATAGGCTCTGCGGTTGGCATCGCGCAGTTCGTTGATATGGTTCGTGTCAAGTGAGTTGCCCAGTCCATAGCAGAACTTCAACTCGGGGATGAGTTTGAAGAAAGGCAGGTAGAAGTCACACCCTAAACCCACCTGTACCATGGTCGTGAAACGCTTCAGACTAACATAGTCCTCACCGCCCCCCGTCAGATTGATCATCCCACTGACACCCGCAGAGATGAAGGGACGGTAGTTGTTGAAACGAGGGGCACTGAACTTAATGTCAACAGGCAGTCCGACATAGGTGTTCTTAAGGTCTTGCGTTACTTTATGCGGGCGACCGTTCTCATCCATGTCCTTCAAGTTGAGGAAAGTGAGATGCTTGGCTCCAAAGTACATGGAGGGAGAGAAACGCAAGGCGAAGTTCTCATGGAGACGTAGTTCGGCAAGAACCCCCACCGAGAAACCGGGATTCCACTTGTCGGCGTCCGCTACGATAAGATGCTCGCTGACATTGCCTTCCTCGTCGACAATCGTTTGCGGTCCCACGTTCTCAAACTCAATATCCTGCAAGTGGGTGCCCACCACGATACCGAAGTGGAGCGGGCGCAAATCGATATAGGGCTTGTGCTGCACCTTACGTTGCTGCGCAAACCCAGAAAGACTGCCGACGAGTATGACGGCAAGAAGGAGAATACTTCGTCTGTTCACATAAAAATAACGCAGGATTGTTCACTTTTATTATTTCGACATCGTATAAATTATAAAAAATGTCTAACTAATATTAGGTATTTATCGAAAATAATCACTATCTTTGCATCATCAAAAGTGAGTATTTAGTATTAACATTTTAAATAAACAAAGATTATGGCATACGTAATTGGTGACGACTGCATCGCATGTGGAACATGTATCGATGAGTGCCCAGCAGGAGCAATCTCTGAGGGCGATAAGTATTCTATCAACCCCGATGTTTGCACAGAGTGCGGCACATGTGCTGATGTTTGTCCGTCTGAGGCTATCAGCCTTCCGGCATAACGCTAATCACAAATAGTGAATGAGGGCTTCCCATCAGGGAAGCCTTTTTGTTTGTCATGAGGCAAGGAACATGAAAAAGGGACGTAAATGCTTACGTCCCTTTATTATTAATAATGTGTATCTGATTACTTCAGATTCTGAATCTCAATAGCGGGCTGATAGGCTGGGTCGATAGCGAGAATCTTCTCAGCATAACTCTTGGCACCGGTAACATCCTTGTTGATATATGAATTGAACATCATATAGTGGTATGCGGTCTTCAGCATGGTGTTCTCGCCCTTGGTGCGGTCAGCCTTTGCGGCAAGCACCTCAATCACTTTCTGATAGTCAGGCTTGGCGAGACTCTTCTCCATGTTGTTGTCCAACTTGTTTCTCAAACTAGCGCGCATATACATCGCATAAGCCTTCTGGTTAGGATATTTCTCTGCCAGGGTGCCATAGACATCAGCAGCCTTGTTGGTGAGGTCCACCTTCTTTGCTGCATCAGCGTCAGCATACTTGCTGTAGATGTTCGCAAGTGCCTCCTCATCGTCGAAAGTCAGACCAGGCTTGCTGGCGGTGAAATCCTGATAGTAACTGATTGCCTTCTCGAACTCCTTGTCTTTCAGGTAAGCGTCAGAGAGCGTCTTCAGGATCTGCCAACGCTTAATCATAGAGTCGTCTTGCACGAGTTTCAGAGCCATGTCATACTGAGCATAGGCATTCTCCTTCTCACCCAGTGCGTCGTAGATCAATGCGGAATAGTAGTGGTCGTACTCAGAGTACTTGGCACTATCGGTCTCGTTGAAATACTTATAGATATAGCCTTTGGCAGCCTCGTAGTTCTTTAACTCATAGTTGCTGAACATGGCGAGACGGGTGAATGTGGCGTTGCGGGGCTTGTCCCTCAGACCTTGCTCACAGGCGGCAAGGGCATCCTCATAGTGACCCTGGAAGTAACTGACACGAGCAAACTCATTCAGGTAGTCCTTGTCGAGTTGTGCAATGGGCACCTTCTTGAACTCGTTATAAGCGGCTTTCTCATCACCACCCACCATGAAGATATGTCCTTTGATAGCATCAACACTGACTTCTGGGCAGTTAGCCTTCAACTCATCGAGTTTCTGGGCAGCACCTCTTGGGTCAATCTTTCGATAGACCATCGCATACTTGCGGTATGCCTCGACCAACTTTTTGTCGTAATAGATGGCCTGGTCGTACTGGGCTGCTGCCGCACCACCGTCATCGGCAAGTGCCGCGATATCGCCTAACAGAACATAAGCAGGTGCATATTTGTTCTTTGAGGCAACTAAGGCATGCTGCGCATACTCACGAGCATGGGCAGTGTCCTTTGCCTCATAGAACGCGCGACCGAATGCGAGCAGGTTCTCTGCATTCTTCTTGTTAGCCTTATAGAAAGGCTTCATCTGCTTGTCCAGATCTGCGGGTTTGCTACTAATAATACTCTTTACGGCATCAACATCGGCTTTAGAGCCGTCCTGTGCCTTTACCTGAGTGCCGAATCCTAACATCAGCGCTCCCATCAATAGATATTTCATTGCTTTCATAATCTTTTTATTAAAGTTATACTTCGTGTTCTTAGTCTCGTTATCTTTATGACGTGAAATCGTCATGATGGTTTATTCCTTGTTGACAATCACTTGCCTCACATTCATGTTCGCAGAGCGTGGCAGCAAACCCGAACGGAGGATGACAAGTTGTCCTTTCGGCAATTGGATGTAATGGGCAAATGCCGTCGGAGTGCCATTGCGGGTGTCGTTAAGCAGCGCATAGATGGTACGGCGTAGCGGATAATTGCCATTATATAAATAGTATTGATAGGGTTTCCAACTGTTTGCCTTGGTGGCAGAGTCCAGTTTTGAGACCCCCATCACCGTTATATTCTTCTTAAAGGTGACATTCGTGGTATCACGCTTGTCGTTCAACCAGTTCGAACCGATAATGCCCAAGGAGTTCTGATGGTTCTCCACATAGTCAATCACGGCGGCACTGGTCTTCACCGCTCCGATGTTAGGATTGGTAAACTCCTTCCCGCCAAGGATAGAGTCCACACACCAACGGACGGTGCTGGATAAGGGATTGTCGAAGACGACATCGATATTGCCCAATTTGGAATTGGGATAAATCTCGCCCCATTGGGTGACCTCTCCACGCAGTATGCGTGCAAAATCCTTAATGGTGATGCAACTGTCGGGATTGGTGTTGTTGACGATGATAGAGAGACCGTCGTATGCGATGGGAATCGCACGGGGCAAGTATTTACGGTCTTGCAGGCTCTTTCTCTCCTTTGCCGTGAAGTCACGGGTGGTGAAGGCAAGCCATGTCTCCAACTTCATCAGTTTCTCGACGGCTTCCTGTTCGTTCACATACTCCACACCGATAGTGTCTAACCGCTGGCTGTTGAAATAGAACAGTTCCTCGTCGAGAATGGGATAGAAACTCTCATCAGAAACAAAGGTCTCTGCGGCTTTCTGATAGGCTTCCTCCAATTCAGGATTAGGCTTGCTCCCACATGAAGGGAGCAAGCCTAAGATAAGTGTTAATCCAACAATCTTGTTGAATACGTTCTTCGTCATTGATTACTGCAGTTTGAAGGTTACGGGAACAGTGTACTTTACACGTACTGCTGAACCGTTCTGCTTACCAGGAATCCATTTAGGCATAGCCTTGAGCACACGTACAGCCTCCTTGTCCAGTGAGGGGTCAACGCCACGAACGACTTTCACGTCGGTGATAGAACCATCGCGCTCAACCACGAAGGTACAAACAACACGACCTTGTACGCCATTCTCCTCAGCCACAACAGGATACTTGATGTTGCTGCCCAGCCATGACATCAGCGCACCTTGTCCACCAGGGAACGAAGGCATCTGCTCTACCACGTCGAAGACTTTCGTCTCCTCCACCTTTGGTGGCTCTGGCTCTGCAATCACTTCCTTTGCCTTGAGGACCTCACCGGCGGTCTCGTCATTACCCTCAACGTTGAAGGCACCGATAGCGGTGTTGGTCTCCTGCAGTTCTTCCTGAGATTTCATCTCTTGGTCTTCCTTCACCTCATTATCCTTCTTGATTTCAGGAACGGTAAAGGCTACAGAACTCTTGACGCGCTCCACCTCAATCTTCTCGACTTCAGGCTCGTCTTTCTTCTCTACCTTCGCATCCTTCTTCTCGGCAAGGCTCTGAAGTTCTACATCTGCCTCGATGGCCGCATTCTGTGATGCGATGTAGTTCTCGATAGAAACCTTGGCGATAACGATGGCGGCAATGATAGCGAAACCAACGAACATAGAGATGATCGCCTTGAGGTTACGCATGCCAGTGTTCTTGCGCAATTGATAAGCACCGTATGCTTGGTTCTTACCCTCGAATACGAGGTCGACCCAGCCATTATCTATAAGATCTATTTTTGCCATAGTTCTTTCTACTTTTTAGGGGTTAATCACTTGACACCTGCCTTCTGGATGAGTGCCTTGTCCTCGTCACTCATCTTGTCGACATTGTCAATGACGTACTTATCAACATTGCTAATCAGCATCTCGTCGAGGGCTGCCACCATGTTCTCATAGGTTGCAGTGTTCAGAGGGCGGATGATGACGGTCATCGTAGGCACTTTCTCACCGTTGGGGAGTTCACCCTTCTTCAGTTTCTTCAGTGCCTCTTGATACTGCTCGTCGGTCATCTTTGAGTTATACTCATTCTTCTTGGCATCAAGTTCCTTCTTTGCTACCTTGATCTTGGCAATAGGGTTGATACCTTCCTCGGTAGTATGCTCATTGAGAACCTTCTCAATACCTTCCTTGCCGTAAGTGGTCTCCTTCACGCATGAGGGGTCATCGTAGTTGGGAAGACCGGCAATATACCATACCTTGTCGTTGGAGCCAAGATAAAGGGTGATGGTGTGAGAAGCCTTAGTCACCTGCTTCTGCTCATCATTCAGATTCTTCGTGTCGTCGTTTGACGGCATGGTCAACTGCATAGCCTGCGGTTTGGCCAATGTAGTACACAGCATGAAGAACGTGATCAGAAGCATCATCATGTCTACCATTGGCGTGAAGTTCACGCGGGTATCCATTTTCTTCTGCTTGGATAGATTCTTTTTTGCCATAATACTAATCGTTTAAACGTTTAACATCGAGATTCGTAATGAGTTGGAAACGGTTCTCGTTCATATCCTGTAGTTCTGACATCAACTTCTTAATAGATGAATAAGGAGTCTTGGAGTCGCACTTGATGGCGAGTTTGATGTCAGGATTCGCTTCGCGGGCCGCAGAGACCCACTCCTGGAACTCGCTCTTGCCTCCCTTGATACTGTCAAGAGGAAGACCGAGTTTCTGGATTTCCTCACCCATTTTCTCTGGGTCAAGGCTGAGGTACGCTGCCATTTGCGACATGCTGGCACCAACCATTGCATCCTCACGGAAGTGCTTGGTCTGGTTGGCATCGAGTTTCACACCAAACTTATCAGTCATGATGTCAAGCATCGCCTGCATGTTGTTCTTGTTTTCCGTACCGCAATAGACACGACCCTCTGGGGTCACCAGAATGTTCAGAACGTCCTGCTCAGGAATCTTCAACTCTGACACAGAGTTTGGCGCAGTGACCTGTACCGGCTCTGGGGTCAAGAATGTTGAGGTCAACATGAAGAAACACAGAAGCAGTGTCATCACGTCTGACATAGGCGTCATGTCAATCCAGATGTCTTTTTTCTGTATCTTAATTTTAGCCATTCTCTAAACTGCTTTAGATGGTTAAAAATTAAGCCTCAGTGTGGTTAGAATCGTAGGTAGCGGCGATTGTGTAACCAATCTCGTCAAGAGCGTAAGTCAACTTATCAATCTTGTTGGAGAAGAAGTTGTAGACAACGGTAGCAACCCAAGATGTTGCGATACCAGAAGCCGTGTTAACGAGGGCCTCAGAAATACCGGCAGACAGAGCCATAGAGTCAGCACCACCACCAGCAGACAGAGCCTGGAATGATCCGATCATACCGAGCACGGTTCCGAACAGAGCGGTCAGGGTACCCAGAGATACGATGGTAGCAACCATTGGCATGTTCATCTGAAGGGTAGGCATCTCCAACTGGGTAGCCTCCTCGTGAGCCTGCTGAATCTTAGCAATCTTAGCAGCCTTCTTCAGAGTAGAGTCATTCTCAACGCTCTCATACATGTTGATAGAAGCAAGAACGACGTTTGCTACAGAACCCTGCATCTTGTTGCACAAATCCTTAGCCTTTGTGAAGTCCTGAGCCTTGATAGCGGACTTCACGTCAGCGGTGAACTTAGCAAGATTGATCTTACCAGAAGCACTCTTGATAGCGAAATAGCGCTCGATACCGAGGCAGATAACAGTGAACAACAGTGTGAGGATCAAACCTACAACGAAACCTCCCTTATAAACAGTTCCTAACAGGTTTGCGGGGTGTCCGCTACGGTCGCCACCAACGAAGTTGCTGGGGTCACCCATTACAAAATACCAAACACCATAACCTGCGAGACAGCAGATAACAAGGATAATCCATGCTTGTTTAATACCTCCGAAGCCCGAGTTCTTTTTTGCAGGGGCTGCTTTTTGTGTAGTTGCCATAATTTTAAAAGTTTAAATTTTAGTTATTAAAAAAATTAAAGTTATATATCTTTCTGATTTAGTGTTATTTGTCTTGTTGAAAGGGTCAGAGGGTTAACTTCTCTTACGCCTACCAATGGGCAAAGATAACAAATTACGGCGGTTAAACCGCCTATTTAAGAACTTTTAACTTGATATTCCTCAATTTTTATTGGAGTTGTCCCAATACTTCTTTGATACGGCGCATCGCCTCGACGATATTCTCGTCACTGGTGGCGTAACTCATACGGAAGCAGTCTGGGTCCCCGAAAGCGTCACCGCCTACAGTGGCGACATGTCCTTTCTCCAACAGATAGAGGGCAAGGTCTGTCGAGTTATTGATGGTCTTCTCGCCATCGCTCTTGCCATAGAAACTGCTGCATTTGGGGAAGAGGTAGAAGGCTCCCTCTGGCACATTGACCTCCAGTCCGGGAATCTCCTTCGCCAGTTTGACAATGAGGTCACGACGACGCTCGAAAGCCTGGCGCATCTGCTCTACGCACTCCTGGCTGGAGGTGTAGGCGAACTCCGCAGCCTTCTGACTGACCGAGCAGGGACCACTGGTATATTGTCCTTGTAACTTGTTGCAGCCCTTGACGATCCATTCGGGAGCGGCGATATAGCCGATGCGCCAGCCAGTCATGGCATAAGCCTTGCTGACACCGTTGACAATGATGCTGCGCTCTTTCATGCCCTCAAACTGGGCGATACTCTCGTGGCGACCGACGTAATTGATATGCTCGTAGATCTCGTCAGCGAGGACAAACAGGTCGTCATGACGCTTGATGACATTGGCGAGTCCCTCCAGTTCCGCCTTGCTATAGACGCTTCCGGTAGGGTTGCTGGGTGAGCAGAGGATCAGCAGGCGGGTCTTGGGCGTGATGGCTGCCTCCAGTTGCTCGGGTGTCATTTTGAAGTTCTGCTCGAAGCCTGCCTCCACGATCACGGGATTACCGCCGGCAAGCAGTACCATCTGCGGGTAACTGACCCAGTAGGGGGCGGGGATGATCACCTCGTCGCCAGGGTTCACCAGTGCCATCACGGTATTGCAGACACTCTGCTTAGCACCATTAGACACCAGAATCTCTGAGGGCTGGTAGTGCAGGTGGTTCTCACGCTCCAGTTTACGGGCAATAGCCTGACGGAGGTCAGGATAGCCAGGAACGGGAGAGTAGCGGGAGTAGTTCTCGTCGATAGCGAGTTTAGCCGCCTGTTTGATGTGATCAGGTGTATTGAAGTCAGGCTCTCCGACGCTCATATTGATCACGTCGATGCCTTGGGCTTTCATCTCAGAACTCTTCTGTGACATGGCAAGAGTGGCGGAAGGCGCCAGTCGTTGCAAACGGTCAGATAATTGTGCCATATTTGTTTGTTGTGTTTTGTAATTGGCTACAAAAGTAATCATTTTATTCGTCTCAGACGAAAAAACGTGTCACTTTTTTACTTTTTTATCTCTTGTCTATTTCAGATGCAGGATATGTCCCATGCGGTTTTTCTTCGTTTCGAGATAGCGTAGGTTGTAGGGATTAGGCGTGACCTCGATGGGGACGTTCTCCACAATCTCCAAGCCGTAAGCCTCCAGCCCGACACGCTTGACGGGGTTGTTGGTCAGCAGGCGCATCTTGTGGATACCGAGGTGGCGCAGCATCTGGGCGCCACAGCCATAGTCACGCTCATCGGGCTTGAAGCCCAAGTGCACATTGGCGTCAACGGTGTCAAGACCTTGCTCCTGCAACTTATAGGCGGCGATCTTGTTCATGAGTCCGATGCCTCGTCCCTCTTGCTGCATATAGATGACCACGCCCTTGCCCTCTTTCTCGATGGTCTGCATCGCCTTATGCAACTGCTCTCCGCAGTCGCAGCGCATGGAACCAAGGATGTCGCCAGTCATACACGACGAGTGGACACGAACCAGCAGGGGCTCGTCCTCTTTCCATTCCCCTTTGATGAGTGCGATGTGCTCCATGCCATTGCTTACCTGTCGGAAGGGGATTAGTTTAAAGTGTCCGTAGGCGGTAGGCATGTCCACCTCCTCGCCAACCTCGATGAGCGACTCTTTCTTCAGGCGATAGGCTATCAGGTCCTTGATGGTGATAATCTTCATCTGGTGTTGCTGGGCGAACTCCATCAACTGGGGCAGACGTGCCATTGTACCGTCGTCGTTCATGATCTCCATCAGGGCACCGGCGGGGTAGAGCCCGGACAGTTTGCAAAGGTCAATAGCGGCCTCGGTATGTCCGCAGCGGCGCAACACTCCGTTGTCCTGTGCGTAGAGCGGGTTCACATGTCCGGGTCGTCCGAAGGTCTGTGGGGTCGACGCAGGGTCGGCGAGGGCACGGATGGTAGCGGCACGGTCGTGTGCGGAGACTCCCGTAGTGCATCCCTCTATCTTGTCGATAGTGACGGTGAAGGGGGTTCCCAGCAGGGATGTGTTGTCCTGCACCTGATGGGGCAGGTCCAGTTCCTGACTACGGCTGATGGTGACAGGGGCGCAGAGCAGGCCTCGTGCGTTCTTCAGCATGAAGTTCACCATCTCGGGTGTGATTTTCTCTGCCGCACAGATGAGGTCGCCCTCATTCTCACGGTCCTCGTCGTCCACGACAATGACGAATTTCCCCTCACGGAAATCCTCCAGTGCCTCCTCAATCGTATTTAGTTTGTAATTCTCCATATTTAAAAAGGTAGTTACACATTATTTATATTATTAGTGATATTCTCTGTGATATGCTTCACCATCGCCTCATTGGTCTGGGAGATGGTATGCAGGTCTTTGCGCAAGCGCAGTCGGAAACGGCACATCCTGATATAGAAGAAGGCTCCCAGTGGCAGGATGAGTCCCGTGATGATGTTCAGCCATTTCTGGCGGAAAGGACGGGTATGGGCATGGGTCGCCACGATAGGATAGCGGTTGAGGTGGGCGATGACAATCCTGTCTTTGGTGTTCGACAGGTCTTCTATCACTTCCTCCAGTTCGTCGCTGATTTGGCGAATAGTCTGGTCGTCACCTGGTCGGAAGAACACTTTGATAGGGTTGGGCAGGTGTAACAACTGATGCTCCGCACTGTACTGCCCGACCTCCTTGTTGATGCGCAACAGGTGATGTACGTCCGCCATATAGTTGGGATCCTCGATGATCACCTCCTTCATGCTGACATGGCGCTTGCCGCGGATGCCCAGCATGTTGAACAGGATTTGTTTGTAGAGGTCGATATTGAACACGACGGAGTCGTTGTTCGCCTTATAGGTGAAGAAGACGGCAATAGGCGTCAGCACACAAGTTCCGAGCATCTTGCCAAACCATACTGTCCAGTTGTCGTCTCGTGCCATCTTCATACCCGTGTTCTCCAGGATATAATAGACGATGAACACCAGGACGGAGATGATGACGGGGACACCCAGTCCTCCCTTTCGGATGATGGCTCCCAACGGGGCCCCGATGAAGAAGAAGATCAGACATGACAGCGACAGGGTCACCTTGTTGATAGCCTCTATCATGTGCAGACGGTCGTTCGTGTTCAGCGCGTCCGAGTAGTCTGCCTTGAACTGCAGGTCGGACATCGCTCCCTGGGCATCGCTGACAGCGGTCTTCATCACACGCTGCTTCTCCTCTGGCGACAGTTTGATGAAGAGGGTGTCGAAGTTGACCTCCTCTTTCTCAATGCTCTCCTTGACCTTCAGCGAGTCCTTCTTGGCGAGGGGAGGGATGCGGAAGGTGTTCAGTTTCGCCTCATGGTAGAACTGGTGCCCCACCGAGTCGTTGAACTCACGGATGGAGTCGAGGTCGTGCAGGATCTTTCCCATTCCCTTCGAACGGGCGTCACCTGATATCCAGCCGGCATCAGCCATGTTGAAGTCGCCGTCGAAGTCGAGGACGATGCGCTTATGCGAGAAAGTCTCACGGCGGTAAGGCACGTTGGCGGAGCCAGCCACGTCCTGTGAGCGCATGTTCTCAAACCACTCTCCACTATAGAGGGTCAGCAGTAGGTGCTTCTTCTCCTCTGTGGTCTGCATACGTCCTGAGTCGGCAAGGATGACGGCGGCATCCTCATAGCCTCCGTTCATGCGGTAGATCATGATGCCGTAGAGCACACCTGTGTTCATGTCTTTCTTCTGCACGTAGATGTTCGAGCCGCTGATGCCGTCGTAGAAAATGCCCTCAGGAATCTCCACCTCGGGATTCTTCTGCTGCATCGACATGAGCAGTTGGCGGAAGGAGATAAACGACTTGGGACCTATCACCTCTTGGAAATAGAAAGAGATGCCGGAGATGATGATAACGATGAAAATCAGGGAGCGCATCGCCTGTAGCATAGAGATACCCGCCGCCTTGATCGCCGTCAACTCCGAACTCTCGCCTAAGTTTCCAAAGGCTATCAGCGAACTCAGCAGGATGGCAAGGGGGAATGCCTGCGGCATCAGCATCAGTCCCATGTACCAGAAGAACTGCGCCATCACCTCCAGCGAGAGGCCCTTGCCTATCAACTCGTCGACATAGCGCCACAGGAACTGCATCATCAGCACAAACTGGCAGATGAAGAACGTTCCAATGAACAGCAGTCCGAACTGCTTGACAATAAATATGTCTAATTTCTTAATGCGAAACATGAAGTCGTGCGCTTTGGACATGCAAAGTTACAACTAAAAATTCAGAGCACGGCAAATATTTCGTTTTTTTATCAATTAATACTTTATAATAAAAAACCGCTCACCCTGTGGAGACGCTCCATATTGGCATCCCAGAGGTCGTTCAGGTCGTCAATGTCCTCTGCGTCCGCATAGTCGGTGATAAGCAGGTTCAGGTTGCCAGTCAACTCACTTTGCTCGATACGCATCTCCCAATAGGCATCAGGGTCGTCCTCCTGATAGTCCCATCTCAGTTTGATATGGTCGTATTTCTCCAGTTCCAGCAATTTTGACACTTTCGTGTCTCGTTCTGTCCAAGGATGCCCCCAGGTGAATGTCCACTCGTCACCATTTTCTATTACTACGTCGGCGAGCCATTTCTGCAGTCCTGCCGCATTGCTGATCATGTCCCAAACTATTTTTGGCGACTTTGCCGACAGCGGATATTCCTTCTTTAGAATGTTTTTGTGCATATCCATCAGGTTGGTTTTCTGTTGCAAAAATACAAAAAATATCCGATACTCAAAGTTTTTTGAGGAAAAAGTTTTGTGAATTGAAAAGTTTGTATTACCTTTGCACCCGATTTCAGAGGGATTACCCCTGTGATGGCGGGATAGCTCAGCTGGTTAGAGCGCATGATTCATAATCATGAGGTCCCCAGTTCAATCCTGGGTCCCGCTACGAAGAAACGCCCGTAAAGTCAATGACTTGCGGGCGTTTCTGTTGCTTATTTCGCTTGTCCGAACTTATTATAAGACACGTTCGACTCCTGCCATTTGTCTTTGGGCTCAGGGCTCTCTGCGGGATAGCCGATGACTACCGCACAGAGTGGAACGATCTGGTCGGGAAGGTCGAGCACACGGGCTGCATCCTTTACACGCTCTTGGTTAGGGTAGAGTGCCGTCCAGACGGCTCCCAGTCCCATAGCGTGGGCGGCAAGCAGGATATTCTCCGTGGCGGCGCTGGTATCCTGAATCCAGAACTGGCGCGCGTCGCCCTCCATCGCTTTCGTCATATCACCGCAGACGACGATAACCAGAGGCGACTGCTCCATCTTTTCCTTATTAGGGTTCACTGCGGCAAGAGAGTCGATGGTACTACGCTCGTTCAACACGACGAAATGCCAAGGCTGTTTGTTGACAGCCGTAGGGGCTGCCATTCCTGCACGCAGCATCTTCTCCACTTTCTCCTGCTCAATGGGCTTGTCCTTCTCATAGGCACGAATGGACGTTCGTGTCATGATATTCTCCAGTATCACCTCACTGTTGTCTGCCACTGTAGCCTCAGGGGCTTTGCACTCACATGACACCAGTGTCATAGCCGTTGCGACTATTCCACTTAATAGTAAACTTCTTGTTCTCATCATTTTTTGTGTTATTAAAAGTCGTTTGGCAAAGGTAATGAAATCCATCCTGCCATCAAAATATCTCTTTGATATTTAAGATTATTTTTAATAATTGCCACGGAGTCCATACCTTCGAGGACAGGATGTGCAGCCTCCTCACGGAATTGAGCAGGCTCCTCACGTAAAACTGGACAACCTTGACAACCTCAAAAAGGTCGCAAAGCCCGTAATTTACAAATACCGATATAGAATTTTATTGTACCTTCGCAGACGGGAATAGGAACATCAACTATTCGACTATCATTATGGCACAGGAAGAAAGACAAACCATAAGGATGATTAAGTAGGTTAAAAAAGGCAAGGGATTTGCATGAAATCTTCCTTGATATACATTATTTATTTTTATGGAGCGGAAATTTTTTGGGGAAAACGTTGCGTGGTATGCCGTCTTTTTCGTAACTTTGTGCCCTCAAAAGAGAAATTATATAACGTTATATTATGGCAGATACAAAGAAGATTAAGACAGCGCTCATCTCTGTTTTCCATAAGGATGGGCTGGAAGAGTTGTTGAAGAAACTCCATGACGAGGGCGTGAAGTTCTTGTCAACGGGTGGTACACAGACATTTATCGAGAGCCTTGGCTATGAGTGTGAGAAGGTGGAGAACGTGACCACCTATCCCTCGATTCTCGGTGGGCGTGTGAAGACATTGCATCCGAAGGTGTTCGGAGGTATCCTGGGTCGCCGTGAGAACGAGGGCGACCGTGAGCAGATGGCTCAGTATGAGATTCCTGAGATTGACTTGGTCATTGTCGACCTCTATCCTTTTGAGCAGACGGTGGCAAGTGGCGCCTCAGAGGAGGACATCATCGAGAAGATTGACATCGGTGGTATCTCCCTGATCCGTGCGGGAGCCAAGAATTTCAATGATGTGGTCATTGTTCCCTCAAAAGCGGAGTATGGTGTGTTGCTCGATATCCTGAACAAGCAGGGTGCCGAGACTACCAAGGCACAGCGTCGTGAGTTCGCTACCCGTGCCTTTGGTGTCAGCAGCCACTATGATACGGCTATTCATGCATGGTTTTCAAAATAGTAGATTACGTAAACATAAATAGGTAGAAAAATATGGGATTTTTTAGTTTTGTCCAAGAAATAGCCATGGACCTTGGAACGGCTAATACGATTATTATCAGCGATGATAAGATCGTAGTGGATGAGCCGTCAGTAGTAGCCCTCGACCGTCGTACCGACAAGATGATTGCCGTAGGTAACGAGGCGAAGATGATGTATGAGAAGACGCATGATAATATCCGTACCATCCGTCCTTTGCGTGATGGTGTGATTGCCGACTTCTCTGCCTGTGAGCAGATGATGCGTGGACTGATCAAGATGGTGCACACGGGCAGTCGCCTGTTCTCTCCCTCCCTGCGTATGGTGATCGGTGTTCCCTCTGGTTCTACGGAGGTCGAACTTCGTGCTGTCCGCGACTCAGCGGAGCATGCTGATGGTCGTGACGTGTATCTGATCTTCGAGCCGATGGCTGCCGCTATTGGTATCGGTATCGACGTGGAGGCACCAGAGGGTAATATGATTGTGGATATCGGTGGCGGCTCTACCGAGATTGCCGTCATCTCCCTGGGTGGTATTGTCAGCAACAACTCCATCCGTACTGCTGGTGACGACCTGACTGCCGACATCCAGGAGTATATGGCTCGTCAGCATAATGTCAAGGTGAGTGAGCGTATGGCTGAGCGCATCAAGATCAATGTGGGATCGGCACTGACCGACCTTGGTGATGAGGCTCCAGAGGACTATGTTGTTCACGGTCCTAACCGTATCACGGCACTGCCTATGGAGGTTCCTGTATGCTATCAGGAGATAGCCCATTGTATCGACAAGACGGTGGCAAAGATTGAGAATGCAGTCCTCTCCGCTCTGGAGAATACTCCCCCAGAACTCTATGCTGACATTGTGAAGAACGGTATCTGGCTTTCTGGTGGCGGTGCCTTGCTGCGTGGCTTGGATAAGCGTCTGACCGATAAGATCAATATCCAGTTCCATATCGCTGAGGACCCATTGCACTCTGTTGCCAAGGGCGCAGGTATTGCCTTGAAGAATGTTGACCGTTTCTCCTTCTTGATGCGATAAACGTAGATGCAAAACCTGCTGGAGTTCCTACAGAAATACCACCACTGGTTTCTCTTTGTCTTGCTGGAAGTGCTTAGCCTGACCCTGTTGTTCCAATACAACAGTTATCAGGGCAGCGTCTGGCTGTCATCGGCTAATGCGGCTGCTGGCAAGGTGAACGAAGGGAGAGCAGAGGTGGAGTCGTATTTCTCGCTCAAGAAGATGAACGAGCAACTGACGATGCGTAATTTCTACTTGGAGCGGCAGGTCAACCAGTTGCGTCGCCTGTATGGTGAGGCGATAGAGGATACCACTGGTCTTTGGGCGAAGGAGATGCGGTTCCTGAAGATGTACAGCCTCGTACCCGCCAAGGTGG
Source organism: Prevotella sp. (assembly GCA_017470055.1). Taxonomy (GTDB): domain Bacteria; phylum Bacteroidota; class Bacteroidia; order Bacteroidales; family Bacteroidaceae; genus Prevotella. The sequence continues at coordinate 24,681 of JAFUFD010000020.1, read as the reverse complement.
TGACCAACGAGTTGAATAAGCAGGAGAACCTGCTGACCATCAACCGTGGAGCGGCTGACGGTATCGAGGAGGGAATGGGTGTCGCCTGCGGACAGGGTGTCGTAGGTGTTACCTATCTGGTATCTGGTCATTATACCGTCGTCATCCCCGTGCTGAGCACAGCCTCCCGTATCAGTTGCGCCATCCGTGGCCATAACTATTTCGGTGTGTTGCGTTGGGACGGCAAGGATGCCGCAGTAGCCTATCTGGAGGATATCCCTCGCCATGCGCGCTTCAAGCGGGGCGATTGGGTGGAGACAAACGGCTACTCGTCGATCTTCCCTCCTGGTGTGCTGGTAGGAAAAATAGAGACGGTCTATAACTCGGACGACGGATTGTCCTATCGGGTGAAGGTGCGCTTGTCGACCGACTTCGGCTCATTGCGTGACGTGGTTGTCATCAACGACAAGACGATAGGGGAGCGTGCCCGTCTGTTACAGGCAGCACGTGACTCATTGAAATTGAATGTAAAGGAATAGGGATGTCGATAGAATCATTATTAAAACGGACTGGTTTGTTCTTCGTCTTTGTCTTGGCGCAGACGATGGTACTGGGTCGCATACATCTGTTTGACTATGCCACTCCGTTGCTCTATGTCTATTTCGTCCTCTCGTTCCCTCGGAACTATCCCAAATGGGCGATACTGCTCTGGAGTTTTGTCTTAGGACTGGTGATAGATATCTTCTCGAACACCCCAGGAGTGGCAGCCGCCTCGTTGACACTGATAGGTGCCTTGCAGCCTTATGTCTTCGAACTCTTCATCTCCCGTGACGCCGCAGAGAACCTGCACCCCTCCCTGCGTGCCCTCGGTCTGGTGAAATACCTCTATTACGCTGCTTTCCTCGTATTGCTCTATTGTCTGGTGTTCTTCACGTTGGAGTTCTTCAACCTCTCCGATTGGACTGAGTGGTTGAAGTGCGTGATAGGCAGTACGGTGATTACCTTGGTGTTGATTATGACGTTTGAGAGTGTTCAAGGCAATCACGAATGAAAGACTATGACATCGACTACAGGCGTTATGTGATTGGCGGCGTGGCAATAGCCATTGTCGTCATTTATATCATCCGCCTCTTCGTCTTGCAGATCATGAGTGATGACTACAAGAAGAATGCCGACTCTAACGCTTTCCTCAAGCAGATAGAATATCCCTCCCGTGGCGTGATTAACGACAGGAAGGGCAAACTGCTCGTCTACAACCAGCCTGCCTATGATATCATGGTGGTGATCAACGAGGCGAAAGACCATCTCGACACGCTGGAGTTCTGTCAGGCGCTGAATATCACCAAGGAGGATTTTGACAAGCGTATGGCGGAGATCAAGGACCGTGGGAAGAACCCCGGCTATAGCCGTTTCACCCAGCAGATGTTCATGAGCCAGTTGTCTGATAAGGACTTCTCCGTTTTTCAGGAGAAGATGTATCGCTTCCCCGGGGTCTATGTGCAGCGTCGTAGCATCCGCCAATACCAGTATCCTTATGCCGCCCATGTCTTAGGTGATGTCGCAGAGGTGTCTCCTGCCGACATCGAGGCGGACGACTATTACATCCCAGGTGACTACATCGGTAAACTGGGCGTGGAGCGCAGTTACGAGAAACAGTTGCGAGGGGAGAAGGGTATGAAGATTCTGCTGCGTGATGCCCATGGGCGTATACAGGGACGCTATATGGATGGTGCCTTCGACCGTAAGCCCGTGCCGGGCAAGAACCTGACGCTGAGTATAGACGCAGACCTGCAGGCACTGGGTGAGCGACTGATGGAGGGTAAGATAGGCAGTATCGTTGCCATAGAGCCGTCCACTGGAGAGATTCTTTGCATGGTGTCCTCTCCCTCCTACGACCCTCGTATGATGGTGGGACGTGCCCGCTCGAAGAACCACCGCCTACTGAGTCAGAATGTATGGAAGCCCCTGCTGAACCGTAGTATCATGGGACAATATCCGCCAGGTTCTACTTTTAAGACAACTCAGGGGCTCACCTTTATGAGCGAGGGTGTCTTGCATCCTACCCAGACCGCCTATCCCTGTGGGCATGGCTTTAATTTTAAAGGACTGCATGTTGGTTGCCATGGTCATGCGTCACCTTTGTCGCTGGTTCCTGCCCTCTCCACGTCCTGCAACGGCTATTTCTGCTGGGGACTCTATTATATGATTAACCAGAACATCTCGAAATACGGATCCGTTCAGAATGCCTTGAACAAATGGCGTGACTATATGGTGAGCATGGGCTTCGGCTATCGACTGGGGGTCGACCTCCCAGGTGAGAAGCGAGGACTGATACCTAATGCCGATTTCTACGATCGTGCCTATAAGGGCTCGTGGAACGGACTGACCATTATCTCTATCGCCATCGGACAGGGTGAGGTGAATGCGACACCTCTGCAGATCGCTAACCTGGGAGCGACCATAGCCAACCGTGGCTATTATTATGTACCCCATGTAGTGAAGAAAGTGGAGGGAGAGCCCCTTGACACGGCGTTTACCCGTAAGCACCAGACGTTGGCAAAGCGGGAGGCATACGACTATGTGGTGGCTGGCATGCGAGCCTCCGCCATGGGAGGCACGTGCCATGAACTTGCCAAATACGACTTCGTTGCCTGTGGTAAGACAGGTACGGCGCAGAACCGTGGTCACGACCACTCTGTGTTTATGGGCTTTGCGCCTATGGACAAACCAAAAATCGCCGTCGCTGTCTATGTGGAGAATGGCGGATGGGGTGCCACCTATGGTGTGCCTATTGGCGGCTTGATCATGGAAAAGTATATTCACGGGAAACTCTCGGAGGTCTCAGAGCACAAGGCGGCGGAGTTCCAACACAGACATATCTCTTATGGTAACACAATCAGGTAAGCAGACAAGTATCTTCCGTTCTATCGATTGGTGGACGATACTCATCTATATCGCCCTCCTGACCTTTGGCTGGATCAGTGTGTGTGGTGCCAGTTACTCCTATGAGACGACGGATATCTTCAGCCTCGACTCCCGTTCAGGCATGCAGATCGTATGGATAGGCACCTCTATCGTACTGGGTTTTGTCATCCTGATGTCCGATGACCGTTTCTACGACACCTTTTCCTATATCATCTATGCGCTGTTGCTGCTGCTGTTGTTCCTGACCATCTTCAACACGCATACCATCAAGGGCTCGCGCTCCTGGCTGGTCCTGGGACCATTGCGCATCCAACCGGCGGAGTTCGCGAAGTTTGCCACCTCTCTCGCCTTGGCGAAGTTCATGTCCACTTATGGGTATAACATCCATCAGTGGAAACATTTTGCGGCAACGCTCGCCATTATCTTTATCCCGATGATATTTATCATCATGCAGCGTGAGACGGGTTCTGCATTGGTATATTTCGCTTTCTTCCTGATGTTCTATCGTGAGGGAATGCCTGGCTCCATCCTGTTTACTGGCGTTGCCATGGTAATCTATTTCGTAGTGGGTATCCGTTATGCCGAGGTGTATATGGGCGACTCTCCGACTTCCGTAGGTGAGTTCTCCGTCTTGCTGTTGATACAGTTGTTTGCCGCTGGGATGGTGTGGGTGTATGGCAGGAACAAGCGACTTGCCTGGCGCATCGGTCTCTATAGCCTGGGTATCACGCTCTGCTCCCTGCTGCTGTTGAAGATACCTTTCGATATCTGTTATGTCCAACTTGTCATGATAGTTGTTTTAATAGGCTATCTGGTCTACGAGGGGTTGAGTTCCCGTATTCGCAATTATTACTTTATTGCTCTCTTCACATTAGGCTCAGCGGGTTTCTTTTATGGTGCAGACTTCATCTTGAATAATATGATGGAGCCCCATCAACGAACCCGTATCAACGTGTTGTTAGGACTGGAGGAAGACCTTCGTGGCGCAGGCTATAATGTGCATCAGAGTGAGATAGCCATCGGCTCTGGCGGTCTGGAGGGAAAGGGCTTCCTGAATGGTACACAGACAAAGTTGAAGTTCGTCCCTGAGCAGGATACCGACTTTATCTTCTGTACCGTAGGAGAGGAGGAGGGGTTCTTGGGCTCGGCGGGCGTCTTGCTGTTGTTCCTTGCCTTGATATTACGGTTGATATACCTGTCGGAGCGGCAACCGTTCCGTTTCGGACGGGTCTATGGGTATAGTGTGTTGAGTATCTTCCTCTTCCATGTGTTTATCAATGTGGGCATGGTATTAGGCTTGACACCGGTCATAGGTATTCCCTTGCCGTTCTTCAGTTACGGTGGCTCCTCGCTATGGGGCTTCACTATCCTGCTGTTTATCTTCCTGCGAATAGATGCCAGTCGTCATCTGATTCGCTCGTAAGGCTTTACTCCTTTTCCAAGATGATGCCGATGTCGGAGACACCTGGCAGTATCTCCCGTTTCATGTCGTGGCGGATGTGGATGCTCAAAGAGTCGTTCTTCTGAAGGGTCAGTGTCTTCAAGGGGAAGGTATATTGGTAGTGGCTGATACCTTCCCCCATGACATTACCGTCTTCATTGATCAGTTCGCAACTCAGCGTGTCGCAATGGGTCTCCAGCGTGGGGAACACTTTCTGGTCGACGATGAGTGTCAGCGCCATGAAGGGGAAGGCACCATTGATGCGGATACCGATTTTCTCCTGATAGGTTCCTTGCTGTTCCAAGGGAGCGGTGCCGAAAGAGATGACATCGTTCTTCTCCCAGCCTGCGAGTGCCACAGACTGGTAGTGGCTATAGACGGTCTTGCTGTCGCATGAGACGCACAAGAGCACCGCCAGTAGTCCTATATAATATAATAAGGTGTACTTACTCTTTCGCATCCTTGGGCTTGTGCTCGTTTCTCTGTGGCTGTCCACCGTTGTTATTAGGTTTCTTATGCTTTTTCTTTTTCTTCTTCGCCCTGTCGAAACGGTTGATGTTCTCCTGCGTGGCAAGGTCGATGGGGCGCTTCGGTTCCTGTCTCTTCCCGTCTTCCTGCAGCGACAGCGGCTTCTCGCCCTTGCGGTTCATCTCGATAATCTGTTTGGCTCGCTCGGCAGTGATGGTCTCCAGGTTAGCGGAGATATTCTTGTCGGTAGAGTAAGAGACGAGTCCTGCGAGGATGTCAGACTTAAACAGGTGGTATTCTGCATCCTGTGTCTGCAGGGTGATATCCTTGGCTGGCAGTCTCCGTCCTGCCTCAACATAGTCGTCAACCTCATAGTTCAGGCAGCACTTGAGTTTCGCGCACATACCAGCCAGTTTCTGGGGATTCAGGGAGATATCCTGGAAACGAGCCGAACTGGTGCCCACACTCACGAAGTTCTTCATCCATGTGGCGCAACAAAGTTCCCGTCCGCAAGGTCCTGTGCCTCCGATGCGTCCTGCCTCCTGACGGGCGCCGATCTGTTTCATCTCGATGCGGACATGGAAGGTGGCGGCAAGGTCTTTGATCAGTTGGCGGAAGTCGACACGCTCATCAGCGATATAGTAGAAAATAGCCTTGTTGCCGTCGCCTTGGTACTCCACGTCGCCAATCTTCATCTTCAGTCCGAGTCCCTTGGCTATCTGGCGGCTCTCTATCATCGTGGAGTGCTCCCTGCGTTTTGCCTCATGGTATTTCTCCATGTCCACAGGGCGGGCGATACGATAGACTCGCTTGATATCGTCGGCACTCTTGAGGTTTGCTTTCTTGATCTGCAACTTCACCAGTCGTCCTGTCAGGGTCACCACGCCAATGTCATGCCCAGGGTTCGCCTCTACGGCGACAATATCGCCTTTCTTTAGGTCGAGGTTATTCACGTTATGGTAATAGCCTTTGCGGGTGTGCTTGAACTGCACCTCCACCAGGTCTGTCGTATCCGTATTGCCAGGGACATCGGCAAGCCAGTCGTAGGTGTTCAACTGCTTGTCCTGTCGACCTACAGCCTGATGGCATAGTCCACGGTCACAGCCAACCATTATCTCGAGGTCTTTTATTTTCTCCATATATCTCAATTACTTCTATTTTATTTCTGTATCAATAGTACAATCATGTGCAGGGCGAAGTCGAAGAAGACGATCTTGCCGTTGGCGTTCTGTCCGATGTCACGGATGGCGCGGTTGGCGAGTTCGCTGATAGGTATCACATTCGCCTCGTTGATGAATCGGGCAAAGTTTCTGGCGAAGTCCTCCTCCCTCTGTGACATATAGCAGAGCGTTGGCTCTTGGAAGTTGAATATGAAGTTCTCTCTCACCAAGCGGAGGAAATACTCCAAGAAGCGTTTCTGTTTCTCTCGCCCCATCGTGCCGATACGCTCACTCCATGTCTTCAGTTCCTTGACCTTGCGCTGGTAGGCAAGACGCATCAGCGTCTGGAACATGTCGAGGAAGAGTTCGTTCTCAGAGTCATTGCTCAACAGTTCGAGTGCCTTCAGCCAACTGCCGTTCGCCATACGTGCCACCCTCTGGGCACTCTCCTCGACGAGTCCCCGCTTGCTGATGAGTGCCTCACGGATGTCGTCCTCAGTCAGTCGCTTGACATCGAGACGCTGCACACGGCTGCGGATGGTCTCCAACAGTCGCTCGGGCTCCTCCGACACCAGGAGGAAGAGAGTCTGCTGGGGAGGCTCCTCTAAGAGTTTCAGGATTTTGTTGGCGCATTCGATATTCATGCGCTCAGGCAACCAGATGAGGCTCACCTTATAGCCGCCCTGACTCGATTTAAGCGACAGTTTTCTGGTCAGTGCGTCGCTCTCGCCCGCAGTGATGATAGCCTGCTGGTTCTCACCGCCCATCATCTCCAACCATTCGTTCATGGTGAAGTAACATCCTGCCATGATGAGTTCATGCCATTGGCGGGCGAAATCGTCCGACACCGGTTTATGGTCGCTGTTCATCGAAGGCAGTTTGATAGTGGGGTAGGTGAAGTGGAGGTCAGGGTGCTCCCAGCGTGCCAGCATCGCCTCGTCATTGCTGTTACGGCTCAGCAGGTGTTTGGCAAAGCCCATGGCAAGAGCCATCTTACCACATCCCATCGGACCACAGAGCATCAGGGCATGAGGCAGTCGTTGCTCCCGTTCCAGTTGCAGCAGCCGCTCTTGTGCTTCTTGTTGTCCTATCACTTGGTCGAATGTCATGCCTAATGGGTTTGATAGCGTTATAATAAACGTTTGGTGATCTCTACGACGGAGTCGACAGCCGACACGGTGTAGAAATGGATGTTCTTGACACCCTGCTCATACAGTTCACGACACTGTTGGGTGGTCCATTCCACACCTAATTGGCGAGCCTGCTCGTCAGTCGTGCATTTGGCAATCTCCTTTGCCAATGCCTCTGGGATGTCGCAATGGAATGTCTTAGGAACCACCGTCAACTGACTGAGTTTCGCCATGGGTTTGATGCCTGGGATGATGGGAATGGTGATCCCCATCTGCCGTGCCTGCTCCACAAAGGCGAAGTATTTCTCGTTATCGAAGAACAACTGGGTCACAGCATACTGTGCTCCAAGGTCCTGTTTCTGCTTCAGATACTCCATGTCCCGCTCTAAATTAGGAGCCTCCTCATGCTTCTCTGGATAGCAGGCGACACCGAAGTCGAACTTGGGACCTGGGTGCTTGATAGGGGTACCGTCAGCAAAGAATCCCTCGTTGAAGCGTACCACCTGACGGATGAGGTCGGTGGTATGGGCATGTCCGCCAGGAGTGGGGGTAAACCTGCTGTCTTCCTTCGCCTTGTCGCCACGCAGCAGCATCAGGTTACGGATGCCCAGGAACTGTAAGTCGAGCAGTTCGTATTCTATCTGTTCTATCGTCGTGCCGCTACAGATGATATGTGGCTCCACGGGTATGTCATAGCGTTGCTGGATGGCGGCGGCAATGGCGATGGTACCAGGGCGGCGACGGATGCGCTGTCGCTCAAACTGCCCGTTCTCCAGTTCTTTGTAGACATACTCTGAGTGGTGGGTCGTGATATTGATAAACGCAGGGTTGAACTCCACGAGTTTATCAATGGTCTGAAACAGGGCATCCGTCCCGTTACCTTTTAATGGGGGAAGCACCTCGAAAGAGAACCGCCTCTCACCTGTATCTTGTCTGATATAATCTGCTACAGTCATAATTGTATACAATGCCTTGCAAAATTACGAAGAATCGGGGACATCACCAAAAAAAAGAGAAAAAAAGAGTTCCCGACTCACATCGGGGACTCCATTTAAAGACGGATGATATAGATTATTTGACTTTCGCAACGAGTTCAGCGGGATATTTAGGCATCGCTCCGTTCTGGGTGCATACATAGGCGCTGACCTCAACGGCGATGCGGTGTGCCTCCTCTACAGGTTTACCATTTAGGATAGCGGCGCAGAAGGAGCCTGTGAATGAGTCACCAGCACCTACGGTATCGGCAACCTCCACCTTGGGAGTGGGCTGGAAAGAATGCTTGTTGTCTGCGGTAAACACATGGCTGCCATTGGTGCCACAGGTCAGGACGAGCATCTGCAGGTCGTAGTCTTTCACTATCTGCTCACAGACCTTAGCGTCGTCCAAGTCCTGATAGCCGAACATACGTGCCACGACCACCAGTTCCTCATCATTGATCTTCAAGATGTTACAACGCTTGAACGACTCCTCCAATATCTCTTTGGAGAAGAATTGCTGGCGCAGGTTGATATCACAGATCTTAATGCACTCTTTGGGGGTGGCATCCAAGAACTGCTGAATGGTCTGGCGACTGACGATGTTACGCTGGGCAAGAGAGCCGAAGCACACGGCACGGCAGTTGCGGGCGGCTTCCTCTATCTCCTTGGAGAAGGGGATGTTGTCCCACGCCACATTCTCTTTGATCTCGTAAGTGGGGATGCCCTCACCCGTCAGGGTTACCTGTACGGTACCCGTAGCGTACGGTACTCGTGGCATCAGGTATCTCAAACCGTTCTGTTCCAGAGCCTCGATGGTCTCATCGGCGAGTTTGTCCTCACCCAACGCACTGACGGCGAGGGTGTCCAGTCCGAACTGTCCTGCATGGTAAGCGAAGTTGGCAGGAGCACCACCTAATTTCTTTCCTTCGGGCAGCATATCCCATAATGCCTCGCCCAGTCCTATAATCAGATTCTTCATAATATATCCTATTCTTTAGTGTTTAACCTTATTGATGAATGTAAAGAGGTAGATGACACCTACCGCCATGACGGCAACAGCACCAGCCTGTCCTACAGCGTCACTGCAGAAGCCCATAATGAGGGGGAACACGGTACCGCCGAAGAGTCCCATGATCATCAGACCAGAGACCTCGTTCTGCTTGTCGGGGACAGAGAGCAGCGCCTCAGAGAATGCCATCGAGAAAATGTTGGAGTTGCCGTAGCCTACCAGTGCGATAGCGGTATAGAGCACCATCTTCGACTGACCGCCAAACATCAGTGCCATCGAGATAGCCATCAGCACGACACTGATGATAAAGAACCAGCGAGTCTTCATCACACGGAGGAAGAACGAGCCCGTCAGGGCACCGATGGTACGGAAGATAAAGTAGAGGGAGGTGGCGAAGGCAGCCTCGTTGAGCGTCATACCGACACGCTCCATCAATAGTTTCGGAGCAGTGGTGTTGGTACCCACGTCGATTCCCACGTGACACATGATGGCGAGGAACGACAGGAGCACGATGGGCTTGCCCAACAGGCGCAGACAGTCCATGAAGGACGACGACTTGCCCTCGGTGAGTGTCTCTTGGATGGGGGTCACCCATAGCAAGGCAGAGGCAAGCACGCCGACGACGAAATAGATCAGGAACAATACCCGCCAGTCGTAACCGAACGAGGGGATGACCTGTGTGGCTCCCCACATGGCAAGATAAGGAGCGAGGAAAGAGGCGATAGCCTTCACAAACTGTCCGAAAGTCAAGGTGGAGGCAAGATTCTTGTCACCGATAATCAGCATGGCGAGTGGGTTGATACTGGTCTGCATCAGCGCATTGCCGATGCCTAACAGAGAGAAGGCAACGAGCATCACACCGAAGGAATAGCCCAATAAGGGGATGAACAGTGACACCACCGTCACGATCAGTGAGAGTAACACGGTTTTCTTACGTCCGATCTTGTTCATCAGCATACCCGTTGGCACGGAGAAGATCAGGAACCAGAAGAACACCAGCGAGGGGAAGATATTCGCTACGGAGTCGCTGAGTGCGAGGTCTTCTTTCACATAGTTCGATGCGATGCCCACCAGGTCAACGAAGCCCATGCAGAAGAAGCATAGCATCACAGGAATCAGGTAAATCGATTTGTTGGTATTGTTTGCCATATTTTTAGAAAGGATAAATAGTTACTTTTGCTTGATTGGTCACCTTGAGCGTGTTGTACGGCTCCGTGGGGAACACGAGGTTGGTCATCGCCATACGTCCCTCTGCGTCGAAAGCCTCGATGGAGCAGTGGTCGATGAAGATGCGAAGTTGTTTCACGGCACCGTACGTGGGGGCTGTCGTCACACAGGGGAATGCCTCACTGAAACTGGCGTAACTGCGGGTGCGGTCCATGGAGAACGTGTTTTTAATCGCATCATACTTCATGACAACCTGCTCGCCCAGTGAGTTGGAGAGGGTGATCTCCGTCGAGCCTTTCAGGTCAATCACGAGTTCTCCCGTCTGTGGCAGTCTCTTGTCGGTCTTACCACGGAGGGCAAGCATTTCCTTAGAGGGTGTCACACCGCAGTAGGTCTGTCCGTTGTACTCGAAGAGGTCGAGGTCACGGGGAATACTGTTGGCACTGCGGAACTGCTTGGTAGGCACCTGGTTGGCATACTGCCAGTTCGACATCCAGGCAAGGGCGATCTTCCTGCCCTCTGGCGCATTGTCGAAGGTGACGGTGGCATAGTGGTCCTTGCCATAGTCCATCCAACGAGTGTCCTTGTGCTCGCAAGTGAATTTCTTCCCGTCGAAGTCACCGATGAAATACTGGGTGGCGCTACCTCCGAAGGGACCGCCAGGGTTGATATTGCATATCAGCATCCATTTCTGCTTGCCAGTGCCACGAACAGGCAGTTTCATGAGGTCGGGACACTCCCATACACCGTCATGACAGCCATACTCCTTGCCGAAAGAACTCTCGTAAGTCCAGTCCTTCAGGTTGTCAGACGAGTAGATGCGCATCTCCTGTCCGACGGCAAGTACCAGGTTCCATTTCTTGATATCGGCATTCCAGAACGCCTTCGGGTCACGGAAATCCTCCTCGTTGCTCACTAAGATAGGATTACCAGCGTATTTCTCAAACGTCTTGCCGTTGTCCTTGGATATCGCCATCGACTGCACCTGACTCTTATCTGCAGAGGTGTAGAAGGCGACTACTTGGTTGTTCTCCTTATCTACCACGCATGAGCCACTGAAGATGGCACCCAGTGCATCAGGCTCGATTGCCGTGGGCTGTGCCTCCCAGTGGATGAGGTCTTTTGACGTGGAGTGTCCCCATGTCATATTCTCCCACATCGAACCGTAGGGATTCCATTGGTAATAGAGGTGATAGACCCCATCCTTGTAGAACATTCCATTGGGATCGTTCATCCAGCCATAGACAGGGGTATGGTGGTACTGTGGGCGGAACTTCTCACGATTGGCGGTGTCGAAAGCGTCACTCTGCTTCATCTCCTGCCAGCAGAGGAAGTCCTTCATGGCACCTGTGAAACGGCGGTCACCATAGAAAGTGATATCTAACAGCAAGTCCTTTGCGCCAAAACGCTGGATGTCGAGCGGTACATAATAATCCACCTTGTCTACGGCAAGGCGCACGTTCAGCGACTGCACCTGCTGCCCTTTTGCCAAGATACGGATATTGGCATTCTCCTCCCGCTCCTGAACAGGCAACAGCAGATAGTGGCTCTTCACCTCCACCCGTTGCATGGCATGGCTCTTGCCCAGCACCTGTGGCTTTTGTGCCGACGCTCCTGTGAGGGTCAGCAGTGACACCATCATCGTCATTAATACTTTTTTCATGTCTTTTCGTTTTTAGTTATTCAATCAATCTGTTGCAAAATTACACGTTTTCCCCATTTTATCGTGTAAATATTGATTCAAAAACTAACAAAAAACGTTCATGAAACAAAATTGCTACAAAAATCCCCACGTCATTTGGGTTAAGCGGTATTTGCCTATAACCCTGCACAACGTGGGGAATTCTATTGACCACATGCTGCAATGATCAATGCAGGGAAAGCCACTGGAAGAACCACTCCTTGCTTACGTTAAAAAAACAAAAAACATATAATATCGGATACGACGATTTTATTTTTATATTAACTTTGTGACATAGAAACCCAATTTCTGCACAAGTTGAGACACGTTTTTTCCCTGGAAAAGATGCTATAAAAAACTTAGAATTTGGAAATGAGAAATTAAGCGAGAAGATTATTATTAAATAAATGATTATGAAAAAGTACTTTTTAGCAATCTCCAGCACCCTCTTCCTGATAATGGGGATGATAGCATGTAGTGGTGATGATGTGGATATAATCCCTTATCAATTCGCAGAACAAATAGGTGAGGTTAATGACTTAATGGGGATAGTACATTATGATACAGATTACAATGTCTGGTATATTGTTATTGGCAATGCAGACAATTCAAATGACACCCGTTATGATCTCCCGTTTATAAGTACTAAAGAGAAAGAACTATTGGAAGAAAAACTCCCTGTCAAATTTTCTGGGGCTGTATATCGCTGGCTTGACGAAGAGGTTCCGTATAATACAGAAAACAATTTCATCAAACTATCAAAATTTGAGATACAAACCAAATAGGATGGCATCTACAAAGCGAAGGTGCTATCCTTCATTTTCTTTGTTGGTCCTATATGCTCTGTTCCTTCAGGAAACAACTGATCGTAAGGAACATGTTGCGACGTATTTTTAAGGTTCCACCTGTATTTACGTGGAAGGTTGATTATTTCTATTGGGTAAACTTATAGGTTAACAGTGCTTCCGATAGGGGTTTAGGGGTAAAACTCCTATCTTTTAGGAGGTATAAACCCCTATCGAAAACAGTGTAAAAGATGATCCTTTAGTCATTGTATATACTTTTCAATTCCCAAGCATTCAATTGCATCTCCGTACCCTTCCGAAGGGCAAAAGTCTCAATGCCCGTCTGACTCTCAGAAGGGAATGTCTGTAAGGTGAACACGTCCTTACCATCATTGGCAAATATCTCCACACTGCTTTTGTCCACATAAATATGCAGATACAGTTTCCCGTTTTGAGGCTCGACTATAGCATGTGACATTCGGCTGAATTTAGGAATGTCACTATCAGTGCAATGAGTGCGGTCAATGACTAAGTTGTGCGAATCCGTATCGTAACTGACAACGACTTTTCTCCCTTCACCTACACAGAGATTCAATCCGATAGTATTGGAGATATCTGTAGAGAAAGTGACATCTAACTCATAGACATTCCGGGAAGGCGTGAAACGACGAAGTTGATGGGTGCCTACAGGGAGGATACCAGACATGCTAACCTTTTTGTCTCGTAGTGTCTTTAAACGCTCAATGGGTTGTTGGGTCATACGTAGTCCTTCTGGATAGGTTTTCAGTTCAAGACGTCGAGGTATAGACCAGAACCCTTTTCCATAAGCGGATGGTTGCTGCTGGGCATAGTCCCAGGTGGCGACCCAACCCAATGAAAGCACCTCACGCTGTGTCCCGTCATAGTCACGGAATGTCCGGGATGCATAATAGTCAAGTCCCTTGTCTATATAAAGAGGTGTCTCTGGATGGTTCTCCATCAGTTTAAATGTTTTTCCGTCAAAGTCACCGATAAAGTATTGCTCCTGTGCCCAGTTCACAGAGACGACGAGCACCCATCTGCGGTTGTTCCAGTCACCGTCAACAGGCAGTTGGAACAAGTCTGGACACTCCCATGATTTCTCACTGTCGCCCCAGGGACCGAAATCACTGGTCCATGTCCAATGCCTCAAATCCTCAGACTCGTAGAATTTCACTTTCTTCTCCAGTGCTTTCGCCACAACCATGACCCATTTCTGGGTCTTATCACTCCAAAAGACAGTGGGGTCGCGGAACTCCGTACTCCAGATGTCCAACACGGGATTCCCGTCATAGTGATAGAAGGTCTGTCCGTCATGGCTGAAGGCAATACCTTGTGACTGCTTCTTGGATTCCCGATCAAAAAGGGTAAATGCGGCAATGTAGGCATTCTCCCCATAATTGGCAGTATTAGCCTTGTCGATGAGAGCGGAGCCCGTAAAACAGACAATATTGGGATCCACATCCTTCATGACATTAGGTGTCACCTCTTGGTAGTGAACCAAATCTGCCGACTCGACCTTTCCCCACCAGTACATGTGATACTTTCCCTGATAGTACATCAGTCCACTTGGGTCTCCTATCCAGCCTTCCCTCGGACTGAAATGATACTGAGGGCGGTATTTCTCTTGATAGAGCCTCTCATGACTGACTTGCGCACTAACTGACAGAATGCCGATGACAGACAATATGATTGCAATATTTCTTTTTCCCATCTTTTATTGTTATTTAATCCGCCCAAGTACGATCATGATACTTGGGCGGATTTGTAAGGTTCCTGAGAAACAATCTTCTACCTTAGGTTAACTAACTATTAACATCATAACTATTCATCATGTTTTAGAATGCTCCATAACCAGGGTTCTGTACGTAGTTCTGACCAGAGAACTTGTACTGGTTGTTGGTGATGGGCAGATACTCGTCCTTACCAGCAGTGAACTTGGTACCTTGGTAGTAGGGGCGGTTGTCCTGCTCGCACTGGATGTATTTGTTCATCACATCAGCGGCAATACCCCAGCGGACGAGGTCAAAGAAACGCTCACCCTCAAGTGCCGTCTCCAGACGAGACTCGAAGCGGACAGCCTGACGGGCATAGTCCTGTGTCCAGCCAGTGGCAGGGTACTCGGCAATCTGGTAGTTAGCGGCATAGCCTCCATAATTAGGACAGTTACCACCATCGAAAGCGTCTGTATAAGCCTTCACATACGCTGACTGTGCGGCACGCTGGCGAATCTGGTTGATGAGTGGGCGAGCCTCGTCCTGACGACCTAACTCCACCAGAGCCTCTGCCTCCCAGAGCAGGATGTGTGCGTAACGGATCATGTGCCAGTTCAGAGCACTGGCTCCCCATGGCCAGCCAGGATACATGTCGGCAGTCTCAGGAGACACGAAGAAACGCTTAGCGCAATGGTAGCCGTAGGTGCCACGGTCACGTACCCATGTGGCAAGACACGGAGTGGCGGTATAGGTCTTCCAGGTGACGTTCGGGCGACCAACGACGAAGTCGAGGCGTGGGTCCACGTTATGGTCGTTTGCGGATACGGTCACGTAGTCGTCGCTATAGTTCACCTGGTCGAAGTCGGGCAGTGACTGGTAACCGAACTCAGGCAAGCCGTTAGCGTCAGT
This sequence comes from Prevotella sp., assembly GCA_017470055.1. GTDB lineage: Bacteria > Bacteroidota > Bacteroidia > Bacteroidales > Bacteroidaceae > Prevotella. The sequence continues at coordinate 9,317 of JAFUFD010000020.1, read as the reverse complement.
CTGGAAAGCATTGATCAGGTCCTGCGAGGGCAGGAAGAAGCCATCACCAGAGTAAGGACCCTGTGGGGCGTTGAGCAGCATGCTCCAGTTGATGCGTCCTGCACTGTTAGAGCCGTCGTTCATGGAGTACTGGATATCCCAAACGGACTCTTTCGCATTGTCGTAGGCGACGAGGTCGAGTTGCTGGAAGTCATCGAGCAGGTCATAGCGTCCTGAGTTACGAATCTCCTGGCAGAGTGTTACCACCTTTGTCAGATACTCCTTATTAATAGTGGTGACAGCATGTGTCGTGGCGTTCTGCTCATAGGCACGATAGAGGTACACCTTGGCAAGATATGCCTTTGCCATGTAACTGTTGACACGTCCTACCTCACCCTGTGTCTGTGGCAGGTTAGCGATGGCGGTCTCCAACTCAGCGGCGATTTTGTCTAACAGTTGCTCACGGGTGAACTCGTTGTTGGGGATGGTGGCAACCTCTTTCTCTGGCACCGTCTCGTCAAACCAGGGAATTTGGTTGAACAGACGCTGCAACTCGAAATAGTAGTGGGCACGTAATACGCGCATCTCGGCAATGCGGACAGCCTTGTCGGGCACCTGCTCGTCCGTGCATTCGTTGAGAACCTTCAGGGCGGAGTTACAACGCTGGACGCTGACATAGAGGTGATACCACTTAGAGTCTGTCACGCCATCGGTAGCGTCGAGCGTGAAGGTCTCCAGACGATGGGTCTCGAAGCCGTCGCCAGTGCCACCGCCACCTTTCAGTGCGTCATCGGCACGTACGGCACCTGTCGTCCAGTGAGTGGTAGGATACCACCACACCGACCAGTCTTGCGGATTAGGTCCCATCAGTGCGGCATAGGCAGCCGTACAGAGTTGGTCAACACCGTCAGCGGACATCAGTACATTCTCGCTGACGACACCCTGTGGGGGATTGTCAAGGAAAGAGTCCTCGTTACAGGCTGTCATGCTGAGCACGACAGCACCTATGATTGCTATATTTTTGAGTTTCATAATTATTTCAGTTTATTAGAGTCCAACATTCAGTCCGAAAGTAAACGTACGTGGCATAGGATAGGTATAGCCCAGTCCCTCAGGGTCAGCACCCTTATAGGCGGTAATCGTAAAGAGGTTCTGTGTCTGGAAGTATACACGCAGGTTGCGTACATGGATCTTCTTCAGCAGGTTCTGAGGAAGCGTATAACCCAGTGTGAGGGTCTTTAACTTGATGTAGTTGCCATTCTCCACATAGAAGTCAGAGCCTTGGTTCTCGTTATTGGCAGGAGAGGTGGTGAGTGCGGGTGTCTCACTGTTATAGACACCAGTCTTCTCGTAGTTCTGCCATGCGTTATAGGCATCCATCATGCGCTCGCCATGGTTACCCGTCCAATAAGCCCAGAGGTCCGTATAGTACTTGGAGTTGTTCCATGCCTTGCGCACCATGCCGTTGAAGAACAACGACAAGTCGAAGCCACGCCATGAGCCGGAGAGGTTCAGACCACCGATGAACTTAGGCTGGTCAGAGCCCAGCACGGTGCGGTCGTTGGCATTGATGACACCATCATTATTCGTATCGACATAGCGGATGCGACCCACACCGGGAGCGCCAAATTGCACATCGTATTTCTGGGTGTACTCATCGACTTCAGCCTGTGTGCGGAACACGCCTGCGGTCTCATAGCCCAGCCAAGAGCCGAGGGCATAGCCTACGTTCGTGATATCAACACCATTACCACAACCCCATGTGTAGTAGACGGCATCAGGAAGTTCTGTGATCTTGTTCTTGTTGAACGCACCGTTGAAACTGATCTCATAATTGAAGTCGCGAATGCGGTCACGCCATCCGATGGTGAACTCGAAACCTTTGTTGTTCATTGCGGCAACGTTCTGGAACGAGTAGCCACCCTCACCGATGACAGCGGCATAGGCAGGCTCATAGAGCATGTCTTTGGTGTCCTTGTTGAAGTAATCAAGGCTGACGGTCAGACGGTTATTCAGGAAAGCGGCGTCGAGACCGATGTTTACCTGCTCTGTCTGCTCCCACTTCAGATAGGGGTTGCCAGAGTGCGTGCGGATAGTACCTGCGGCAAGTGTCTGGTTGTCGCCAAGCATGTTATAGCCACCATTGTTGACGCTGTTACTGAAGAGGCTATAGGTAGCCGAGTTGTCAATCATGTCGTTACCGTTCAGACCCCAAGAGGCACGCAGTTTCAGGTTGTCGAGCCAGTTGACCTTTCCTTTCATAAATGCCTCCTCGCTGATGCGCCAACCTGCGCTGACAGATGGGAATGTACCGCTATTGTTCTCCTTACCGAAACGGCTGGACGCATCACGACGCAGTGTGAACGAGGCGAGATAGCGGGAGTCGTAAGAGTAATTGATCTTGCCAAAGTAACTGACCATGGAATAGGTGTTGCCTGTGCCATCGACATTCTTGCCGCTGGTGACAGTTCCTAAATAGCGATAGTCGGTGTTCTCATATTCCAGACCCGTACCATAGCCCCACTCATAGTCGTATTTCTCCTTCTTAGCCTCCATACCGATCAAGGCAGTGAAGGAGTGCTTCTTGATATCGAAACTATACTGTGCCTGATTGGTCCATGTCCAGTTGAACTGGCGGGAGTTCCACTGAGTCATCTCATTGGTGTTCACGGTACGCTGCCCTTCCTGCCATTTGGGAATAAAGGTGGCGTTGTTCTCGTGATAGTAGTTGACACCGAAGGTAGAGCGTAATACGAGGTTCTTGATGGGCTCTATCTCTAAGTAAGCACTTCCGAATACACGCCAACGCTCATGTTTGTCATCCTTGATATTATCGGTCAGACGGATGGGGTTGGGAGAGTCGTTCAGCACATCTACGTAGCCACCACCATAACTGCCGTCAGTAGCATAAGTGGGAACCATAGGCTGCAGTTTATAGATGGTCTCCTCAATGCCATCGGGCTTGATATGCTCTGTCCAACGGGTAACGGCGACATTCTCACCGATACGCAGTTTGTCATTCAGGAACTTATAGTCACCAGAAAGACGGGTGTTGAAACTCTTATAGTCAGTGTTACGTACCAAACCCTTGTGGTCCATGTAGTTGACGGACAGAGAGGAACCGCCATGCTCGCCACCACGAGAGAGGGTTAGGCTATAGTTCTGCATGAGTGCGGTCTTGTAGATCTCGTCAGCCCAGTCAGTATTGGCAAGAGGCATCGTCTTGTCACCGCTGTTATAGGTCTGGGCAATAACAGGTGTGGCACCGTTGCCAAACAACTCGGAAGAGGGATTCAGTCCATTGTTGCCGTTCTGGAAGGCCTGCCAGTAGCAGTTAGCCCATTGCTGAGTGGTCAGCATATCAACCCCCGTAGAGAAGGTCTGTGCGGTCAGAGAGGCAGAGAAGTCGATCTTCGTCTCACCGCTCTTGGCACGCTTGGTGGTGATGATGATGACACCATTGGCAGCCTGCGCACCGTAGATAGCGGCTGATGAGGCGTCCTTCAATACTTGGATAGACTCTACGTCACCACTCGACAGGATAGAGCCGACGTTGTCACGGGTAGGCATACCGTCGATGACATACAACGGACTGGAGTTGTTGATGGTCGTCGTACCACGCACCAGTGTAGAGGTACTGCCACCACCAGGCGTACCATCCGTCGTGATGTTCATACCTGCCACACGACCTTGCAGTGCCTGCATGACATTACCCGTCGGGATGTCGGCTACGTCTTTCATCTTCACCACGGCGACAGCACCAGTCAGGTCTGCTTTCTTCTCAGTCATGTAACCTGTTACTACGACCTCATTCAAGGTCATCTCATCATCCTGCATGGTCACGGTCATACCGTTAGCGGCAGGCATCTCGACGGTCTGGTAGCCGATGTAGGAGAAGACGAGGGTCTTGCCTGCCTCCACCTTCAACTTGAAGTTACCATCGAAATCAGTGACAGTACCGTTTGTCGTACCTTTCTCCATGACGGTGGCACCGATGACAGGTCCCATAGCGTCATTCACTGTTCCCGTAATCTCTTGCGCGTACATTATTGTACTAAGCAGCAAGGTGAGGAAACTTAGAATTAATCGTTTCGCTTGTTTCATTTCTTGTTGTTTGTTTGGTTAGTACTCTTGTTAATTACTGACGCAAAAGTACTTCTATTAGAATAGAAGGGATGAAAAAGATGTTTCAAAGAACTAAAAAAATCGTTCAATGTAACAATTTTGTTAGACATTGAACGATTTTTCTTAGGACTTCCTGGTGTCACCTGGTAGCATCCCGAACTCCTCCTTGAAACATTTGGTGAAGTAACTGGGCGCCGTGAATCCTACTTGGTAGGCTACCTCGCTGACCGATAGGTCGGTGGTCTGTAGCAACACCTTGCTGCGGTTGAGGCGACTCAGGCGGATGATGTCCACTGGGGTGCGACCTGTCTGCGCCTTGACCTTGCGGTAGAGTTGCACACGGCTCACACCCATCTGCGCCGCCAGGTCCTCCACGCTGAAATCGCTGTTGCTCATCTGCTCCTGCACATATTGGCGCAGCCGCTCCAGGAAACGGGCATCGGCATCCGCCCCGATCTGCTCCTGCTCCTCTGGGGTCACATCCGTGATGGAAGGCTTCTGGGTGCTGGGGGAATCGCTCTCTGGTGTCTCACTCTGCGGCACATTGACGACCATGGAGAATGCCTGTCGCTCCAGTCGGTGGCGACGGCGCATGTTAAATACGATAAATAAGGCACTCAGAATGACAATCAGGATGATGACAGCCTGCAGTAATGTGATCATACGCTGCGTGTCGAGTTCCTGCAAGTAGGAGTTCGCCTTCTCGTGCAGTTGGTCGAGGTAGGCGGTCTGCCGCAGGGTCTCCTCACTCTCCATCAAGAGGACATTGGCATTGTCACGGGTGACGATTGCCGACTTCAGGAGGTTCTCCTTCTTATACGATTTGCCGTCAAGGATGTTGATGGCAAGTCCGATGAGTTGGTCGCCATGGGTGGGGTAGATGTAACTGGCATCCAGCAGGGAGTCACGTACTAACTGGATACCGCCGTCTTTCCCTGGCAGACCGTCGATGCCGCAGAATTTGGTGGTTAAGGAGTGGGGAGTTGAGGAGTCAAGTAGTGCCTTACGGGCTCCCATCGCCATACGGTCGTTCTGTCCGAACACATAGTCGATGGCAGTTGGCTTTTGGCTCAACCACTGCTTCGTGGCGTTGTAGGCGCTCTCCTCCGTCCAGTCGCCTTGCAGGGTGTCTATGAGTTGTATCTGCGGATAGTGGCTCAACGCCTCCATGAAACCGTTATGACGCTCGATGGCAGGGGAGGAGTCCTTGAGTCCCTTGATCTCGAGGATATTCCCTTTCCCCTTCAGTTGCCGGGCGATGTGTTCTCCCATCGTACGCCCCATCTCATAGTTGTCAGCACTGATGAAGGCGGTGTATTTCCGAGAATTGGTCTTACGCTCGAAGACGATGACGGGAATGCCCTTGTCATAGGCGCGGTCGATGGCGGGTGAGATGGTAGTCACCTGATTGGGAGCCACAATCAGTAGGTTGATACCCGTGGCGATCAGACTGTCTATCTGCTGGATCTGGCGTTGGTCGCTGTCGTAGGCAGAGGCGAACCGTAGTTCCACGTCACCTTGGATATAGGCGCCCATGCGCAACTCCGCATTCTGTTTCTCACGCCAGATGTCCTCAGAGCACTGGGAGACACCAATGACATAGTGCCGCTCCTGCTCTCTACATCCCATACAAAGCAATAGTACTATTATGGTCGTACTAATTAATAGTTTTCGCATTTCTTACGTTCTATTTCTTTATACGGTAGATGCGGAATGACATGGGGGGCAGGTTGTCGTTGAGGACGGCTTGCTTCTTGTCTGCCGTGTAATTCACAGAACCTGCTTTTGGTGTAATCAATTCTGGTTTGCAGATAGAGTTCTCGTCATCCATGCCATCGTGGCAGAGGGTCAGCATCTTTGCAGTACCGCCAACCTTGATGTCAGAAAGACGGAAAGTGACGGTCTGTTGCTGCTTTGTGGTGTTTGCCACCTTGATGATAACCTCCCCAGTCTTGCTGTCATAAGCGGCACTGGCGAAAAGTCCATTCTGTCCTAACTGGTTTGCGACAGGTTTCTTGTCCATGGTCAGTGAGAGCACGTTCGTACCAGCATTAGTAGCATACATCTGCTGTACGTAATAACTGACGGTCTTGAACATGTCCGTGTTGTCGTACCATATCTGGTCAGGACGCCACTGCCAACCGTCAACATGGGCGAAGAGTGGGGCGGGCGTGGTCATGTGGACAATATCAGCGTTGCGCTCGAAGCCAGTCATGAATGCCGCCTCCAAGATAGCCGCCTCATAGTGGTTCCATTTCTTGCCTTTGCCATGACAGGCATACTCACCGGCAAAGACCTTCGGTCCTTTGCGGTCGTAGGAGTCATAGCGTAATCCATGGGTGAGGAACCATTCCTCGTCACGGTAGTAATGCTCGTCGACAAGGTCGGCTTTCTGTGCTTTCATCGCCTTCCACCCGTCCTCGAAACGGAAGGTGTTATCAGGTACGTCTTCTGGCACGGGACCACTGGTGCCTACAATCTTAATATCAGGATACTTGGCTCGGATGGCTGCCACGAAGGGCTTCAGACGCTCGTAGTAGAACTCTCCCCACTGCTCATTCCCCACACCGATATATTTCATGTTGAAAGGAGCGGGATGCCCCATGTCAGCACGGATTTTCCCCCATTTGCTGTCTACGGGTCCATTGGCAAACTCAATGAGGTCAAGGCAGTCGTTGATATAGGGCTGCAACTCATCGATGGCAACATGTGCCTTCTCGTCTTCCCAGTTTTGGTACTGACAGGCGAGACCTACACTGAGGATGGGTAGCGGTTCAGCGCCAATATCCTCAGAAAGTTGGAAGAACTCAAAGAAACCAAGTCCGTAACTCTGATAGTAGTCGGGATAGTAGCGGTAGTCAAAGGTGTGCTCCCAACGGTTGCCGTTCAGCGGACGGTTCTCCACGGGACCCAGTGTGTTCTTCCATTGGTAGCGGGTTGCAAGGTCGGTACCCTCAACGATACAACCACCAGGGAAGCGGAAGATACCTGGTTTCAGGTCGGCAAGAGCCTGTGCAAGGTCACGGCGCATACCGTTCTCACGGTTCTTGAATGTGTTGACAGGGAAGAGGGAGATATGTTCCAGCGCCACGCTGTTGGTACCCTTTAGGAAGATGCGCAGTTTCGCCTGCTTGTCGGTCTTGGGGGAGGTCAGCGTGACAGTGTATTTCTTCCAGTCAGTAGACGTGATGTTGAGTTCCTGCTCAACAAACTCCTGTTTCTCGTCCATCGAGTTCTCGTCAATCAGTTGGATACGGATGGCGGCATTGCCTTTTGGTGCCTTTGCCCATACGGAGAAGCGGTAAGCCTCTCCCTTCTCGACACCGATGCCGAAATAGCCTTCGTTGACAAGTCCAGAGCGACGCTCCTTGTGTCCAGGGTCGGAGAGGACGATATAATGGGGGCAACGCTCAAAGGGACCATCATCCATGATGTCGACACACCCAAAGGTCTGCCATCCCATCAGGGTCTGCGGGAACTCAAAAGAGCGGTTCTTGATGAGTTCGCCATATAAGCCGCCGTCAGCGGCATAGTTGATATCCTCGAAAAAGATACCGTACATAGTCGACTGGATAGGTGCTCCTAGTTTTTTGGTATTCACGTCCATGGTGCTCTGACCATAGGATGCCATTGCTAATGACAAGGCAAAAGCACAGGTTAATAGATTCTTTGTCATGTTGAATATATTTTGTAGTTATACGTTTCTTCCGACAAAATTAGTTAAAAAGTCAGAGAATAGCAAAGGATTAGCGAAAAAAGCATTACTTTTGTATTTAATTAAGAAATGAATAACATAATTGAATTTAAAGAACAATGGAACAGACACAATCAGGTAGCAAGTCCTACCTATTCTCAATCGTGTTAGTAGCCGTGTTAGGCGGTTTGCTCTTCGGTTACGACACAGCGGTGATCTCTGGTGCGGAGAAGGGACTACAGGCTTTCTTCATGGAAGCGAAAGATTTTGCCTATACGGACGGTTGGCATGGCTTTACGTCTGCATCCGCTTTGATCGGATGTATCATTGGTTCGGCTTTGTCGGGACTGCTTGCCACCCGTTTAGGTCGTAAGAAGTCGCTGATTATCGCAGGCTTGCTGTTCTTCATCTCTGCTTTGGGAAGTATGGACCCTGAGTTCCTGTTCTTCGAGTATGGCACTCCTACCTATTCCTTGCTTGTCATGTTCAATATCTATCGGGTCATTGGTGGTATTGGCGTAGGACTTGCCTCTGCTATCTGCCCGATGTACATTGGTGAGGTCGCCCCCTCGAATATCCGTGGTATGCTGGTGAGTTGGAACCAGTTCGCTATCATCTTCGGTCAGTTGGTGGTTTACTTCGTCAACTTCTTTATCTTAGGCGACCATATCCAGCCTTTGGTGGAGGAGATGGGAAAAGGTATCGCAGCCATTAATCCTGCTGCCCAGTGGACGGTGACCACAGGATGGCGTTATATGTTCGGAAGTGAGGCGGTGCCTGCAGGACTCTTCGCTCTGTTGATTTGTTTCGTGCCAGAGACCCCACGTTATCTTGTCTCCATCGGGCAAGACCAACGTGCGCTGGGTATCCTGTCGAAGATTAACGGTGCTGCGAAGGCTACCCAGATTCTGCAGGAGATTAAGGACACCATGGTGGTGAAGACCGAGAAGTTGATGACTTATGGTGCCATGTGTATCTTCGTTGGTATCATGCTGAGTGTGTTCCAGCAGGCAGTAGGTATCAATGCTGTTTTATATTACGCCCCACGTATCTTTGGTGATATGGGCATGGATAACCCGATGATGATTACCGTCTTCATGGGTATCATCAATATCCTGTTTACCCTTGTTGCTGTATTTACGGTAGAGAAACTGGGTCGCAAGCCCTTGCTGATATGCGGTTCGCTGGGTATGGCTTTAGGCGCTTTTGGTGTTGCCGTGACCTTCGGGCATGCAGGTATGGAACTGGTTACTGCCGCCTCTCTGCTGGTATACTCCGCCTCCTTTATGTTCTCGTGGGGTCCTATCTGCTGGGTGCTCATCGCCGAGATATTCCCCAATACCATCCGTGGAGCCGCAGTTGCCATTGCTGTCGCTTTCCAGTGGATTTTCAACTTTATCGTATCATCTACCTTCGTGCCGATGTTCAACATGCATCTGGCAGAGGGCGATGACTTCGGACATTGGTTTACCTACGGACTCTATGGCTTGATCTGTGTGATTGCCGCCCTCTTCGTCTG